>JAZGGH010000032.1:0-17854 GCA_036480335.1 Gammaproteobacteria bacterium | reverse complement strand
ACGGCTCAAGTTCTGCCGAGTAAAACAGCTTGCCAGTATGATCAATCAAAATAGCATCAATGTCCGGCAGGCGATTAATGAGTGCCAGTCCCTTTTTCCTCCCTAATACGAAAACACTGGTTGATAGCGCGTCAGTCGTGGTGGCATCCGGGCCAATGATGGTGACGCTCTGTAGCTCTCTTGCGGAATCACCGGTTTTTGGATCCAGGATGTGATGATAGCGTACGCCGTCTTCCTCAAAAAAACGTTCATAATCACCGGATGTGGAAATGGCGGTGTTTTCCAGTGGTATCAACACAGAAACCAGGTTTTGATCACGCGGATTACGCACACCAATTTTCCAGGCATCACCCTGGCGGTCACCCAGTACCCGACTGTCGCCGCCTGCAGTAACCAGAGCCTGTTTAATGCCCATTTTTTTCAGGATATTGATGCTACGATCAACTGCATGTCCTTTGGCGATACCACCAAGGTCAATTTTTACGCCGGTTTTGCTAAAGTGAATGCTGTGGTTTGTTTCATTGAGCTGAATGTTGTGATAATCAATGGTATCGACTGACTCGGATAATTTGTCAGTATCGGGTCTTATACGGTTACGGTAGTCATAAAGAAATCCGGCGCTGGCGAAGCTGATGTCAAAAGCGCCATGTGTCAGTTCAGAAAAATGTTGCGCGGTTTGTAACAGAGTAAATAGCTCGGGTGTAATTTTTACATCGGTGGTCGCTGCCGAGCGATTAATCGAGCTGAGCAGGCTGTCGGTAATAAATGGGCTCATGGATTTATCGATACGTCGCATTTCATCCATGACAGCATCAATGGCTTTTTCGGCAAATATTTTCTGTGGATGAAAAACTTCTACCGTGATGCGTGTTCCCATGATAGCTGCCTGGCGGTTCGTCCAGTCCGCCATGACAGGCAGGCTGATAGCCAGTAGGCAAAGAAAAGGCAGGCTGAGAAACAGGCGCAGATTAGATAGAGCCACTGATAGATTCCATTCGGTTTTCATGGTGCTATTGTAGGTGACTTCTACCCGCTAATACCAGATAGAGACGAATAATTGAATCACATCGGATTCAAATTCATACAGGGGTTCTTCTCCAGTCGCGCCGCCTTTGGTCAGATCACGATAGTTATCATAGCTGAACCAGAAGTGATTGATTTTGAAGCTGGCCTGGGCTTTGTCGATAAAGCGCCAGCCGTTATTGAGGAATGCGTAACTGATACCAAAGCCGATCGAATGATTATCAAACTGACTGAGTTCCTTGTCGCGAGCCAGGAAATTTTGCGCATCACGAAACGGAAACAGGTCACTATAGAATTCGGCTTCTGACTGGGTGTAGTAGCGGTACTGCAAGTCCAGAGTCCAGTGCTGTTTTAGCGGGTGGGTATAATTGAGCTCTAGCGTGTGCGCTTCAATCTCCCAGTCATCCCTGAAATAACGATAGCCAGCTCCGAGGGCGGCACGATAGGGCAGGTAGTATTTAAGGCGGGCAGCAATGGCATTGCTGGTGCGTGTGCCGGGATAGAGTTCACTCTGAAATTCATCCCCGCCGCTGCCATTATCATAGCGGACACTGCGGTAGGGATTATTGAGAAAGCCTTCCTCGGTGACGTTTTCAAAATTAATGGCGAGGATCATGTCCTTTGTCAGAACCTGCGAGATGTTGAGCTGATATTGTTTGCGATCAACATTTTCGCTGAAATCCGGTGTGCCATTTGCCAGTACCTCGTCACGGCCAAGCGCAAAGCCCATGGTGACTGTTGTCAAATCGCCAAACAGGCTGTGACTGATGCTGAAATTGGTGGTATCGGCTGTGTAGTCGCTTTCTTCGCTGTTGGTATAGCCGAGTGAAAAAATCGTATTAGCATGCAGTAGGTCAACGCCAATACTTTTTTGAATGCGTTCTTCGGAATAGGGACTGCCCTGAGTGATAACATCGATTGATGCACTGGAAATGCTGTCAACGTAGTAATTTCCGGATACCGAAAAATGCTTTTTGTCACCTTTCCTGACAAGAATTGAGGGGCCAGTCACTTCAACACCGCCGCCATCGTATGAATGATAGAGCGCATCGGCTCTGTCTTCAGGCAAGACACCGGCGAGTGATGCTGCTGGTTTCAACAGCAGGCATAAACACAGACAGGATATTTTTGACATGTTAGTTACAGCCACAACCGCCCCCGGCACTGCCTTCGGCACCACGCGCACCTTCCCGAACCACATAAATATGGTGCATGTAACTTGCTGAAACCGGATCAGGGCTGAAAGACATGATCGGGTCTGCAAGATGTGCGCGTTCATACGGTTTAACCCAGGGTTGCAGTGAACTGCAGCCGTAAAGAAGAAAGATAGCCAGACTGAGGATAAGGTGTTTAACGGCCATGATTATTCCCTGATCAATTCCCGAATCTGGGTTTGGTAGCTGTCTTCGTAACCGGATTTATAGCCTCGGTGCAGGTAGCGAATTTTTCCGTCACGATCTACCAGTACGGTGCTGGGCATGGTGGAAACATCATAGAGTTTGCTGGCTTTGCTGCTGGTATCAAATAACACCGGAAAGCTGATGCCAAAGTCCTTGATCATGCTGGTAGCCTTGCTGCTGTCTTCTTCCACATTGACGCCCAGAATGGTGAAGCCAAGATCCTGATATTCCTGATACAGGGCTTCCAGGGCAGGCATTTCCTGACGGCAGGGGCCGCACCAGGTTGCCCAGAAATTGATCATGACCACATCACCGCGCAGATCACTGAGTTTAACGTTCTTGCCGTGGTTACTTTTCAGCGTAAAGTCGGGTGCTGTTTCATTGCTGGCAAAGGCGGTGCCCACGATGCATGCAAAGAGTAAGCTGATAATCAAAATGTGTCTGCTCATAATGTCATTCCTGCGTATTTATCTGGATACGGTATTAAAAATATAACGACACGCCGGCCGTAAATTCGAGGTCATGGTTGGTCTGTTTTTCGCCCAGCAAGTCAATGTCAAAAATATAATCGCGTGCATCGAGTCGCAGCGAGATCCAGTCTTTCAGTAAGACGCGGTAACCGGCACCGATATTCCAGGTGGTGTGGTCATCACCAGCAAAATCAGTGCCGCCAATGCCGCCGATTAAAAACAGCGCGGAAGTGAAGGCATGTTTGCGGCCAAAAAACCCCTCTCCCGGCAAAATGTTGTAGCCGAATGAAGCGCTGTAATAGCTTAGCGTGTGGTCATTATCGGGCAGTAGCTGGATGTTGCCGCTCAGGCGTTCGAAGCTGGTTTCGTCAGTTTCAGTGCGACCATAGGCGGCTTCAATAAATATATCCTCGGTTACGTGATAGCTAAGTCGGGCACCATAGACTGGGTTAGTGCCAAAGTCCTGCACATTCATAAAACCGGCAAACAGCCCCAGTTCAATATTTTCTGCATCAATAGCCGGTTCGACAATGTCGCGTCGTTCAATTTCCGGCTCGATAACCTGCTCGTGTTCGGCCGCAGTGGCATAGCCTGCGCCGAAAACGCTGACAATAAAACCTGTGCGTAACAGGGTCAGAAAAAGAGAGATAAGCCTGCTTTCCATTCGTCGATCTCCTGGTTGTCATCTGAGCTATCAAAGATGACATGGTTGGTATACTGCACCTGGAACATAAAATGCCGGGATAAATAAAGATTGGCGCCAAGGCCAACATGGGCCGTCTGGTCAGTGCTATCGCTCTGCTGTACCAGCGTGACTTTCGGGTCGGTGTCCAAAACGCCTGTGCCGAGGGTGAAAAAGGGCGATAGTCCCCAGCGGTTCCATTGAATATCAAAGGGCCGCGATACCAGACTGATAGTGCCCTGTGTCGAATCAGAAAAATCGGCAAGTACACGAGATACCGCAAGTTCCATACCCAGTGCCTTGCTAAAATACCAGGTGCCGGAGACTGTCATGACATCGGCACCATCATAGTCACCGATCATCAACGCCAGTTCGCGGCGGTATTGTCTGAAATCCTCAAGGCTTGCTGAGGGTAGCTTGAGTGGCTGATCATTCACCAGAGTACGTTGCAGGTCGTCCCGTTTGACCCAGCCAGTTTTTCCTTTGCGGTTACGGATTTTGTACCAGCCGGTTTTCTGTTTCAGAATTTCAATCTGACTGCCACGTTCTTCAACATGAAAGACAGGAAAGCCGCGCCCTGGGCCAGTGTGCATTTCGATGTAAGCTTCGATAACCTGAACACGGGTGGTGTCTTCTTCAGCACGTAGTGCGGTAGATGCAAAACACAAGAGCAGGCATAGCAAACCCGCTATCTGGTTCGTGCTTATTGCTACTTTCCGTGTATTGCTGTTCATTATTTCCCTAATATCTATGTTTTTGTCTAACAGGCATGTCAAGGTGCGTCAAACGGGTTATTGTAATACTGCCCGCCAAGATCCAGCCATTCAGATAAAAGTCTCAGTTCCGCCGGGTCCAGACGACCTGTGTGCGAACCTCCGGCACGGAACAGATCGAAGAAACGGCTGCTATTGCGAGCGGAGTTAATACGCATGGGCGGTGCTACAGTAACGGGTACCTGGATCGGGTTGCCAGTATCATCAAAGCCAGCCACCAGTTTGTCCTGCAATATGCCACCTGCCAGTTCCTGTTCGTTATCATCCACCAATAACTCCCGGTATGCCTTAAAATGATCCGCTTCCTGATCAGATGCGCCATCTGTCAGGTCGAGCTGGGCATCAGGCAGACGAGAATTTGCGGCTGTGGTGTGACAGTTAGTACAGGTGTTTGCCAGTCTGTCGCGGCTCCACAGCGGGTGAATATGTGTTTCATAATTAATAATCATACGACAGCCAGCAGTCCAGGGTTCACAGGCGGCATTTGCCGGTGATGCTGTGGCCAGATCGGCATAGCGTAATGCAATATCATTACCTTTCAGGCCGGGCTGAGCGGGATCATTCCAGATATCGGTATAGAGGATATCGGCCGATGGTATTAAATCATTGGTGATTGAACGCGTATGGGTTTCGGCCATGGTTTCGCCAAGGTTGGCAAACAACGTTGGCGTGGTATTCGGGAAGTTATAACCATCCAGCGGTGCGCCACTATTGAGTTTCACAAAACTATCAACTCGGCCATGAGACAGTTCGCTACTGGCATCGTGGCAGCCATTGCATTGCAGCGTCTCGCCCGGTTTGACCTGCAGCCAGTTGTCATGCCGACGACCGATGCGCTGACCTTCCTGATCAACGATGCTGATCGAAAGCGGCACGTTGGCTGGCACCTGAACCCGTACCGAACCATCAGGTTCAATTGCTGCATAAGCAACAGTTTCGCGCATCACGTTGGCGCCAATACCAAATGCCGTCGCCGATAAATCGAGTGTCTCGTTATCGGGAATACCGACGGCTTTGGTCACGCGTAAAAAGCGCGCTGGCCGTTGATTAACCGGAGTTTGTGCCGGATCAAGCATCTGCCCAAGGCTGGTTGTTGTAGAGCCGAGATCGTCAAACACACCATCAATATCATAGACACTGCCGATGTTCAGAACGCCGCTTGCCAAGGTCGCGAGGCTCAGATCAAGCCCGGCGCCAGGCAGTTTATCCGGAATAAAAAGTGGCAGTGGCCGGGTTTGTGCTGCTGCCACATCAGAATACATGATGCCTTCTTCCGGGATCAGTAATGGCAGTTGCGTACCGGCTGAAAAATCATAGAGAAAAATACCGTAAATGGGTCTTGCCTCAATGGCGTCCGGGTTGGTCAGGTTGCTTTCAGTGCAGGGCAGAATCGTCCCCTGGATATTCAGGCGACAGGCGCTCCAGCTAACCAGAGCACGGTTACTGTTGTCCCATAACGGGTAGACAGAGCTGAAGCGTCCGGCCGGTGACGGGCTGTCATCTGTATGTACCTCACCGTTGGATAATGAAATCTGGGCGGGGCCAGTCTGGATACCGGCTGCTGTTTGTAATGGCTGGGTATTGTCAACAAAGTTAATCGTGTCGATCGCCAGCATGTCACCGCCGAGCCAGTTATCAGTGAACGGTTTGATCAATGCCAGCAGTTTGCCGTCTTGCATTTCACGAGGCTGCAGAAATTGAACGGTTGCTTCTTCTGTCCCGGTTTCATGGCTATTGGCGCCATACAGCAGCTGCAATTCAGTGCCATCGGGATTCATCTGGTAAAGGTGAATGGCGTTGACGCTGCCGGTATTGTCCCAGCGGCTGAAAACCACTTTGCCATTATCCAGAACAATCGGGTCAAGATCGTGGCTCTGATTAAAGGATACCTGATGAATATCGCTGCCATCTGCATTCATGACGTGCAACACAACCGCTGGCTCAGTGAGACTTTCGTTCTCGGCTGAAAACTGGGGTTTGCCATCATCAAGTAAAATACCTTTGGAGGTTTGCTGGCGTGATGATGAAAAAAGAATGCGCCCGTCTGGCAGGTAATGGGGAGCGATATCATGCCCGGCTTCTGCCGTAATATTGGTGGGAATGATGCGCTGCAGGCTTGCCAGAGATATATCATATTCCCAGATATTCCAGGTCGGCTGGTCTTCCGGGTCAGCATCCTCGATATCGGGAAGACGCATGGAAAAAATCAGCTTACTGCCATCAAATGCCGTTTCTACATCCTTGACATCACCCAGGCTGCCCAGCGTAGTTGCGGTAATATTTCTCTCTGCAGCGCTAGGTGATGCCAGATCGCGGTAAATAAGATTGGCGCCAGGTGTGAAATCGGTGACCCGGCGCACATCAAAAGTATCGGTTTCCGGTATCGGTCGTCTAACATAGGCGACAGCGTAATCCTGTGTCAGGCCAACAGGCCCGTCGATGGTTGCATTGTTGCTGCTGGTGCCGCCACCACAGCCCGCTGTCAGTATGACTGCCAGAATGATAAGGATGCCGGAGAGTGAGTGAGTTGAAATCATGAATGAATCAGAGGTTCCTTAATCTGTGGTTATTAATATGTAGAATTTGCACGAATACAAAAATTATGCAAATTTTGTTCCTTATTAATGGTGCTCGCTGTATTGAAGTTAGGTGAGGCATCCTTGCCTCATTGCTTAACAATCAACAAAAACCGTTGCTGACAGGTGACAAAAGGCATGTTTCCTGGCAGCAAAGGAGTCAGCAGGGAGAATAATCAAAGATCGGTTTGCTAACCGCGAACAGAATCACAAAAACCATGATTCGTCATAAACTTGACTGATCTCTCTAGTGTGCGTTTGCAGGCATCTGTTTTTCTGGCCCTTTTATCGTTGGCTAGCGTGCCTAAATTGCCGCATAAGCCATTCTGTCGAAGCCATCACGGATTGTGGATGAATTATTCTTTACTCTGTGCCGCAACGGGTGAGGTTCTGGTGCGTTTTTTGCAACCACACTGAAAAGAGTTAATACGGTGACAGGTATTTATAACGTATGAAAATAGTATTTAGATTATTGAGACGATCTTTGGTGGCAGCCGGCCTGTTATCCGTGATGGGCGCATCGATGGCTGGCTCACTAGAGCGCAACCAGGCAAAACGACTCCATGACCGATTGGCCGGAGTGCCACCCACATCGGCGATGGAAGCCGGCACTAGCGGTACATTACTGGATCTGATGGAACAGGACATTGTTAATGGTGATCCGGAGCAGGCAGCCATGAGAGCCATCGAGAATCCCAATTTTTACAATGTAACGTTGAAAAACTTTGCCATGCCCTGGTCGAATGAAGAGCAGACGGTGTTTGCACCGCTGAATGATTATGTAGCTACGGTGATTGGCATGGTGCGCGATGACGTACCTTTTACACAGCTATTATCGACGGACCTGGTTTATATTGGTGATCCATCGCTGTCTTCTATACCGGCTTATTCGATGGACAATAATGATCATTATGCAGCACTGGAAAGAAATGCCATTGACCTGAAAGCAAATCTGGTTGCCAGAACGCAATCAGGATTGACAGATTTACCCCCAGAGGCAACTGCAGGCGTGTTAACGACCCGGGCTGCAGCCCGGGCATTCTTCATTGATGGCACCAATCGCGCCATGTTCCGCTTCACTATGCTGAATCATTTATGCAATGACCTTGAGCAAGTGAAGGACAATACCCGTTCGCCAGACCGAGTGCGTCAGGATGTTTCACGCAGTCCCGGTGGCGATAGCCGCATCTTTCAGAATAACTGTGTTGCCTGCCATGCTGGCATGGACCCGATGGCACAGGCGTTTGCCTATTATGATTATGCCTATACCGATGATGATGAAGAAACGGGTCGGCTGGTATATACGCCGGGTTCCGTACAGCCGAAATATCTGATCAATGAAAACAATTTCAAACCGGGTTATGTCACTGGCATCGATCACTGGGATAACTACTGGCGCAAAGGGCCGAATGCGTCACTCGGCTGGGGCAGTGGCGCCAGCAGTGGTGATGGTGCCAAATCACTGGGCATAGAGCTGGCGAATAGCAAAGCCTTTGCCGGTTGCCAGGTGAAGAAAGTTTTTCGGGCGGTGTGTCTGCGCGAGGCGCAGGAGCGAGATCGATTCGATATCGATAATCTGCTGGCGTCATTCAACCAGGATGGCAATTTGAAACGCGTGTTTGCGAAAGCCGCTGTCGTCTGCATGGGAGACTAGAGCATGTCATTAATGAAAAACAGCCTGTTTGCCTGCGGCCTGGTGTCTATTACATTACTGCTGACTGCTTGTGGTGGCGGTGCTGGTACCACAGAAAATCCGGATTTGAATAACACAGTGGTAGCATCTTATACAGGGCCAGCGCCTGCAAATACCGATGTGCAGGCTTTTAGCATTGAACTGTGGAGCAAATTGAATCCGGTTAATCGCTGCGGTTCCTGTCATGTCGAAGGTGATCAGGCGCCCATGTTTGTGCGCCTGGATGATGTCAATGCGGCATACACCGCTGCCAGTTCGGTTGTTAATCTTACCGCACCTGAAGAATCTGCACTGGTCACCAAAGTCGCTGCAGGACATAACTGCTGGTTACCGACTAGCGCCGCCTGTGGCGAATTGATCACAGGGTATATTGCTGCCTGGGCAGGTGGCAATACCGGTGGTACCAGCATCATTGCTCTGCAACCCCCTGCAGAGGGTGAACTGAAAGAGCCAGGCTCAAGCAAACATTTCCCGGCAGCATCTGCTGGCTTTAACGGTATTCATAATCTATTAACGCAACATTGTCAGGAATGCCATGTGGAGTCTTCGGATACACCACAATCACCTTTCTTTGCCGATGCTTCGATTGATGCTGCTTATGCAGCAGCGCAGGCGGCGATCAATCTGAACACGCCGGCTGATTCACGCGTTGTCGTGCGCTTGCGTGATGAGTTTCATAATTGCTGGAGTGATTGTGGCAGCGATGCCAGCGACCTGCTGGATGAGATTAATACCTTTGCAGGGCCTATTTCATCGGTTGCCGTCAATTCACAGCTCGTCTTTAGCAAGGCGATGGGGCTGAATGATGGAACAGTGGCATCCGGTGGCAGCCGCTACGATGCCAATGTGATTGCACGCTATGAATTCAAAACCGGTCAGGGTACAACCGCGATTGATTCCAGTGGTATTGAACCAGCGCTGAATCTCAGCCTCAGTGGCGACATTAGCTGGGTCGGCGGTTGGGGCATCCAGATAAAATCTGGCAAGGCGCAGGGTTCTACAACTGCCAGTAAGAAACTCACCGATTTGATACGCGCTGTTGGTGAGTATTCGATTGAAGCCTGGGTGGCCCCGGCAAATGTGTCGCAGGAAGATGCGCGCATTATCAGTTATTCGGGCAGCACAACGTCACGTAACTTTATGCTCGGACAAACCCTGTATAACTACGATTTCATGAATCGTAACGGAAATTCGGATGCCAATGGTGAACCGGCATTGTCAACCAACGATGATGATGAAGATTTGCAGGCTACGTTACAGCATGTTGTTGTCACCTATGATCCGGTCAATGGTCGGCGTGTGTATGTTAATGGCGAGGATACGGAAGACGCCGATACAGTAGCCACCAGTAATCTGAATGATTGGGACAACAGTTTTGCCTTCGTGCTGGGTAATGAAGTATCCGGTGATCGCCAGTGGCAGGGCGTGATTAAAATGGTCGCGATCCATAATCGTGCGTTGTCTGCTGATCAGGTGCAACAGAATTTTGCGGTCGGCGTGGGAGAAAAGTTTTTCCTGATGTTCAACGTGGCGCTGCATACGGGCATAGAAAACAGCTACGTGGTTTTCGAGGTTAGCCAGTTTGACAGTTATGCTTACCTGTTCGCCAACCCCGTTTTCAGAGTGCTGGGAGATAATCCGGCAACCCCGCAGGGAGTGCCGCTGAAAGGCCTGCGTATTGGTATTAATGGTAAGCAGGCGAGTGTTGGGCAGGCATATCAAAATCTCGATCTGACTATTGGTGGTTCAGCCTATACTTCTGAAGCCGGGCAGAGTCTGTCAACGGCGGGCACCATTATCAGTCTGGAGAACGGTGCTGATGCAGATGAGTTTTTCCTGACCTTTGAGCAGATTGGTAATAGCAGCAATGTGACCACGGATCCAGGGACAAGTGATGATGTGAAGATCGCACTGGAAACGACAGATGAAACAGTACCGGATATTGGCCTGCGTCTGTTCGATGAGGTCAATGCAAGCATGTCCGAATTGACCGGCGTTAGCATGACGGAAAGCCGTGTGCAGGCAACCTTTGATCTGGTGCGGCAGCAGTTACCTGCAGTCGAAAATTTGTCAGGTTTCCTCTCGGCGCATCAGGTCGGTGTTTCTCAGCTGGCTATCGAATATTGCAACAGTATGGTCGATGACACAGCATTGCGCGATTTGTTTTTTCTGCAGTCCGGATTTAACGGTTTTGGCAGTAATGTGGCCTCTGCTTTCCCGGATCTGGCGGCTAAAAATCAGGTGGCCGATGCATTGTATTACAACTTGCTGGGAGCATCTGAGGTAGCGAATGATCCCACGGGCGATTTATTAACCAGAGCACCTACGCTCAGTGAGATTCGAGATGTATTAATTAATGGTGGCATCGCTACCAATGGGCAAACTTACACCGCTTTGTTTACCAGTATGGCCAGCAATTGTGGCAGCTGTGATACGCAGAGCACAGATACTATCGTCAAAGGCATGTGTGCGGCTATTTTGGGCAGCGCAGCCATGTTGATTCAATAGCAGGGGCATGAGAATGACTGGAAAGAAAAAAGGGTTTGGTTTAAATGAGGTTTTGCGGCACGAGAACCATCAACGGCCGGTATCGCGACGCGATTTCCTGGCGCAGGGTTTTACGCTGGGAGCTGGTGCCGTGTTAGCGCCATCAATGCTTGGCATGCTGGGGTTGTCGAGCAGTGTTCAAGCCGCATTGTCATCCGATATTGCAGCACAACTGGCTCCCTGTGATATTGCTGCAACAGGTTCGGGTAAAATACCGTTTATCTGTTTTGACCTTGCAGGGGGTGCCAACATTGCTGGCTCCAATGTGCTGGTTGGGCAACAGGGCGGGCAACTGGATTTTCTCACCACAGCGGGCTACAGCAAACTGGGCTTGCCGGGGGATATGATACCGCCAGTGGCTAATCCAGTAACCGGAACCAATGATTTCATTAATACCGATTTCGGTCTGGCATTTCATTCAGACAGCGCCTTCCTGCGCGGTATTCAGGAGCGGGCGGGCTCACGAGCCGGTAATGTCAACGGCGTTATCCTGCCTTCACGGTCGGAAAATGACACCAGTAATAATCCGCTAAATCCCATGTATGGAATCTATAAGGCGGGTGCGGATGGCGAACTGCTCTCCCTGATTGGCTCACGTAATTCTGAATCAGGCGGTAATTCAATGGCGCCTGCGGCTATGATTGATCTCAGTGCCCGACCAACCAAAGTTGATCGTCCCAGTGATGTGACAGGCATGGTAGATACCGGCCAGCTCATCAAATTAATGAGCAAGGAAGATGCAGTACGTGTCATGGAGGCAATGTCGCGGATTAGCGATACCAAAATGAGCCGTATGATTACCGATGCCGCGATGCAGAAGCTGGTGAGTTGTGGTTATGTAAAGAGTGCAGATCTGGTGGATCGTTTTTCAAACCCTGCCGCGCTTAATCCGCAGGCAGATCCGGATATTGTCGGTGCAAGCGGTATTTTCAGCAGTGTAGAATTTGACGATGATTCGGAATTTCGTAAAACCGCTTCGGTGATGAAAATGGTGATAGACGGTTATGCCGGTGCGGGTACTATCAGTATGGGTGGCTACGATTATCATACCGGCGACCGCTCTACCGGCGAGCGCCGGGATTTACGTGCCGGGCGCTGCATGGGTGCCTGTCTTGAATATGCCGCTCGCCGCAATAAACCCCTCATGATTTATGTTTTTAGTGATGGCTCATTATCGAGTAACGGGCGTGCTGATAATTCTGCAGACGGTCGAGGTAAAGGTGAATGGACCAGTGACAATCAATCAACAGCCGCCGCTTTTTTTCTTGTTTACAATCCGGGCGGGCGTCCGGTATTGTTAGGCGGTACGACTGAAGAGCAGGCCAGGCATCAGCAGATAGGCTGGTTCAGACCCGATGGATCGCTGGATACCAGCAGTTCAGTCGTGGCGAACAATCCGAATTTGCTGGTTGAAACCATTGTGCTGAATTATATGGCTCTAAATGGTGAAGCGGGCAATTTCCAGACACTGTTCCCATCTAACGGACTTGGTAATACCGCATTAATGGATAGCCTGATTGCATTTTCTGCGATTTGATTTGCTACGGAATAATCAATGCAGAAAGAATCAATATTGCGGAGATCGGATTAAAGATTACGGGTTTGAATCCGTTAACAGACAAGCCACAGCAGGATTTACTGTGGCCGCAGTTAACATGAATATTTTGTTTGATGTGTCGGGAGTTAGATTTGAAAGTGATTGCGACTGAAAATCCGGACAACAAGATAGGGAATGGTTTTACGGTTGTGATTGAGCTTTGAATAGTTGAATAGCCTGTTGTGCCTCATTCTGTGGGGCAGGCAGTGTCTTCATTTTCCTGCTTGAAAACAGTGACTCTATTTCGACCGGCTTCTTTGGATGCATAACATGCGGTATCAGCATGTTTGATCACCTCAGCAACAGATTGGCTGTTTTCATCTACCGGCATTAATCCCATACTGACGCCCACCGAAAATACATCGCCTTGCCATTCAAAATGAAAAGATTTGATATCTTTACGGATTGATTCACAAACCTTTATGGCATTGTCAATATTACAATCTTCCAATAACAAAGCGAATTCATCCCCCCCAAGCCTGGCCACCGTATCATGAGCGCGAACCGGTTGAGCTATTATTTTGGTGATTTGGCAGAGCAGATCATCGCCAGCGGCATGACCACAGGTATCGTTGATTATCTTGAATTTATCCAGATCAATAAAGGCGACGGTATGCACTCTGTTTTCATTGCGGGCAAAGATTAAAGCACTTTCCAGCCTGCGTTCATATTCTGCACGATTGATCAGACCTGTTAATGCATCGTGTGTCGCCTGGTAGGATAGTTTCCGATGTAAGCTTCGTTCTCTGGATACATCACGAAAAACGAGCACAGCGCCAACGGTTTCCCCTTCCTGATTCTGTATGGGGGCTGCAGAGTCGTTAACAGGCGTTTGAGAG
Organism: Gammaproteobacteria bacterium; assembly: GCA_036480335.1. Taxonomy (GTDB): domain Bacteria; phylum Pseudomonadota; class Gammaproteobacteria; order DSM-19610; family DSM-19610; genus JAZGER01. Next base: position 4,254 of record JAZGGH010000032.1, on the reverse strand, counting down.
CCATCCTGACGAATGAGGTTGCAATTTTTTTCAAGTAGCACAACCTTTTTAGATTCCAGGCAGCGCTTCACTGGAGACTCTACTGATAGCTGTGTTTGTTCATTGACTATTTGAAATACGTCGGATAACTGTTTTCCAACCACGTCTGTAAATTTCCAGCCAGTCAAGACTTCTGCAACCGGATTCATCATTCGGATGTTTGCATGCTGATCTGTTGATATGACAGCATCACCTATTGAATTCAAGGTTGTTTCAGCAAGCTCTCTGGACAGAGCCAGCTCCTGAGTACGCTGGGTTACGCGAAACTCCAGATCTTCCATTGTTCTTTTCAGGGACAGTGTTTTTTCCTGAATGGAATAATGCATGGCATTGAAAGTTTCGCCAAGCATGGCTAATTCATCGTTTCCTTCAATCTCAATTGCAATATCAATCTCTCCATTAGCCATTTTTTCAGCCGCATTTGTTAATGTGGCAATAGGCTGCACCAGGCGAGCTGTACTTCGTCGTGAAATGGCAGATGTGGAAACTATCAGCAGCAGGATCAACATGATGGTAACTGGAATAGTTATTTGCGTCATTGTTCTGATTTGTTCTGTTTTTTTATGCATGATGCGCGAATGTTCATCTGACATGATAGTAAGATCATCGATCAGTTCGCGCGCTAAAGGAACCGCTTCCATCGCGAGCAGGTTTTGCGCCACATTCCATGTCCCCTTTTTACGAATGTTAATTAATTCATTGCCAAACTTTTCGAAGGGAGTTTGCTCAACACGGATCAGATGAAAAAGTTCAAGCTGTTCTTCTGACAATTGATGAGTCGACATATTTATCTTGCCTAATGCAACAAGCCCCTGCAGTAGACTGGCTTGAAATTTTTCTGCATACAGCGATTCTGCGCTATCAAGAAAATATTTCAGTGCGGAAACACTGCTTGTAAACTGGTACTGCAAACTGATCAGGGCATTTCGCAAATCCAGTGTATTACTGTCCTGCGCGTCTGGTGTGAGTGTGAGCAAGCCGCTAATGGCGTTCAGAACGGCATCTGAAACTGGAATAATATTTTCAATAAAATAATAGCGTGCCTGATCATTGCCAGGTGTTTGAGCAATATCCTCTATCCACCATTGCGATTCCTCCAGATCTTTTAAAGAGGCTATTATTCCCTCTAAATTATCCTGTCCGTATGTTTCCGTGGAGTCTGCCAGATGTTTCTTTAGCTTGCTAATAGCGGGAAAAATCTCCTCTTCCCATGCCTGTTTTCGCTCATCTCGAAAAACTGGATCGCCCAGCGTAACCCAGCCACGAGTGGCAGCAATTGAAGAATGGATACCACTAAGTGCGCGTAATGATGCTTGTGCCGTTGGACCCACATCTGAAGCCAGCCGATGTGCATTCGCACCCAGTATCCAGATGAGAAAAAAAGCAGCACACAACAGAACAAACCCCAGGCTGGCAACCGTAAGATGTGAATGCAGGAGTTTGTCATGCAAGCTTCCTTCGCCCCGGTTCAGATTAACCGTTTCTGTTACCATTATTTTACCTGCAGACTCAGATCTGATGTTGCAGTAGTCGGTGATTGAATAAGTTTTTCAAACTGCTGTAATTGTGCTTCCAGTAAGCCGGCCCGCTGATAGACATGGGAGGGAAACTTGCGCCCGGGATCAAACACGGGGCGAGGCGGCTGGATATTGGGAAATTGTGCATGCAGGTAAGCAAGTTCCGAAACCAGCAAAGAAGCAATATCATAAACATCACTAGGATTTATGGTGTCAATATTGGAATCATTGGTTACCAGGCCGAGCATTTCCAGATTGTAATGTTGGCCGATATGGCGAACAAGTTGAAAACAACCCACCAGTCGCCGAAAAACATCAGCAGGGCGTTTACCCTGTGGCAGCTGTCCACTGTATGGAATTCGCCGAGAGCCAGGCAATAGCGTCAGGATCCGTGCTGTATAACCGATAGCGAGACTCACTTGTTTATATACGGTCTTTGGTGCAAATTGTTGATCAAGTAGAATATTTAGCTGTCGATTGGCCTTTTCAGTGGCAAGAAATACATCCGTCATTGTTCGCGTTGAATCAGTTGCTATTATGTCAATTAACGTTGTTATTTCCAGGCTGGATTTGACGCTCCGAATACGCATCAATATCTGCTTCAGGATGTCTGCAACATGCTCCATCTGTATCTGGACGTTGGGCCTGGAAGGAATATCGCCACGCTCACGTAATTGTTCGAAGCTTAGCTGGTTGGTTTTTTTCAGCAAGGTTATCGCCTGATAATATATTTCTCTTGGCGCAACATTTTGCACAAGCAATATTTGTTTATTATCTTTGGGTTTCCCCATTTCGTAGCGGAGTATCTCAAGTTCAGAGCGAACCTCTGAAACAAGAACAAAAACATCATCGGGGGAGGTGGGCCTTGATAGTAAGTCAGTGTTAGCATGAGAGGGGCTTGCTGCTAGCAACGTCAGAATTGCAGTATGCCGTATTAAGAAATAGAACCAATTGTCCATATGGGGTCCAGAATTCATCCATAAATAGAAACTCTTTAAGAAGGTAGCGTCATATTTATTGAAATGTTTAGGTGGTCATGAGCCAAAAGTCCAGACACTGTATTTTATTATCTAGAATGCTGCTAGACCCATTTCTGACCTGAATCATGAATCTTCATGGGTATTTTGCTACCATCCGTCCACAATTACTGTTTTTTAACAAACTAATGGACGTTTGAATGAGCAAAAACCACTCAAACCAGAAAGGATCTGTCATGGTGCCAGTCCTGATTCTGGTGCTTGTTATTCTTATCGCAATCGCCTGGGGTGTGCCTCATGAGCAGCGGGAACTTAGGCAAGAGGTGTTAGAAGAATTATCTGCAGCCGATGTAAATATTGACAATATCAATATTCATTTTGAAGGTCGTGATGCCTATATCGAAGGTGAGAATGTCTCGCTGGAAGAAGTCAGGCAATTGAGCGAAAAGATAGAAGGTATCTCGGGTGTTCGGACGGTTAGCTACAAGGCTGTGAATTATACCGTGGGCACTACCAGTCCTGCGGTTGTTCCAACGGCTGTTGCTGATGGAAGTAAAGCTGTCATCAATGCTGAGCCGAGTAGCGATAATACACCGGTTGCGACGCAAGAAGTTGTCATTTCCGAAGCGACTGCTGAAGAGTCAGATACCGGTCTTGTCAGTAAAGCAGTAGGTATGTTCTCAAAAGTGGGTGATCTGGTCAAAGGTACGCCTGAAGAGAGCACTCATGAAGTTCCTGGTGAGGCGTCCACCGTTGTCGAAACACAGGTTGAAACACAGGTTGAAACACCGATTGTGACGCAAGAGGTTGCTGTTTCCGAGGCTCATGCTGCAGTAGATAGTACAGATGCAGGGGCAGATACCGGCCTTGTGAGCAAGGCGGTTGGCATGTTGACGAAAATGGGGGGTCTGGTTAAGGATAAGGTAGCCGGAGATAATGCCGAGTCTGAGATAATTGCCCCTGCAGCAGAGCCTACGACATCTAATATAATTTCTGCCGGTGTAAATCAGGCGCAACTTGATCAACCCCTTCTATCTGGATCCATGCTCTTCAGGCCAGCAGTCATGCAATGGCCACCACGTATGCATCAGTCTCTGATGGAGTTTGCTGTTTACCTGAAACAACATCCGGATCTGGATATCGAGATTGGTGGTTTTTCAGGACCAATAGGTAATCCCGACTATGCTATGCAGCTTAGTGAAGAGAGAGCACAGCAGGTAAAGGTTTATCTGGTTTACCAGGGCGTTTCTGTAGAACAACTGAGTGTTAAAGGCTATGGATTTGATGCTGAGAAAATGGGGCAGTTTCCTGTTCCATCGTCCATAAGATTCTATATAAAGGGAGAATAACGAGACATGTTATACGCAATTTTTGAAATCATGCTTTTTTTGCTGGTCGCTGCCTTTTTGGGGTTTGTCATCGGCTGGATGTTGAAAGCCCGTGGTGGCTCGAAATGGCAAACAGCTTATGACAGGGAGCGCCAGGCATCCAGCCGTTTGCGTCAGCAGCTGGAAGAGTGCAACAAATCCGCAGAGGCAAGGGTTGAGGAAGCGAAAAAGTCTGTGCAGGTAGAGAAGGATAATAAATCCACGAATATAGTTACAGCAACTAAACCCGCAGCAACTAAACCCGCAGCAACTAAACCCGCAGCAACTAAACCCGCAGCAACTAAACCCGCAGCAACTAAACCCGCAGCAACTAAACCCGCAGCAACTAAACCC
>JAZGGH010000031.1:0-26684 GCA_036480335.1 Gammaproteobacteria bacterium | reverse complement strand
GGCTGTTGAAAAAACCCTTATGCGGCACAATCCTGCGTTAAAAATCGGCTCAAAATGCTCATGTACTGCGTGTACACTGCGCTTTTTCGCCAATTTTTGCCTTGTCTTGCGCTCGCCTGAGACTTTTTCAACACCTGCTAGAACATCCAGTTAGCATGAATACCAAAATGATTGCCATCCAGCTCTTCACTTACGACATCAAAGTTGTCCACACTTTCCAGTTCGTAGTCAATTAGGACGAATCTGGCACCTAGTGCGAAGCCACTATTCTGCCAGCCATTCAGGCTGTAGCCTGCTTCGAAAACCCAACCCGGCGCGTTTTTGAATTTATAAACCGGCTGATTGATATCCTGAAGATCAAGTTCCGGATTGATATGGTAGGTAATGCCACTGCCAAAACGGTAGTTTCTGTGTTTGTAAAAGACAAGTCCTTCTACTGGCCAGCGAGAAAAATCAATATTGTCGTCGCTGGTAAAAATAGCATGTGTGTGCCAACCAAAGCTGACCTGGAGATCAAAACTCGGATCAGGTGTGGGTATGATGAGTCCGCCGGTCAAAGTGATACGGCCACCTGAGGTAATGTCTTCGTTGGAAGAACCACCTGAGTCATATTCAAGCTCGACCGTTGCCAGTTTTTCACCACCACCGGTAACACCTGCCCCGAAAAAAATGCGTATGTCGGGTTTTTCTGTCAGTGAAGCGGCACTGGCAACAGAAAAAATGCTTGATAAAATAAGCATCGTCAGGAGTTGTTTTGCCGAGTTCAAGGCTTTCATTGCAGATCCTTTAGGTATTGTGGTTTTAGTCGTGATTGATTCTTATAGGTAGCGACTTTTTAGAGAAAGTCTTTAAGGGGCATCTCTATTAATTTGTCTTTTCGCCCGATTTTTGCGTTGGATGAATTTTTGCGATCATGATGTGGCTGCCTTCATCTGGGGTCAATATAAGAGTGTTCGCAAAGACGCAAATGTTGATGCTCATCAGGTATTATGTTTTCTAGAATAATGGCTGGTTTTATTATCAGGCCGATTCTTGAAACGTCGGTGTACCCATAGATATTGCTCGGGCTGTTCTCTGACAACCTGTGTAATGAGCTGATTGATGCGTGTTGTGTCTTCAAGCAATTTGCCGGATGGAAAGTTTTCCAGTGGTGGGCAAAGGGTTAACAGGTAACCCTGGTTGTCAGGCAGGCGCATCTGGAAAAAGGGGATAACACAGGCGCCGCTAATCGCTGCCAGTCTTGAGGTGGCACTGGTTGTTGCTGCCGGAATATCGAAAAACGGCGCAAACAGACTGTTAACACCGCTGTAATTCTGATCGGGTGCATACCAGATGGCGTTGCCCTGTTTCAGGCTGCGAATCAGGGCACGGGTGTTTTTTCGAGGAATCGCTTTATTGAAACGCCGTTTTCTGGCGTTATGCATCACCCATTCAAACAGGGCATTTTTGTGCGGTCGGTAAAGTACCTGAAAAGGACAGTGTTCTGCCAGCAGGCGGCCACCTATTTCCAGAGTGGTGAAATGTGCGCTCAGTAAAATAACACCCTTGCCCTGGTTGAGTGCACTATCAAGATATGCCTTGCCGGTAATTTTTGTTAGCGGTGCCAATTGTTGTTGCCGCCCCCACCAGCACAGGGCGGTTTCCACCAGGCCCTGTCCGAGTGAAATAAAATGGGCATGCAGCAGGTTTTTTTGTTCTATTTGAGTCAGTCGGGGGAAGCAGAGTGCAATGTTTGTCGCGGCAATTTTTCTTCTCTCGCTAGCCAGAATGTGTAGCAGTTGGCCGAGCCACGCCCCCATCGACATTTGTAGCGAATAAGGTAGCAGAATAATTGTGCGCATCACAGCCAGCAGGATCCAGGTGATCCAGAAGCTGGGCGCCAGATACCTGAATGTGAATTTGTTCGGCTGCATGTTCGCATTGTAACAAAAGCAACGTTCGGGTTAGTATTTCCTGATTATCTCTATTTGTCGGACAGTGGCTGTGTATTATCTGTATTCCATTCTTGTGATCTTGCTGCTTCCATTTGCATTATTAAAAGTCTTCTGGCGTGGTTTTCTGGATAGTCGTTACCGTGCTGGCATTGCTGAGCGCCTGGGTTCTATACCTGTCGGGATTTCGCAGCAACCTGTCTGGATTCATGCGGTTTCAGTGGGAGAAGTACGCGCCATTCAACCCTTGATACAGCAACTTTTGCAAGATTATCCTGATACGTCTGTTCATGTCACCACATCAACACCAACGGGCAGGGAAATGCTGCATAGCCTGTTTTCAGACACCATCTCGCTGAGCTATTTTCCTTACGATGCAGGTTTTCTGGTCAGGCGTTTTCTTGCACAGTTACAGCCACGACTGCTGTTGGTAGTTGAAACTGAAATCTGGCCCACTGTTTTTAGGCAATGCGAGCAACAGAAAATCCCGATTTGTCTATTGAATGCACGCTTATCCGAGCGTTCCCTGCGACAGTATCATTACTTTCGTGGATTCACGCATCAGGTTTTGTCAGCGGTCACATTGATAACTGCCAAAAGCGACCCGGATAAAAATCGCTTTCTGTCACTCGGCATGAAAGCAGATAAAGTGCATGTGACAGGGAATCTGAAATTTGATTTGCAGCTTGATTTATCTGCATCGAACAGTCGACCTTATCGGCAAGCGCTATCCTGCCGTTCCCCCGTCTGGATTGCAGGCAGTACGCATGCGGGTGAAGAAGAGATCGTGTTGCAGGTACATCAGCGGATATTGCAGAAATACCCACAGGCTCTGCTTGTGTTAATGCCCAGGCATCCACAGAGATGGCAGAAAATCCAGTCGCTGTGTCAGCGTTATGGATTCAGTGCGGCACGGGCAAGCCAATTGCCAAATCAGTTGCCTGAATGCGTGCCAGACAGCCAGGTCCTGCTGGGTGATCAACTTGGGCAGTTAATGCCGCTCTATGCAGAAGCAGATGTGGCCTTTATCGGCGGCAGTCTGGTGCCTCATGGCGGGCATAATCCTCTCGAGGCTACCGTTGTCAGGAAACCGGTTATTTCCGGGGATGCAATCTGGAATTTCCAGGATATCTATGCTCTTCTGCAGCAGGTAGAGGCATGTGCGCTGGTGGCAACCCACGATGAGTTAGCCGATGCGGTTTTGCAATTAATTGAGAATAATGAACAACGTATAGCAATGGGAGATGCCGGATATACTCTCCTGCTCCAGCACCGTGGAGCGACCACAAGAACAATGGAGATGATTTCAGTGTTTTTACAATGAGAGAGGTACTAAAGCGTTGTTTTGTGACGGCCAGCAACAAGTGTTTTCCCCTGTTTGACGATTATAGGTGCTACTACAAGTCATTTAACAGGGTAATCCGTGAAGATAATCAGGTGTCCAGTTGTAAGCAGTGTGATCCTTTATTCATTATTGACGACGGGTTGTAAAGTTGCAAATAATGCCGATGCAAATAGAACCTCTGTATCAGTGCAATCCAGTAGTCATTTTATAAGCACTGATAAACAGCCGGCAGGAAATAATGCCACGGCACAAGTGCCTGCTGCTAATAGTCAGTCAGATCGGCAAGCGCGTAGAACCGGCCAGTCAGTAAACATTGCCGGACAGAGTAATAATCGGCCTCAACCACCGCTTCCGGGTAACTGGTCAATGGTGTTCGAAGATGATTTTTCAGGCGGTTCACTTGATCCCGCCAGGTGGCGTCTGTCGGGTCATCATCTGGGTATTGTGGGCATAGGCGGTAACAGCAGTCAGAATGTGATTGTTCGTGATGGAAAAGTGGAGCTGATTGCAGAAAAACGTTCCATGGTATTTGCCAGTAAAGCCTATGATTATGCGGGTGCTGAAATTACCACCTTCCAGAAATTTCGTCAGGCCTATGGTTATTTCGAGGCAAGAATTAAATACGATGTAGAGCATGGTGTATGGCCAGCATTCTGGTTGATGCCTGATCGGGGTGATTATGGAAAAAAGGAACACCAGCGTGAAAGTCTTATGCGTTTTCAGCTGGGAGATTATTCTCAGCCAGTGGCTTCGGCCATTTTGAAAGTCAGAGTGACGGGTGTTGAAAGGCTACGAGGTCATGAAAGACAACGCAATAAAACTAACTACAATCTTTCTGTGCATGGCCTGCTTTCTGATGACTGGGATGAGGCAACGGTCACCTGGAATACCAGGCCTGCGTTTGATCCGCTCTGGTTGCAACAGTTTTCCAGTAGCGAGAATGGAGCAAACCTGGTTAACGACATTGTGCCAGGCCAGGATCTGGAGGTTGATGTGACTGACTATGTGAATGCCCGGATTGCAGCAGGTAAATCTGCAGGGTTTGCATTGACGGATACCTTCAGGAAGCAGAAGCAGATTGTGCTGGGCAGCAAGGAGTCGGCTAATTATTCAGATCAACCCAGGCTGGAAATTGATGGCAACATACTCACACCGACAGATGATGCCTATGTCCGCGCGGGCAATGAATTTGCCGACAGGAATTATGGAGATCTGGCAGAGCTGAAAGTGAAAACACCCTGGAAGAATACCTCGGCAGTTGACAAGGGTGGCATGGAGATAGATGTTATGGAGTCATTGGGAATCTGGGGCGGTGACCAGACACAACATGCCATGCATTGGGATTATTATGGCCCAGGACATCCGAATACTCATTCCCCGCGCATCTCTCAGGATGTCTCTGATGACGGATATCATACGTATGCAATGAACTGGCAACCTGGTCGTATAGACTTTTATGTGGATGGTGAAAAAACCTGGAGTTATACGGGAGGGCGTGTGAGTCGTGTTGCTTCCTACCTGTTGTTGTCTCAGCAATTAGGTGGTTGGGATCGAAATGCAGATATTCCTGATGGCTTTCAGGCCGCGACGATGTATGTGGATTACGTGCGCGTCTGGTCCGGTTCCTGAGAACGTTCAGGATTGTTTGATGCCACGCCGTCTGGCCATACTGTTACCAATATCGTCTAGCTGGCGGCGGCTCAGGATATCGGGCACCAGACTGAATAGTTTTTCTTCTTCATAATTAAGATGGTTTCGGTAAAGATGACAGAAAATCTCGATTCGGCTATTCAGTTGAGTGGCTTCTGCTGACTGTTGTGTTTTATCCAGCAGACACTTTAAAGCATCCCATGTCCTGTTTAGCTCTGTATGTTGCCGTTGTAGCTCATGAATAAGATCGGCACTTTGTGGAGACTGGTACAATAATGCAGGAAATACATCTTCTTCTTCGTCCTGATGATGATGCGCGGCACTGGTTGTGAAATAAATAATGATTTTACGCACGGCAATGCTAGCGTCATCATCAACGCCATTTGCCGCCAGGTGGAGCGGCAATTTTTCCAGCGTGTCACATTGTGCCCGCATTTTGCTATGACAGGCCAGTAGCAGGCCAATCGGATCACCAAAGTCAGGAATGACAGGCGTCAGGGAATCCATATTCTGGATACTGTTGATCAGTTTGTGGCTTTGAAATGTTGATTAATGCGCTCCAGATCACTTGTGGAGAGTGAGCCGACAGCCTGTTTCAGGCGTAAATGATCAAGCAGATACTGGTATCTGGCGGTAGCGTAATTCAACTTCGCACGAAAATGCTCTCTTTGAGCGTTGAGAACGTCAACCACGGTGCGGGTGCCTACTTCAAGTCCGGCATTTGCAGCATCAACAGCCGTTTGTGTGGATTTCAGCGACTGCCGCAAGGCCTTGACCTGGGCAATGTCTGTCTGGATGCCGCGATAGGCGTTACGCGTTTGCAGTTCCGTACGCCGCAGCGTGAGCGCCAGTTGTTCATTCGCCTGCTCAAACCGGCTTCTGGCTTCGCGAGTGCGTGAATTTACGGCACCCCCCTGATAAACGGGAATATTCAGGTTCAGACCAATGTCGGCATCATGCCTGTCAACTGGTGCAATGCCACCGAAATTCTGGTCGATTATCCGATAACTGCTTTGCAGATCCAGAGTAGGATAGTGGCCGGTTCGCTGGCGTTTGATCTCATGGTGTGCCGTCTCAACAGCTGCCTGGGCTGCCAGAACATTCAGATTTTGTTTCAGAGATTCGTTAACCCACTCATCAGGCTGTGCCGGATCAGGTGATTCCAGCGGCAAACTATCTTTAACCAGATCGAGCTTTTCATGATACTGGTTAGTTGTTTCACGCAGAGCATCGCGACTGCCTTCGATATTGCTGAGCGCCTGTATTTCCTGGCTGATAGCAAGGTCATAACGTGCCTGGGCTTCGTTTATGTCTGTGATAGCGATCAGACCAACCTCAAAGCGCTGTTTCGCCTGTTCCAGTTGGCGGCCAATGGCCTCTTTTTCCGCTGTAGCAAAAGCCTGGTTATCGCCAGCTTCAAGTATGGCGAAATACCGTTCGGCCGTTGTTAGTATCAGTGTCTGTTCAGCAGCAGCATATCGAGCTTCTGCTTCGGCAATCTGACTGTCTGCTTGTTTCAGTGCGATCCAGCGATCATAGCGAAACAGTGGTTGGGTCAGTGACAGGGAAGCTGATTTGTCTGTCGAATAGGTTGTTCTTTTAAAGTTCGCCGGACGTTGTGACGGGGGGGGCGGATTTTGCGCCTGGAAACGTGTGCGTGAAAGGTCAGCGTTGAAGCCGATATTTGGCAATAGTCCGGCTTTACTTTGCACGCGTTTTTCTACGATGGCCTGTCGATCAGCCGCCGCTGCGGCCAGTTCCGGATTACTGATAATCGCTTGCTGGTAAACAGACATCAGGTCTTCAGCGCGAGCTGTGGATGTGGCTAATAGACTAATGGAGAAAAGGGTGCTAATCAGGTTTTTTCTAGTATCCATACTGTAACTTCTTTAGTAAGTTGACATGAGCCTGTCTATGTCGCGGGCCCATGCATTAACGCCTCCGCGCAGGTTGATCAAGTGGGTGAAACCCAGACTAGCCAGGTATCGACAGACTTGCATACTACGTATTCCGTGGTGGCAGATGACGACCATTTCCTGTTCAGGATCAAACCTCTCCAGTTTTCCGGGTATGGATTTTAGCGGCACGAGTTCCGAACCCTTGAGGTGAGCGATATCGTATTCCCATGGCTCTCTAACATCAAGTAGTCTGGGTGCGGTGTTCGCGGTGGATAAATACGTATGCAACTGCGTGGCGCTGAAATCACGAACCGACTGTCCCATTGTTCAGAAACTGAATGTCTCTGGTTTAGGGGCACCGATCAACGCGGGCACAGAGGTTTCAAAAAGATTCGTCTCGTACCAGCCAGACTGGCTCACGCGTGTAATCAGTCGAACTGTCATTATGGGCGGCTTACCAACAATAAGAAACAGTTTACCGCCTATAGCCAGCCGTTCATGAAAACCACGATGTTCGACAGGCAATGAACCGGTTACCGCAATGATGTCAAACTCGCCCTGGTTCCAGCCATTGCCGGCATCTGCCGTATGGTAGGTGACATTGTTAATATCATGGGCCAGCAGGTTTTCCTTTGCTGCAACGGTAAAATCTTCAAACAGGTCAACGGTATCAACATGCAGCCCCAGTTTTGCCAGACAGGCAGTTAAAAACCCACTGCCTGTGCCGATTTCCAGAATCCGGTCAGTATCGGAAATTTCCAGTGTCTGCAGTAGACGTGCTTCCAGTTTTGGCGGCATCATGCTCTGATTGTGTGCAAGCGGAATGCTGGTATCGGTAAAGGCCAGGGCACGGTAGCGTTCTGGCACAAAATCCTCTCTGGGAAGGTGTGCGAGTAAATCCAGCACGCCTGTATCAAGAACATCCCAGGGCCGAATCTGTTGTTCGATCATATTATAGCGTGCGAGCTTTGTATTCATTGCATTCATCAAGGGTTTCCAGAGCGGGTGCAAATCACGGTAGGCAGAAAAGATACGGGTTTTCAGTGGATTCGGCAAGTATTTGTTGGCAAGTTTCGACGAAGTATGGTGCCACTATTAATCAGGATTTTCGTCTGAGTTCAAGGCAGATGAATTTTGAGAACCGCAGTGTATACGGCATACATGAGGATCGCAATTGTCATCCAACGCAGAAATCGGGCGAAAAGACGATTAATAGAGGTGCCCATATCATGCTATACTGCGCATTATAGCTAGGGGTGCCAATACGGCTGAGAAAGACCCTTTGAACCTGATAAGGTTAGAACCTGCGCAGGGAAGCTGGTGTTGCTGGCTTCCTTCCTCTGTATAGAAGAAACCCCACACATATGTGAGGGAGGAGTATCGTAAATGAGTGCCATACCTGAAGATTTTGTCGATCAGACCAGTCGCCTGTCTGCCGAAGTTACCCAGCCTTTTCCTGGCTCGGCCAAGGTTTATGTCGAAGGTTCACGCCCGGATATTCGGGTCAGTATGCGTGAAATTATCCAGGCAGAAACGCCTGCCAGTTTCGGTGCGGAAAAAAACCCGCCGATTACTGTTTATGATACATCGGGTCCCTTTACCGATCCTGATATCAAGATTGATTTACTCAAGGGGCTGCCTGATATTCGCAGTGGCTGGATCCACGAGCGTCAAAATACACAGCAGCTTGATGGTCTGGGGTCTGAATTTGGCCGTCAACGTGCCAGCGATACATCACTGGATCATCTGCGTTTTGAACACATTCGTAAACCGAAAAAGGCGCTTGCTGGCAAGAATGTTTCACAGATGCACTATGCCAGGCAGGGAATCATAACGCCGGAAATGGAATACGTTGCCATTCGTGAGAATTTGCGTCTGGAACAGATGGAAGGCAGCAGTTTGCTCAGGCAACATCGAGGCCAGTCTTTTGGTGCATCCATTCCAGAACGCGTAACGGCCGAGTTTGTGCGCGATGAAATCGCCCTGGGCCGTGCAATTATTCCTGCCAACATCAATCATCCTGAACTTGAGCCAATGATTATCGGTCGCAATTTCCTCGTTAAGGTGAATACCAATATCGGTAATTCAGCCGTGTCTTCGTCGATAGCAGAAGAAGTGGAAAAAATGGTCTGGTCGACGCGTTGGGGCGGCGATACGGTGATGGATCTTTCCACCGGCAAGAATATTCATGAAACTCGCGAATGGATATTGCGCAACTCGCCAGTACCGGTTGGTACCGTACCCATTTATCAGGCGCTGGAGAAAGTTGATGGCAAGTCGGAAGATCTGACCTGGGAGATATTCCGCGATACATTGATTGAGCAGGCTGAACAGGGCGTGGATTATTTTACCATCCATGCTGGCGTGCGCCTTGCTTATGTGCCAATGACGGCAAAGCGTGTGACTGGTATTGTCTCACGCGGTGGTTCGATTCTTGCCAAATGGTGTCTGGCGCATCATCAGGAAAATTTCCTGTACACCCATTTTGAAGACATCTGTGAGATTATGAAGGCCTATGATGTGTCCTTTTCGTTGGGTGATGGTTTGCGTCCTGGGTCACTCGCTGATGCTAATGATGAGGCTCAGTTTGCCGAGCTGGAAACATTGGGTGAACTTACAAAAATTGCCTGGCAGCATGATGTTCAGGTGATGATTGAAGGCCCGGGACATGTGCCGATGCAGATGATTAAGGAAAATATGGACAAGGAGCTGGATGATTGCTTTGAAGCACCCTTCTATACCCTGGGGCCACTGACCACGGATATTGCACCCGGATATGATCATATTACCTCTGCTATCGGTGCCGCTCAGATCGGTTGGTATGGCACAGCTATGTTGTGTTATGTCACTCCCAAAGAGCATCTTGGTCTGCCGAATAAGCAGGATGTGCGTGATGGCATTATTACTTACAAGATTGCTGCCCATGCAGCTGATCTCGCCAAAGGCCATCCGGGTGCTCAGGTGCGGGATAACGCCATGTCAAAAGCCCGTTTCGAATTTCGCTGGGAAGATCAGTTCAATCTGGGGCTTGATCCGGACAAGGCGCGCGAGTTTCATGATGAAACCCTGCCCAAGGATTCCGCCAAGGTGGCGCATTTCTGTTCCATGTGTGGGCCGCATTTCTGCTCCATGAAAATCAGCCAGGATGTGAGGGAATATGCCGCATCTAAAGGGATTGCGGATATTCAGATTGCGGTTGAAAAAGGCATGGAAGAAAAGGCCCGGGAATTTAAGGATAAGGGCGGGGATATTTATCAGAAAACCTGAATAACGGTTTTCTCTCCCCGCACTGCTACTCTGACTGCAAGTCGATCAATACCATATTGTTGGCTGTGGCCGCTTTGTTCCATTCACCTGCTTTCGTTTCCTGGTTACGTTCCGGGTAAGCAGACAGGGGATTGGCACGCGGCAGACTAACGATTTCGATATCAAATTTTCCGTCCAGATCCAGGGATGACAACAGGTTGGCAAATTGCAGTGATTGCTGTGTTGCTGGCAGGTCTGTGGGTTGTACCGGGTTACCAATAAAATCGCATTGAGTGAGGGGTAAATCCGGATCAGCCAGTTCAAAGCCCTTTGCCGTGTTTCCAGTCAAACAGAAGTCGCCGACATGTGTTTCCAGTGTCACGCGCCCCTCGAAATTACGCTCTTTAAGTTTGTTAACCAGCGAATCAAGCATTTCAAGCCGTTCCTTGTCTAGAGCGAGTTCCTGATAAGGATATGGCATAGATTTATCAATCGAGAGTTTCTCGGTTGTCAGAATGCCAGGAGGTTTTTTTGCGACCGGTTTTTTCTCAATAGAGACTTGCTGAGCGGGTTTGGCTCTCTGGTTGGGGGCTTTTGCTCTGGCAATACTGCGAGATATTTTTGGTGTCAAAGAAGCTGTTAGATCAGTTATCTGGTTTTTGAGTGTATGAATACCGCTCAGAGCCCAGGCTAACAGGAAAAAGCTGCCGATGGTTGCCAGTTTCCAGAATGCACCTGACGATTTTTTTTCAACAGGTTGCGGGTTTTGAAAACGCTTATCCAGTTCCTGAGTTAGCTTGCTGTTAACATTGCGGCTTACGGATTCAATGGAGACTAGTATATCCTTGCGCAGCTCTACGCGTTGTTCCTCCAGCAGGAATCTAAGACGATTATCTTCTTCGGAAGGCGGGTTTGCATGGGTGAGAACCGGTATGGGTTCATCAACATGTGCCCAGCCACGGGTACCCATTTCCGCTATATCCGTTGCCCGTTCAGAGGGTCCGTCCGGGTTGTGATCAGGCGGATTGGTGCGCCGGTCCTGGGTCAGACCAAGGCGTACCAGCGCACCAAACAATTCTCCGGGTGCAACGGTTTTGGGAAGAATACCCACGGCACCGAGGGCACGTGCTTCACCCAGGTACAGATCACCTTCCTTCGAGGTATACATCATCACAGGAATGGTGACTGTCTTGGGGTTTGCCTTGATATGCTTGACGGCTTCCAGGCCATCCATGCCCGGCATATTATGATCCATGAAAATAACATCAGGTCGGTGTCGGGCAAGGTAATCCAGTGCCTCGCTGGCAGAGCTGGTCGTATCTACAGCAATGTTGTGTTTTTCCAGCATACGCCGGAGAACCTGACGGGCAGATTCAGAGTCGTCTACGACCAGTGCCAGTTTCTGTGACATCAATGTCCTCGCTTATAGTGTCCAATTCAGCCCGCTGGCTGTGAGTGTATCAGAATGACTATCGGTAACTGGTTGGTATTTCTGTAGGGTTTAAACCGGATATTGCATAAAAAGTGTTAATGATTGAAAGAGATACCAGCTATCTCGCGCTCCTGCTAGTTCCCTGATTGAATGCATGGCGAAGGTGGCCACGCCGATATCGAGTGTTTTGACGCCCAGTTTACTGGCAGTGATCGGGCCAATGGTGCTACCACAGGCCATATCAGAGCGTACCACGAATGATTGAAGCGGAATCTCTGCCTGTTCGCAGATATGACGGAACAGAGCGCTGCTCTCACTGGTGGTTGCATAACGCTGATTGGCGTTGATTTTGATCACTGGGCCTTCGTTCAGTCGTGGACCATGATTGGCATCATGTTTTTCTGGATAGTTGGGGTGTATGCCGTGGGCATTGTCTGCTGAAATTAACCAGGAATGTTGCATGCAGCGACAGAAATCTTCGTTCGAGTCGGTAATTCGCTTGAGTACCGATTCCAGAAAAGGGCCATCTGCGCCACAGTGAGAAGCGCTGCCCACTTCTTCATGGTCGGTACAGACCAGCAGGGCATTTTCGGCAGAATTGCTGTTCAGCAGACTGCGTAATCCGCAGAAACAGCTGAGTAAATTATCCAGCCGGGCGGCGCTGATAAAATCTTCATGCAATCCAGTCATGCGCGGGGCAGCACAGTCATAGAGGCTCAATTCGAAATCAAGCACAGTGGCGATATCCAGAGACGGATTCTGGTCAAGGATTTCGTCAAGTAACAACTGTTCGAAGTCCGGATTATTGTCATTGCTCTGCATGAGTATTGGTGGCAGGTGGTTTTGAGCATTGATGCTCCGCTGTTTGTTGGCATCGCGATCGAGATGGATCGCCAGGCTGGGTATCACGGCAATCGGGCGCATAAAGTCGATCAATGTGCTTGCCAATGACCCCGCAGTGCTGCGGTAGCTGACACGGCCAGCAATAGACAGATCACGGTCAAACCAGGGGTTCAACAGGGCGCCACCGTAGACTTCTACGCCAAGTTGATAATAATTCGTACTGGTGATGACCGGCGAGGGTTTGATATGCAGGCACGGACTATCTGTATGTGCGCCAACCATTCTGAAACCACTGTCTGCAGGGTTATTGTCGCTCAGGGAAAAGGCGATGATTGAAGAGTCGTTGCGGGTGACGAGGTATTTTCCGCCGGCTGAGCAATGCCAGGGTTCTCCCTCATCCAGCTCGATATAGCCGTTCTCAAGGAGTTCATCACGCATGTTGCGGGTGGCGTGGAAGGGGGTTGGTGACCTGCTGATGAAGTTGAGCAGGTCCTGGTTAAACTGTTCGTTAGTCATGATGGATCTACTCGTTTCCAGTGGCCTGATTTGCCGCCCAGTTTTTCAACCAGTTGCACCTGATTAATCACCATACCGCGATCAACGGCCTTGCACATATCATAAATAGTCAGCAGACAGATTTGTACCGCAGTGAGTGCTTCCATTTCAACTCCGGTTTGTGCATGGGTTTCTGTGGTGGTGCGGCAGAGTATGCTGGCCGGTTCTTCACAGGTCTGAAATTCGATATTGATATGCGTCAGTGGCAGTGGGTGACAGAGGGGAATCAGATCAGCCGTTTTTTTTGCCGCCATAATGCCGGCAATGCGTGCCACTGCAAGGACATCGCCTTTTTTGTGGTTGCCCTTGAGTACCTGCGCCAGCGTCTCCGGCTGCATCAGAATAGTGCCTTCTGCGATAGCAACCCGGCGGGTCGTCTGTTTATTACCAACATCTACCATATGGGCTTCGCCGTGCTGATTGAAATGCGATAATTTGCTCATGGATGATGTTCCTGTTGTTCCTGATTGTCACGACTGCGTGGTAGTATTTAACGTATGAGTGAAACCATTACCGTACGTGTTCGATTTTTTGCATCCTTTCGGGAGCAGTTTGGTTTGTCGGATGAAACGCTGTCTGTGGCGAACAATACAACAATTCGCCAGCTCTTCAAATTATTATTACCGGATGCCGAAATACCGGACAGAATACTGGTTGCCAGAAATCAGGAGTACAGCGATCTTGGGCAGGTCATTAGCGATGGAGATGAAATCGCCTATTTCCCACCGGTCACCGGAGGCTAAATGGTTATTCTCCTGCAGGAAACATTCGATCCATGGCAGCAGATGCAGCACTATCAGTCGCAACAGGATTGGCAGAATAGCGTTGGAGCGACTGCGGTATTTGTCGGAACCATGCGAGATTTCAATGAAGGCGATAGCGTCAGTGGAATGTTAATTGAACATTATCCTGAAATGACAGCAGCCTATCTGGAGGCGTTGGTAACCACGTCAATAGAACAGTATCAGTTACTGGATTGCCTTATTATTCACCGCACAGGCAGCATCAAGCCAGCCGATGCTATTGTACTGGTTGCTTGCTGGTCAGCACACCGTGCGGCTGCTTTTGACGCCAGTCGGGCGGTGATGGAAAAACTGAAATCCGAAGCGCCCTTGTGGAAAAAGGAAACCTTGTTGCAGGGTAGTCGCTGGGTGGAGAAAAATACACCGGATGCGAATGCTTTTTAACTGGGGTTGCCAGGGTCTACTGTTGATCCGGCCAGGTATGGTTTTATACTATTAGGCTGACTTAACCTGCTTAACTTCAACGGCTTCAATAGAAAAAGTCATGCTGTCGAGATCCCCAAGTATCCAGGTGGCAGGGGCGGCAATTCCCCCGACTGTTCCAGGATTTAGCAACAGCGTTTCCGAGCCTTTTATATTGCTGATTGATTCGATGTTGGCAATATGATCATGCCCACAACAGACGATATCCCAGTCACCAGTAGTTGCCAGTGCTCTGGCGTAATGTGGGTAATGTACGATGAAAATCCGTTTGCCAGCGAGTTTGATGCTGGCATCCTGACCATAGAAGTTGACCATGTTGCTGGTTTTACTGGCAATGCGTGACATCATGTAGAGATCGCCGGTGTTATTGCCATGAATAACATGTATGGGTAGACCGAGGGGTTGCAGAACATTCAGGGTGCTCGGTGCTACCAGGTCACCACAATGCAGAATGGCTTCTGCGCCGGCGTCTTTGCCGGCGATGCCTGCGGCTTCGAGTAATGGGCGATTGTCGTGACTATCAGAGAGAATACAGATTTTCATGGGTTGTTTTATTTTCTTTAAATTTAAAATTAGAAGTTGGGCTTTTCGGGAGCATCTTTAAACATTTGCACGCTATCAAGAATTTCCTGTTTGGCTTCTTCAACGCCATACCAGCCGTCAACGCGAACCCATTTGCCTTCATCCAGATCTTTGTAATGTTCGAAAAAATGAGCGATCTGTTCGATTTTCATCGGCGCCAGGTCACGGAAGTTTTTCATGGCTCGATAAACCCTGCACAGTTTGTCGATCGGTACGGCTAGAATCTTGGCGTCATCACCCGATTCATCGGTCATTTTTAACACGCCCAAAGGTCGACAGCGGACAACTGATCCGCTGATTAAGGGTACGGGTGATAATACTAGCACATCAATTGGGTCGCCGTCTTTTGACAGGGTGTGAGGAATATAGCCGTAATTGCATGGGTAATGCATGGGCGTATTCATGAAGCGGTCAACAAACATTGCACCGGAATCCTTGTCGACTTCATATTTAACGGGGTCACTGTATGCAGGTATTTCTACAATGACGTTGATGTTATTAGGGACATCTTTGCCTGAATTTACGCGGTCCAGATTCATTCACAATTCCTCAAAATTAAGGGGCCGGTAAGTATACCGGCCCCTGTGGTTAATTGGCTATCAATCAGCCAGATATCGGAGTGGACATCCAGCTATGCCTGATTCCTAGAGCAGTGGAATAATCATCAAAGCAACAATATTGATGATCTTGATCAGGGGATTAATCGCCGGTCCAGCCGTGTCTTTGTAGGGGTCGCCTACGGTATCACCGGTAACGGCGGCTTTATGCGCATCTGAACCCTTGCCGCCAAAGTTTCCGTCTTCGATGTATTTCTTGGCATTATCCCATGCACCACCACCGGTCGTCATGGAGATCGCCAGAAATAGCCCGGTGACGATGGTGCCCAGCAACATCCCACCAAGCGCAACAGGACCCAGCACCAGGCCGACAATGACCGGAGCAAGCACAGGCAGCAGAGAAGGAATCATCATTTCCCGAATTGCCGAACGGGTCAGCATATCTACCGCTCTGGAATAGTCGGGCTTCTGGGTGCGATCCATAATGCCTGGCATTTCCTTGAACTGGCGACGTACTTCGTTAACGATACCGCCAGCGGCGCGACCAACAGCTTCCATTGCCATGGCGCCGAACAGGTAAGGGATCATGCCGCCGATGAATAACCCGATAATAACCATATGGTTTGACAGGTCAAAACTTAGTTCATGACCTGCTGACTCCAGACCATGCGTGTAGTCAGCAAACAATACCAGTGCAGCCAGACCAGCCGAGCCGATCGCATAACCTTTGGTGACGGCTTTGGTGGTATTACCTACAGCATCCAGTGGGTCAGTGATATTGCGGATTTTTTCATCGAGTTCAGCCATTTCTGCAATACCGCCAGCGTTATCGGTGATCGGACCATAAGCATCAAGTGCAACGATAATGCCCGTCATAGACAGCATAGAGGTGGCGGCAATGGCAATACCATAGAGTCCAGCCAGTTCGTATGCGCCCCAGATAGACAGACAGATCGCTATAACTGGCGCAGCAGTTGATTTCATTGATACTCCCAGGCCAGCAATAACATTCGTGCCATCGCCGGTTGTTGAAGCCTCAGCGATATGGCGAACCGGCGAGAATTCTGTGGCAGTATAGTATTCTGTAATGACAACCATAGCAGCGGTCAGTAGCAATCCGACTATTGAGCAGAAAAACAGACTCCAGGTAGAATATGTGCCGTTATCTCCCATAAATACCATGGTGACAATGAAAAAGCCGATCGCAGACAGTCCGCCCGCGACAGCCAGGCCTCGATACAGGGCATTCATGATTTTGCCGCCATCCCGTACCTTGACGAAATAGGTGCCGACGATTGAGGCAAGAATGGATACACCGCCCATAATGAGAGGATAAATTGCGGCCTTGGTACCAAAGTCACCCATCACCAGTGTGCCGAGCAGCATGGTTGCTACCACGGTAACTGCATAGGTCTCAAACAGATCGGCAGCCATCCCCGCACAATCACCAACGTTGTCGCCAACATTATCGGCAATAACAGCCGGATTGCGTGGGTCATCTTCAGGAATGCCTGCTTCAACCTTACCAACAATATCAGCACCGACATCAGCGCCCTTGGTGAAAATACCCCCGCCGAGACGGGCAAAAATAGAAATGAGTGAGCCACCAAAAGCCAGACCAATCAGCGGGTGGATAGGATCTTCAACGCCAAACAGCAATAACAGGGCATAAAAGCCAGCAACGCCTAGCAGGCCCAGGCCGACTACCAGCATGCCGGTGATTGCGCCACCCCGAAAGGCGATCTGCATAGCCGCATCTAACCCGTCGTTTGCGGCTTCTGCAGTACGTACATTGGCGCGCACTGATACATTCATGCCAATGAAGCCAGCAAGGCCTGAAAAAACAGCACCAATGGCAAAGCCAAAAGCGGAGGTCCAGTCCAGGAAGATACCAATCAGTAGGAACAGTGGGATACCCACCATCGCAATAGTCATGTACTGGCGATTCAGATAGGCTTTGGCGCCATCTTGTATAGCACCGGCAATTTCGCGCATCCGATCGTTGCCAGTGGGTTTTTCGTTAATCCATTTAACGGATGAAGTACTGTACTGAAGCGCAATCAGGGCGCATATCAGTGCAAAGACAAGTCCTGCAGTTATCATGATTTCTCCAAGTTTGTTGAGTTATAGGTTAGTTAATCTGTCTACAGCCCGGTGCGATTATAACCGCCAGCCATCAACAGCTGGGCAGTTAATAATCCTGGAGCTTTTGATCAGGGTCATTGTTTGTCATAAAAAAGGGCGCCGCAGCGCCCTTAATAATCTTTATACTTTGACAGTAAATGCCGGTAGCTTCTGTTTTACCGCAGTATTTTTCAATTGTACATACTTTGGCATACCGTCTTTCCCATAGGGCGGGTAGTCTTCACCCTGCATCAGGGGTTCCAGATAGGTCCGGCATTTGGGGGTGATACCGAAACCATCCTTTGAAATGAAGGACTTGGGCATCATTTTTTCAACATTGGCTACGCGCGACAGCTTGGCTTCGCCGATTTTCCAGCGATAAGGCTTGTTGCTGATGCGTTTGATGGTTGGCATGACCGAGTTTTTGCCTTCCAGTGCCATTTCTACGGCCGCTTTGCCCATAGCATAGGCCTGTTCGACATCACTCTTCGAGGCAATGTGGCGCGCTGCACGCTGCAGGTAGTCAGCAACTGCCCAGTGGTATTTGTAGCCCAGTTTTTCACGCACCATATTAGCGATGACCGGCGCGACACCACCGAGCTGGGAATGGCCAAAGGCATCCTTGAGACCCGTATCAGCGAGGAATTTACCGCTGCTGTCATGTACACCTTCGGAGACAACAATGGAAACATAACCAAACTTATTCACTTTTTCCTTCACAGCAGCCAGGAATTTGTTCTTGTTGAAGGTAATTTCCGGGAATAACACCAGAATAGGCAGTTCGACAGAATCAGTGGATGCCATTGCGCCAGCTGCAGCAATCCAGCCGGCATGGCGTCCCATCACTTCCAGAACAAAAACCTTGGTGGATGTCTTGCACATGGAGGCCACATCAAAGCTGGCTTCGCGGGTTGATACGGCGATGTATTTAGCCACTGAGCCAAAGCCTGGACAGTTGTCGGTGATCGGTAGATCGTTATCGACTGTCTTAGGCACGTGTATTGCCTGGATAGGATATTTCATTTTCTTGGAAAGCTGGGAAACCTTGAGGCAGGTATCTGCGGAATCACCACCGCCATTATAGAAAAAGTAACCGATGTTGTGTGCTGCAAAAACCTCAATCAGGCGTTCATACTCACGGCGATTTTCTTCAAGACTTTTCATTTTATAGCGACAGGAGCCAAAGGCTCCAGAAGGCGTGTGTCTGAGTGCAGTGATGGAACGTGCCGACTCCTTGCTGGTATCGATCAGGTCTTCAGTTAATGCACCAATAATGCCATTACGACCGGCGAAAACCTTGCCAATCTTGTTTTTGTGCTTGCGCGCTGTCTCAATGAGACCGCAGGCACTGGCATTAATAACAGCCGTGACGCCGCCTGACTGGGCATAAAATGCATTTTTCTTTGATGAAGTTCGAGCCATTTACAAATACTCCCGATGGTAAGTTAATGAAACAGATAACAACCTGATGGATGTCAGATTGTCGAATTTATTGATACTTGTGCCATAAGTTTTAACACTAGCGCACATGCCATAGTGATCGAAATGGCGACATAGCATAGCCTAAAACATAGGAAATTCATAAGCTTTGTTTGACTTGTTCATGTTACAAGCGGTAACTTGGTGTATTTAAGTTGGTTTACAGACGCGTAAGCTGTTTGTATGATAACAGGGATAGCTATTTAATGGTTGTGAATAATGTTAATAATAACAGATAATTATGCAAGGAGCTGGTCATGAAGCTGGTTCTTTTAGGTGCGCCGGGCGTTGGTAAGGGGACACAAGCAACACTGCTGACAACAAAATTGGGCGTCCCGATTATATCCACTGGGCCGTTATTACGGCAGGCTGTTGCGGATAAAACAACGCTGGGCAGAGCTGCCAAATTGATGATGGATGCTGGCCAGCTTGTCTCTGATGAAATTATCCTGGGTGTGATTCGTGAGCGTCTGCTTGAAAAGGATACTGCACAGGGTTTCCTGCTGGATGGTTTTCCTCGTAATCTGATTCAGGCCGAGGCTCTGGATGAAATGCTGGCAAAACTGGGGCAATCACTGGATCTGATTATCAAGCTCAACCTGAATATTGATCGACTTATGCAGCGTTTGTTGGGACGCCGCCATTGTTTGTCCTGTGGTGCAACCTATAATCTTTTCACAGCACCCCCGAAAATGGATGAAAATTGCGATGAATGCGGTGGTCGACTGCGTCAGCGAGCTGAAGATACCGAAGAATTATTGAGTACCCGGTTACGTGCTTTTGATTTGCAGACCATGCCAGTGATTGATTATTATCAGGAGCGGGGCAGTTTGCGTGAAGTTCAGGGCGAAGGCTCGGTAAATGATGTATTTGCTGCGATGCAGAAAGTGACACAGGAAACCAGTACATTACTCAAAGATCGCTCAGCTGCAATCCGCAAGGCGGCCAGACGCCATCAGTCAGTTAAACAGGAAAGCCCGGATAAGTCCGCGCCGAAAGTGCAGGAACAAAAATCTGCCACCCCTGTAGCCAGAAAGACAAGTAAGGTTGCCGTAAAAAAAACAGCAGCAAAAAAAACCACGGCAAAGAAAACTGGCGCAAAGAAAGCGCCTGTAAAAAAGACAGCGATCGCAAAGAAAAAAATCTCCACGCGATCGGCACCTAAAAAGAAGGTGGTAAAATCCACACCTAAAAAAGTGGCAAAAAAAACCGCCAGAAAGAAAGTTGTCAGCAAAAAAAGCTAACAGGCATCGGTTGCTGAACTCACTCGATCATGTTTGCGTGGCTTAAATACTGGTTGTCTTCCTGGCTTGAAATGTGCTTTCTGAAGCGAGCGCCACAGAATGACCCTGTTTCAAGTTCAGCCATGATACTGGCGTTCACGCTGTTTACCCCGATCAAATATTTACTCGCCGTTGTTACCTCCGGAAGTCGTGTTGCACTGGGCGTTATGACGATTGATTTCCTGATAATGATTGCGATGCTTCTGTTTACTCTGGTATTAACCTACCGGACAAATCGTCTGCAACAGTCACTGACCGCCATGGCAGGTACGGGGGTGGTAACCGGTGTGGTAGCCCTGCCACTGGTGCAAGTAATGATGGCAAGTCTGCATAATGACCAGATTCCGGTTTTGATTGCCGTTGCATGGTTGTTGCTGGCAGTATGGAGTGTGGTGGTGCGGGCACATATTTATCGACACGCCCTGTCTGTATCCTTTATTGTCGGTGTGGGATTGGCTATTGTTCACGGCATAATTGTGTATTCTGTAGTAGAACAGTTTTATCCAACGGCGGAGTAGCGGGTTTGCGAATTCATATATTAGGTATTTGTGGGACATTCATGGGTGGGCTGGCATTGCTGGCGCGTGAATTTGGTGTTGATGTGGAAGGCTCGGATGCCAGTGTTTACCCGCCGATGAGTACGCAATTGCAGGAACAGGGCATTGATTTGCAGGAAGGCTATTCGGCAGAACGTCTGGCCGAGAGTGAGGCTGATCTGGTGGTAGTTGGCAATGCCATGAGCCGGGGTAACCCTGCCGTGGAATATATGCTGAATAATACTCTGCGCTATGTTTCCGGGCCACAATGGCTGGAAGAACAGGTGTTGCAGTCGCGCTGGGTGCTGGCAGTTGCCGGCACCCATGGAAAAACCAGTACCGCCAGTATGCTGGCCTGGATTCTGGAGTTTGCCGGTCTTGAGCCGGGGTTTCTGATTGGTGGTGTGCCAGGGAATTTCGGTGTGTCGGCACGCCTCGGTAAAACACCTTTTTTTGTCATCGAAGCCGATGAATATGACACGGCTTTTTTCGACAAGCGATCAAAGTTCGTGCATTACCGGCCACGCACTCTGGTGTTGAATAATCTTGAGTTTGATCATGCCGATATCTTTCCGGATCTGGCAGCAATCAAAACCCAGTTCCATCATTTGCTGCGCATCGTACCGTCAGAAGGCAAAATTATTCTCAACGGACAGGATGCTAACCTGGCTGATGTGATCGAAATGGGCTGCTGGTCGGAGCAGGAGTCTGTGATGACTGAGATGACAACCGGGATGACAAATGTTGACTGGTCAGTGAGTAATGCCAGTGATGATGGCAGTGAATTTGATGTTTGCTACAAAGGTGAATCACAGGGGCGAGTGCAATGGTCGCAAATCGGACAACATAATGTTCATAACGCCATCTCGGCTATTGCAGCTGCCCGTCATACCGGAGTCCCGGCTGATGTTGCGATTAGTGCACTGGCAGATTTCAAGGGTGTACGCCGACGCATGGAAGTGTGTGGTGTCGTTTCTGGAATTACGATTTATGACGACTTTGCCCACCATCCGACAGCGATCAGAACAACGCTCGAAGGTCTGCGTAAGCATGTCGGCTCGTCGGACAAAATCATTGCTCTGCTGGAACCGCGTTCCAATTCCATGCGCATGGGAATCCATAAACAGTCATTACCAGCCTCTTTGTCAGCGGCAGATGAAGTGTTGATATATCAGCCCGAAGATATGGCCTGGGATTTACGCCCGATGTTACAGGCCATGCATATCCCGGCGCATATTGAAGCGTCGGTAGAGACGCTGGTTTCCAGGGTAAAAACACTTGCCAGGCCGGGTGATCATATATTGGTGATGAGTAATGGTGGCTTTGATGGCATTCATGAAAAACTGATGGCTGCTCTGGATGGCACATCAAATGCAAAATAAGCCCATCGCCGTAGCGATCACCGGTGCCTCTGGTGCTGTATATGCTCTACGCCTGATGCATTGTCTGGTCGAGGCGGGTGAAACACTGTATATCATGGTGTCAAAACCAGGGCAGATCGTCATCAACATGGAAACAGACCTGTCGCTTCCTGCCAGGCCGGCTGACATCTGTAAGGTATTGACAGAATTTCTGCAGGCACAGAGTGGCCAATTACGGGTGTTTGGTAGTCAGGAATGGACGGCACCAGTGGCCAGCGGTACCAGCGTCCCGAGAGCGATGGTGGTCTGTCCCTGTACAACGGGTACGTTGGCAAATATTGCGAATGGTGCCAGCATCAATCTTATTGACCGCGCTGCCGATGTGGTCATTAAAGAAGGCAGAAAACTTGTACTAGTCCCCAGGGAAACGCCTTTTTCTGCAATTCATCTGGAGAATATGCTGAAGTTGTCGCGTCTGGGTGTGGTGATTCTGCCGCCATCACCGGGTTTTTATCAGCAGCCGGAAACGATAGATGACCTCGTGGATTTCGTCGTTAGCCGAATTCTGGATCAACTGGATATTGACAATAACCTCTCGCCCCGCTGGGGAACAAAGGACGAATAATCCATGTACGACCTGAAAACTATTCCCCTGTTTCCATTGCAGAGTGTGCTGTTTCCCGGTGGCCGCCTGAAGTTACGTATTTTCGAACCCCGCTACCTGACTATGATCAGTAACTGTATGCGTGAAAACAAAGGTTTTGGTGTTTGCGCCATTCGTTCCGGGAGAGAAACAGGTGATCCGGCAAACTGCTTCGATGTCGGTACCTTTGCTCGGGTAGTGGATTTTGATAAGAATGAGGATGGCATGCTAACGATCACAATTGTCGGTGGCAAACGCTTCAAAATAGCCGATACGGAAACCCTGCCTGACCGCTTGTTACTGGGGCGCGTTAGCTGGTTGCCAGATATACCGGTAGTACCCTTGTTGCCAGAATACCAGTCACTTGCGAGCCTGCTAAAACAGGTGTTGCGACAAACAGAAATGCAATACCCACCGGATGAACAGAAATTCCGGGAAATGGACTGGGTGGTGTCTCGCCTGGTTGAGTTGTTGCCTTTTGCGTTAAGTGACAAACAGCGTGTACTGGAAACAGATTTGCCGGATACGCGTTTGCGGATTTTATATGATGAGCTATTATCCGAAGTGTTGGAAAAATCTGAGATTTCTTAGTTAGCCAGAGTCAGGTCTTGCGTGTTACAGATCCTGACTCTGGTTGGTTGTATCCGTTATCGAAGGCCTTGATAGAATGCATCGATGAGTACTTCCACCGAAGCATTGCGAGCAACAATAAGCGACTTATACGTTCCATCAATTGTTGTTGATGTGCTCGAACAACGGGCCGATTCACCGACCGGAATTTGCTGAATAGTACATAGGGTTTCCCAGCTACCCAGGTCTGGTAACTTCCTGCGCCCACGAACTTCGATATCGTTCAGTATTGAAGTGCCTGTATTCGTCAACCTATAAACCCAGGTAACCGTTTCACCAACAGTCAATACCGGGCCAGGTTTTGCCACTGGCTGGTTATTGGCAGTCACAGTCGCAGCTAATTCAGCGTCTTCATCTATGCCAAAATAGAACGCCTTTGCCAATGTTTCCAATGAAGTATTCGCACGCACGGAAACCAGCGATTTATACATTCCTGCGGTCGCCGTTTTCGTCACCAAGCAACTGGCGGTTTCTCCAACAGGGATACGATTGATACGACAGACAACCGTCCAGTCGCCCAGCGTAGGTAATTTCCGGCGTTCACGAACTTCAACATTATTAAGAGGTATATCGCCAGCATTTATAACGGTATATTCCCAGGCCAATGTACTACCGATAGCGACGGTCGGGCCAAACTTAATACTTGACTGTCCATTAATCGCGACCTGGAGAGCCAATTCAGCTTCTGGTGGTGTTGTGGGCGCTGCATCATATTTCCACAGCTCTCTACCTGCTACACCATCATTAGTACTGAAAAACACAGTATTATCAACAGCCGTTAAATGCATAGGGTCTGAACCAATATTTCCGGATACTAAATCAGAAACCAATTGAGTGCCCGCCGGAGTGCCATCTGTCTGCCATAGCTCAAATCCATGCTCATTATCATTAGCAACAAAAAACAGTTCATCCTTACCGGCTACCAGATTATTTATTTCACTGGAATGTATTCCCGGAAAAATGTCATTAACGATATTCGTACCTGCCGCTGTTCCGTCACTCTTCCAAAACTCGGCACCCTGTACACCATCATCTGCAGTAAAAAACAGCATGCCATTTAACGTTGTTAATTGTCCTGGATTACTGTCACTACCTCCCGGATAAATATCTTTTACTAGCTCTGTACCCGCTACAGTACCGTCACTCTTCCACAACTCTTTCCCGTATTGATTATTTGTAGCCTGGAAATACAGGGTGTTATTCAGTTTCACCAGAGGCCCATCGGGGCTAACACCAAAAGTCAAAGGCATTGTTCCGGATGCAGTTCCATCACTTTTCCAGAGCTGCCGATCATTGAGGCCATCGGAGGCACTAAAATACAGTACACCGTTCATTTCTGTGAAATACAGAGGGTCACTGTCAGCACTTCCTGCACGAATATCTTTCACCAGTATGGTTCCAGATTCAGTTCCATCACTCTTCCATAATTCCTCGCCAGAGGTACCGTCATTTGCAGAGAAATACACAGTACCATTCAGATTCGTAAAACTTCCTCTGTAATCAGACTGGCGCTTCCACCAGGGTCCTGCGGCGATATTTTTTACCTTGACAGTGCCTGCTTCTGTCCCATCACTTTTCCAGAGTTCTTTGAAGAAGTGGCTATTTGATGCAGAAAAATACAGCATTCCATTCACAGTTGTTAACCACCAGGAATCACTGTCATCCACAGGGGTGACCGCTTTGACAAGCACTGTGCCTGCCGTAGTTCCATCACTTTTCCACAAGCCACCTTTTGACTTAAAGTAAAGCAGCCCATTGAAACTGACCACATCTTCAGGGCGAATATCTTTCACTAAATAGGCTCCTGAAGAACCACCAAAGTTAGCCCACAAACCATCGTCTGCAACAAAATACAAAAGATCATTAATATTGATCATCATTTCCGGGTTGCTGTGAGTGACATCCGGTGCAATATTGGTCATTTCTGCCCGAATAAATGCTTCATCACTCATCCATAATTCCCTGCCATGAACGCTATCAATAGCACTAAAAATCATAGACCCATTCGTGTTCATTAACTCTGCAATGTCCTGATAAGGGCTTTGAGGATTTGCGGGCACTGTTCCAGCCTCAGTTCCATCACTCTTCCAGAGAGAGCGTTTATTCGTGCTATCTGCTGCAGTGAAATAGAGAATTCCATTGATTCCCTGCAAATCATTTGGACCGCTACTGCCACTTCCCGCCACAATATCCTTTACTCGATAAGTGCCGGTTTCAGTGCCATCACTTTTCCACAACTCTGATCCTGATACTCCATCCGATGCAGAAAAATACAGCGCCCCGCCCACCGCAGTTAATCGAAATATGTTAGAGCTCGAATTCCCTTTCAGGATGTCTTTGACCAGATGGGTTCCAGCCTCAAGTGCCATCACTTCTCCACAATTCCTGACCATGTGATTCATCAAAAGCCAGAAAATAAAGCACACCATTTAGTTCTGTTAAAGACATCGGTCTGCTGTCATTACTTCCTGGCTTGATATCTTTTACCATTACTGTGCCAATTTCAGACCCATCACTCTTCCAGAGTTCTTCCCCATGCGTGTCATCCCTTGTCGTAAAATACAGGGTTTTATCAATAGCGATCAGGTTTTCAATGGAGATGTCTTTTACCAACCGGGTTCCGGCAACAGTACCATCAGTTTCCCATAATGCTTCATTATGGTTAACACCAATAAAAGAGTTGCCCGGTGCAATAAAGAACAGCCGGCCGCCCATGCTGACAAACGAATGTGGGTTGCTCTGATTTCCGCCCGGATCAAATGCCCTGATCAGAACAGTCCCAACCTCTGAACCATCACTCTTCCAGAGTTTTACTGGTGCACCCTGCGTTTCAGTCACAAAATACAAACTGCCATTGATATTTGTTAAACCCTGAATAAAACTTGCTTCAGAAAAGTTCCTGACCAGAGCTGTCCCTGATTTTGTTCCATCCGTTTTCCAGATGCCTTTAGACGCTATGAAAAATACAGAACCGTTAGATTTTGTCAAACCGGTTGCAGCAATTTTCCTGATTAAATGCGTTTCATGAGTAGTCAGATCTTTTACCCATAAACCACCAGAATCGCGTGGATCCCACTTGGCAGTAAAAATGATCTGGCCATTTAGCTCTGTAAATTCACGCGGAAATGAACTTTTGGGTGTTGGTAACGGTGTAATGTCCTCAACCAGAACAGGATTTGTATATCCCGTTGATTGCATTAAGATTAATGCAGAAACCACTAAAAAATGGATAAGGATTTTCCAGGTTAATAAAGGTTGTGAATTAATATGTTGCATCTCTTTTGTTCCCCCAATTCACGTGCTGAAGAGCTGTTTGTCCCTGTAAAGGCGACTACAACTATAATTAATTATAGCTCCCGCTAA
>JAZGGH010000030.1:0-5095 GCA_036480335.1 Gammaproteobacteria bacterium | reverse complement strand
TTTAAATGGATTGATCTCCCTCTTCCATGGCCCTCGAAGACTCGGCAGGTATACACAAGAAGGCCATTTAATCGATGAAAATCAACAACAAACTGATGTTGCGTAACTCCGCTTCACAACATCCCATTGTCAACAGGAACAAAAGCGGACACATGGCGTGTTAATTATCCGGACAGATCTATTTACTTCTAACATACAGGTGTTTTAGGTGCCTGCGCTTTCGATATCAAAAAGTTTTTTGCCTTGGTACCATATTGTATTGATTGCATTAAAGAATATCGCAGAATAGTAATTAATGCATAAACCCTGCCTTATTCAGTAACATTATTTTTCAAAATAATAAAGCCAGATGACTTAATTGGTAGCGTAAAAATTCATCGTACCGCACCAGAATCATTTGGGCTGAAAGTAGAAAAGGAGCTTTGCACTCGCTTCAAACAAGCGAATGCAAAGCATACCAACAGTCAATCACTGCCCCTGATAAAAGACCTGCTCAGACAACTCAATCGAATCGCCATTACTATCAAGACCGCTCACTGTTACGAGAACCTTGTAGGTTCCCTGCACCGCAGTACTTGTTGTTGTGCAACTGCCTGTTTCATTGGGCTGGATGCTGCCTATACTGCACAGCGTGCTCCAGCTACCTAGCGCAGGAAGTTTTTGCCGACCGCGAATAACTATATTCTCCAACGCACCGCCGTCAGTATTGGTCACGCTGTAGGTCCAGGCTTTGCAGCGGATACGGCATTAATTTCCACGCTTAGCTCTGGATCAGCACTCACGACTGGATCGTTCAACAACATACCGCCATCGACGGCCAGACGTTGCTGGCCATCTTCGATCGTCAAACAGGGGGTTAAGCCGGTCGTCGTATCCACATTACTATCCGTTCGGTAGTTACCGCCCTGACCTGCCGGGCTGTAACGGTGATTAGCTAACAGGTTGTAGCGCATTTGATAACTGCCTGGGGCGATGCTGGTAAAACGGAAACCGCCATTGGCATCAGAGAACGTGGTATCCATCTGATCACCGCTGCAACTCAGCAGATCAATACTGACATTAGCCAATCCCGGTTCATCACTGTCCTGAACGCCATCACCATTCAGGTCATTCCAGACGTAATCGCCCATCACACCCGTACCCGTTCCACCGCCACCTGTGGGTGACATGCCGGCATCGATGGCCAATCGTGATTGTCCATCTGCTATTGGCAGGCAAGGGGTGAGCCCCGTTGACTGATCGGCATTACTGTCGAGGCGATAATTGCCGCCCTGATTCACGGGACTGAACTGGTGGCTCGCGGGCAGTTTGTACTGCATCTGGTAACCGTCTGAAGCAGCTATTTGCTTGAAGCTAAAGTGACCCGTGCTGTCAGTGGTCGTGATATCAACCAGATTACCTGCACAACTCAACAGCTCAACGGTGACATTCGCCATACCCGGTTCATCGCTGTCCTGGATACCATCGTTGTTCAGGTCTTCCCAGACAAAATCACCCATCACGCCAGTACCGCTTGCAACAGACTGCTCGAACTCATAAGCACCTATGTCACAGGCCGTTCCTTGTGGGCGAGTGACGCCACGCTGATCAGTTGCAGGGCAAGTATCGTTTGCCGCATCGATTGCGATACTGCCGGGAACGAGAGCAATCGTGTTTGTAAGACCACCATTGTTTTCCAGTATCGGCACAGGCCCCTGAAATAATTGTGAACTATTCATGATGTGAGACCAGGCAAGAACACTATCCTCAGACTTCATAATACCTTGCAATGGTGTCGGTTGATTACCATCAATTGTTGCCACAATATCACTCGAATCAGGCGTAAACCCTTGTGCGAAAGAGGGGCTGATGGTTAAATCAGACGAAGAAAAAGCCAGCCCATTGTGACCCAGAACATTATTCCTGCTATTAATAGTTCCAGAATTCTGGATGACAGCATGCTGATTCAGGTAGGAAAAATACCAGGGCGTAGTACCACTATAGTCTTTGAAATAATTAACAACAGCATTCCCGGAAATAAGATTATTGCTAAGCGTTAAATCCCCCGTATTCGATATGACATTGATTGTTTTTGCATATTTAGTGTAAGCGAGGTTTCCTGCAACAGTCGAATGATTCAGAGATAAACTACCTGCGTTGACGATGGCCTCATGATTACCCGTAATGGTCGAGTTCCTGATCTCCAGATGTCCTCCGGCAAAATTATTTACCCCGGTATTTGCGCCACTACCATCAATAAGAGTGCCTGAAATAGTCAGCCTGCCTGAATTTGAAATCGCGCTCGAATAGTTAAGGCCATGACTGCCATCATCGATGAAGGCAGAATTTGTGATGACCATCTGGCCCGTATTGTGTACTGCGCCAACATCGTCAGATGTAGAGGAACCTGCTACACTGTCAATCACACGCACATTCGACATACTGACCTTACCGGCATTAGAAACAGCACCACCAGGCCCGATTGGAGTGTAAACATCGAACGGGGTAGCAGTATAAAACTGGCTCTGGAAGGTGTAGATTTCCGTTCTTACACCTCTCAGCGTCAGGTGACTGAGTGACAGATCACCACTGACTGCTACTTCAAACAAACGGAAAAACTCTGCACTCCCACCCCTGCGTTCAATCGTGGCGCCTTTGCCATTAATTTTTATTTTGCTGGTAATAACAGGCAAGCCATTAACAAGTACTTCAGCTCCTTCTGTTCTCGAATTATGAATTTTATCCAGTGAATAGGTATTGTTCCGCCACAGATAAATCGTATCCGCACCATTACCTCTCTGACAATTTGAATGCACTTTCGCATCAGCATTGGCATTCTCAATAGCTTCGATCAACGAACACTTTCCATCGTTGGGATTGATATCCGGAACCAGGGTATTCACCCAGATACCTGCTGCAGATGCTGGCAGCGTATGCCCCAATCCCAACGCCAGCAGTAAAGCTGTTCTTGCCAAAGGCATCTTACAGATGTTTTGTAATTTCCTTCTGACAGAGCGAGGTTGTTTATGCAGTGATTGATACAGATTGCTAAATCGGAAATAGGCTTCGGTCGATTGCCTCTGGTTTTCAGACGACACCCCATCGGCAGCCATTGACTCTTCCCAGGCAGAGGCAATCTTTTCACTCGATAAAAAATGATGTGGGTTTCTTTTTGAAATTTGCGTAAGGTTTCCCCGTGTTTTCTGATTCATCTGACTCCATCCTTATTATTTCATTAGCAAACTAAAAAGGTATACCCTAATTTAGTTCAGGTTAGTTGTGTTTTTTAAGTAACGCGCTACCAGTAATTATTATTGTTTTTTATTTACGAGACTGTCTTTAATCACCTACGCAGACTCGTTATTATTTGTATTAAATATACTACAGGAGGTCAAAAAAAACAAATTATTTTATAGGCAGTAAAACGCTTAAAAATAAAATGCCTATGAATCAATCCTCTAACAGTGAGGGCGCTCAGAGTAAAGACAGGATGTTGCTGGAGCAGGAAATTAGCAAGCTCGCCCAGGGACGGCCAAGATGCACCGGACTCGAAGACATTAGCCGTTAAAAAAATAATGAGAAGCTAAGTCAGTAGCCTTTTCAAGTGTGCTTCGTTGAGGCAAAAAAGCTTAGCGGTGATTCCCATCAAGGCCCGCTTGCGCGAGAGCGACTGCTCGAAAAATTGCTCGGCCCTTATTCATGGTTTCATCCCATTCATTGGCAGGAATAGAATCAGCAACAATACCGGCACCCGCCTGGATATGTAATATTTCGTCTTTTATGACAGCTGTGCGAATCGCAATGGCAGTATCCATATTGCCAGACCAGTCGAGGTAACCCACTGCACCTGCATACACACCTCTCTTCACAGGTTCTAGTTCGTCGATGATTTCCATGGCGCGAATTTTGGGCGCACCACTCACCGTACCTGCCGGAAAGGTTGCACGCAATACATCGATTGCGGTCATTCCATCTTTGATCTCTCCGATGACGTTGGAGACGATGTGCATGACATGTGAGTAACGTTCGACGAGCATTTTTTCAGTCAGCTTTACCGTGCCAATCTTACTCACACGACCCGCATCATTTCTACCCAGGTCAATGAGCATCAGGTGTTCGGCTAGTTCTTTCGGGTCAGTGAGGAGATCTTTTTCGTAGTCATGGTCTTGCTGGGGTGTTGCACCACGCGGGCGAGTACCTGCAATGGGTCGAACCGTCACTTCACCCTCTTCAAGACGCACGAGAATTTCTGGCGATGACCCCACGACATTAAAGTCCCCCAGATCGAGAAAGAACATATAGGGCGAAGGGTTCAGGCTACGCAGCGCCCGGTATAAATCAATGGGCGGCGCTTTATAAGGTACTGACAACCGTTGCGACAATACGACTTGCATCGCATCGCCCTCGACAATGTAGTCTTTAACCTTACGCACTGCCGTTTCGAAACCTTCCTGAGTAAATCCAGAAATAAAATCAGATTCCTTAACTTTTGCAGGTTTACGCATCGGCGTAGGGATGGGTAACGGCTGACAAAGTTGTTTGTGTATTTCTGCTATACGAGCATTCGCATGATCGTATCCTTGCGCATCTGAAGAATCTGCATACACAATAAGCATCAGCTTTCCAGACAGCGTATCGAACACCACCAGCTCTTCGGATAGCATGAGCAGAATATCTGGATTGCCCAATGGATCTGGGTTAGCTGTCTCTTTCAGGCGCGGTTCGATATAGCGAATCGTGTCATAACCGAAGTAACCGACGAGCCCACCTCTAAAACGTGGCAGACCATCCAGCTCAGGCACGTTGAAGCGCGCCTGGTATTTTTCAATCCAGTCTAGAGGGTCATCGGTTTGCACCGTTTCAATTATCTGACCATCGTTGCACAATTCGATGGTCTCGCCTTTTACCGTCAGGACGGTTTTACAGGGCAGTCCTATAATCGAATAACGGCCCCATTTCTCACCACCCTGAACGGATTCAAACAAGTATGAGTATGGGCCTTTGGCCAATTTGAGATAGGTGCTGAGCGGGGTATCAAGATCCGCCAGAATTTCCTGCATAACAGGGATGCGGTTGTAACCTTCGGAGACGAGTTGTTGGTATTTTTCTGGTGTCA
>JAZGGH010000029.1:0-8040 GCA_036480335.1 Gammaproteobacteria bacterium | reverse complement strand
TTTGAATTTCGATAGACCCTGAATTTTGCTCGCGCAACGCACTATCTAGAGGATAATTTTCGAAGGCGAAGATGCTTTCGAACAAAGGTGTGCCTCCAGGCACGTCGCTCCAACGTTGCACCTCGACGAGTGGCGTATAATCGTACTGCCGTAGATTGGCGTTCTGTGTTTGGAGATTTTTCAGCCAATCGGGCAAGCGGATATCAGGTGCTGATTTTACCCGTACCGGAAGGGTATTGATGAAGAGTCCCACCATCGATTCCACACCAATTAATTCGGTGGGACGACCAGCGGTGGTGACGCCGAAAACAATATCTTGTTCCCCACTGTATTTGCTGAGCAACAGTGCCCAGGCACCTTGTACCAGTGTATTCAGGGTCAGTTGCTGCTGCTTAGCAAGCGTTTGTAATGCCGTTGTGTTTTCGGTTGATAACTGCAGGGTTTCCTCGGCGTATCCTGAGGGCTGATTGCTCAAGTCGCGGTCCACAGTCAGTGGTGTAGGTGCAGTGAATCCAGCAAGTTGTTCACGCCAGTATTGCTCTGCTGCGTTGATGTCTTGATGTTGCAGCCAGGCAATGTAATCGCGATAGGAACGGGGCGGTTGAACATGTAAATCGCGACCATTACATAAGGACTCATAGCGAGACAGAACTTCTTTAAGCACCAATGCAAGTGACCAGCCATCGAGCAGAATGTGGTGGTGACTCCAAAGAAAGCGATAACTGTCTTCCGCTAGACGCACTAGGGACTGGCGCATTAATGGCGGCGTAGAGAGCTTAAAACCCCTGCGGCGATCTTCGGCCAGAAGTTTTTTCCATTGCTGGTTTTGTTCCTCAATGGAGAGGTTACACCAGTCCTGGATATCTATTGGCAAATTAACTTGTCGACTGACGATTTGAACAGGTTTTTCCGCAGTTTTCGTAAAAAACCCGGTGCGCAGAACCGGGTGCTGGTCTACGGTTTGTTGCCATGCCTGGTGAAAGTTGCTGATATCAGGATTCCCGCTGAGGACGCATTCCAGTTGTTCGATATATGCACCTGACTTGGGGTCCAATGTGCTGTGGAACAGCAATCCTTGTTGCAGTGGGCTGAGTGGATAAATGGCCTCGATATTTTTCTTTTTGTTAGACGGTTTTGTTTTTTGGATCGATTGCGATTCAGTCTTCATCGTTTTCGTCTTCATATTCCTTTAGTAGATTGTCCAGGTCGGATTGGTCCAGGTCGATATCTGAGAAGTCCGATGGCGTATACCCACCTGCTTCCGAGGATAGGCAATGAGTCACAAGGCTACGCACCGCATCAGCGAATCCCTTCGCCAGGTTTTCTACGGTCTCATGTTGGTGCAGTTCAGTGCTGTAGGTCCAGCTTATGGCAAGCTGGCCTTCTATGACGCTGCTATTAATGTCAAACAGATAACGCCGGGATTCGGTCTCGTTGTGATCAGGTCCGTGGCTCTCTTGTGCGAGGCACAATAGCGATCCCTCGGGTAAAACCTGATCGAATTGCCCGAGATAGTTAAACAGAATTTCAGACTGAGTTAGAGAAGAAAGTTCTGCACGAAGCCTGGGGTCATTCGTCAGATAACGCAACACGCCGTAATTCATGCCTTTTTGTGGAACAGCGCGAAGTTGTTCTTTGATTGCTTTTATCACAGAACCAGTTTCAGTTGAGCCGGAGAGATTCAAACGCACTGGAAAGATTGTGGTAAACCATCCTACGGTGCGCGAGATATCCAGATCATCAAATACGGGCTCGCGACCATGTCCCTCGAGATCTACCTGAATTTCTTGAGTGCCGGCCCAGGTTGATAGTGTTTGCGTCAGTGCAGTTAGTAACAAGTCGTTAACCTGGGTGTGGTAGGCTTCCGGAGCTTTTTGCAATAAGGCTTGGGTTTCCTCAACAGTTAATGAGACTGTGATCGAGCGACTGGTTCCCATGGTATTGGCGCCACCTGGAGTATCGACCGGTATTCGGGCAACCGGTTTGAGCGTGTTAGTTTGCCAGTATTTTAGTTCCTCGCGTACATGGTCCGACTGGGCATAGTTCTGCAGACGCTCGGCCCACTCTTTAAAAGACGTGGTTTTTTGTGGAAGGATTACCGGTTTGCCTGACTGCAGTTGTTGATAAACAGTTTGTAGATCTTCCAGCAGAATACGCCAGGAGACACCGTCGACCACAAGATGGTGAATAATGAGCAACAAGCGGTCTGGTTGGTCAGATCCTGGAGTAATCAACGCTATGCGCAGTAGCGGTCCGCTTTGAATATCCAGGCTTGTTTGTAGCTGTGCAGCTGTTGTCTCGATAGCAGTGGCTTGCTCGGGAGTTGGGTACGATGAAACATCGACGTGGCTGAAGATTGAATGTTCTTCCAGGCCTGCATTGGTCTGCAACCAAGTGTTTTCCACACGATGAAAGCGCATCCGTAAAGCATCATGGTGTTCCATCAGGTGTTGAATGGCCGATTTCAGCAGTTTTGAATTCAGGTGCTTTCGAACCTCGAAAAGTATTGATTGGTTGAAATGATCAGGTGCCGGAAGGTCTGCTGCAAAGTACCATTGCTGAACAGGTGTTAAGAGTACAGAGCCTATTACAAGATCTTGTTCAGCCAGAGTCAACTTGGCTGTTTTCGCGACTGCTGCCAGCTGCGCTACTGTTTGATGTTCAAAAAGCTGGGCGGCTGTCAGGGTAAGTTCTGCCTGGGTAGCACGGGATATCACCTGAATACCGAGAATTGAATCACCACCAAGTTCGAAGAAATTGTCATTGATACTGATTTTTTCTACGTTAAGTAATCCGCACCAGATTTCAGCAAGAATTTTTTCGTTCTGAGTTTGAGGGGCAACATAATCTCGCTTCAGCTCTGGCTTCTGCTCGGGTGCCGGGAGTGCTTTGCGATCTACCTTGCCATTAGGGCTTAATGGCAGTTCATCGAGAAAAACAAATGTGGCTGGGACCATGTAATCGGGCAGTTTGTTCGTTAAAAAATTTTTGAGTAAGTTGGTATCGAGTTCCATGTCCTGGTTGGTTACGATATAACCTACCAGATGTTTGCCTGCTGGCCCATCGTCTCGCACGATGACAACCGTTTCACGTATGGCAGGGTGTTCTGCCAGTGTGGCTTCGATTTCGCCTAGCTCGATTCTGAATCCATGTATTTTCACCTGATGGTCGATACGTCCCAGAAATTCAATGTTACCGTCGGGCAGATAGCGGGACAAATCACCAGTTTTATAGAGCCTTGCGCCTGGTTCGTTGCTGAATGGGTCAACAATGAATTTTTCTTTGGTTAGATCCGGCCGGTTGAGGTAACCACGTGCCAGACCTGCTCCGCCGATGTGTAGTTCGCCTGGAACACCAATAGGTACAGGGTTTAGGTGGGAATCCAGAATATAGATCTGGGTGTTGGCGATCGGGCGGCCAATTGGGACGATCGATAAGTGCGTATCGCGAGTGCAGGTCCAATGTGTCACGTCCACCGATGCTTCAGTGGGACCGTACAGGTTATAGAGGGGAACGTTCAATCTGGAGAAGTGTCGTTGCATGACTTCATATGGCAAGGCTTCGCCACTGCAAAACACTCGGCGCAGAGAGACGCAAGACCCGATGCCTGGCTCTTCCAGGAAAACAGCAAGCACAGGCGGTACAAAATGCAGTGTGGTAATTTGTGCCTGGGCGATGAGTCTGGCCAAATATGCAGTGTCTTTGTGACCCTGGGGTTTTGCAACTACCAACCGGGCGCCTGTAATCAACGGCCAGAAAAATTCCCAGACCGAAACGTCGAAGCTGAAAGGTGTTTTCTGTAAAATACGATCCGTTTCATTCAGGCCATAAGCATCTTGCATCCACAGCAAACGGTTGACGATGCCTGTATGGGGAATTGCAACTCCCTTTGGTTTTCCTGTGGAACCGGAGGTGTAGATTACATAGGCCAGATCTTGCGGTTTGGTGAGGTTTTCTGGGGTATGTGTTGGTTCTTTGGCGATAGATTCCCATTCTGTGTCCAGTGCTAACACATGAGCATTGGTTGTTGGTAAGCTGTCAAGCAGCCGGTTTTGCACTAAAACAACAGGTACTTGGGTTTCATCCAGAATATAGGCTAAACGGTCGCTGGGATAATCTGGGTCGAGAGGGACATATGCGCCGCCGGCTTTGAGAATGCCATAAAGCGCGATGACCATTTCCAGGGAGCGCTCCATGCAGATTCCAACCGGGATATCAGGGCCGACTCCAAATCTGCGTAGATGATTGGCTAGTTGATTGGCGCGTGTATTGAGCTCTGCATAGGTCAAGGACTGGTCTTCAAAAATTACTGCTGTTGCTTCAGGTGTTTTCTCGACCTGGGCTTCAAACAGCTGATGCAGACACTGGTTGGTCGGATAGTCGACATGGGTAGAATTCCAGTTTACCAGGAGCGTTCGTCTTTCTTTGTCGCTCAGGATGTTTAAGCTTGAGACCTGTTGCCTGGGGTTGTTGACTATTCCTTCATACAGGGTTATCAGCTGTTGTGCCAGTTGTTGTGCTCGGTTCGAATTGATAAGACTCGTGTTGTACTCAATCTCCATCAGTAGTTCATCGTTTATACCAATAAGATTGAGACTGAGTTCATGCTGGGTGTAACTGATCGGGGGTTGAACCAGTTCCAGGTTAATGTCCGGGATGCTGACAGCTGTAGTCAGCGGGGCATTCATGTTAAATACTGTTGTGACCAGTAGCGGTCGACTGGGATCTCTTTTCAGGTTGAGCTTTTTGACCAGGCTGGCAAAGGGATAAGTGGCGTGTGCATAGGCATCAAGCAACGTAGCCCTGAGCTGGGCCAAATATTCGAGAAAAGTAATATCTGCTGCGATGTGGCCGAGGACAGGAATCATGTTGACACAATAGCCAACAATCTCACCACCACCTCGCATCGCCCGTTTGGTGACCGGCACGCCCACAATCAATTCATCCTGAGCTGATAAACGGTGGAGTAAAATCATGAATCCAGCCAGCAGCGTCATAAACGGGGTGCAGTTTTGTTCTTGGCTAAGAACATTGAGCTTATTTACTAGCCCGGAATTCATTGATAAGCTGTATCTGCTACCAGTAAATGTCATGGCTGGTGGTCGAGGATTGTCTGTTGGGAGCTCTAACTGAGGAATAGAGTCCCGGAATTGATCGAGCCAGTAGGACTCGTCCTCCTGCATGCGTAAATCGTTAAGGTATGTTTTGAGTAACTCGGCATATTGCCGGAATTGTAGTGGCGGTTTTTTAATTGGCTCTTGTCCTTGGGATCGCGTGGTGTAGGTACTAGCGATATCGTTGACCAAAACGCCCATGGACCAGCCATCGATGATGATATGATGGGCTACGAGAGTCAGAATGTGGTGTTTTTCATCGAGTTTGACAAGTGCTGCTCGAAATAAAGGCCCCCGTTTCAAATCAAAAAGAGTACTACTTTCGGCTTCGAGAAAATGCGTGAGTCGACTTTCTTGTTCTGTGTCAGATAAACCAGAAAAATTGACAACTGGTATATTTAGATCATCCGCTTGCGAAATAATTTGTTGTTGTCCATCGGCG
Source organism: Gammaproteobacteria bacterium (assembly GCA_036480335.1). Lineage (GTDB taxonomy): Bacteria > Pseudomonadota > Gammaproteobacteria > DSM-19610 > DSM-19610 > JAZGER01. Next base: position 2,484 of record JAZGGH010000029.1, on the reverse strand, counting down.
CTGATCTTGGTGCGCAAGGCTTCGTGTCGGTTAACAATGTCTTGAATCGCTTGCTGCAGGATTTTTATGTCAAGAGGACCACGTAAGCGTAATACAACCGGAACAGAATAAGCACGGGCTGCATTATCGTCTCGTTGGCAAAGTATCCAGAGCTGTTTTTGTGCGTCAGTTAACTGGGCTGTGATTACTTCCTGTGAATGAATGACTTTTCTATTCATGCTGTGCTTTTACATATAACCTTGTTTTGCCCTAACCGTTTCTCGAGTGGGGGCTTGCATGCCTGAAGCACTCCTGCACAAGAAGGGTGTAGGCTTTTAATAGCCCTCCCCACTCGGGAAAGTGAGGATGGATATCTTAAACCCAAAGTGTAAACATACTTACTATGCGCCTATTTCTGCGCCTTGAAGTTGAACAAAAGTTCTGCGCCAGTTGTTCAAGTAACTTCATGCGCGTTCCTTTATTTGGCACCTTTCTCTGATATTTTTTTCCTTTTAGTTAATCACCCTGTTGGGGTCAGGTCAATAGACTGCTTCAACTCTGATTAGGTTCGCCAGGAAATTTCCAATTGCTTCAGTTAGTTACACTTTATTTTCTATTCCCAGGCACCAGTGGCAACACTGATTAATTCAAAACTCGGCATTTTCTGTTCGTAACTTACTTATTGACAAGGTGTTCTAATACTCCATCAACATTATATTAACGAATACAGAAAGCTTAAATCAGCGCTACCCTAGGCAATAGAGTTTTTAAAGATCGTTGTTATAAGAGCAGGATAAGGAACGTGCATGGAATAAGTTGAACAATTATGACGTAGGATTTTTGCTCCTGGCCAGACGATCTCAAAAGGAGCATAGTTGTTCTACTCGACGATTGAGATCGTCTGGCCAGGAGCAAAAAGACAAATCAGAATGTTCAAGTTATTTCATACACGTTTCTAATTAGACTGCCTGAGTTTGTAATTGCTTTATAACCCCTGAAGGACTTTTTGTAATCACCTTACAAGGTGACTTGTGGTAACATGAGAGGGTGAGAGTGACATTGATGCTCCAGGGCTTTGGCACGTTGGGGTAGTCGGCTGGAACGATCTAGAAGGGATTCTCTCAAAGACCGTTACTGTCATTAAGTTAAGATATAACATCAATTGTTTCAGTAGGTTGGGCTAACCAACCTACTGATAATAAGTGTTTTCTCTTAACTTAATAGCAGTGACGGAGAGCGTGGGAATCTTGGGATTATATTTGTGAAGATAATTCTTTAAAATGTGTGAAATTAGGCTGCCTGATTACTATCAGAGGTTCCCAGGAAATCAGCAACTGCTTCAACAGTTGGGTAATCCCAGACTAAGCTCAGGGGGATGGAGCGATCCAACCATTCTTCAAGTTTGCCGACCATGGCCACACCTTCCACCGAAGCGAGACCGTAATAGGTAAAGGGTTCGCTAACATCGATTTCTGTCGGTGGGATTCTGAGTTCTTTAGCAAGATGGGCAACAAGCCAATGTCGGATTTCTTCCGTTATAGAGTCGTGTTGATGACTGGACAACACAGTTTTGTCATTATCTTGATCAGTCATTGAAGCCTCTATGACCAATTCTTGTGTTTCCGATTCAATTCGCCATGAGCTCATCACTTGCAGTTCTTCCGTCAAAAACTTGGCACGGGTGGCCTGGCGCTGGATCTTGCCACTGGAAGTTTTAGGAATAGTGCCTGGCTTGATGAGTAAAACTTGATATACGGGTAATTCATGCGTTTCTGCAATGGCTTGGCGTATACTTTCCAGCACTTCGTTCAAATCGGGTTTTTTCCGGTAGGCTAGTTCCTGTACTACAATTAGTTGCTCCTGGTTGTTGATTTCGACCGAAAACGCTGCTCCTCCAGCTTGCGCCAAGGCAGGATGGCTTTGTTCCATGGTCCATTCAATATCTTGCGGGTAAACATTCCGTCCGTGAAGAATGATGAGATCCTTGAGACGGCCTGTAACAATAACATCGCCCTCTCGAATAAATCCCAGATCGCCGGTTCTAAGGAAAGGGCCTTCCTGGGTGTCGGCCAAGTGGGCTTTGAAGGTCGAACAAGTCTCCTCCGGTCGATTCCAATAGCCCATTGCAACATGGGGGCCGGCAACCCATATTTCGCCGATTTCATCTGGTTCACATTGTTTACAACTTTCAGGATTAACAATTATTACATGCTGCCTTGACAGCTCTCCTTGTGAGTGACTGCCGCAACCGACTAACCTGCGTGCGTCGGCAGCGTTCGCGGAGGTGTTTGTCACTCGCCGTTGTTTTTCTAGATCGCTAGTATCTACGGATACGATCATCGGTAAATCATGGGCTGGTCCGCCAGAGACTATTAACGTGGCTTCTGCTAGACCATAAGTGGGGAATAGTGCCTGACGTTGAAAGCCGCATTCAGCAAAGGCGTCTGAAAATCGATCCAGCATTTCGGCTCTGACTGGTTCAGCGCCGGTATATGCGACACGTAA
>JAZGGH010000028.1:0-5049 GCA_036480335.1 Gammaproteobacteria bacterium | reverse complement strand
TCTGACACACTCAGGTCAACACCCGATACATGCCAGGGACTCTTGATACCCAGTATCTGGGCGTATAAGTCTTTGTCTCTCATCCTCTATACAGTAAACTACCCACTCGATCAGGGGAAGAGCCCTTATTGTAATACATGGGCACACAAAATCAGGCTATGAATGCGCTTCTTTTCTGTACAAACAAGTTATCGGGATAATCGTTGGATCTTTTTCTTTAGTCCTCTTGAAAAAGAAGGGGCCACGCTATATTGTAGCCTTCAAAGTATTGCATGAGGCTATATCTATGAAGAGAATAATATTAATTATAGGTCTTCTTTTAATGTCAGAGGCCAGCTATTCTGATCAGGAAATCATTACAAACATAGATAACTACATTTCGATAGAAAACCCAACATTGAAGTATACTGCTCTTGGAGAAAGAGCATATATTTCAAGCGTTGGTTTTCTTAAGAATATTTCAGATGATCGTCTTCAACATATCGTGATTGAAGTACAATACTACAACTCTGATAATGCGCTTATTGATAGTGAGATAAAAAATCATTATTCGATGTCGATCCCGCCTGGAAAAGAGGTTTCTTTTAGCATAAAAGGCCTGGCAAATGGGACAAGGGAAGAGTATGCATCACAAATTATCAATATTTTATCAGTAGATAAAGCCTATAGCCCGAGTCAACGCCGGTCACCAAAACGCAAAAAATCAGTATGGCTTGAGGTGATTATAAGCTGGGTACCTATGTGTTTGCTGATACTTGCCTGGTTTTATATTTCTCGAAATAAAAAGTTTCCTACAGCTAAATCTGTAGAATATATGGCTGCAAATAACAAATTAATGATAAAGCATAATGAATATTTTGAACGCTTGGTTAAGGCTGTTGAAAATAGAGAGCTCTCTAAGGGGTCTGAGAAAAAGTAAACTCCTTAATTCCTGGATTCATACCAATGCAATAGCTAACTTCACCAGACTATCGGCGGTGGTCGGCCACAACTGGTCCCCAGAAAATAGCCTTCAAACATTCTTTGTTTGTCACCCATTCGCAACTATTCTATGATCCCGATATGAAATTCACACAGCATCATGACAAATCATCCCACCCGATCAAATCGTATCTCGATGGCGTTGTGATAGTCGGCGAAACCGAATACCGGCAGAGTCTGGTTATTGCCCCGGACAGCATTGTAACCGATCTATTGCCAGCTGCGGTTGCAGATTTAACCGGAGAGCATTTTACTGCGTTAATTGACTCTGGAGCAGATGTAATTTTACTCGGAACAGGCTCAACACTCAGCTTCCCGGATCAGGCACTCATGGCCCAGGTGCTGGCACAGCAGGTCGGACTGGAAGTCATGGATACAGCCGCTGCCTGCCGCACCTACAACGTCCTGTTATCTGAAGGGCGCAATATGATTGCAGCATTGTTGCTTGACTAACGCCGCCATGTCTTTGTTCGATACCCATTGCCATTTGAATTTCAAAGAATTTGATCAAGACAGGCAACAGGTTCTGGATAATGCCCAACAACTCGGCATTTCCCGAATGTTGATACCGGCTGCAAGATCCGAAGACTTCGAATCGATTCATCACCTGTGCAATATACACTCTGGACAACTGTATGCTGCCTATGGCCTACACCCTGTTTTTATTGATTCACACACTGAAGCCGATATCGAAATATTACGCATGGCTCTCAACAACTATCCAGCGCATGCGATTGGTGAAACCGGTCTGGATTATTACCGCAAAGATCTGGATCGTGAGCGTCAGAAAAAATATCTGTCAGCCCAGCTTGAACTGGCCTGTGAATGTAATTTACCGGTGATATTACACATCCGCAAAGCGCATGATGATGTTTTGCAGTTATTGAAGCGATATCCGGTTAAAGGTGGTATTGCCCATGCCTACAACGGCAGCCTGCAACAGGCGGAAAAATTCATGCAACACGGTTTTATGTTCGGCTTTGGCGGCACCCTCACCTATCCGAATGCACGCCACATTCACTCACTGGCAAGCACATTACCGCTGGAAAATCTGGTGCTGGAAACCGATGCACCGGATATGACGGTAGACAGTCACAAAGGCCAGCGCAACAGCCCCGAATACCTGCCGGAATGTTTGCAGGCACTGGCAAAATTGCGCAATCTGCCCGTTGAAGACGTTGCCAGAATCACCACCCATAATGCCTGTAAAATTCTGAGCATCCAGAACCATGCAGGATGATTATGCACAACGATTCGGTGGCATCAGCCGTTTATATGGAGCAACCGGCCTTGAGATTATTCAAGCCATGCATGTCTGCGTTGTCGGTCTTGGCGGTGTCGGCTCCTGGGCAGTAGAAGCACTGGCAAGAACCGGAGTCGGAAAAATCACCCTGATTGATTTCGACACCATCAGTAAAACCAACATCAACCGCCAGCTCCCCGCCCTGACAGAAACCATCGATGCAAAAAAAGCCACAATACTGGCGAACAGAATTGAACAGATCAACCCTGAATGCGACTGCATCGTGATTGATGACTTCCTGACCCGAGATAACATCATGGACTATCTCTCACTCGACAGGCACTATGATTACGTCATCGATGCCATCGACAGCATCTCATTCAAAGCCGCACTGATTCACCACTGCAAACGCAACAAAATACCCATCATCACCACCGGTGGCGCTGGTGGCCTGACCGACCCACTGCAGATCATGATCAAAGACCTCAGCCGCACCTGGAATGATCCGCTTGCAGCCAAAGTACGCTCAACCCTACGCGACCGACACCGCTTCACCCGCAACCTCAAACGCTACTTTGGCGTTGAATGCGTCTTCTCCACCCAGCAACAGTTATATCCACAAAGCGATGGCAGCATTGATCAACGTAAGCCTGGCATACATGGCGTGAATCTGGATTGTAATATGGGTTATGGTGCTGTGAGTTTCGTTACCGCGAATTTTGGATTTGTGGTGGCATCAAGGGTGATTAATAAAACTGTGAAGAGGAAACTAACCCAGCTCTGATTATGCCGGGATAACTATTTATCTACTACGTGGCCTAATGCTTCAACCAGGGACGTAAGCTCTTGCGTTATCTCGATGAGTTCTTTCAATAATTGGGAGGATATTTCCAAATACCCCTCATACTCAGCAACGTTACGCACAATATGACACTTATGGAGGTTCCAGTTTGATGTTGATTAATTTTGACTAAAATTATCTAACGCCTCTAATGTCATTTTCACTTCCCTGTAGCATTATTTTTTTCTGATCCATTACTCGCCTGATAAAACTATTCCCCTCATTTAATTTGGCAACAAAGTCATCCTTTTCATATATTGTTGGGCTGATTGTTCGTTGTAGAGAGTTTTCTAAAGGCATGAGCATATCCATAACAGAACCATAGCTCAATGCATTACCGATTAACATCAAGTCAATATCGCTCGATTTTGATTCTGTACCTTTGGAAATCGAACCATAAATAAAGGCAAATTCAATATCATGACTCAATGGTTCGAGCCTTTCTTTAATTTGATCAGCAATACCAAAAGATTTTTTAACGATACTGACTAACTCCTTATACACAGGACTGTTATCATTTGCCTGATAATGGTTCTGATTACCTTCTTTGGTAACAATAAGTATCCTTGCACTGACAAGACGTTCCAGTTCTCGACTAACCGTACCTCGCCCCATATCCACCCAACGCATTATTTCATTGGTATAAAAACTCTTGTCTGGTTTACCAAATAACAACCCCAGAACCTTTTGCTGTGTTCTGGTGAATAAAGCATTACCGATTGAAGTTACTTGCATCATACTTCTCTTGATCCCCAATATGGGGACTATAATCCCCTATTTGGGGACATGCAACTAAACTTCATTACAATGTAAACTTCTCTACGATAAGAGGTCACAGCATGTTAAAGTCACAAACTGGCTAGTTTAGAAACTATTACGTATGACTAATCACTCAATATTCAGATTCTCGGCAGACAAACGCCCTGTCGCTATCATTCTTACATTTTCACTGATGGATATTCTCGCCTTTTTCAAAATGGGAAGTATCGTTATGTTAGCGGCTTACTGGCTCATCATGATACTGCCGAAGGGCATCATCTGCGCCTGGAACCATCACCATCAACACCGAAGCGTGTTCATGCAAAAACCCCTGAACCGTGTGCTGGAATTCTTTTATGCCCTGCATACCGGTGTTACCACCAACCTCTGGCAACTGCATCATAATCTGGGACACCATCGAAATTATCTCGACCAGACAAAAGACGAAAGCCGCTGGAAAAGAGACGATGACAGCACCATGGGGATGATCGAATACACGATCATCACGACTCTAACAGCTTACACAAGAGGGTTTAAGGTAGGTAAAAACCATCCGGAACGGCAACAACAGTTTTTATTTTTTACCGCCGTCACTTTTCTTATTATTCTTGGCCTGACAATTTACAAACCTGTAAGCGCCCTTTTCATCATTATCCTGCCCATGATCTCCAGTCTACTGTTCACCTCATGGACAACCTACGACCACCATGCAGGCCTCGACACCCAGGACCAATTCGCAGCATCACACAACAAAACATCCAGACTATATAACCTGTTAACAGGCAACCTTGGCTACCATACTGCACACCATTACAAGCAAGGTGTTCACTGGTCAAAATTACCTGAGCTTCATGAACAGATTAAAGATAGAATTAGCCCGGCGCTTCTTTAAACCTCAATCACCAAATCCGGTTTAAACCCCTCAGTCAGTTGAGCAGGTGCATAACCACGCGGATTACAGACAACACGTGTGCCGTACACGTCATAATCAAACGGATCGTGCATATGTCCATGAACCCACAAAACCACTCTGGGTTTATCCATCAAGCCCTCCAGATTGCTTGCAAATGCGGGTGAGAGTAGATCATGAAGATAGCGGGCCCTATGTGTCAACCTGCTACCAGACACTACCGATCTGGGATAACATAGATTTAGGGTATAAAGCAGGATAACAGAAAATGCCAAAACCATTAACAAGTGATGTACCGCAAAGCAAGGTCACACC
>JAZGGH010000027.1:0-11491 GCA_036480335.1 Gammaproteobacteria bacterium | reverse complement strand
TTCGATAACGACAACACGCCGTATTTGACGATTCGCGTTGTTGAATCAGGAATTGAGAGCAAAGCGGCCATTACATTGCCTGCTCCTCTTCAAGGTTCGTTGGTGGATGTTCTCGTGACTAAAGCGGGTAACGATTACCAGGTCTATGTCAATAATATCAAGTATGCCTCTATCCCTTCAGGTGGATTAGGCGGTGGCTTGTTACGGCCCTATATTAACCTGGAAAGTTGCGCGAACGATGGCGGCGCACTCAATAGTGATATCTTATCGCTTGAATTGTTGTTGGATCGTGACAGGGATGGTTGGGCGGATTTCTATGAAGATACCAACCATGACGGTATCGTTGATAGTACTGAAGGAGATCCACTCAATCTCGATACCGATGGGGATGGTTTATCGGATGGAGATGAAGTGAATCATCATGGTACCAACCCGCTGTTAGTCGACACTGATGGCGATCTAATTCCTGATAGCTGGGAACTAAGTAATGGTCTGAATCCGCTGGATCCGGCTGATGCGAGCACGGATACCGATGGTGACGGTGAGACTGCACTGTTTGAGTTTAATGCGGGCACCGACCCGAACGACAGTGCATCGAACAGTAATGGTGTCCGCCGCAAGGGCGACCTGGCACCCTACGGCAATCCGGATGGCCAGGTAAATGCGGCTGATATCGTGATCCTGCAACGGTTTATCATGGGTGATCTGACGCCGACACCGGCTGAATTGTTAGTTGCAGACGTTGCCCCGCTGGGTGCGCCTGATGGGACACTCAATACCGCTGATCTATTGATCCTGACTCGGGCTGTGCTGGGTCTGATTACGCTGCCGCCCTAATATCACGGATAAAGGGCAGATCGGTAGCCGCTATGTATTTGATTGGAGGTGTGTTTCAAACAGCAGTTGTTTCCGCGTGGTATTTATGTATTACTAGTAATTAGAAAGGGGTGTTTATAGCGCTGTACTTAACTCAGATAATCGAGTTGATGTCAGCAATCGGGAAAGTTGAGAGGTTCCCGGTAATAACGCCACAATAAAATAGAGACGGCTGCAATTATAGTCGCACTATAAAAGCTTTACGGAGAGAGGAGAGAATCATCGTGAAGAAGTTGTACCTGCTGGGTGCTGTGTGTGCCTGCGTAGTTGTTTTATTTTCCACCTCAGTAAGTGCAAGCCTACTTGATGGGTTTGTGTTGACCAATAAGATTGATGCCGGTGTCGCACGACCTGGTATTGCGATGGGCGGAATACATCACGATGAAGTGAATGATTGGCTCTACGTTGTGGGCAATTCCGATTTTAATACGACGGCGGCTAATTTTTATAAGTTTGATTTATCTGGAACGCCCCTGTACGAAACAGAGATAGCAACAGGTGGCCAAACCATTACTGCACTAGCAGGGATTCCAAATACCACGGATCTTTTTATTGGTTATGGAACCTCTGTCCTTTCCCGAATCAGCCAGAACGGAGCCATCGTCAACACCGTTTCGTTGCCGGGTATTCAGCAGATTGCTGGTCTGGCCATTAACCCTACTACAAATAATCTATGGATTGCTGAGTCTATTGGCAACACAGATTTTCTTTATGAGCTGGATTCAGCGTTCAACATTCTAAATACAATGAGCTACTCCTCACTATCTTCATCTAACATTCTAGGACTTGATATTGATCCTGTGACAGGAAATTTTATCGCTTCCTTATCAGGGCCAAATAAGCTGGTAGAGTTTAGCAGTGACCTTAGTGGCGTTGTTTCAGAATTGATGATCAGTGACCCAAGTTTTTCGGGTCTTACCTCGCTGTCATTATCACTGAGTGCATCCAGTGATGTTCTATATGTGACCAGCGGGTCCAGTGATATCATATTTGAGTTTAGTGCAGTCCCATTACCTCCAGCCCTTTGGCTGTTTGGTTCTGGACTGTTGGGTTTAGTTGGAATTGCAAAACGCAACGAGACGTAAATTTGGAGTGCGGGTGATTATATTAAAAAGAAGAATATCTCTCGCAATAGAACTATAGTTTTATTTGACCAACTACAATACGCCACTGCTTTTAATATCCCAATACTGATTAACGAGATTAACAGGCAGCTTTTGTGGTGTCACATCCAGAGTCTGAATATTACTGCGCCTGATTTTGGCATGCATTTCATCCCGGCGTAGTAGGTATTCATGAATAGCAGCGCAGCCAAGCGCATCATCGAGATCTGTCATCGGTTGTTCTAGTGCGTTGTACACAGCTTGTTCGCGTAAACTGGCTAATAACACAAGGTGTTTTTTTCGTAACATATGCAGTGCGGGTAACAAGTCGTCACTGTCTTCGTCACGTAAATTAGTAATCCATACGATTAGTGCCCGTTTGCGCTGGCGTTTCATTATTTCAACCGCAGTAGACGAATAGTCAGCGGCGGCAGTGCCAGGCTGCAAGTCGAATACTTTATTCATTACTGTATTTAACACTGCGCCGCCCTTAATAGGTGCGAGCCAACGCTGTTCACCTGCACTGGTCATCAAACCGACGGCATCTCCCTGGCGTGATGCAACATGTGCCAATAACAACAGGGCATTCAGTGCATGATCGAAGTGGCTTATACTGCCATCGGCCGAACGCATTCGCCGACCGCAGTCAATGACAAACAAGATTTGCTGGTCTCGTTCTTCCTGGTATTGACGTGAAATGAGTTTCCGGGTGCGTGCTGTTGCATTCCAGTCCACCTGCCGTAATACATCTCCATCCCGGTATTCACGTAATTGATGAAACTCAAGACCTTCGCCACGGCGGCGTTTACGTAGAACACCCATCTGGCTTGTGCGGTTATCTGTCGCCAGTATTGCGTACTTCATAATTGGTGCGTAGTTGGGATAGACTTGTACTTGCTCCGGTCTGCCAACCTTGAGCGAACGCTGCCAAAATTTCCAAGGGGAATATAAACGCAACTGTACAAGTCCGAAATCAGCGACGCCCCGCTGTAGTAACCGGAGCTGATAAACGCATTTTGCCCAATTGTCCGCAGGAATATTTAATTCTGCTGGCAGACCTTTGACATCAGCACCGGTAGGGTAATGGTCAAACACGCCTAGCTTGATTTCACAACGGTTAAGGTTCGTGAGTTTGACGGTCACTGGATGTTCAATTCCTTGCGGCCAGGCTGTTGCTAACTCCCGTGAAACGATTGGTGTCTTGAGTAAAAACATGCGCAGGAGATCAACACTTGCCATGCTGGCTAACAGCACTCCCAGAGAAATCCAGACAACGGATGTGGCTGGCATGAATGCGGAAGTTATACCGGCTACCAACCAAAACCAAAGTGCAAAAAACAAGTGACGTCCTGGAATCATATGCGTGGCGCTTCCACCTTATCCAACACCGCATCCAGAATACGGTCAGGTGTCTGGCCTTCTATCTCCAGCTCAGGAGAGAGCAGTATACGGTGGCGTAAAGCTGCTTTAGCAATCGCTTTAACATCATCAGGCGTGACAAAATCCCTCCCGGCTAAAAATGCAGCAGCCCGAGCAGCACGTACTAACGCAATCGCCCCTCTTGGGCCGGTTCCCAATTCAATGCCAGGCCAGTCTCGTGTTTCGCGGGCAATAGCGACTGCATACTGGACAATGCGTTCATCGACACACAAACTTGCAACAGTTTTCTGCAACTGGTTGATTGTTTCGCAATCCACTACTTGACTAACCTGGCCGACCTCAAGGCCATCACCAATTTTACCGGCGGTCACCTGGGATACTAACCCAGTCTCTTCATCAGCGGTGGGGTAGTCAATCAGAACTTTCAGCAAAAACCGATCCAGTTGTGCTTCCGGCAGCGGGTAGGTACCTTCCTGTTCAACCGGGTTCTGGGTCGCCAGTGTCATGAACGGTGATTCCAGGGTATGCGCCCGGCCTTCGATCGTAACCTGCCGCTCCTGCATCACTTCGAGTAGTGCGGCCTGTGTCTTGGCGGGCGCCCGATTAATTTCATCAGCCAACAACAGATGAGTAAACACCGGCCCTCTGCGGATACGGAACTGTTCACTTTGCATGTCATACATGGCGTGTCCCGTGACATCAGCGGGCATTAGGTCAGGCGTAAACTGAATGCGTGAAAAATGACCACCGAAAGAGGCTGCTAGTGCACGCACTAGCAATGTTTTACCGAGGCCTGGCGCACCTTCAACCAGCACATGCCCGGCTGCCAGTAAAGCGATTAACACCTGATCAATAACGGTCTCCTGACCAACCACGGCTTTTTTAATTTCCTGGCGGATATCATCAATAACCTGGCTTCCATTTTCCACAACTTCTATTACAGCATTCGATTCAGTCATAATCGTTTCCTTAGTGTTTCAAGATCGCGCATTAATTCAACAAAAACCAGTGGCCGGTGTTCTGCACTTGCTGTTAAAGCACGTTCGATCCGCACAGTATCCAGTCCACTTCGCCCGGCCAGCTTTTTCTGCAAAAGGTTTTTGGGCAACGTTGACCATCCCGGATGCCGGTAAGTCATCGTTTCGTGTAGTGCTGCCCGCACCTTTTTTAGCAAGCTGTCTTCTACCTGGTGTTGCCACATAAACCGTCCACTTGTATTCAGGTGTTCCAACACGCTGCGGCGTACCGGTACCGGATCAGGCAACCTTGGTCCGAAACGTACAGCAGAATGCCATAGCCAGACCAACAGCAATACTGCGGCGCTAATTAATACGGTTGGTGCGTGCTGTGTTAGCCATTTCCAGAGTGACGGCATATCTTCTTGATAGACTAGCCAGACCTTTCCAAACTGCGCTTCACCCTGCGCGAGATGCCAGAAAAAGGAGGCATGGTCATAGCGTTTAATCCGGTTATTGTTCAGAAAATCACTGTCACTTAATACGGTTACCTTACCGACGCCAATTCCGTATTGCAGCGCATGTACCCCAAATTCATCTTCGGCAAGAACCGTTGCTGTATCGGAGTGGTCGATTAAATAGTAACTGTCATAAAAGTCTATTTGCAGAAAACTATCGCCTATAACGGCATCGGTAGGGATACGGTCTTCCTGGTCATCCAGTGTTTCGCTATCATGCTCAAATTGCTCAACACCCAGTGAGTCTAAGAATGGATCCTCTGGGCCATAGGAATAGCCTTCGGTATCGGTTAATGTCCAACTTACAACAATCAGATGCCCGCCTTGTTCAACCCAATCGTGCAGAGTTGCATTACGCTGTTTATTGAAACTTATCCGCTCAGTCGGGATGAATAGGACATCTTGTGTCGACGGCATTTCACGAAGTTTTTCCAGACTGCTGATGCTTTCTGCTTCGATGCCGATGGATGTCAGAAAGCGTTCAACTGCCAGATAATCGTTGCTAAGAGCTTCACCTTTGTATCCAACATAGTTATTTTTAGAAACGGATTCCATGTTGGTATGCCACCAAAATGCACCAGCGGTTAACCCAGCTAGAAATAGAAGGGGTTTTAAATATTGTTTTATGGCTGTTGACATGTCTTTTCCTGAAAATAATGCGTCCAGCCACTGCACAAACTGTCGAATACTGGGTTGTGCGGGTGACGGTGGGCATAGGCCGTTATTAGCCAAGCATCCGTCAGGTTTCTGAAATATGTCGGGAGCGAACCTGGTATACGTTCACTGACTAACTGAACGCAATCACCTTCTGTCGCACTGCTGTTTAATGCCAGTTCGTGTTCATTAATCAATGAAGCAAGTGCACCCCGGTACAATAGACTCATAGCACCATCCGCATCAGCCTGTTGCCAGAGTTTTCTGGCCTGGCCGGGAATATCATCCGGCAGGCTGCTAGGCCGTACGTCCATTCCAAATAGTCTGTCTGTCGTTTTAGCTTGTGGCGATGATGCCATGGTGTCGGGATCACCGAACAGTTTTGTCCAGCGTAGGTGATTACTGATCAACCAGTACAGTACTGCAATGCCCAGAGTCCATAATATTACCTCGTAGGCTTTGGCGATGAGTGCCAACACTTCCGAAATTGATTCGGAATCGGCATCCGATTTTTCTTTATCATTTTTGTAGCGCCAATTGGAAACTTCTTCATACTGGTTGAAATCTTTGTGACTGACGACCTCGCCAATGATTTCTTTATGCTGTTGCTGTAAATCAATCGAGGGATCTTCGTCAGCGTATACAGGCTGTGGATGCATTGAGCATGCGATCAACAGTACAACCGCCAGAACTCCACTCAAGGCATGAGCATGGACTACAGTCAATCGTTCTCGCTTGAGCCGACTGGCCATGCGCCTGAGAACCAATTCAAGGTCCCAGCCTTCTAGATGCGCTCTGCGATTAAGGTATAAAGAAAATCCCGCACCAGTATAAAAGGGTTCGACCAATGCGATGATTAGTATAATGCTCAAATCGCTAAGCCAGCCGGTTATAAAACCGTATTCTTCACCTGCAATCACAGCCTTCCAGTCGAACTCAACTGACCCAGGCAGAAACAATAAAAAAATAACCACGCATGACAACAGCAGAAGCATTTCAATATGCATGCAGCAAAAAGTCAGCCATACGGCGCTGGAGCGGGTACGTTTTTGTAGGATCTTCTGACGTTTACGCCGATCGTTACCGCGCAATTGTTCCAATTGCCAAACAGGTAAATTAAAACTACGGGTTAGGTCGAACCTTAAAAAGGTCAGACTCCATAACAAGCCCGTGTTGCGCATCAATCCGGGTGTAGCACGTACGACATCCGGCAACCGGGGAGGATCACCGAACAAAGACTGACCGAGTATGAACAATATAATGCGGTCATAGGCAGGCTTCAGCCACCAGATAATTAATACGGCAATCCATAAATCCTCGTGGAATACAGCCAATAACACCAGGGCAAGCGGCCCAATTAATACTAACCAGGCAGACATGATCGTCAACCAGTGGCGCCGTACCAGCATGATACCCAGATCTATAGCTTCCCAGTCGCTGCGTGGGCGCAATTCAGTGGTTATTGAATCAAGCTGCATAACGCCGCCCAGCTAGCAGTAAATAAGCCGCCACCGCTATCCATAAGCTTGCACCAGTAAAATATTTAATCATTGGCGGGATAAATTGGGTTGATGACCAGAAGGCTTCAATGAAGGCAGCAAACACTAACATCACTGCTGCTCCGCTAACCAGTTTGCCACTGATACGGGCAGCATGATGTAACGCGTTACCCCGTGATCTACGGCCTGGCATTAGCAGCGCCAATCCCAGCCTGATGCCAGCTGCACCGGAAATAACGATCGCTGTCAATTCAAAGGAACCATGACCCACAACAAAAGAGTAAAAGGTTTCGGTATAACCGGCATGCGTAAGATGGGCCGTTATAGCGCCAAAAAATAAACCGTTAAATAACAGGAAAAAAAAGCTGCCCAGAGTGAACAGCAGTCCGCCCGCAAAGGTCTGAAAGGCGATACTAATATTATTGCGAATGTAATGCCCGAACATCGCCATATCACTTTCTGAACCTCGTTCCCGGCCGAATTTGTCATTTTCCGGGTTGTACATGGATTCTATCGAGTTGGCTGTTTCCGGATCCATCATGGTATAAACCATATCCGGTGCATTGAGAACGGCCAGATACATAAACAGACCAGCGCCATAAAACAAAATCGCCGCAAGCCAGAAAAGCCTGGCCTCGGAACGAACTGCTGCAGGAAATTCAAACACCAGAAACCTAGTCAAGCCAGCCAACCAACTGCTGCGTGATGAATATAAAATTTGATGGCCTCGCAGAACCAGGTCATGCAGGCGCTCAACCAGTATCGAGGCGTATCGTCGCTCTCTGGCTAACGATAAATGGTGGCACAACTGCCGGTAACGTTGCGGAATATCAATCGGATTAACTGTTGATCCAGCACTTTTCTCTTGTATGTTTTCACGCCACTCCAACCAATCCTCAAAATCAGACCAGGCTTGATGGTATTTTTGCTCGAATTGTTGTTGGTTCATCGTCTGCCTGCGATCCAGTTAGCCATCTGAACAATCGCTTCCACACCTTGTTTGCCTGTAACCCCTGTTAAAGGTACTGCCAAGTCAGCCAGCTCTTCTGAACGCTGCGGGCTGATGCCCTGCATCCGTTCACTGAAATGCACCAGTGTGGTTTGTTCGTCAACGGTAAGCTTGCAGCCAGGCGGTATAGCGGGCGCTACTGGGAGATCACCCACAGATCCCTGTTTGCTCTCGTAAACAGTCAACGTGCCTGCTGCAATATCACCTAGTCGTTGAAAATCCTTTGTCATTACCATAGTGATTAACCCGGTTACATTAAACAGCGGTAAAAAATCGACTGTGCGCAACAGATTTCGCAGTATGGAAGCCTGCCAACCGATGGGTGTTCCATCATCCATTAACACTTTGATGCCAAATATCTGTTTGCCCGGCGTAACACCGCCGCGTAAAACTTCAAACAAGACCGGATAAAACCACTCAAGCAAAAATATAGAAATTGAAATCAGACCCCATCCTGTGTTACCTGCCCAGGCCAAAGCTCGGATAAGAATCATAAAAACAGCAAAACGAACACCGAAGTCGACAGACCAGGCAAGGCCTCTAACAATGGGGCCTGCAATTCGTAAATCTAGGAAGATACCTTCCGGCGTTTCCATACGCCGGAGGGTGTCTAGTTTCATGCCTTGACGACAATAGTGTCCGCAATTAAATCATGCAGGCAACGATTAGATTTCTGGAAAATCATTAAGGGATCTACCAGGCTGATGATGACTCCAATCGCGGGTATTAGACTGATTAATGTGATTACCGTATAGCGCAGAATAATAAGCCTGCTCAATCCAGCGTGCGATCCATCAGTACGGGTAATACGGATTTTCAGCATACGTTTACCGATTGTCTGGCCATAGCGATGCAGCAGGACACCATTAATTGAAAAGAAAAAAACAGCAGCGGCGACCATGCCTGCTATATTCGCCGTTTTTATTGTTTCTTGATCCCCTTCTGCGAATCCGCCTAACAACCCCATGACTACAAGCATAGGAATCAAAAACATAAACATGTCCAGAAAATATGCGCCCAAACGGGAACCTCGTGTAGCCATTTCACCTGAGATATCTTCTACAATGTCATCAATCTGTGCTGTAGGTGTTTGATACGGATTTGCTTCAATGGATGTGGCTTCAGACATAGGGGTCCCTCTCTTAGTAAAGTACTTCCCGTAAGTATCGGCGTGACCATGCCATCCTATAAATATATTATATAAGGTGTCTTTTAATATTAAATACAACTAGTTATAAGTCATGCTGTATGACCGCATGTATTTAATGTGTGGGAAGAGATGTGTTCTATCATTAGGGCAGCCAGTTTGCGCGGAATTGATATGCTTCTACAGTGACCTAAGCCCGGCAGGAATCCTTGCCTAGCTAACTATTTGATTAATAAGTGCAGTAAAATTAATAACTAACTCTACGAATCTTGCGGTTGGCTTGGAGCATCAGATGTCTCTAATTTTGACACGAATGGATGTAGCTACGGTACAAATCGCACCCCCGCTACCAATAAATTTTCATACAACAAAAACGGGTTAGCGAAGTAAGTGCTAACCCGTTTTTCGTTTTAGAATTGTCAGTGCAAGATTTTTGCGGGATAGCTGTTACACACCCGATTAGCCGCTGCCAACAACGCCTCAATCTAGTTGGATGTAATATCCCCTTCGTATGCCCAAGTAAAACTTTTCTGGTTTCGAGTGGCACGTCTGCCGCCCGTAATCTCCTACCAAACGTATGCTTCAAATCGTGGACTCTCAGATTTCCGAAATCCCAAGAGACAGGTTCTTTGTACTTTTTTGAGTATGATTTTGCCGCTGAAACCCGTAGCATAAATATATTAAAATTAATAATCACATAGCATAGCTATGCATAAGACAGAATAAATAAACTTGAATATAGTTTATTTATATATATAATTGCATAGTATGTCTATGCATTTAAATAATAAATCGACTATTTCTCTTGCCCAGCCCCGGAAAAGTTTGAGCACGGTGTTGCCTGACGGCTTGCTAGTTAATCGTAACTGGTTGAGTAAAAAGGGCTTTAAGAGGCCACTAGTGGATTACTACTTGCGCTCTGGTGCGCTGGAAGCGGTCGCCCGTGGGGTGTACCGGCGGCCTGGGCCAGCCTTGAAGTGGCAGCATGTTGTCTACTCGATGCAAGAAATGGGATTGTCTGTGCATGTGGGTGGTAGTACGGCACTGGATCATCAGGGACTGGTGCACTATCTACCGATGGGAACTGAAACGATCCATTTATATAACCTGTCCAAACTGCCGGGATGGTTGCATAAAGTGGGGGTTGGTACGGAATTTACGACACATCACCGTACCTTATTTGCCGAGGAAGCCAACAACCATACCTATAAAACTTTACCGTTTGGGGCATGGGATTGGCCGCTGAATTATTCAACGCAGGAGCGCGCGTTACTGGAGTATCTGGATGTTGTGTCGGATAGCGTTTCTTTTGATAGGGCAGATAAATACATGGAAAGCGCCACAATATTCCGGCCCAGTGTAATGATGGTTTTGTTGCAAGCCTGTAAGCGGATAAGAACAAAGCGTTTGTTCTTGTGGCTAGCGGAACGGCATCATCATGCCTGGTTTGATAAATTGGATACGTCGTTAGTTGATTTAGGTAGTGGCAAGCGGGTTATCTATAAGGGCGGGAAATTGAATGCCAAGTATCAAATAACGATCCCCGCTGAATATGCCAATGGAGGAAGTACGGATGGATCCACACAGCCGCTATTTTAAACAAGTCGAATTGTTGGTGAAGTTATTGCCGCTGGTAGCAAAATACGAATGTTTTGCCTTGAAAGGTGGCACGGCTATCAACCTGTTTGTGCGTGATCTGCCGAGGCTGTCGGTGGATATCGATTTGACTTATGTTTTAGTCAATCAAAGGGATGAAGCACTGACTGAGATTGATAGGGCATTCCGTGGGTTAAAAGCAGATTTGGAGAAACTACTACCGGGCTTGAAGGTGAAGGGCAGTGTATTAGAAGAGACCAACTATTTTTATAAGCTTGTTGCACAGTCGGGCAGCATACAAGTCAAAATTGAAACAACCCCTGTGATGCGAGGTGTTGTTGGTAAGTCGGTTCAAATGGAAACCTCACCACGAACGCAAGAAGTCTTTGGCTATGCTCGTGTGCCGGTTGTTTCTTTTAATGATCTGTATGCCGGAAAACTTTGTGCAGCATTGAATAGACAGCATCCACGGGATCTGTTCGATATCTCGGTGTTATTGAGGGACGAAGGTTTTAGCGAAAAATTGATGGAGGTGTTTTTGGTTTATCTGGTTTCAGCTAATCGGCCAATTGCTGAGCTTCTTTCACCTAACGTGCCTAATTTTGATCAGCCATTTTTTGATGAATTTGAGGGGATGACAAATGAATCTGTAACCACTGGGGAATTGCAAGAGGTGCGTTTGCAGATGGTCGACGCGATCAATAGTAAACTCTCGGCTAGTCATAAGCAGTTCTTACTGTCTTTCAAACAGGG
>JAZGGH010000026.1:0-8071 GCA_036480335.1 Gammaproteobacteria bacterium | reverse complement strand
TACTAAGTCTTTTTCATCCTGTCATATTACGGTATGATGCCGTCTATTCGGGGCGTAGCGCAGCCTGGTAGCGCACCTGCATGGGGTGCAGGTGGTCAGAGGTTCAAATCCTCTCGTCCCGACCATTCCTAAGCCATTTTTACAGATAGTGGTTGTCTCTTAAATACCGTTTGTCTCTTATCCAAGCGGATCAACCCGTTTAATCTCAAATGATTTCACATAACTCTCCGTTGTTTCGACGGAGTTATGATTCCCTAAATCCTGCGCATATTCGATGCCCTTGAGTCGCTTCGCATCGGTCAGCGTTTTTGCTCGAATGTCATGAAAATGGATATCCGTGATGCCTGTCTTTTCCTTCAGTCGTCGCCAGCTTGAATTAAATCCACTGATGGTTCGTTGCTTGCCGTGCCTGGTTGTAAACAGGTGGCCGATTGAGCCTTTACGCAATAATTTTGCGTGCGCGAGAGCCGACTGCAGCTTCGGTGAGTGACTAAATACCATCGATCCATTGCTATCTTGTGTTTTTTGAGGCGTTACAAATAAACCTTCAGGCTTAATATCATTAAGACGAATATTTAATAGGTCGCTTTTCCTCAGCCCAGTGAGATAGGCTACTTCGATAATTACAGCGATCGGCCTGTCGGCCACATCAATAAGCGTTTGCAATTCCTTATCCGTAATATAACGAGTACGTTTCTTTTCTGTATTCCGACGAATACCAGTGCAAGGGTTAAGAATGCACCAACCCCAGCGCATTGCATACTGGTACATGCTAGATAAAAAGGTAATTTCACGATTCGCTGACACTTTCGCCATTCGCTGGTCAAGATACCTGGCGATGTGTTGTGGTCTAACATCACCCAGGCGCATAGAGCCATATACGCTCTTTAGTCTTACTGCTTGACGATTACGTTCAGATTGCGTTTTTATAGCCAAGGTAGGGAGTATTTCAATCAGGTAGCGATCTATCATATGGTTAACCGTCGTGCCCTCTCGTTGTTCATCGCCTTCACGCTCTGCCCATAAGCGCAATGCTTCAGAATAATCACGAGAAAGCCGGTGCCACAATTGTTTTTTATCCACATAGTAAACGTGATAATATGCACCATTCTTAAAGCGCATTCGTTGGGGTAAATGTTTGAGGTGTTTTCTTGGCTTGCCCATATCATCACCTTCCGTTTATGCCATCAAAATTCGGCTCTTTAATTTTAACAGATTTTTTTCTATGAGCAGGACTTAACAGTTTGCTTTCAACTTCTCTAACTAATACTTTCGGCCAACCGACCACATTTAGCGTAAAGCGATACTTATTTTCAGAAAGCCATTCAACTTGCTTTTTTTTGGTCTTCACCCCAGTCAGATCAGATAATTCTTTTTTATTTAAAAACATACCCTCGGCCTATCATTTTTTTATAGTAATTGGTTTTTCCATATCACTTGTCATATTTAACCACAAAAAAATTCACATAATGTAAGGGGTAGTTCGGTCTAAACAGCGACTTACTGCGAGTAATTTACAGTTTTATCTCATTTATTCGGAATTTCATCAGATGTAGATTTATCTATTTGTATTGTAGCCTCTACTTCGTTTAGTCAACTTGACCAGTAATTTGCCCTTTTTGAATGATTTTGTTACTGGTTCAGGACCATCGATTACAAAAGTGAATGGACAGTTGCGGTATATCGACCAATAGATGTATACGGTTTTCCAGGGCATTCCACATTCACTGCTTGCGCAATAATCAATCAGACAATCAGACCACTGAGTGGTTGAGCGACACGCACAGATAATCATCCAAATTCACACCGGCCAGATCCAAACATACCGACCGACGAAACATTTTTTCTGGTGGTTTGCCCTTGTTGTTGCTCAGGCCATTTTTCAGCGCTGCCTTGAATTTCTCTTCCATGACATCAAATGCTTTCTCCCAACTCACTGGTCAGGCAATCGCGACATTAGTTAAGCGCGTTTGCGGCGCTACTGGAAAACAATCCAGAATATGCAGCGGGACTTTCACCGGGCATGCAGCAGGCTCTGAGAGACGGTAACGCAACAGTCCGTGCGCAACTTAATGCAGACGGTGGCCTGACGATAGCGACCACCTCCGCAGGTCGGAGTGAAGTCTATGATGCCTCATCCACTCACAATACGGGAGATAACACGACTGCAGGGGTGAGTGCGAATAACGCAACTGCTGCAAATGCTGCGACCAGTGGAACCCCGTATGATAATGCTGAACGCTATGCAGGCGCTGCACTGGAAAGTGATTCTGAGGCCCTGAATGGTGGCGCTGATACCGCTGAGGCTATGAATGCAGCGTTATTGAATTATCAGAGTAATGCGCTGATGGCCGCAGGACAATCGGCCTCTTCCTCGCAGGGATCAACGAACGTAGACTCAGCCACTCTTAAGGGGGGGGTGGTATAAATATAGATTCTTCTGGCAGCTGGCCTGGGAAGGTCGCAGAGAAATTTTTGGGGGTCAGCGTCAGAGGCGATGCGGGTGTGGTGGAAGTGATTTGTTCCTAGGTAATATCAGTTTCATGGACGCAGACATGATCGTTGAGAAGTTTGAGAGGGTGATTCAGGCTGCGCCGGCGATCATGTTTGATATGGCACTTAAAACGCTCAGTGAAGATCTTGCCGGATCCATGGGGAAGATCGAAAAAATCACCTCCGCGATTAACGCAAATTATGCTGATGAATGTCAGGCGGCACGTGCTCTGGTGACAGCAGCAATGGATGGCCCATTATCAGGGGTGAAACAGTCTTACGCAGGGTATAAAACGAAGATTGAAAATGGTGCGAGACAATTTTTCTCAACCAGTAAAAATATTGAACAAACTGAGGCGGATATTGCCGCAGATGGAGGCGAGGTTAAAGATGACAGCAATGCTGTCGCACAGTGCCCTCAAATCATTAAAGATACGCTACTGAATGGCTCTGTGCTCGATAAGATAGGTCAGGAGTTCGGTATGGACAGTACGCACACCAATCTACTTCGAGGGCTTTACGGTGATGTCTACACAAAATATACCGTCAATGCCGGTGAGACAACGTATGAAACCGAAATTATCCCGAAGTGTAACAACAGTCAACCTGATGCGATCATTGATATGATCAACGGTAAGACAGAGGTTAGAAGTGCAGATTTATCCGATGTCTGCACACAAATGAATGCCAACAATTCTATCTTGAAGCAAACTATCACCAGTCTGGCTAGCATCTATGACAAGGTCAGAGACGACCAGGCCGCCCCCTATTCAGCGCAGGATCTCGATTTTATTCAATGGACACCTTTACCCATTTTTAAAATACTGGAAACGGCGTATTACGCGGATCGTGGAACAGAAATCATCGCCTCTCTCAGTGAGATGGTTGCCTACCAGCGCGTACTGACGATGATGGAAATTCTTTTCGCTCGAATGGAGTCGATTTCCTATCATACGGCCTCTATTGTCTCGAAGAAGATTGAAGGTCAATTGTGTGAGCTACCAGGTATGGCCGTAATCGATAAATATTTTCACGGTATTTTATCTAAAATTGCGACAGATCGGGCCCTCCTTAAAACACAAGCGCAGTCGTACATAACAACCAGGAACGAATTAGATCAAATGCTCGTTCGCTACCGTCAGGTCAATAAAAACGCGGTTCGGGAAATTACCAGCGTGGTGGGTCAATAGTTATGAAGTCACTCTTTCTCTTTTTTTTCTTTGTCCTGGTACCTGGCCAGGCGTTTGCTCTGGATGGGACAATCTATACATACGGCAGCTTTGAGCCAACAGTCAATGCGCTGTCTCGAATCTCACTGATCTATTCTGATAACCGTTTCACTGGCCTTGCGATGGCGGTTGCTGCGCTTTCCGTCTTGATAGCCGTCGGGGTCAATTCAATTACTAATATTTTTGGTAGCGGAACCACGCCGATGCAGGCGGTGATTGTCTTCTTGCTTGGTGCATCAATGTATACGACCATGGTAATGAGAACCGGTGATATTCTGGTGCAGGATGAAGTGGAGAATCGATCGCGTACCATTGCAAATATTCCAAATCTGATCGTTTTTGTCACCACAAATCTATCCGGTATCGAAAAAACCATCGTCGATATTATTGACACCGGTAACATTGGTCTATTCAAATATAAGAATAACCCTGGGACATCGGCTTTAGAGATGCTTATTCGTTCGGTTGGAGCCTCTGGTAACTACTCTGATGCCTATGCCTCCAGGACGTTGGATTCTTATATTCAAAAATGTTTGCCTCAGGCGATAAAGCGAGGTGTCATTACGCCCGGTGAGCTGATGGCAAATGCGGTTAATGATATGCCGTCAGTGCTTGCCAAGGCAAAATCCGACCACTTCTTTTCAATAGTCTATACAAGTGCAGACCCGGTGGGGTCGTCTCAGTTGTGTTCAGATTCCTGGGATGGTGCTATCGCGCCTACGATGGTGACTAACGGGGTTGAGTATGTGCAGGCCATGCAGTCGACCTGTGAGTCACTCGGGTTAGATCCAACCGATGCGAATTTTGGCTTGAGTTGCAATAATCGTATGAGCATGGCTGGTGAGCTATTGCATTACCCGCAGGGTATAACGCCGGCAAATATCTGGCGAAATTTGTATTTCAGTAAAAAAATTCTGTCGATTCTTCAATATAACAACGCAGATGAGACGATGGTCGAGCTTAGTAATATGTCGTTCATGCGGGAGAGTCTGGGTATTGGTGCATCAAGCAACGAATGGTTGCCAGTCGTGCGCGGTGTCCTGTATGGCTCAATGTTAGGCATTATGCCTTTTGCATTATTGTTCCTGGCAACGCCGATTGCGGGTCGCGCCCTCATGTATTTGTCGATGACATTTCTTTGGTTCCTGGCCTGGACAGTGACGGATGTTATTTCGTTCTCATTTCTCAA
Source organism: Gammaproteobacteria bacterium (assembly GCA_036480335.1). GTDB lineage: Bacteria > Pseudomonadota > Gammaproteobacteria > DSM-19610 > DSM-19610 > JAZGER01. The sequence continues at coordinate 3,160 of JAZGGH010000026.1, read as the reverse complement.
TGATTATATCTTTAGTATATTCGGTGATTACGATAAATTTTCCATGGGGTTACAGTCGATATTGAATTTGCCAGATAAAGTCGAGCAATCGGTTGCTGTTGCTTCACGCTCACGCAGTGGGTCGGCCTTGCTGGCTACCAGCTTTGTCTTTGTGATGTTTAAATATGGTGGCAACAGTCTTGCGAGCATGGCGGGCAATATTCAGAATACGATGGAAAAAACAGGGTCAGACGCAGGCAATAAAACGCTGGAGCCAGGGACTAATGCGACAATGGCGCAATCGATGGTGCAGTCGCAGGGATGGGGCCAGGCAATAGCCAATAGCGGCGGCCATGAAGCACAAACCGACGCCTCTGCGCAGAATTTCATGGAGAAGGCTTTGACTGCAACAAACATGAGCGCAAGCTCGATGGGTCAGGGCTCGAGTTTGAATCAGAATGCCAATGTAGCGAGACAAATGGCGCAGAAAAACGCTGGAACTACGATAGGCGCTACCGAGGCGTTAAACGATGGATCTCCAGGTGGCGTCCAGAAAAATGCAACGGCTAGCGCGGCGGCCAGTACTGGGCAGGGCCTCAGTTATGCGAGCGCGATAAAGAATTCAGCGTCAAGACTGGGTATGTCACAACAGGGGCTGCAGAATGCGGTCGCTGACTACTCAATGGGCAAGCAAACGGCGGAGGTAGGGGCTGTGCAAAATGCGGCTGCTGCGATGGATATGTCGGGGCAGGAATTACTCAACAACCTCGCGCACATGCAGCAAGTAGAAAATTCCGGCGACCTGGTGAACTTTGGTGCGCGGATGCAGTTTACTGGCGCCCGGGACGATATGTCTAAACAAATTCAGGCCAGCGCAAGTACGAATCGACCTGTTAATTATAAGCCTACCCCGCAGCAGGCACAGGATTTTGCAAAAGCCCATCCTGAGGTGATGAGTCAGATGCCGCAAAATATGCAGGCTGCATTTTCTGCTGGGCGTGCGACGGTCAACGCCTCAGTGGGTGCTGATGGTCAGGGGGCCTCTCTGGTCTTCAGTACCGGGCAGGCCTCTAATACGAATAATTCGCAAAAGGACGATAGTTCTGTTTCGAACACTAGCGGCCTTAATGCCAATAATCCGGCCGGTGCAGCGGCGTTATTAGCCAGTTTGGGAGATGCAGGCGTTGTTAATAATCAGTTAAGGCAAATCTCTATGGCTCAACCAAATACCCTCACTGACGGGATGAGCGGTAATAATGCGTCACTGCGGACCCAGGTGGCCGCTGCGGGGCTGAATTATGCCGCCATCTTAAACGCAGCGACAGGACTGGATGTCACGGCAGGTCAGTCCAATAACGATAGCGTGTCTTCATCACAGAGTGTTACTGGTAGTGTTACTGGTGGTAAGACTTCTTCTGTTACCAATCCCGCCGGGGGTAAACTGTCAATCAGTAAAATTAGTGGAGGCTATTCAGTGCAGGGCGCTGCCTCCATTAAACACACTAATACCAGCAATTCAGAGGATAGAGTCTCTGGCTCGGGGTATAATTCGGTGATTGCACAGCACGCAGAACAGATTATGCAGGATATGGCAACGGCAGAAACCCCTGAAGAGGCCTATCAGGTACTCTCAAGCGGGCTTGGGGGCATGAATCAGGCTATCCGGGCAGAGGTTAATGAGGCACAGGACACTCAGGGGACATCTGCGAGAACCGCTGGCATGGGGGGCGGGGAAAAGTTGTGGGATAGTTTCAAGACTCGGGTATTCGATGCTAATGAGCCCCCACCCGGAATAGGCGATAATGTCCCTAAGCCTGAGCCATCACCCTCATTTTACCGGGGGCATGTACCCAATGAGCTGGTCAAACCCTCTGATTCTATACCGCAGATGACACCAGAAGAGCAACAAACGATGAATGATCTTTTTGGTGGGGACAAAGGTAAATCTGGCAACTGATTGTGTGGGGGGGTGTAAAGGCTGTGTTTTATTGGGCGGGCCTTTCTTTAAAACAATCAGGACAGGACGCTGCCTGGTGAATTCAACTTCAGTTAGAAAATACGTCCTGCCCTGACCGGTTGCGATTTGTCTCTCTATTCATCATCAAATAAGTCATACAAGTGATGATACGTTGCGCCATCTAAGCCTATATTGTGAAGAGAATTATATGAAAGAGGGTCGTTACTGAACCACGGCTCTACAGGCTGTGCTTGATTTTGCTGTGCTAATTCTTCTGCATTTTGAGGGGCTGCTTCTTTTGCATTGAAGAACGCGCGAAAAACCAGCCATGCGATGATGCCGAAGAGGAGGGAATCGATCATGTTTTTCTCCTTTTTTATACCATAATTATTTTACCTGGCTGCTTACCCCAGGACTTGCCGCCACTTATATCATAGACTATAGTGTATTGCAAGCTAATCGCCTGAATATAAGGGGTGTACTCATTTAGCGTCCAATCTTTTGAACGCTGAAGTGTTGCTTGTCACATCAATTACAAGCAAAACCCCGCATGGGAGACATCCTGTGCGGATGCTCTCCATGCTTATAAAAGGAAGTTATTATGTTGGAGAGTGTGTTTGTGTTTTTTTTCTTTCTCTTTTTACTTAGCGTCCGAGCTAAGGGTAAACGGAGTAGTGAGGTTTCGGAAACGACGCCTCAAATAAGCCCCGCACAGGCGTCGGTGATACAAGTGTCCCAGCTGGAAAAAGCGGAGACAGCAAAAGTTGTCTCCCAGGCGGTTGCTGACGCACTAAGGCCAGCGCCAGCCTTCCCGCAAGGCAGGCTTCGAGCAGAAATGCTCGATCATGCCTTTAAGAAGGGTGTGATGCGGTGGGAGGGTCACGTCTCTGTCACAGAGACGACCGAAGGAACACTTTACGAGCAGGGGTATAAAACCCCTACCGGCCTGAGCGTTGGCCGAGCTGTGACCGTGAGGGAGGGCAATGTCGTCCAGGAACGCTGGCGGCCTTATCCTCCCAGTCAGTTATAACCTAGTTTAAGAAGTGCATACGTGCACTTCTTTTTTTTTGCCTTAAATAGGGGTAAAGGTATCTCCTCTAGGACTTGATACAACTTTTATCATAGACTATAGTGCATACACCGCTTTGTATCATCAAGGCGAGTAATCGATATTTAATCGAGGGTATTCACTATAAGGAGAAGAGAAAATGAATGCTGTACGTT
>JAZGGH010000025.1:0-100093 GCA_036480335.1 Gammaproteobacteria bacterium | reverse complement strand
ATTGGCCTGATGAATCTGGTGTATAACATGAGGCGATTGTGTTTTCTTGAACGGGCGAGTGCGTCCTGATTCTGGAATCTGAAAGAGAAAAGACAGGAAACAGTGTGTAAACAAGCATCGTCAGCGGTTTTCTGATGTTTTTCTAGACAGAAATTCAAAAACTTCTGGCTGGATCAGAAAAATTGTTAATTTATAGAGGTGCCCTTAACCCTATGTAAGGCTGAAATTCAGCAATCTTGCCGCTATATTTCATAGCCTCTTCAACGCCAGTCCAGCTGTCAACAACAGCAACAGGCCGACCAGGCTCAATAAAGGTAAATATGCCTTGCTCACTGCAAACACCAATGTCATGAACGCCAACAATAAAAAACCGGCACAGACCCGATTGCTTTTCTCGATAGCCGGTGAACGTATTCACGTTACAGTGTTCCTGCCTGATGTTACTGATGCAACATAACCACTTGAAACTTATTCGGGCAATCATACAATGACTTCATCGCCAACATGAATAACCCCAGTCTTGCGCGGTATCAGGTTTTGCCCAAAAAACACACCACCCTTTTGCTTACGGTAGGTTGCCAACGTTCGCAGTGGCTCCTGGTCAGGGCTTTTAATGCCTGTAGCCGGGTCAATGGTCGTAAAGATGCAACGTGAACAGGCCTTGACGCCAACAAAGACAACACCGTTAATGCGTATCTCCTTCCAGCTGTCTTCAGCATAAGGATCGCAACCGCTAACAACAATATTAGGCCGAAAACGGCGCATTGATACCGGTGCATTGAGACGTGTATTCAAATCATCAAGCGATGCCGCTGAAATCAGCAACAAAGGGAACCCATCTGCAAAACTGACATGGTCACCCGATTGGCCATAATCCTGATCAACCTCGCGGTTCACAGTATCGGGCATCATTACCAACCTGACAGATTGCCCGAGAAAATCGGAAAACCATTCGTCGGCACGTTCATCTATGGCAACGCTGTTCACTACACTCCGCCAGACAGTCACTTCCATTTGCTTTATTGATTCAGGCTGTAATGGCAGCATCAGGGCATCACGGCCTTCAGCACGGATGGTTAATGCATTATCAGTAATAGCAGTTTCAACCGTGGCCAGCATCGGTTGCTGTCTCGCAGTTACGAAGCGATTATCGCCATCGACTAACATCCAGCGACGGTCATATTGCAGACCACGCATTTCGACATCACAATGCTGTAACGCAATACTTCGTGTGGACTTAACTGGATAGATATTGATTTCTGTGACCTGCATAAACGACTATTCCAGCCCCATTGCCGAGCGCATAATCTGATGCTTGATCGGCTTAGCATCATTGATAAGATTCAAGCCAAGATTCCTCAGCAGACGAAGCGGAGATACTGTCGAGCCGAAAAGCTCCTTGAAGGCCGTCATTGCCGTCATCATCGCCAGATTATCACCCTTGCGAGCACGTTCATAGCGACGCAGATTAGCCAGTGAACCCGGATTTTGCCTCTTGCCAACCGCTGCCTTTATAACACTGGCAAGCTCACGCACATCACTCAAACCCAAATTGACTCCCTGACCCGCAAGGGGATGAATCACATGCGCTGCATCACCGACCAGCGCAACCCCCTGGCCAACGTATTGCTCTGCATGTTGTCGCACCAATGGAAACAGCACTCGTTCACTGCAATCGGTCACGGCACCCAGTCGAAAATCAAAAGCCTCACTGAGAGCCTGACAAAAAGCGGCATCATCAAGTTGCAACAGATGCTTTGCCTCGGCAGTGGTTGCCGACCATACAATTGAACTGCGGCCATCTCTGAGAGGTAGAAACGCCAGTGGGCCAGTCGGTAGAAAACGTTGCCAGGCAGTTGACTGGTGTGACAGTTCAGTACTCACCACGGCCACCATTGCCTGCTGCTGGTAACTTTTCTGCACATCCTTGATGCCCGCATGATCGCGCACATCGGATTGCTTGCCATCAGCGCCTACCAGTAACCCGGTGGTCAAAATCTGACCACTATCCAGCTCAATACTTCGAGTGTCGTCTAATTTACACATAGACACGACCTTTGCTGGACAATGCAACGTGACCACGTCAATAGTTTTCAACGCTTTATACAAAGCCCGCACGATGATCCGTGACTCAATGATATTACCCAACCAGGGTTGCCCGACTTCAGCCGCATCAAAAGTAATCTGGCCACTACCGCCAGCATCCCAGACATGCATTTTGTGAAACGAACTGACAGCCACAGAAGCAATGTCATCCCAGATACCCAGCTCAGCAAACAGCCGTTCTGATGCGCGGGTAATGGCATAGACACGCAAATCGACAGACCCGGCAGGCCAGTCAAGTTCGGGCAAACGTCGCTCAACCAGATCAACCGGAATTCCGGCACGACCCAGCGCCAGTGCCAGCGTCATACCGACAATACCACCACCGGCAATGACGATAGAAGAATCTGTTTGAGCCTGAATCATAATGGTAGCCCTCTCGCCAGGCGCGGCAAACGTCCCGCACGTCCCATCGTTGCCTTGCCAAACAGACGTTTTACGGGTGGCAACAGATCCATCACCACCATGCCGCAGTTGCGCAGCAAGCGTACCGGTGGCGAAGGCATGCTGAACAACTGGATCAAACCATCAGTGAATGTCATCACCCGTGACTGATCCTGCTGGCGCCATTGCCGGTACTTCTCCAGCACCGCCAGATCACCGATAGACTCTCCTGCCTGCAAAGCATCCACAATCACTTCTGCCAACGATGCGACATCACGCAAGCCCAGATTAAAACCCTGGCCCGCAACTGGGTGCAAGGTATGCATGGCATTGCCAATCAATGCCAGTTGCGCTCGGACCGACTCACTAGATTTCATCATCGAGAGGGGAAAGGCATCGCGCTTCCCAACCTTCTGCAGTTTTCCCAGGCGATAACCAAAGCGTTCCTGCACACGCGCCAGAAACGCCTCATCATCAAGCGCCAGCACCGCAGCAACCGCTTCCGTTGCCAGCGTCCAGACCAATGCACAGCGCTGGTCTGTCATCGGCAACAGCGCCATTGGCCCGGTATCGGTAAAACGTTCGTAGGCAACATTATTATGCGGTAATTCGGGTGACAAATTGGCAATGATCGCCGTCTGGCCATAGTCGCGTTCATGGACATCAATCGACAGCATCTCGCGGACTCCCGAACGACTGCCATCCGCAGCCACCAGCAAATCTGCCTGGCATTGCTCCATGCGTCCAGCGACATCCACATCAACAACAGCGCGTCCAGCCGACAAATCGAGCCGCACAACTTCTGCCGGAGCCAGCATATCGACCGACGACAGCGTAGCCATACGCGCCGCAAGCGCTGCCCCAATCACCCGCGCAGGCGCCACATAGCCCAGCGCCGACACAGCTTCCTCATCCGCGCGCAAACGTGTCATACCAAAATGCCCGCGCTCGGAAACATGAATCATCTCAATTGGGCAGGCCTGCGGCCCGATTTCTGCCCAAACACCCAGCCCGGACAAGATCTGCTGCGACCCCTGAGCCAATGCAATGGTGCGATCGTCATAATGCGCATTCTGATCAGCTTTCAGTTCTCGCGACTCCACTACGGCAACAGACACACCCACTTGTCCCAGCGCCACTGCCAGACTGGTACCTACCAGCCCACCACCGATAATGATGACTTGAGTATCTGTCGAAGTTGGGTTCATAGCGTGATTATACTATGGAAAACAGAAAACCTAACAGCCGCCCAGGGTCTGCAAATCAAAGGGTAAGGTAATCGGCAAACGTCCACTACCAAGGTAAACAGGTGTATTTACAGGTGCATTATTTTCGAAACACCCACCCACCTGAGGTATGAAATCAATGCCATCAATACCATTGTTCCAGGTACTCACCTGATAGGCAATCCTGGCAGGATCCGAAGTATCCAGCACATCATCACCTCGCAGATCTACCGGATTCACAGAAAGAAACGCTTGCGAAGCAGTGATTTCACCCGCATAACCAACGCCAGCCGAATCACCACCTGCGGTCATGCGCAAATGCCAATGGTTACTGCCATCACAGGATTTCCAGAGGAAAAGACCTTTATCAATCTGACTGTCGAAAGATGGAGGGCTACATTCGACACCCAACTGCATAGCACTGCAACTGCCCAGAGTCGTCAGGTTCAATGGTGTATTCATCTGCTTTTTCACTGCACCCAGATAGGTTATTGCATTTGCTGGAGAGTTAATAACCAGACAGGCATTGGTTCCTGGTGTGAATTGAATGCCATCAACACCTCGGTTGATAACATGCTGACTGAAACTCAGCTCGCCTTGCGTGGTGGTTGCATCGATACGATCATCACCTTCCTGACTAATACCATCGACCTGACCAAAAAACCCCTGACTGGAGTTGATAACACCCTCATAATCAATCGCATTCAGTTCACCACCGGCGGTAAACTGCAAATGCCATTGTTCGCTAGCACAGTCTTTCCAGGCATAGACACCTTTATCGGCACCAGGATCGACTCTCGGCGCACCACATTCAATACCGGCAAAGGCCTGACGACATTGTGCAGAAGATGTCAAAGTAGTCAGATCCAGTGGCAATGTTGCTTTCACCCGACTAGCACCCAGCAGCAGCTCAACATTATCGGGCTCACCAACAGCCAGACAGACTGTAGCATTATCATCATGATGGAACTCAAAGCCGTCGACACCTCTTTTCAGCATAGTCAGGCCAAAGTCCATCAGCGTCGAGCTACCCGTAGAATTGAGGATATCATTGCCTTCAAAACTGAAAGGTAACAGTGTGCTCGCGAGTGTTGCGGTCGTAGAACTGATGACCCCCTGATAGACAACATTGCTGGGTCCACCTGCCGTTGCACGAAAATGCCATGCACCATCCCCGACACAGTCCTTCCATAAAAAAGCAGCCCGATCCTGATCCGGGATAATGGCAGGCGCACCGCAGGCAATCGAACCAGGCACACTCTGAATTGTCCAGGTAAAGCCAGTTTGTACGTCGTGTTTACCATCCGTCACAGTGACAGTCACCGGATAAATTCCCTGTTCTAACAACCGTCCGATTATCTGCCCACTGCGAGCATTCATACTCAGACCAGCAGGCAATCCGTCAGCGAAATACGCCAGGCTTTCACCTTCCGGATCGCTGGCAACAATTGCCAGGGAAACCGTTTCTGAAAGAAAATCAGTACGATCGGCCATCGCATTGGAAACCGGCGCCAGGTTCACTGCATTAATGGTCCAGTAGCTATCCAGAAAAGTCAGCCTGCTGGATATCCATTGTTTCAGAGCATCCATCTCGCCCTGCAAATCTCCATAACGTGAACCATATCCCTGTGTGCTGCCCCAGCGGACACTGTCTCGTTGATAGGCATTGCTGATTTCCGCTTGCATGGCGTCGATTGTCTGAAACAGCTGCGCTTCTGACAGCACACTGTTACGCAATTCCGCCCAGCGGGCACGGTAGCGGAAATCAAAATGCTCACTGGCAAACAAACGCCCCCACCAGTCCCAGCGAACCGGATCGACACCGACATTAGGATTCCATAATCGAGCCGGATTATCGTCACTACCATCATCGGAATTCAGTGTCCGATCAAAGTCCCACAGGGGTGCATTAAAAATCTTTCCGCCACGATCTTTGTAAAAATAATTGCTCAGTCGCAGAATATCTACATCCATCGAAAAGAGTCGCAGAATATGTGCATCAATCCAGGAAGGCACATCAATGTAAGCAGCATAACCATTCACCAGATCATCAAATATCGGTGAATACAATGCATCTTCAAAATCCTGTATATAGCCTGTGATGTAATCTCGCTGGGCAGTATTCAGCTTATCCAGTTTCGGGCGACGAACATTTAGCCAGGATGCCTTTGAGGTTGACGACCAGTCAGGCACACCGCGTGTCGTTCTGAAGCTGAACTCATCATCATCGGGCGAATCAATAGAAAGAATATAACCACCTGAAATCTCCGGCAAAGCCGTGTCGCTGGTACTCATTTTCGTAATCGGCACACGCGTTTTATCGATCTTAACTGACTCAACCAGCATATAAAGACCGTCATAATCTTCCGCCCGTATCGAACCCGTGCCGTCGTTCAGGTAAACCTCGACAAAACGTGTATCCATTTTTACCCTGCCCATTTCACCAGACAGCTTGTAGATAAAGGGGTTTGCAATCATGCTTCGGTCAAAACGCCCAGGCGCATATAACACCCAGTCCGCTTCTTTGCCCAGGCCAAGCAAATTGGCATCCAGGTCATTCTCTGTATCATCCCAAATTTCCAGCTTGTATTGCTTTTTGGGAAACCCGCTGGAACTGCTTCCACGAATACGTAGCCCGGAAAAACCCGCAAAGCCGGGAGCGCTTGTCATTGATGCTCCGCCATTGACCGTATCAAAGAAAGTAACCAACGCTGGCGTATATTCATCAGTACTGGAAACTGGCTGCGCGAAGGTATCGATAACAACGATCGGCAAATCGGAAGTGACATTCACCACTTCCTGACTGAGTTTTATGTAACTAGCAAAGGTGGTTTGACCGCCTACCCCCTGCCGGAACACTCTGGCACGCAAGCGCGCAGTACTGAGCAAAGTAACTGATGAGCTGTAGGGTCTGGAAACGGCTGTCGGTAACTCGCCATTGATGGTATAGCGAATAACATCACCGGGCTTCAGACTGATATTAGACGATAGTGTCAACGTCAGTGATGCCTCAAAAGTTCCGGAAGGCGCAGAAAATTCCACAAGCGGGATGGCTTCGCCACTATTGATTTGTCCCGGCGTCGGTGTTGCCAGATAACCAAAACCACTGTCAGTTTTACCGTAGGACTGGTCTTCAAACTGTGCAACAGGGGCATAATCTTGCACTACCATCACACCATCCGGCATCACTAGCCCCAGATATTCACCTTTGGCTTTCAGACTGAAATCCGTATGCAACTCACTCCCTGCAATAGCTCGCTGTTTTTTTGAAGCGAATATTACTAAATAATCATTAGCTGGCAAAGTCACCGCAGGCAGGCGCCACTTTTCCACCAACGTGTCATCATCAGTCAGATACCAGCCTCCAAGATCGACATCTGTAGCCCCGTTGTTATATAGCTCTATCCAGTCAGATGCATCACCATCCTCATCAGTGAGCGTCTGATCATTCGAAGCCATGAACTCATTAATAATTACATCTGCAGAAAGTGGTGAAACGGCAGATAATAAAATCGCAGAAAAACCACCAACAAGACTCTTGAATAACATAAGCAACCCCCCCCTGGGCGCAAAAATACAGTTTTATTTTCGAGGCTAAACTAACTGCCTCGAATGCATTATAATCAAAATTATAGCGTAGAGATTCACATTAAGAAACCTCTGATTCAAGAACTCAAGTCGCACGCAATAGCAGACTATTGCGAAAATTCATACAAGGCAGATAGCACCTTGAAGCGATACAGACGCTGGCTATTCGGAGTGCAAGATGCGAGTTTTGAATTGATCAGAGATTCCTTAAATCAAACCGCCATAATCGCCTCAATCTCAGCCACCGTTTTCGGTGCTTTCTTACTCAGCACATCATGACCCGAACGAGTAACCAGCACATCATCTTCAATCCGCACACCAATATCCCACCACTTGCGATGCACGCCTTTGCTGCCCGCCGGAATATACAGACCAGGCTCAACAGTCAACACCATACCTGGCTCCAGAATACGCCATTTGTCTCCCACTTTATAATCACCCACATCGTGTACATCCATGCCCAGCCAGTGGCCGGTGCGATGCATGTAGAAACGCATATATGCCAGCTCCTTGATAAGCGTTGGCAGGCGTGCTTTTTTCAGCAGGCCAAGCTTCACCAGCCCTCGGGTCAACACTTTAACAGCGGCAATATGAGGAGCATTCCAGGTATTACCGGGGTAAACTTCTTCAATCGCAGCGAGCTGGGCATCCAGCACCAATTGGTAAATTTCGCGCTGTGCCTTGTTGAATTTTCCGTTGATCGGGAAGGTTCGTGTGATATCTGCCGCATAGCACTGATGCTCCATACCCGCGTCGATCAGCAGCAGCTCACCATCGTTGAGTTCACAGTTATTTTCTGTGTAGTGCAAAATACAGGCATTTTCACCACCACCGACAATGGACGGATAAGCAACCTCGCCACCGGCCCGACGAAACTGATGAACAAATTCGGCTTCAATTTCATATTCCATCATGCCAGGCTTGCAAACCTGCATAGCACGCTTATGTGCCGCCGCAGAGATATTTGCGGCATAGCGCATGGCTTTAATTTCTTCACGACTTTTATACAGGCGCATGTCGTGAACAATGTGTTCCAGCGAAACGAACTCATCCGGGGTACGCTGCCCGGCGCGTGAAGCGCTACGGATACGGCTTACCCAGTTGATCACACGGCGATCAAATTCTGGCGCTGCGCCCATGGTATAGAACACACGCTCGCGGCCTTCCATCAGTCCTGGCAATATGTCATCAATATCCTTGATGGGAAAAGCATCATCGGCGGCGAATGTCTCCACTGCGCCCTGCGGTCCGGCACGACGACCATGCCAGGTTTCCATTTTTGGATCACGATCCTGACAAAACAGGATATATTCGCCATGTTTGCGTCCAGGCACAAACACTGCGACCGCTTCCGGCTCATGGAAGCCAGTCAGGTAGAAAAAATCGCTGTCGGGACGAAAGGGATACTCAACATCACGATTGCGCTGCCGGACAACACCGGTTGGGATTATCGCGATACAGTCGTCGCCCATCATGCGCATCAGTTGTTTGCGTCGCCGGGCAAATTCTTTTTGTTCCATATAACTCCTCGGGACCTCTATTGTAATAATCTTATTGCAACTGGGCAGGAGCCGGTTTAACCGGCTGTAACTCTTCGTGCACGAACAGCACACCCACACGCACAAATTCAATAATTTCCTGCAGGGCGACTTCATCGTCTTCAGTGGCATCCTCGACCTCAAAATCCACACGAGAAATATCCGTCAGGTCACCAATAATTTCATTCACTTCTTCGGACAGGCTGTCTGTGTCAGGCAATCCGCCGATTCCCAGGCCTGACAGAAAACCAAGACACCACTGCCCCAACATAGTGGTACGCCAGGCAATCGCCTCTTCATCATCAGGAAGCAACAACTCAAAACCCAGATCCGAGCTATTCAAGCTAGCCTGAATATCGCGAAAATGCGTCTGTAGCAGGGTCTTTGCCAGGCCTGCAGCAGCAGAATCCTGATCAGCGAGCAACTGCTGCTCCCATAATTGTGTATCGGCGACGCCTGCTGTACAGGCCAGGCCGACAAGAAAACCGTGGCTATCTGACGCATCCGCCGTTGCAGCAGCTCTGGCCAACACATGATCCAGATGATCAAAACTCAAATCCTGATTGTTTTTCATCACGCAATTATTGCATATCATTATGAATAATTGGCGTAAGTTCGCGTAAATAGCGTTGACCCTGCCCGCTGCTAGCCATATAGTTAAGCATATGTCTGAAATGAACCAAGAATCTATCACCGAACAGGAACTCCAGAAACTGGAAGTGCGCCTGGAAGAACTGGTAACCTCGATCGATAAATTGAAAACCGAGAACCATTCTCTGCGTAATCAGCAAGAGTCTCTGGTTAACGAGCGCGCCAGCCTGATTGAAAAAAATGAACTGGCACGCAGCCGTGTGGAAGCCATGATTAACCGCCTCAAGGCAATGGAGCACGGCGCATGAACAAACCCAAACCGGTCAGAATCCATATACTTGATAAGGAATACCTTGTCGCCTGCCCAGAGGATGAAAGAGACTCTCTCTACAATTCCGCAGAACACTTGACCAGCAAAATGAAAGAAATCCGTGATAACGGAAAAATTGTGGGTACAGACCGCATTGCCGTTATGGCTGCTCTGAATCTCGCACACGAATTACTCACCCAGAAACAGGATAAAAACGACTACTACGACAAAATCAATACCCGCATTCGCGCACTGCAGGGACGGGTTGATGATGCCTTGAATCTCGGCAATCAGCTTGAGCTTTGACGCTGCTCAATTTTTTCCTATACAAAAAAAATTCTCAGCCGTTATACTTAACCATGTATCCTCTGCGGTGCACGATAGCAATTAAATCTCCTTGAGCCTATTCATTGCCTTTGGGAAAGATGCTGCAGAACTGGTGTGCATGTCCGCTACGTGCGGAAAGCCTGAAGAACTGCGCGAATTCCCACCTGATTTTCAGGTTCAAGGGCAATAACTGCACCGTCACCTGTGGAGGATACACTTTATTCTTCTTATGGACGCACGTTCTCAATATCGTCAGAATATTCGACGCCAACGATCCCAGCTAAGCCACCAGAAACGCAAACAGTGCGCGCAAGAACTCGCTAATCGCCTGCTACACAGCCAGATTTTTCGTAATAGCCGGCGCATAGCCGCTTATTTACCTGTGCAGGGAGAACTGGATCCAAGCCTGATTATAAAAACCGCCTGGGAACAGCGCAAAAAAATCTATCTGCCAGTATTAACACCGTTCAACGATAACAAACTCTGGTTTGTGCGCTATGAGCCAGGTACCCGTATGCTTAACAACCGGTTTGGCATTCCGGAACCGGTTGTTAAGCATCGCCAGCGCCTTTCCGCCCGATCGCTTGACCTGGTATTAATGCCACTGGTCGGTTTTGACCATCAGGGACATCGACTGGGTATGGGCGGTGGCTTTTACGATCGTTCATTCGCTTTCCTGTTAAACCGCAAGCATCTGAAAAAACCTCGTCTGATTGGGCTGGCCTATGATTTTCAGGAAATCCCACGATTAACACCTGAAAACTGGGATGTACCACTGGATGCTATTGCTACTCCATCGAGGCATTTCCCGCAATTTCGCCGGGATACTCTGATTAAGTAGCATCCATAGCCTCATATTGGATTGGATTGTTTTGATAGGACCGTTTAATCAGATATTATACTGCTATTCTAATCCGGATGGAGATCTTTGGTGAAAAAACTGCTTAAGCTGTTTCTATTACTCACTCTACTGATTACTGGCTGGATCGGCTATCGCATTGTTGACAGCAACCGTGATGTTCCCATCCATGACCAGCAAGCCCTGGACACTTCCCTTGAATCAGGGATTCAGTGGCTACTGGCAAATCGCGAAACTATCCTTGCCGATTCAAACCGGATCCTCTGGCGCATGTTGCAAAAAGCAGCCGCCAGGTCAGGCGATGCGCGGCTTGATGAACTGGTAACAACCTATCTCAATCGGCATCAATCCGCCTTGCGAAATAGCAGCTGGGGGTATCTGTTTGATGACAAACACTGGGCACCACTTAACTATGACCAACTAAAACATCTACCCGAGTATAACCAGCATTTTATTTACGCCATGTCCTGTGACCCTGAACTGGCGAAAGTCCCTCTCATCGCAGAACAGAACAGCCCGGACTTCTGCAACCAACACCGGTTACGCCCAGCCTGTGTCACCCACCAGATGATGGGGGTCCTGTTGCTGGAAAGAAAGCAATGTGAAACCGATTTTGATGTGGCTGCGGTAAAATCAGTATTACAGGATCGCATTTATCAGCAGCTGCGCTGGGATCCTCGTGGCGCAGTGGATGTGAATATTCAGCGGGTGCTGATGCTGGAAGAATCTGGTGCGGGCGAACGCGTCAAACCGATCTGGATTCAGCGCATACTTGACGCGCAACTTGCGGATGGCGGATGGAGCCCGAATCAACCAGTGATATCAGTAGCGAACAAAACGCTTTCTTTTGGTGGCAAAGGTCTGGTCAGCGACCCTGTTGTTGCCAGTTTCCACGCGACAGCTCAGGCTATTTATCTACTAAGCCTGCGGCATCAATCGCCGCCATTACCAAGAAATAACTCATAGGCCGGATTATCCATTTCTTTCCAGTAAACGTAACCGAGCTTATCCATGTATTCCCCAAAACGTTTGCGATCACTCACCGGCACCTGAATACCCACTAGCACGCGACCATAGGCCGCACCGTGGTTACGGTAATGAAACAGGCTGATATTCCAGCGCCGACCCATACTGGTGAGAAATTTCTGCAAAGCACCCGGCCGCTCGGGAAACTGGAAGCGATAAATAAGCTCATTACTCAGTGCCGCCGGCGCATGGCCGCCGACCATATAACGAATATGTAACTTTGCCATTTCGTTGTCTGTCAGGTCAACCACCGCATAGCCGTCTTCTTTTAACTCTGTCAGCAATATTTTACGTTCGTCATTCCCATCTGCCAGACGCACACCTGCAAAAACCTGTGCCTGCGATTTTTCTGAATAACGATAATTAAATTCCGTGATCGCACGGCGTCCCAGCAGTTTGCAAAAACGCAGAAAACTGCCCGGCTTTTCAGGGATAGTAACAGCCAGCAAGGCTTCAGTACGTTCACCAATTTCTGCTCGCTCAGCAATATGCCGCAGGCGGTCGAAATTCATGTTTGCGCCACTGTTAATCGCTATGAGCGTCTGGCCTGTTACGCCGCGTTCTGCAATATATTTTTTGATGCCCGCCACCGCCAGCGCACCTGCCGGCTCAACCATGCCACGCGTATCATCAAAAATATCTTTGGTAGCAGCACAGATTTCGTCAGTGGTAACCAGCATAACTTCATCCACATACTTGCGTGCAATCCGGTAAGGCTCCTTACCGACCTGACGTACCGCCACACCATCGGCAAAAATACCCACCTGTTTGAGCACCACACGGCGTTTCTTCTGCAGCGCCGTATACATACACGGCGCTTCATCCGGCTCAACACCGATAATCTTAATCTCCGGGCGAAGGGCTTTCACATAAGCGGCGATACCCGCTATCAAACCACCACCGCCAACCGGTACAAAAATCGCGTCAATGGTGGCGCGGCGTTGATGCAGAATTTCCATCGCCACAGTACCCTGCCCGGCGATCACGTCAGGATCATCATATGGATGGATAAATGTCAGATGACGCTCTTTGACCACGTCCATCGCATAAGCATAGGCATCATCATAGGTATCACCAACCAGATGCGTTTTACCGCCCAACGCCTGTACCGCCTTAACCTTGATAGAAGGCGTGGTGCGAGGCATCACAATCGTGGCTTTAACATTCATCTGGCTCGCCGCCAGCGCCACACCCTGGGCATGATTCCCGGCAGAGGCGGCAATAATGCCTTTCTCGCATTCGGCTGGTGTCAGGCTGGCAATCTTGTTATACGCACCGCGCAACTTGAAGGAAAAAACCGGCTGCAGATCTTCACGCTTGAGCCAGATATCGTTTTGCAGGCGACGAGACAGCAAACTCGCGTAATCGAGTGCCGTTTCCTGGGCCACGTCATAAACGCGGGCATTGAGAATTTTTTTCAGATAAGTCTCGGACATTGGCAGATAATAACAAATCATGCCGCACTGAATAGACCTTTCAGCCATCTATCAAGCAATTAACTTGTATTACGATTACAGGTATCATAGTGGTTATTACTTTGTGGAGATATACAATGAACCAGGATGAATTAAAAAAACAGGTGGCTGAAGCTGCGATTGAATATGTTGAATCGGGCAGCATTGTCGGTGTTGGCACCGGCTCGACGGCAAATTTCTTTATCGATGCACTGGCGAAAATAAAAGGCAAAATTGATGGTACGGTTGCCAGCTCAGTCGCCAGCGCAGAACGACTGAAAGGTCACGGTATTCCTGTCATGGATCTTAATCAGGCGGGTGAACTGTCGATTTATGTCGATGGCGCTGATGAAACCAATGAATCTTTGCATCTGATCAAGGGTGGTGGTGGCGCACTGACACGGGAAAAAATTGTTGCCGGCGCCAGTGAAAAATTTATCTGTATCTGTGATGACAGCAAACTGGTCAAACTACTGGGAAAATTCCCGCTACCGGTGGAAGTCATTCCAATGGCGCAAAGCTACATCGCCCGCGAAATGGTAAAAATGGGCGGCCAACCGATTTTGCGTGAAGGCTTTACTACAGATAATGGCAATATCATCCTGGATGTGCATAACCTGGAAATCATGCGTCCAGTGACAATGGAAGAAGCCATGAACAACCTGCCAGGGATTGTCACTGTCGGTATTTTTGCCAAACGTCCTGCGGATGTATTACTGCTGGGCACCAGTCAGGGCGTGGTGACAAAAACAGCGTAACTACCTTGGCAATCTGGTTCCTGCGGCCCTTCGTGGGAACTAAACTCTTGTCATTCCTGCCGTTCCAGCATGCAAACCTACAAATTCCCCTGAACCCAGCGCACAATATCAGCAGCACCCATAGCTCCAGGCTGAGTTGATACAACTTGCCCATTTTTGAAAATCATCAGGGTTGGAATACTGCGAATAGCATACTGGGCAGCTATTGACTGCTCATTTTCTGTATTCACTTTTGCCAGCCGAACCCTCGGCTCAAGTTGCCCGGCAGCCTGTTCAAATGCCGGCGCCATCATCTTGCAGGGGCCACACCATGGCGCCCAGAAATCGACAACCAACGGAAGATCATTTCTGCCAAGATGCTTCTGAAAACTCGCCGCTGTTAATTCAAGCGGATGTGCAGTAAACAGCAGCTTATGACATTTTCCACATTTGGGCTGCTGCGCCAGCCGTTCCTCAGCAACCCGATTCACTGCTTCGCAATGCGGACACACAATATGTAATGACTGACTCATAATTTACCTGCTGTTTATCTTTCAATGCAAGCTAATATGGGGGCAATACGAAACATATTCAAGGGAGCATAAGGAAAGCCAGTTTTTGGCAATACTTAATGTGTAGGTTGGGCTGAGGCAGAAGCCCAACTGCATTGATTACTGTCACGTTGGGCTTCGCAAGCTCAGCTCCAACCTACCATTTAGGTATTTCGGATGCGGTAGCGCTGCACCGAATCCGGAGTAGCCCTTCATGTACAATGCAAAGCCTCAATCGCTCAAATTCATTCTGGTATTGAATAATGCAAACATATTTGGTCGGCGGTGCCGTCAGAGACAAACTGCTGGGATTACCTGTCAAGGACAGGGACTGGGTCGTGACAGGCGCCACAGCTGAAGAAATGGTCAAAAATGGCTACAAACCAGTGGGTAAGGATTTCCCGGTGTTCCTGCACCCTGACACTGGCGAAGAATATGCGCTAGCGCGCACCGAACGAAAAACCAGCAAGGGTTATCATGGTTTCAGCTTTAATGCGGCGGCAGATGTCAGCCTGGAACAGGATCTGCTGCGCCGCGATCTGACCATTAATGCAATTGCAGAAGATGAATCTGGCAAATTGTACGACTTCTATGGTGGCCAGAAAGACATCCAAAAACGCCTGCTACGACATATTTCTGATGCTTTTGCCGAAGACCCTGTGCGCATTTTGCGGGTGGCCCGTTTTGCTGCCCGCTATGCCGGGCTCGGCTTTACCATTGCTCCTGAAACCCTGCGACTGATGCGCAATATGGTTGCCAACCGTGAAGTGGATGCTCTGGTCGCAGAACGCGTCTGGCAGGAAACCGAAAGCGCTCTGTCTGAAAAACAAGCTGATGTCTATTTTATGACATTGCGTGACTGTGGTGCGCTGAAAATACTGTTTCCAGATCTTGACCGCCTGTTTGGCGTGCCTCAACCACCAAAGTGGCATCCGGAAATCGATACCGGCATTCACACCATGATGGTTCTGCAACAAGCCTGTCTGCTAAGCGACAAACCTGAAACACGGTTCGCAGCACTCATGCACGATCTGGGCAAAGGCACCACGGCAAAAGACATTCTCCCCAGTCACTATGGGCATGAAGACCGTAGCCATGACCTTGTGACCAAACTGTGTAAACTGTATCGCACACCTAAACGCTTTAGCGAGCTGGCAAAACTCACCGCCAGGTATCACACACACGTTCACAAAGTGCATGAGCTAAAACCGAAAACCGTCCTGAAAGTCCTGACAGCCTGCGATGTTTATCGAAAACCAGAGCGTTTCAGTCAGATGCTGCTGGCCTGCATGGCAGATGCCAGAGGTAGAACCGGGCTTGAAAACACTGAATACCCACAACTGGCATATTTTGAACAGGCCGCAAAACTGTGCAGATCGGTTGATATAAAAAGTATCATTGATGCTGGATATAGCGGTGAAAAGATCAAACAGGAACTCAACAAACGCAGGCTGGCGGCAATCAGAATGCTCAGCAAATAATAGAGCTCTTGCAGTACCGCAGAGGAAATAACAATGAAAACCGCCTTAATCCGAAAATTAAATAACAAAACTGCAGCAATAGGCGTTATTGGGCTCGGTTATGTCGGCATACCACTGGCATTGCGCTATGTTGAAGCCGGTTATTCCGTCACAGGCTTTGATATTGATGCAGATAAAATTGAGAAACTTGCAGACGGAAAATCTTACATCAAACATATCTCTGACGAAACCATAAAAACAAGTATCACCAATGGCTTTTGTGTAACTTGCGATTATTCTCGCACCGCCGCAATGGATGCGCTGATCATCTGTGTTCCAACACCGCTTGATCGTCACCGCGAACCGGACCTGAGTTATGTACTGGGCACACTGGAACAACTGTTACCTTACCTTAGAAAAGAACAGATTGTCTCTCTGGAAAGCACCACATATCCAGGCACCACAGAAGAGGAACTCAAACCCCGTATCGAACAAACAGGTCTGCAAGTCGGCAAAGACATCTTCCTCGTTTATTCACCAGAAAGGGAAGACCCAGGGAATACACAATTCAGCACACAAACCATTCCGAAAATTTGTGGCGGCGACACGCAAGACTGCCAACAGGCAGGCCTGGCATTATACGGCCATGTAATAGACAAGGTGGTCTCTGTCAGCTCAACAAGAACAGCAGAAATGACCAAGTTACTGGAGAATATTCATAGAGCCGTCAATATTGGCCTGGTGAACGAAATGAAAATGGTGGCAGACAAAATGGATATTGATATCTATGAAGTCATCGATGCCGCCGCCACCAAACCGTTTGGTTTTGTGGCCTATTATCCGGGGCCGGGGTTGGGCGGACACTGCATTCCCATCGACCCTTTTTACCTGACCTGGAAAGCCCGCGAATATGGCATTAACACTCGCTTTATCGAACTCGCAGGCGAGGTTAACAGTGCCATGCCAGACTATGTGATGAACAAGGTGATTCACGGACTGAACAGACATAAAAAATCCGTTAATGGCTGTCGGGTTCTGGTTCTCGGCATCGCCTACAAAAAAAATGTTGACGATATGCGGGAATCTCCCGCCGTTGAAATCATGCAGCAGTTACAGCATCAGGGTGCGATAGTTGAATATTCAGATCCTTATGTACCCGTATTTCCGAAGATGCGTCGTTACACATTCAAACTGAGCTCGGTCGAACTCAGTGCAACAAACATTCGCTGCTATGATTGCATTATCATCGCCACCAATCATGACAATATTGACTACGGTATGGTACTCAAAAATGCTCAACTAATTATTGATACGCGGGGCGTATACAGAGACCGTTGCGAAACCGTGATACGCGCATAGCCAGGCCCAGTTTTATGATAAAAAAATGCTTGGTGCTTATGGTTGGCACTATCATGTTGAGCTCTCCAATTGTATCCGCAGAAGACATTAAGGTTCACGGGCGCATTCAATTCGGCGCGATCTATAATGACAATAGCTCTGAGAATGTATTTCCAACGGGTTTTTTAAATTTTAAGGAAGGCATCAACCTCAACAGGGCTGATTTGATTTTTGTTAAGCCAATCAAATCAAATATCAAACCCCGTGTCGGACCATTTCCAGGCCCAAAACCCCAGGAAGCAGATATTGGTTTTCAGATTGATACCCGATATGGCAAAGATGCTGCCATCACTTTTGGTTTTGATGATGAGGGGCGCAATGATGACCATAATCATAAATTATTGGTTCAGCAGTGGTTTATCAAAGGCTACCAACCCTGGGGAGAGGGGTTTTCTTATATTGCAGGGAGCTGGTTCACGCCTGTTGGTCTGGAAATCGGTGCGCCGGTTGATCCCCCCACTGGTTTTTATACTCACAGCTATGCCTTTGCTTATGGACCTTCAAAGCATGTCGGTGTAATAGCTGCTTTAAAACTATCACTAGATAAGAAAAAAGGTTTGTTTTCAGTGGGCCTGGGTGTAGTACAGGGCTGGAATAACCTGCAAGATAACAATAATGACAAAACGCTGTTGTTTGATTTGCGCTGGCGCAGCGCTGATTTTAAAACATGGATAGATTTCGAAAACATTATCGGTAATGAACAATCAGAAGACGGTATTACTGACCAGACCAGACCATTCAACGCAGTCAGTTCCAAAGGTGAAAAGCTGTTACGCCATATGCATTCTCTTACACTGACGCAACATTTGAACAAGCGTAAGCGCATCACTATCAATGCTATTTATGCTGCACAGGAAGGTGGTGATGTACCTGCTGATCGTAATAATCCACCTGGGTTTTTAATTACCAGGGATAGTGCCTGGTATGGCGTGAATATTAATTATTACAATCGCTTTCACAAAGACATACAGCTAGGTCTTCGTGCCGAATGGCTGCGTGATGATAAAGGCGCACACGCTTTATTGCCAAAAGGTGATTATTATGGTCTGACGGCAAATATTTCCTGGTGGCTAAACAAGAATGCACGGATTCGACCTGAGTTGCGTTTTGATAGCTATCGTGGGCCGGGAAAACCCTTTGGCGGAAAACTTCCTGGCGTGTTTTTTGGTGACCAGGACAAACAATGGGCAGCATCAGTTGATCTAACCTGGTTTTTTGGCAAGTAGTCGCGTGCCCTGGAAGTATTTTTTAACGGTAGACTACTACCACATTAAATCATCAGGGACCTGATAATCCCTGTAGGGATCCTCTTCATCACTCTCTACCTGAGATGCTTCAATGGCAACAATACAGGTCTCATCACGAAGTTTTATTTTTTCTGCCACAATGGTTGGAATAACTTCATAACCTGCATCAAACCGGGCAATGGCAAGCAGACCGCTCTGCAATTTACTCTGAATCTCTTGTGACACAAACAGTTTCCTGACAGTTGAACCATCCTGAAAATGATATCCAACATCATTATCCTCTGCCAACGCTAGCCGGTTCATTTCAATCAATTGACGAATCTGCGCCTGTATCGCCTTACGATCAGCAACTGCCTTTTTCTGACGATTCAACTCTGTATCGCGAGCTGCTTTATCTATAGCCGCCTGCTGAGCGGCAGTAGAAACATCACTATCGGTACCAGGACTTTGCCGACCAGCCTGTTTTCTCTGCTTATGCTTTGACTTTTTAGCTTTGTTGAGCTGATCTTTTTTAACCAGCCCTGCTTTTAATAGCTGGTCACCAAACAAGTTTGCCATATTAAGAACCTCTGATTAATATCCTGAATGCCTGAGTTACCGATAATTAAAAACAGCAGGATTTACCCAATGATAAACCCTGCTTCATTGCGACGACAACCCAATTAATCAAAGCCCTGTTAAACTTATTGCTCCAGTGCGCGCTGCGCTTTTTCTGCGGCATCATGCGCCAGCTCACGCGCCTTGCCCGCGGCATCATTAGCCATGTCACGCGCCTTACCCGCAGCATCATGAGCAAGATCGCCAGCCTGCTCTGCCATTTCCTGGATATTATCAGAGGCTTCCTGTGCGGCTTCAGTGATAATCCCCTTACTGGCATTCAGCGTTGCGTTGATCAGAATCTTCCTGTCTACTTCGCTGTCATTGAGAATTACTTTGTAAGGTGAAGCGGCATAATCGCCCTGCTCCAGCTCATCCTCATCGATTTCCGAGGTGTAATAACAGGTAGCTGCTCCAGAATTATCACCGCGAGCAAACGCAAGACTGACTTCCATACCCTTGTCACCATGCTCAACTCTATTGCTTTCAGTCCATTTCAGATGGCTGCTTTGCATCAGGTTGGCAACAACCATCTGGCACATATCCACTTGTGGATCTCTGTCAGATGAGCAGGAGGTTAGGGATGCAGCCACTGCAACAGCGGCGGAAAGAGTAAGTAAACGATTCATTGAAAGCTCCTTGAAGATGAATAATCTATACAGAAGCAAATTATACGGGATACATAATCAGAATAGCCAGCCAACGAAATATTATCGCTCAAACTGATACATCAAATCCACGGCATCTTGATCATCACCGGTTTCTGCCTCCAGAAACAACTTATCTGTTAACTGGTAACGCATAGTGAAAACCTGCGATTGAGTGAACAGTTTGGTGGCATACTGGATATAGAAATCGGGTGAAAGATATTTGCCAAGCGCCAAATAGCTTTGTGAACTATCCTCTCCGGAATTCAGCTCAAAGGTATCAAGACCGGTTTTTGAACGAATATCCTCGACCAGTCCTTCGCTACCTTTAATGCCCAGACCCACAGCGGCATTCATCAGCAAGTTTGAGTCTCCTTCTCCCCCACCCAGTGGTTTACCCGTCAATAAATACGATAGCGCGTCGGTTTCAGACATGGCAGGAATAGCAAAAACACTGCTTTCCGGTTGTTCCAGAGTACCACTGAGCTGCAGACCAGCCACTACATTGGCTGTTTCTATGCTGCGGGTTGCACGAATATTCAGATAGGGAACCATCGGGCCATTAAAATATATTTCCCCACGTTCAATCACCAGATTCTGCCCATAAGCCTGATAAGTGCCATCTTTCAAAACCAGCACCCCATCACCCTTTACTGATTGATTCGGCTTCTGAAATATGTGTAACCCCCCCTCAAGACGTGTTTCCAGACCCTGCCCACTCAATGCCACTTTGTCACCAAACTCAAGCTGAATATTAGCCGTCACCGGGTAACGGGTATTTTTCTGTTTAATTTCTTCGCCAACAATAATTTCGTCAGATGATGGCTTTATAGCTGTTTTGGGTAGATTCCCAAGGTCAACATCTGCCTCTGGTATCTGCAACTTGCCCGTGATGACTACCCCTTCCTGAGTCAGCTTCAGTGTTAGATCTGGCGAAGCATGAATCTTCGCAACCGGTATATGCAGGAGCTTCACTCGCTGACCCGATAGTGCCAGGTGGAGTTGCCATTCTGGCAAATTATGCCAGTCAATATCACCATCAAAAGACAAATTGCCATCTGACAGCATAGATCCTGACAGAAGCGCCTGATGTTGACCCTGCAACGTCACGTTCAGAGCAATATCGAGCAGCTCAATGCCCATATCAGGTACACGCATCTGTGCCTGCTGAAGCTGTATTATTCCACCCAGCCGCGGCTTACTGATCAATCCGGATATATCTATCGCCGCCACCAACTGGCCATTCGATATCACCGCCCGGTCTGTGAGCAAATTTAGCCACTCCAGTTTCTTAAATTGCGCAGACACAGCGCCCTCAACGGATTTACTCTGCTGGTCAAAATTGATTTTCGCCTGTAAGCGATTTTCATCATCCAGTCCTGCCTCTGTAGCAAGGTGCCATTCACCGTTGCGACCGGTGATGGTGATATCGCTATTGAGCATATCTTTTAATTCCCCGGCTAACGGAAACCAGGGAGACAGCCGTTTTATTGGCAAGCTATTCAAACTTGCCTGCAGATTTGATTTATTACGCGGATCAAAAACACCGCCAATACAGAATTCTTCACCCCCATTCGCCAGACAGAAACGCTCCATCAGCTGCTGCTTGCGAGACAGGATTAGCTGCGCGGGCTGCTTCTGCACATACACGGGTAAATTGTCCGCTGTCAGTTGTACACTGCGCAAATTCCCCTGCCAGCCATTATTCTGATACTTGCCCCGAAGCCCACCAGAAACGCGCAATCCAGCTGGCCCATCCTTCAGATCAAAACGCACTGTCTGCTGATCACGACTGGCCGTTGCCGAAAGCTGAATGGCTTCCACACTGGCTTTCGCAGTGCTGACACCAATGGCCTTAGCAGTAATCGCATATTCATACGCTTGCACATCTGTCGGTTTAATTTCCAACGACAGGGCATCCATGCGACTGCCCTTGAATGCCAGCGACTGGCCAACCAGCACAGCATTGAGCTGCAGTTTATCCCATTCACCACTGGCAGAACCTTCACCCCGGATACTGCCCGACAGGTCTGGCGAGAGCTGTGACAAACTGCCGGCATTCAGTTTGTAATGCACATCCTGCACGCCACTTGCTGTTACCAGACCGGTAATATTTGCCTGATTATTACCCACCTGAATGCGTACATCGTCAAGCCGCAATGCCGTTTTTTCAGACACCAGTTGCGCATCAACATCAACCGGAAAACCGCGCAAATCACCCTTGATTTTTAGTTGCGAATGTAAATTACCGGCCTGTGTTTTCGTCTGCCCTGAAAAATTCATTTTACCGGCATAGCGGCTATCGAACTGCCCCGGGTTGATATCGTCTCCCGTATATTTCAGATCAAGTGCCAACCCATCTCGCCAGCTAATATCGCCGTTACTGCGAATAACACCCTTTAATAACTGCACAGTGGAAGACTTTATCTTCAGCTTGTGAAGATCACCCGTTGCCTGCAATGCCAGCGTCATATCCGGTATTGACGCATTGACAATATCGCCATTAAGGCTCAGTTGATAGTCATCTGCATTGCCTTGTATTTCCAACGAGCCATGCGTCTGCGCCTGCTGATCTGACAGTTCTGCATTGATTACAAACGGAAAGGATTTCGCAAACGCCATCGAAGAAGTCAGTCGCAACTGGTATTTCTGGTAGTCAACAGCCAGCTTATGCACGCTCAAAGCATTGTTTTCCATTTCCGCTTTCAATTCGATATTCCGAATGATTTGAGTTTTATCCGCGCGAACGATTTCAAGCGTGGCAATATTCAATGATTCGATACGCATATGTAGCGGCAAACTGAATTCCGGAATCAACAATTCTTCGGATTGCGTCACCTCTTTTTCTGCCTGATCTGGCAGCAGGATACGCAACTTTTCAATCTGTAGCGTCTTGATCGTGAGCTGTTTTTTCAGCAATTCCCGCAATGAATAGTCAACATTGACACCCTGCATCTCAATGGACAGTTTTTCGTTCTGATAATTGATTGACTCTGCCTGCAGGGCATCAATCATTCGACCAGAAAACTCGCTGATCTGCAATTCGTTTACGCCATGATCAAGCTGTGATACCAGCCAACGACTACCTGTTGCTGTCGCAAGCAACCAGGCAACTGACAGGCAAACAACAACAATCAGTGATAGAAATAACCAGGGCAGATTCTTCATAAATCTGGCCCCATACTAATATGCAGGCGCAAGCCCTTCTCTCTATCCAGATCTTGTGCCACATCAAGACGTATGGGGCCAATCGGCGAATGGAAACGGATACCGATGCCCACTGATTTCTTCAGCTCGTAATCGCGTAAATCATTGAATGCATTACCGGCATCAAAAAATGCTGCAACGCTCCATTTATTCCGAAACGGGAAGTCTATTTCCGCACTTGCAGCCAGATAGTGCCGCCCTCCGGTGACTTCATCGTTGTCATTCACCGGCCCCAGCGACTTATAGGAAAAACCACGCACACTGCTGTCACCACCGGCAAAGAAACGCAGTGAAGTCGGTAATTTATCAAAATCATTGACGCGCGTAGAACCCGCACCCACTCGACCAATCAGCCGCAGCTTGTCAAATGTATGCACTGTTTTAAGGCTGCCATTTACCTGTAGCATATCGACATCAGAAAACAGTTTTTCACTGGCAGCAGAAATATTGAGATACACACGCCAGCCACGCGAAGGATAGAGCGGGTGATCACGGACCGTTTTGCTCCAGCTGACACCCGGTATCAGCAAAGTCGTGATGTCGCTTATATCAGCCACTTCAAAATCTTCCCGTGACCAGTCCAGAGACAGTGTACGTTTCCAGCCTTCGCTCATTTGCCGGGTCAGGCCAGCACCGAGTTTATACAGCGTACTGGTACTGGTATCGGTGTTTTCACGCCGAAACCCTGCACCAAGATCAACACGATACTGACCACTGTCGCCAAGTGGAATACCATAATTAAAATCGGTTTCCGAAACCACTGGAGACCAGGTTGAGTCCAGCAAATAAGTATGTCCACGGCGATTGACACGCCGATTCTCCATACGAAAGCTGCCACGCACACCGATATCTGTCGAAATTCCAGCACCGATGCGGTAAGCATACTGTTTTCGCGCCGTCAGGCGTATTTCCACAGGCACTTCTGCTGCGCTGTTTGCAGACTGGTCAGCGTTAATCTCAACCTGACTAAAATAACCACTATCATTGAGTATCTGTTGTTGCCTGGAAATCTCACGGCTATCGAACCAGTCACCTTGTTTCAAACGAATAAATTGCTGAATGAAACGGTCTTTTGCATCCTCCTGACTGATGTTGACATCTCCCAGCCGATAACGCGGCCCCGTATCCAGTTGCAGGAGTATGCTTGCCGTCCCCTGCACCGGATCAACTTTCAGCTCATGGCGCTTGAAAACGCTTTCAAAAAAACCGTAGCGATAAGCATTTTTTATCAATTGGCTCTTTGCAGATTGATAATCTGCGTGATTCAGATCACGTTGACGACGCAGGGGAAAATCATCCAGCAGAGTTTTCATCGCATCCAGCTGCGCCAGCTCAACTGGCATCTGAATAGACACCGAAGCTATGGTTACCTGCGGCCCTTGCTGTGCATGGATTGCAAGCACCCAGCAGCCTGCATCACGTTGAATACTGGCCTCAATAACAGGCCGATAATAACCCAGGGCACGTAATGCCTGCTGTGTTTTTTCAATGGCATCGGATTTAACTTTTTCCAGGCGCCAGTTCGGTTCATCACACTCTAAACGCGATAGATTCACAAACGCCCTGACGTTTTCTTCACGTTCGTTCTCAATGCCTGAAATGATCAATTCAGGCATCAGTTTTTCTTCAGCCAACAGCGGCTGAGAAAATATCAACAGAAACAGGAAAGTCAAACACCGTTGGGACAATATATTGTTACTCTAAATTATAGCAACGCTTACAGGATCAATAATGGGTTTATCTGTTTTTTATGCTGCGCAATGGCTCAAACAGGTATTCAAGACCATTCACCTTGATTTCATGGGTAATTCTCAACATATCCCCCAGTTCACCCCGGGGAAAGCCTTCGTTAGCAAACCAGATAACATAAGGCTCTGGAAGATCAATCAGGAGCCGATCGGTATATTTCCCGAATGGCATCCTGTACTCAGCCAGACGCAGTAAAATTGTTGGATCAAAATCCAGAGATTGATCATCTACGCCCATACTCATACTCACCGAAGCAGCCTAACCGTCATAAATCCAGGGGGCCTCAGATCAATCATGAAATCGTATCTTGCACTCAGAATGGCCAGCTTCATTCAGAATTAATCAGAGGCTCCTTAGAGTATAACAGATGAAATCGACACCCTTTCTGGCCACGTAATCTATCCAGATCCGTCCGTTAGCCGCGTAATTTGTAGGGTCTTGGCGCTGTCGCCACAGCGCTGATTGTGCTATTTTTACTAATGAATAAAACTTTGTACAATAAGGATGGTAGTAATGGATATTCCTGCAAGAGACGGCGACGGTTACCTGGTCGACATGAGCGACTGGACACCCGAAATTGCCCAGGCTATGGCCGATGCCGATGGCATTGAGTTATCAGACGAAAAATGGGATCAAATACTCAAGGCGCGTGAGTACTATGACGATCAGAATGTCGTGCCGCCTATTCGAAAATTCGCAAAATTCATTGGTAGGGATCAGAAAGAAATCTTTAAAATGTGGATGACTGGTCCGATGAAACCCATTTCAAAATATGGTGGACTACCTAAACCCACCGGTTGCGTATAATAGAATCCGGGGAAGGCAGCGACCGCTCGCCTTCCCTAATTCAATCTGTTTTTCCAGATACACCTCTTATCCCGACGACTTGTCCACCCCCGTTTGCTTCTCATTAGTGGTAACTGCTGATCCAAGCCATAACCCTGCGCTTTTAGACTCCCTTCTGCAACGCCCTTTCCTGGCAGATATTTTTCACACTGTCGCATGATGCTGTGACATATTCAGGATTGCCTGGAAGGCCTCTGCCATATCCCAATAATTTAATTAGAGCAAAGCACACATATTATTTTAGAATATGCTAATATATTGTAATTCGTTACTTATCAAACTCATCAGGAGAATACAAATGGCACTCTGGACTTTACTCGTATGGCTCGTTATCGGCGCAGCAGCTGGCCTGCTGGCACGAAAAATTATTGGTGGTAATTCACCCTTTGGTACCATTGGAGATATTATCCTCGGCTGTGCTGGCGGTGTTGTTGGCGGCTATATCCTCGCGATGGCCGGGGCTGCCGGTACCGCTGGTATCGTCGGTTCTTTTATCGCTGCACTGCTTGGTGCCCTGTTGCTAATCTGGTCTGCTGGCAAACTCAAAAGCCAGTAACCACTGGAAATAACAGGAGATAACAATGGATAATCAGGCAAACGACGAAAGTTTTTTCGAACAACTTGGCAAGATACTGAACGCGCCACTGCCCGGAACAACTCCTGCCAAAACCTCGCAGCCGAGTCATTCCGATCCCGATGAAATGGAGGAAGAAGTCTCCATTCTCGAACGGATCAAGGAAATTCTGCAAACCCCTCTGCCTGGTGCTGAGCAACCCGCAGAACCCACAACCACGGCTGCGGCTCCTGGAGCTTCATCAAAAACCCCGGAAACCTCAACAAAACAGTCTAAGACCCCCACCGGTAACACACCAGCATCACAGGTCGATAACTCACCTGAAGACCTGGAAGAAGACTGGTGGGATCGGGACTGGGATAATTTTCGTCTGCATCAGGAACGCGAACGCAACGGCTTCGGCATTAAACAACGTAAGGATTCAGAAAAATTCGCCTGGTATCAGGCGCAGGAACAAACCCATTTTGATACGCATCAACGACAGGAATTTGAAAATTTTCGTCGTCATCAGCAATGGAAGCTGGATAGCTGGAAACAGCAGATGGAACAAATGGCGCGTGGTGCTGCACCGCATTCTGGCTGGCAACCACCGCCACCCCCCTGGTCAGTTGCGCCACCACCCCCTCCCGGACGAGCCCAGGCAAAACTGAAAAACAAGCAATAATCTGCACCTTCGAAATCTCACAACGGGATCCAAAATAGTCTTCTGATCCCGAATGTGATGATTTTGTGATTTTGTTTGGCGTAGGATAGCGGTATGCAAAAACAGATACTCGTTATTGAAGATGACAAAGACATCGCCAATCTGATCGCCTTACACCTGCGCGACCTTTCATTTGCTGTTGAATTATCCCACACAGGCACGGCCGGGCTAAATTTAGCCCAGAAGAATGCTTTCGATGTTATCGTTCTAGACCTCATGCTACCGGAAATGGATGGCATCGAAATTTGCCGCCGCCTGCGTGCGACTGATAATCTCACCCCGATTCTTATGCTGACAGCAAAGGCATCGGAGCTTGACCGAGTACTTGGCCTTGAACTGGGTGCCGACGATTATCTCACCAAACCTTTCTCGATCAAGGAATTACTCGCGCGTATCAAGGCACTGGTACGCCGGACAGCCATCAATCAATCCTTGCAGGGTGAAGACAGCGAAATCCTTCAGCTTGCTGACATGCAGATTGATATTGACAAGCGTCTGGTCATGATCAACCAGCAATCTATCGATCTTACCGCACGCGAATTTGAACTACTGCTGCATTTTGCCCGCCATCCCGGGCGCGTCTATAGCCGCACCCAGCTACTCGATCAGGTTTGGGGTTATGGACACGATGGCTATGAACATACCGTCAATTCCCATATCAATCGCCTGCGAAAGAAAATTGAGGCAGACCCGACGAATGCAAAATATATCCAGACTGTCTGGGGCGTCGGGTATAAATTTTCCGAGCCAGGCAACGCCTGATGTTCCGTTCCCTGTATGCCAAACTTGCTCTGGTTTTGTTTCTGTTATTCTGTCTGACTGGGTCAGCCCTGATCATTGCTTCTCTTTACTCTGCCCGCCTATACCAGCAGGAAATTAGCCAGCATCTCAACATCGATCTGGCACCCCATATAGTCGATGAATATCTGCTGATGGAAAAAGGCGACATTAACCAGAAAAATCTGGAAAACCTGTTCCATGAACTGATGATCATCAACCCGAGCGTGGAGCTTTACCTGCTGGATGCCACAGGAAACATCCTGGCTTTTTCCGCCTCACCCAAAAAGATACGGCGTAAAAAGGTCTCCCTGCAACCGCTACTTGCCCTGCTGAACAACCGCACTCAATTACCGCTGATGGGTGATGATCCACGCAGCATTGATCGGAAAAAAGTATTTTCGGTAGCACCCATTGCCGGCGAAAATAATAGCAGACAGGGCTATATTTACGCCATTCTCGGCGGTGAACAGGTTGAACAACTTTCCCAGATGCTGCAGAACAGCCGCATTCTGCGCTGGGCCAGCAGTTTTCTGATTGCCGGCCTGTTATTTTCTTTAATTGCCGCACTGGTCATTTTCTTTTTACTCACTCGGCGTCTGAGACGATTAAGCACCTCGATGCAAGCGTTCAAACCTTCCGAGCATCGCGAGGCAGCGACCCACTCTCACAAACCCCGACAACAACCGGATGAAATTGATCAACTGAATATCACTTTTGCCGCCATGACAGACCGCATCCATTCACAAATGACACAGCTACAGAAAACAGACAGTTTACGTCGAGAACTGATCGCCAATGTCTCTCATGATTTACGTACCCCGCTTGCATCACTAAGAGGCTATATCGAAACGCTTGAAATCAAGAATGAAACGCTTTCCAGCACGGACCGGCAGGAATACCTGGGAATAGCAAAACGCCATGCCGATATCCTCAACAGGCGCATTGATGACTTGTTTGAGCTGGCAAAACTTGATGCCAGAGAACTAAAACCCCGACTCGAACATTTTTCCATCAGCGAACTGATCCACGATGTCAGCCAGAAATTTGAATTGCATTGCCAGCAACAGGGCCTCTCTCTGCGGATAGCAATGAACACCACTAACACCTTTGCTGAAGCTGACATTGCCCTGATCGAACGTGTTCTGGATAACCTGATTGAAAACGCCATGCGCAATACGCCGGCCGGTGGAGAGATATGCCTGCAACTGGATGAAAATGAAGCTCACGAAATTACCGTCAGTGTCATCGATACCGGTTGCGGAATTCCAGCCGAGGATATCCCGTATATATTTGATCGTTTTTACCAGAAATCATCTGGCAGTAGCAGTGACGACAAAGGTACTGGCCTTGGACTTGCCATCGCCCAACGCATTGTTGACCTGCATGGCAGTCACCTGCAGGTCAGTAGCCAACTGCAACAAGGTTCTTCCTTCTCTTTCAACCTCCAGTCTGCGACTAATGGGTAGCCTGATCAGCCTGTGACACATTTGTGATTATTATGTGACCATCGCGTGATAGTGTTATTTCCCAAATTACCAGCGAACAAACAGCCCTTTTTTCGATCCTTCTATTGATTCCGTTTTCTGGATAATACGGCCAAGCTTGTCAAACATGCCTGACCCATTTGATTGGATATTCGTGTACTGGAAACAACAGGTTAAGTGATTAATTGAGCAGTGCCCCCATGTTTTTGGATAAGACAGGGTCAAAGATAAATAAAAGACTGCCAATTATAACTTAAATAATCGAATGAGTATAAGTTATGAAACACCCCTTAATATCAGTCAGTCTGGCATTTCTTGTCAGTAATTTTTGTCATGCAGAACAGTATCAATTCGAGGTTGTGCCAACCTACATCAAAGGTGAATATAGCACTCCGAGTTTTGATATTGATAGTGAGATCAAAGGGATAAGTGGTGAATTTTACTTTAATAAGGTAGATGATAGTAAAGGCCCATTAGTGATGGCCGCCTTTGTCGATCGTGCGTCAAGCCTGATTGCAGAATATAATACTACTGCTATTGATTCAGGAAATATAAATTTTGATGTCGATGAGTATGTTTTGGGTGGCCGATATGTAAGCGCAAACAGGGGGTGGATACTGGGTGCGACTTTCAACCGGAACGAATTCGATGGTGACACTGATCATGCGTGGGATCTGTCTTTAGGCAAGTATGTTGCAGAAAATACGACGCTTACATTTAGTTACAGTGATGAAGGAGAGAGAGAGTAATACTTATAACGTCGATATTGTGCACCTGGTAGGTATTCCTGGGGGTGACAATATCAGCCTGACCGGTGCTATCGCTATTAATGATGTCGATCAGGGTAATAACGCTTTGATTTATGGCGGTTCATTGACTTACTACCCAGTGCGGCATATTGGTATAGGGGGTTCTACGTTATTTTTTGATGATGAAGACAATGAATTTTCTACCTACAGTATTTTTGGTTCCTGGTTTTTTAACAGGAATCTGTCGTTAACAGCCTCATATGACACTACAGATTTTGAGAATGATGCGGAAAGTGATGGCTTTTCTCTTGGTGCGGTTTTGCGTTTTTAGGTCACTAGAGGTAAGTACGAGAAGGGTCAGGTCTTGCAATCATGCACAACACCTGAAGAGACAGGTTATTCAACTTTATTTACTAAGCCCATATTTGTTAAAAACCTGTACACAGTTTCGACAAGGAGATCGACTATGGCAAGACCATTACGCAATTAAATTGGCCGGTGGTATTTATCACATCACGTGGTGACCGTCGCGAAGCAATTTATTTGGACGATGAAGATCGTCACCTCTGGTCTTGATTTTTTTCTATGGTCATGGTGTCAAGCGGAAATTAGGCGCCTTTCCCGGTACACAATTAAATAACGCCTGCAATGGGATAGAATTATTCTCCATAAGGCACAAACCGCCTCGCGACAAGATAACCCCCTGTATAAAATACACTTACCAGCAACAGACAGACAATCACCATATCCCCCAGCATGGCGGGCGTGACAAGTTGATCGAAAACCCGGAATGCCGTCACCACAAGCGTCTGATATTCCAGCATCATTCGCAGCCGCAAACCCCCCTAATTCCCTGGCTAACTGACCTGTGCCTTTACCGGTCATCTGCGAAAGCTGCTGCAGCGCCTCAATGCTCTTGCCTTCATTAAATGCAGATGCGTTGCCTTGTACATTCGCACCCGCAGCAAGGCTTCCAGATCGCCTCGTCATGTCTTTCGCGGCGGCAACCGACACCATACTGTTAAAAGCATTGCCTGCAGCAATACGGCTTGATGCAGCAGAAACATCCCCACCGTATCCAGCAATAGTTTGTTGAGCGGCACCTATATCAGTTTGATTTCTAAACTGAGAGGCCTGCGCCATCGCCTGCGAACCACCCGTATTTGCCATAGACGCACTCATGCCCTGAGATTCGGCCATGCTTTTAATCAACTGGGTGTTTGCAGCAGGATCAGACATCTGACGAGCCGCTGAATTTGCCGCACTGTTAACAGCACTCTGCATATTACCGGCAATCGACGATAAACTGTTACCGCCGTATTTGAACATGACAAACACAAAACTGGTTGCCAGTGCTGCTGAGGCCGCACGCAGATTAGCGAGTGCAATGGCCTGATCCACTCTTTCTGGTGCAAAGAGCAAGCTTCGAAGCCCCATTGAGGCGTCCTCAAGTCAACTGCAGAAGGCTCATCCTTCTCATTCAACCTGGAAAATCCGTTAATTCTACTGCACCCGTCTACGACTAATCGGCCTGTGACACATTTGTGATTATTATGTGACCACCGCGTGATAGCTCTCCTCTATGCTTTTAACTGTCCCGCGATTGCGGATTTTTGATAACACAGGAGAGAGCATATGAAACTAAAATTACTCGCAGCATTTTGTGGTGGCTTATTACTGACCGGTACTGCACTGGCTGGCGAAAGGCATGCCCAGTACAAAGTCACTATCACCAATCTAACTAAGGCGCAGGCATTTACTCCGATACTGGCACTCAGCCATCGCTGGGGAGTCCACCCTTTCACCGTCGGCGAACCTGCCAGTGATGCACTTTCAGCACTCGCCGAAGGCGGTGATGTAGCACCATTGAGCACCATGATGTCCGGCAACAGAAAAGTGGTTGATATCAAGCATTCTGAAGGCCTCCTCAAACCTGGCGAGACAACCACAATAATGCTTGACGCACCATCACATGCCAGACGCATTAGCCTGGCTTCCATGCTGATTCCTACCAACGATTCTTTCATTGGACTGGATAACGTTGTTGCACCTAGAAAGGGTAAGTTAACCTACTGGGTACCTGCATTTGACGCTGGCACAGAACCTAACGATGAACTCTGCATCAGTATTCCCGGCCCAGTTTGTAGTGGTGAAGGTGGATCACCTGGCAGCAGCGGTGAAGGCTATGTGCATATCAGTAGCGGCATTCACGGTATTGGTGATCTGGAACCCGCAACCTATGACTGGCGCAACCCGGCTGCAAAAGTCACAATACAAAGAGTCCGTTAATAATTGAGATACGCGGGGTCAACTATTCTGGCCCCGCAAGTTAAACTTTTGTGCGATCTTTCAATTGCACATAATGTGCTGCTGAATAAGCAAAGTAGTTAATTTCTTTTTCAGACAGTCGCCGCACACGCACCGCAGGACTCCCCATCCACAAATAACCACCTTCTAACACCTTACCAGGCGGCACAAGACTGCCTGCCGCAAGTAAAGTTTCCGATTCAATCACAGCGCCGTCGAGCACAATTGCCCCCATTCCGATCAAACACCGATCATGCACCTGGCAAGCATGCAACAGAGCCTTATGCCCCACAGTCACATCATCACCGATATCCAGAGAAAAGCCCGCATCGGATGTATAGGTTTCATTGGCATGAGTTACATGCAATACAGAACCATCCTGGAGATTTGTTCGCTGGCCAATTGTAATTGTATTTACATCACCACGAATTACCGTCATCGGCCAGACAGAACTGTCTTCACCGATCGTAACCTGACCACTCACCATCGCCATTTCATCAATATAGACTGTTGGATGGAGAACTGGATAAAACTGTTCGAATGCGCGGACGACCATAAATTAAATATAGCATAAAAAAAAGCCTGGCCAAAAAATGACCAGGCAATAAGACAACATTAATTATTTAAACAGTATTACTTACCCATACAAATTGCCGTAACCTTAACATTTACATTATTTGCAAATTCAACACCAGACCCTGTAGCAAGGCTAATAAAGTCACACTGCCAACCATTATCCATACTCTGGAAGGTTGTATCATTGAATGGCATATTCGTGACTAAAGCTGCAACACCACGACTAACGGTACAACCACCGCCAACAAGGACTTCAGTATCCTGACAGGACAAAGTACAGTTATTACTGTCAGTACGGTTATTCGGGCCAATGCGTGAACCGCGTTGCAAGCGATCAAGAGCATCGTAAGTACAGGTAGCCTGGTCAACCCGTCTTGTTAAGCTAGCCGAGCCGGCTGGACCTTGAGGGCCTGCTACACCACGAGAACCCGCTGGTCCTGCGGCACCCGTTGCACCACGTGCTCCTGCTACGCCTTGTGCTCCAGTTGTACCTTGAGGTCCTGCTGGTCCACTTGCGCCAGTACCTGTACCTGCTGGCCCTGCTGGTCCACGAGCACCTGGTGCTCCAGCTACACCTTGTGAACCCTGCGCTCCAGCTTCACCCTTTGCTCCGGCCGCACCACGTGCACCGGCTGCTCCAGCTTCACCTTGTGAACCCTGTGCTCCGGTAGCACCTTTCGCTCCGGCTGCGCCAGCTTTACCTGCTGGACCACGTGGCCCTTCTGATCCTGCTGCACCCGCTACACCCCGAGGGCCTTGTGCTCCAGTTGCACCTCGAGCACCCGTGTTACCCGTCCGACCAGTCGCTCCGCTATACCCTCTTGGACCCTGGGGACCCGTCGCACCTCGTGAACCACCATAACTCCCACCATAACCGCCACAATCATTATAAGAACCACAACCACTGTTACCCCAATAACTTGAACCATAGGTAGCATTGGCTATCGGCGAAGCCATCATCGCCGCAAGCAAAGACGAAACCGCTAGATTTGATTTTATACTCATTATAAATATTCTCCCTTTTCACAAAACTGTGATTTAAGTAGCACCCTTGCAGGCACTGTAAATGTATACAGTAAAAAACATTATATACAAAACGGATAATGCTAGAACGACTGACTAAAGTCAAAGACAGAATGCAAACCAGAGTTAATTCAAATATAGTAAAGCACTAACATATATTAATGTTTAATCTGCTAATCACGATCAACAAACAAAGAAAACAACCACTTAACGACAATGTCCACCAACTCATCACCTTTATCCGAAAAATAATGATCAGACTGAGGTATAACAGCTTGCCTGGAAACAGGATGACCCGCAGCAACCAACATCGCCTTACGCTCAGGTGCCATCCGCAGTACAGCCGGATACTCATCAGCACCATACACATCCAGTACTGGCACCTGCATTTTGTCCAGTGGAAATCCGGTGAGCATGGGTTGTTGGTAATCCGTCGCGCCCATACCCACTCCGATAAAAGCATCAATCATCGTATCGCCATTTGCCGCCAGCCAGTCCAATGCCATATGCGCACCGCAGGAGTGTGCCAACAACACCACATGATGGATACCCTGTTCGCGCAGATACTGTATACCCGCTTCTATGCGTTGATGGGAATATTTAAAAACAGGCAGGTAATCATAGTATTTTGCTGTTTTTTGCAATACGGGCATTTGTAGTGACAACGTACGCCAGCCATATTCAGGCAATTGCACCCGTAACGGATTAATCGCATCACTCCAGTCTGGATGAAAGCCCCGACCGTGCAGGATAATAACGGCACCTTTTACCGGCTCATCAGGCAATGTATCAATAGCCAGAAAATCTCTGTCATCTGTTTTCAACCAGACAGCTTTACCATCCAGTAATGTGTCCACAATTTCGTCGGCCAGGCGTTCCTCACGCACATAATCTGGCGCGGCATTTATTCTTTCTTCGAACATTGGTTCTTCATTCGCCAGACTACAGGCAAGGAGATTCAGCAACAATAGCACAACAAACAATTTATTCAGGATCATCATATTACCTCCAGCCCATATCTTACAGCAGAACAATACTGGCAACAGAGCGCCTGGTTTTCATGCATTCCGACTTGTATGTATATGTTCGCTCGATCCATAGTACTGCAGCTAATGCAGGGTGGATTAAGCGCAGCGAATCCATGCGCATCGAAGAGCGACCATGCCCAGCCTAAAGAAACGGTCTGGCTGCAACATGTTCCAGACTTGCGTGTATGCTGCCGCACTTGCCTCACTCAACTACAGGGGTGCCCTACAGCAAAACGCGTTCAACACCACCATGATTGATCTTCTGTATAAACTGCTGCTGCCAGTCTTCGCCCAGCAACTGTCGAACCATCTCGACGACAATATATTCAGTTTCCAGACCGGTTTCATCCGCATAGCGTTCCAGCCCCTGCTGACAGGCGGGACAGGATGTCAGCATTTTTACCGCGTTATTCTTGACCC
Organism: Gammaproteobacteria bacterium; assembly: GCA_036480335.1. Classification (GTDB taxonomy): domain Bacteria; phylum Pseudomonadota; class Gammaproteobacteria; order DSM-19610; family DSM-19610; genus JAZGER01. Next base: position 64,604 of record JAZGGH010000025.1, on the reverse strand, counting down.
GTTCTGCGCCGGTTAATACGGCAATATCGGCTTTCAACTCCTGCGATTTTCTGAAACGTAACTGGGTGGCTATATCCGGTCGCGCAATCGCCAGCGTACCAGCCTCGCCGCAACAACGGTCAGAAAGCTTTACTTCCTTGCCCATCAATTCAGATGCAACCTGCAACGGCATATAGGTTTTCATCGGTGTATGGCAGGGATCGTGATACAGGTATTGCTGCTCATCGTTGCCCTGCACACGCATACCTTTCTCCATCAGATACTCGTGAATATCCAGTAATCTGCAGTCAGGGAATATTTGACTGAACTGGTATTGCTGCAATTGATCCATGCAGGTACCGCAGGAAACAATGACTGTTTTAATATCCATGTAGTTCAGCGTATTCGCGATACGGTGGAACAAGACTCGATTATCCGTACTCATTGACTGCCCGCGCGCATGATCACCTGCAGAGGTTTGCGGATAGCCGCAACACAAATAGCCTGGCGGTAACACAGTTTTCGCTCCGGATTCATACAACATGGCCAGCGTTGCCATGCCCACCTGGCTGAATAAACGTTCGGAACCACAACCTGGGAAATAAAACACCGCATCCGATTGCTCAGTCACCTTGTTCGCATCCCGCAATATTGGAATCACACTGGCATCTTCAATACCCAGCAAGGCCCGCGTGGTTTTTGCAGGAATACCGGCTGGCATCGGTTTGCGTATAAAATGCACCACCTGCTCGGTTACCTTTGTTCTTCCGGTGGTCGATACAGGCAGTTTTTTCGGCTGCGCAAAAACCGTCGGCAACAAACGCTTTGCAATACTGTGAGCAAGCCGCTGCCCGCGGTAGCCCCATTCAATCATCAGCTTGCGCATCAGCTTGATGGTCAGGGGATCAGTCACATTCAGAAAAGCCATGGATAGCCAGCTACCTGGGTTGAATGTCTTTTTCCCCTGATTGCGCAAAATGGTGCGCATGCGGATGGATACTTCACCAAAATCGATATTCACCGGACAGGGATTCAGACACTTGTGACAAACGGTACAATGATCGGCAACGTCATTCATTTCATCAAAATGCCGCAATGAAATACCCCGCCGCGTCTGCTCCTCATATAGAAACGCTTCAATGACCACGCCAGTTGCCAGAATCTTGTTGCGTGGCGAATACAATAAATTGGCACGCGGTATATGCGTATTGCAAACCGGTTTACATTTACCACAACGCAGGCAGTTATGAATATCATTATTCAGCTCACCCAGCTCACTGGCTTCCAACAGCAAGGCCTCCTGTTCTACTAGTCGCAACGAGGGCGTATAGGCATTTTCAAGGCCCGAGCCTGACATCAGCTTGCCGCGATTAAAAACGGCATCGGGATCGACCTGCTGCTTATAAACTGCAAATGCTTCAATCACAGCCTCATCAAGATACTTCATTTTAGTCAGGCCAATACCGTGCTCACCCGAGATAACACCCTGTAGCGATTGTGCCAGCGCCATCACTTCATCAACAATGCACTCGGCATTATGCATCATCGCATAATCATTGGAATTGACCGGAATATTGGTATGCACATTGCCATCGCCAGCATGCATGTGCGTCGCTACAAACAAACGACCGGAACGCAGCTTGCGATGAATCGACTGCAATTGATCACGCAAGGCAGATAATTCCTGACCAGAAAATATAGAATCCAGCGGGCGCGCCACTTCCTTGCGGTAAGACAATACAAGATCACGATGCAACAACAAATCTATCAGTTGCCTGCCAGCAATCGCCTCATCTGCTAACGCATATACTGACAATAACTCTGCATAGCTGGAAGCTGAGGCATCGAGATGACCCAACAAAGTCGCCCAACGGTCACTCACCTGCTGTAAATGCTCACAGGCGGCGGTTTTTTTATCGGCAAGAATCTGTGTTGCCTCATCACTCATCATCTGCCGTTCGAGCTGCAGGAATTCCGCATTATCCTCTTGCTGCAAATACGCAAGTTGCTGCCGCACAATATCCAGCTTGTTCTGAATGGAGTAACGTATATTGATGCGCTCAATGCCCTGACTGTATTCAGCCAGTCGATCAAGTGGAATCACGACATCCTCATTGATCTTGAAAGCATTGGTATGTGCAGCGATCGCAGCGGTACGTGAACGATCAAGCCAGAACTGCCGGCGCGCATCGGCGCTGACGGCAATGAAACCCTCGGCATCCCGCTGGTTCGCCAGCCTCACCAACGACGAAGCCATTTCGGCCACTCGCGGTTCTGCATCACTGGCGATATCCATCAACAGCACCATGCGCGGCAACTCACCCCGTGCGGCTTTGCTACTGTAGTTCACCGCTTTCACATAGCGTTCATCAAGATGCTCAAGCCCTGACAGAGTGACATCAGGATCATCGTCGACCAGCGCTTTCAAATCTACGATGGTCTGCACCGCATGCGACATATCGCGTCCAAAAAATTCGAGGCACAGGGTACGAATATGTGCCGGCATTGTGTGCAGCACAAACACAGCCGAAGTAATCAGACCATCACAGCCTTCTTTTTGAATACCGGGCAGACCACCTAGAAATTTATCCGTTACATCCTTGCCAAGCCCTTCCTTGCGCAGGGATTTACCCGGCATTTCCAGAACAGTGGCATCGCCCAACGGCGTCTTACCATCGGCCTGATAACGTTGCTGACGAAAGCGGACGGTTTCCTGCTCATGTATCTTGCCCAGATTGTGATCAAGACGAGTAACCTGTAGCCAGTTACCATCCGGCGTCACCATTTTCCAGGATAATAAATTATCCAGCGTTGTTCCCCACATGACGGCTTTTTTTCCGCCCGCATTCATGGCAACATTGCCGCCGATGGTGGATGCATCCTGCGAGGTTGGATCAACGGCAAATACAAAACCACGCGCTGCAGCCCTCTCAGCAACCCGGCGCGTCACTACCCCGGCTTCAGCTCGCACTGTCGCTACTGGCTGTTCGATACCCGGCAATACCTGCGCCTCGACCTCACCCAGAGATTCCAGTTTTTCCGTATTAATCACCACAGCCTGATCATCTAATGGCACCGCACCCCCGGTATAGCCAGTGCCGCCACCACGCGGAATAATCGTCAAGCCGAGATCAATACAGGCATGCACAACGGCGGCAACTTCATGTTCTGTATCTGGACTGATGACGACAAACGGCAATTCAACACGCCAGTCGGTCGCATCTGTTGCGTGAGAAACGCGTGCCAGACCACCAAAGGCAATATTGTCACGCCGGGTAACACGATTTAGCCTGCGCACAATTTGTCGGCGCAACTCCTGAGTACGCGGAAACCAGCCCTCAAATTCGCGCACCGCCAATCTGGCTCGTTCCAGCAGAGTCAGCGCCTGTTGATTACCTTCCGCACGCGCCTCAATCTGATCCAGTCGATGATGCAAAGCGGTGGTGAGCGACTGAAAACGTTTTGGGTTATCCAGCAAATCATCCTGGATATAGGGATTACGCGTCACCACCCACAAATCACCCAGCACCTCAAATAACATCCGCGCTGAACGCCCGGTTCGGCGCTCGCCGCGCAGCTGCTCAATGGTTTGCCAAATTTCATCTCCCAGAAAACGGATAACAATCTCGCGATCGCTGAAAGAAGTGTAGTTATAGGGGATTTCCCGGATACGGTGTGGCATGAGGTGTGAATTTAGCTCTGATAACTTTGGGCTGTTTATTCTACCATTCAGCATTGGCTCGGGGTGAAGAGAATATTCATCCGTTGAATTTAGTAGGTTGGGCTGAGGCACGAAGCCCAACTGCATTGGCTACGATCCTGTTGGACTTCGCAAGCTCAGCGCCAACCTACGCTCCTGGCATAGAGCCGTGCCCAACCGACAACAGCTTTTTAAAATATGAAAAAAAAACGGGGTCCGAAGACCCCGTTTTTTGATTCTGTTCGATAGTTCGATCAGAAGTTGTGACGCATACCTAATGTCAGGATTTCTGACTCGCCACCTTTTACATTCTCGGTCAGACCAGTAATAGTGTTTAACTGATTGAAATCATCGGAATCTGTATTAGAGTAACCAAGATAAACTTTCGTACGCTTGGTAAACTTATGCTGAACGCCCAGGCGCCATGCCGCATACTCTCCAGCTATATTATCCTTCTCTTTACCAATTCCATAATCAACTGTAATCAGATTATTACCCAGCGCATAGTCAACACCAATGCTCCAGATATCAGCACCATCGTCTGCTGCAGAACCCTTTGAAGTAATCAAGCCTTTATCCACTTCGTAGATACCGCGAATACCAAAGCCAGCGATGTTGTATTTACCACCAACCTGAAAGACTTCGTTGTTATCTGCAGCACCAATTTCCTGATCAGTTGTCATGTAAGATGCAAAACCGAAGAAACCATTACCTTTGTACTGAACACCCAGACTATAAGGAGAATCACTTTCGCCATCAGCTTCGTTATTGTCAAGTGTGTACGTTGCAGTACCTGTCAAACCACCGAAGAACTTGGGCGTATCATAACGGATGGTATTCTGCGCACGACCTTCGCCTTCTTCGCCACGACCTTTATGCAAAGTAGACTGCAGACCGACGTTACGAGACTGGATACGGGTACGGTACCAGGGATCAATTTTGCTGCCAGGTGATTTGTAGGCAGTTGAGATGGAACCGAATAATACACGACCCCAGCCAGAACCCTGCAGACCGATGTACATGTCACGGCCTTTAAAGCCGTCAGCATCGCCACCTTCACTTGTATCATCTTCATTTGTGCCTTTAGCCTGGCCAAAGTCATCAATATCAACCTGGAATTCTGTTTTGAAAACAGCCGTCAGGTTGTCAGAAATTTTTTCCTTACCCTTGATGCCGATAGCAGAACGGTTGGCGCCCATGTTCACATCATCACTGCCACCGTCAACATCGGTTGCATCAATAGACACATCCAACTGACCATATAGAGAAACGTCAGCATTGGCGTAGCCTACGCTACCTGCCATTGCTACGGCTAATGCAGAAACTAAAAATTTGTTATTCATAATATAACTCTCCTAAATCATGCCTTTGAGATTGTGTAAGCAAATAATACTGTTGTGTTGTTTCGAGAGCACATCCTAACCTAGCTTTTGCGGATAATGCAACACTTTTTTCAAAAAAAACAACAATGTTGCTTTATTGTGACATTTATACAACAAGGCAACTAACTGGCTGTTTTTATTGGAAAGCCTGTTTTATTTAATTATTTCAGTCAGTTAACATATTTTCCTGGCGAAATACGCATATAACGCCGCAATAATCAGCGCTCTCAACGACACATTCATAGTTGCCATCGACAACAGGAGGGGAAACTTAAGAGTATATTAGGAATATATTATTGGTGGAAATGCAACATCCATTAAACCAACGACTCCCAGACCCGCTCAACACTGTCCTGAATCACTTCCATATCCGGTATCATGGCCTGCGCCTGCCCGTCACTCACTTCACAGACAATCGCCTCAGAGTCGACCGTTTCTTCAACAGTATCCAGGCGCCCTTCATTTATATGCATCAGGCGCGGAATATCGGCTGTTACCACCGCGTAGAAATCAAGACAGGAATTCTGCCTCACTGTGTTAAAAACAGCCAGACGTGAGGTATTTGCAGCAGCATCTATAGCGGCAGGCGAGCCAACACCGCATAAACTTTCAATGGAAATGACCGGCAGATATTTACCCCGCCAGCGCAGGGAACCCAACATCCATTCTTCTTCGCTATCAACAAGCGCATAAGGCTGATAGCCAATAACCTCAATCACCGCCACATTCGGAACAACCAGATTCATGCCCTGCAGTGGCAGCCACAGACTTCTGACCGTTTGCTCGCTGAATTCATTCTGCATTTATTCTCTCCTTAATTCGTTGTGTAGCTGCTCTGTTGCACACGACGAAACAACTCGACTGCCAGCATTTCCGGTGTGCCGCTGAACTCTACGGTATTCGTCGCTCTAGCGCTGTCCGGCATTTCAGCGGCAACAGCACTTTCGCCCGTTTGCGCCATCACCAGACCACCCTGTCTGGAAACATGCTGACAAACAGATGCATTATCACCGATCCCACTAAAAACAATAATACCGGGACGATGACAGGCGCCAGCAAGGGACTGCACAACCTGTACTGAAGATTTCGCAACTGTCGTCAGTACCAGACACTGCCCGGACTCTAGCCTGTCAATAGCCGCAAGGTGACTCGACTGAAGCGTTTCTACTGTGGCTGCCAGGCGCCGGGAAAAAGCCTCATAAAACTCTTGCGCCATGGGCATCAGCAACACATAAGCCAGGGGCAAATTTTCCGGTAGCGCCTGAAAAAAGCGCTTCAACATAACCGCGCCACCTTCAGCAGCACAAAGGATCAATACCTGTTCGGGTGGATCTGATATTGACCGGACAGGATGATTAAACGTAGCCATATCAGGCGTTTTCAGTCCTGATGCGCTTCATTACTGGTATAACTTTCGATGATAGCTATCAGCTCGGCTTCCTGAAATGGCTTGCCAAGGTATTCATTCACGCCCACGTCAACAGCGCGCTGACGATGTTTGGCGCCTGTTCGTGAGGTAATCATTACAATAGGAATCCGACTCAGGCGCGAATCACTACGAACATAGCTGGCAAGCTCAAAACCATCCATACGCGGCATTTCTATATCCATAATAAAGATATCAGGTACAACATCGTGCAAACGGGAAACCGCGTCAATACCATCCTTCGCTGTTACCACATGATAATTGTTTTTTTCCAGCAGGCGGCTGGTTACCTTGCGTACCGTAATTGAGTCATCAACAACCATGACGGTGGTTCTTGTTTGCGGGGCTATCTGCTGAGGAATAATGTCTTCCGGCTGTGTCTGTAATGATTCTCCAATTCTCAGCAGCGGCGCCAGCTCAAGAATCATAACAACGCGCCCATCACCAAGAATGGTTGCGCCCGAAACCCCATGCACCGAACTGATTTGACGACCAACCGACTTGACCACAATTTCACGGCTGCCAACAAGATTATCGACCTGCAAAGCAACCGAGTAATCATTTGAATTAACCAGCAGCAAGGATTCGGTGTTGCGCATCGACGCCGGATTTCTGTGTTTCATGCCCAGCAACTCACCCAGATAATGCACGGTATACGATTTGCCACCGTATTCAAGCCTGGCATCACTGTCTTCATAATAATTAATCAGATCATTTTTCTGCACTCTGACCACACCATGAATATTGCTCAACGGAATGGCGTAACTGTCTTCACCTATTTCTACTAGCAGGGCATTATTCAGCGCCACCGTAAACGGTAAACGAATGATGAATGTGGTTCCCTTGCCGCGCTCCGATTCAATCCGGAACGAGCCACCCAATTGCTTAACTTCGCTACTCACAACATCCATACCCACACCGCGCCCGGAAACCTGCGTGACTTCTTCTGCCGTACTCAGGCCACTATGCAAAATCAGTTGCAGGGTTTCATAGTCGCCGAGGATGGTGTTCTCGTTGATAATGCCACGCTCAATCGCTTTTTGACGCACTTTTTCAACATCAATGCCAGCACCATCATCAGAAATCTTCAGCACCACATCCGATGAATCGCGGCTGAAATCAATCGTCAGGTGACCGGTTTCTGTCTTGCCGCTGCCGCTACGCACATCGGGCCTTTCAATACCGTGCGCAATCGCATTGCGTAACATGTGCTCGACAGGCGCAATAATGCGGTCAATCACGGTTCTGTCCAGCTCGCCTTCTGCACCACTAAAATGCAGTTCAACATTTTTTCCGAGCTCTTCTGCTGTCTGTCTGACGACCCGGCGCAGACGTGGCGCAAGCCCGATAAATGGCACCATACGGGTACGCAGTAACCCTTCCTGCAAATCAGAACTCACCCGTGACTGCTGCAGCAACAGCGTCTCTGATTCTCGCGTGATATTTTCCAGCATGCCCTGAATACTGGTCAGGTCGGCAACACTTTCCAGAAGTGAACGCGACAACTGTTGTAAATGTGAATAGCGATCCATTTCAAGTGGATCAAAATCAGCATCTGATGCATCATTTTCTTTTTCATAACGGAACAGCATCTGTGCTTCAGTTTCTATATCAAGCTTGCGTAACTGCTCGCGCAGACGCGTAACCGTTTGTTCCATTTCGCCCAGATTAAAGCGCGACGCGCCGACCTGCTGCTCCAGTCGTGAGCGATAAATACTGATTTCTCCGGCGTGATTCACCAGTTGATCGAGAATATCCGCACGCACACGCACAAGTTCGTGAGTGACGCGCAATGCTTTTCGACGATCCGCCTGCTGCTCTGAACCATCAGTAGAAACAGTCACCATGCGGGTGAGATTAATCGGCTCACCACGCGAAAGCGCTCCCAGATATTCATACAATTCTGCGGCATCAGGCAATGGCTGGTGCTCGCGAACACAACTAACCATGCTGGTGAGTCGATCATGAGCGCGTTCCAGCACGGTAAACATTTCTTCCGTAGGCGTCTGCTGTCGTCGTGTTATCTGTGCTAATAGGGTTTCAATCGCATGTGACAAATCACCGATTTCAGAAATATCTGCCATTCGTGCACCCCCCTTAAGGGTATGCAATTCGCGCTGCAGGGCAACTACAATCGATAAATCTTCAGGAGAGTTTTTCCAGTTTTGCAGCGTGTTTTCTGAAAGATTCAGAATATCATCCGCCTCTTCAAGGAAGATGTTCAGAATCTCAGGATCAATCGCCTCAGGTATTGTTCGTTTTGTATTCTCAGCGGCGGCAATCTGCAACATCGCCTCCGTTTTCTGCATTTTATCGAGCAAGGCATCGCTGTTACGCAACGCCTGTTTTTGATCAATCTTCTGGAATTGCTCATGCAATCTATTCTGCGCCAGCCTGACACAGGCGACAGCCTCTGGACTCTCCTGCATACCTGACTCATAGACGGTTGTGATCAGCGATTCCATTGCATGAGCAATCTCTGCAATGGAGACCACATCTGCCATACGCGCACTCCCCTTTAAGGTATGCAGTTCACGCAGGAAACGCTCAATAACATCATTATCATCAATCGCAGATGACCACACAGCAAGCGTCGCATCAGTGCGCGCAAGCAGTTCTACGCCTTCATCCACAAAAATGGGTAACAGCTCTTTATCGCAGTGCGCATAAGGATCATCAATACCCTGAACAACCGCCGGAATAAACGGCGTTGATTCGGTGGGCGATTGATCAACAACCGGCAATTCAAATTTTACTGGCTCAATGTCAGGGGCTAACTGCAACTGTTCAATCACTGTTTCCAGGTGTAACAGATACTCTTCAAGCCCGGCCGGACTCTGAATATTCCGGGGCAACTGTTCAACTATCCCGGCAATAAATTCCCGTCCTCTGGAAAGATTATCGTAATCGCCACCCGCCAGCGGCTCATCTTTTGCCGCCAGTCGTGTCAGATAATGCTCCATCCTGCCTGCCAGCTGCGAAACCTCTTCGACCTCAGCCATCGTCGCACTGCCACGCAGTGTATGTACAGCGCGTTGCAAGGCCTCACTGACATGACCTTCTTCTGCATCAACGAAGGCATCAATAATCGATAAATGTGAGCGAGTTTCTTCCCTGAATATTTCCAGCAGTACCGGATCAAAACCCTGGTCTTCATAAGTTGCAAAGCTTTCATCAGCTTCAGGCTCACTGTCAACAACCACATCTACCGATTCGACATCGGCTTCTGTAATGCCTGTTGCCAGATTAATCGCCTGGGTAATTTTATCTGTCACCGAATGCTCAAGCTTGCTACCCGTCTTGATCTGAGCGAGCAGCGTCTGCAGAGTACTGTTTGCATCCTGCAAAAAACTTTTCAGAGTGGCTGATGAATTAACTTTTCCTGACAATACTTTATTGAGTAAATCCTCAACCGACCAGCCAAACTCGCCCATACGCATTGCGCCTACCAGGCGACCACTGCCCTTTAACGTATGGTAGGAACGGCGCATAGATTCCAGTGCATCTGTATTTTCCGGATTTACAGACCAAGCCGCCAACTGCGTCTCGATACTGGCAATTTCCTCTTCAGCTTCCTCAACAAAAATTTCAAGAATCTCTTCATCAGTATCATCACCCAGCACCGGATAATCGCGCATTTCATCTTCATAGCGTTGCAACAGGGCATCATCCCCAGAAGCTGCCTCAGTAAGATCAGGGATATTTCCAGAGAGTAGATCGCTTGTCTCGGGTACATCCAGAGTTTTCTCAACAAGCGGGAATATTTGCTCGGGATCTGTTGCTTCAATATCTTCTCTTTCAACTGTTTTTTCAGCTGATTTTTCAACTCCAGTTGCCGACAAACCCAATTCAGCAACTCGCTGCTCAGCCAGGGCAATGGATGTCTCCAATGAAACATTGGAGACACGCAAATCATTCAGATAAACCTCAACTCCGCACAAGGCATCAGCCAATACTTCATGCTGATTTTCAGGGGGTAACCAGCCCGTTTGCTGCATACCTTGTTGAAAATATTTTTCCAGCCTGCCAACAACAGAGGAAGTCCGCGCATCACCAAGCAACAAAAGACCACCTTTAACCTGGCCAAGATACCTTGCCACTTCGGGCAGGTTTTCAGATGTATTTTCGCTGAAACAGCTAGTCAAAATATCAGTGGCTGCATTCAAATCAGTTAACGCCTCGGTCAATACGACCGACCGAACCTGATCAAATTCCAGCTCATCAGAACCCGTTCCGGGACTCGCCGTATTATCTGCATTAATACCAGGCTCGCCTGACAGGCGATAAACCGAACTTTCTGCCTGCAGCAGGCATTCAGCTATGCGGATATAGTCTGACGCATCTGGCTTGCGATCATCCTCAATATAGCGTTCTAATAAACTGATATTATCCTTTACGTTTTTTTGATCTTCTGTCAAACCTAGCATACCCAGGGTGCCAGAAAGCGTCTCCATACCCTGGCTAACTTCATCCAGATTCAATGCATGGCCCGTTTCATCTCGCATCAGTATATCCAGAGTATCTTTCAGGCTGACAAGCTCCTCTTTGACAACCGAGCCTACTGCTACAAACAGTTCATTATTATTACCAGACAATGTACGTTGAAAAATCTCAAGCTCATCCTCACGGGGCAACAAAGCTTCAAGCTGGAATAAGGCCTGAATCTCCCTGATTCTGGGAACTTCCGAGTTCGCCCGGGCAACATGAAACAGTAAATTTCGGCTCAACGCCTCAATTTCCTCATCAGGCAATGCCTCTTCACCCCCTTCGGCAAGACGTTTGAGTGACAAATCCATCTTGCCCATCAATACTTTGATTGCAGCGTTTGAGCTTAACGATCCTTCCTTAATAGCCATCACAACCGCAGAGGCTATCCACCATAGACGGGAAACCTCCGAGCTCAGTGCAATATTCATGGATGATTCCAGCACCTGAAGAAGACCGTCCAGTGCTTCCTCAACATCCTGCTCTCTTAACAAACTCAGCAGATGCACCTGAAACTGTCGGCGCAGTTCCTTTGGATGTTGCGAGAAAGAAGCATCACCATCAATGACTTCTGCTGGCAGGGCAACTGAAAAATCCGGCGAAAACATAGCGCCTTCAGATAAAGGTGACTTGCCACGCATAACACGCATATCATTTAAAACAGGCAGCAGGACAACAGGCATATCCCGCAGACCGTCAATCAGACAGTCGAGATAATCCGGCACCTGTATCAGTGCACCCATTGCAATATCACAAGCCTTATTCCAATCCGGAACAGTATCTGCCTGGATCGCATCCACCAGCTGCTGAACCTCATCTATTATCATCTGAGCGCCACTGACTTCAACAATCTTCAGTGTGCCCTGTACCTGACGCAAGTGCCCCGTTAAAACATCCAGATGGGTGGTATCTTTCGGATGTTCAACATACTCTTCAATGCTCTCCCGGGCACGTGATAGAACCTCACCCAGTTCCTTTCTTACCCATTTAAGCATACTGAAGTCAATAGGATCATTCATAATATTATCTTATTCTGCTGCTGGTAATTTGAAGCCCGCAACAGAGTGTGTCATTGCATCAGCAAGCTCACTCAAATGACCAATTGATGCCGCAGTTTCGGTCGTTCCTTCAGAGGTTTGAGAGGTTATCTCCTGAATCACATGCATTGTTTCAGAAACACCAGAAACCGCCTTTGATTGCTGTTGGGCTGCGCCCGAAATATTGTAAATCAGCTCGGAAAGGTTTTCGGAGACTGTGACGATATCATCCAGTGCGACACCGGCATCTTCCGCCAGATGCGCACCGTTAACCACACCTGCAGTACTGTGTCCCATGGAAATAACCGCTTCATTGGTATCTGTCTGAATTGTCTTGACCAGCGCTTCTATCTGTTTCGTGGCATTACCTGAACGCTCCGCAAGGCGCTGTACTTCGTCAGCAACCACAGCGAAGCCACGCCCAGCCTCCCCAGCCATAGCTGCCTGAATAGCTGCATTCAATGCCAGTATATTAGTCTGTTCAGCAATATCATTAATCAACTCAACGATATCACCAATTTCCTGTGAACTTTCACCGAGACGTTTTATACGCTTGGAAGTTTCCTGAATAGTTTCACGAATTTCATCCATACCGGTAATGCTACGTTTAACGGTTTCACCGCCCTGACGAGCAATTTCAACAGATTTTTTTGCCATTTTTTCTGTTTCTGCAGCAGATTCAGATACTTGACTAATCGATTCAACCATTTGATTTATAGACCCTGAAGCAGAAACGATTTCCTGTGATTGAGTCTGACTCGCCTGGGTCAATTGAGTAACCGTTGTAGCAGAAGCCTTCGCCGCCCTGGTTACTTCCTCGGACGTCTGGTTTATCGTGGAAACCATGTCTCGCAAAGCATCAACTGAAAAGTTGATGGCATCGGCAATTGCACCTGTCGTATTATTTTCAGTAACAGTCGCATTAATGGTCAGGTCACCGTCAGCAAGAGTGGTTATTTCATCCAGCAATTCCTGGATAGCTTTCTGTTGTTCCTTGTTTTCATGTTCGACAGCCTGGCGTTGCAACATCTCCTCAACCTGGCGTTTTTTCTGCTCCCTGAACATCAACCATGCCAGCACAAGTAACATCATCAAAGCGACGGCACCAAACAGATAGGCCAGTAACGGATTGATAGCCCGCTTATTAGACAGGTCGGAATAGTTCGTTTTCAGGTCTCCTGCCCGGTTGTACAAAGTATCGCTTTGCGTGGCAACATTTTGTGCTGCATTTTGAATATCCAGCAGAGTATCCGACATATCCAGCAGCTCTTCAACATTGTCGGTAATTGTTTTGAACAGGCTTGAAGTTTCAAAAAGTCGATTCTGAATATCTTCACTCACGACTTTCTGTGCAACAGTGTTACCTTGCATCATGCCTGCGAGCACCATGCCATATTCATCCACATCTTCAGAAAATTTGGCAATAGCCAGCTCCACATCTTCGCCGCTTAATGCATGGTTAACATTATTGACAATACGCTGACTCAACATCAGTTGCCGGGTAGCCATGCGGATCTTGTCAGCACTGGCGCCCTTGCTAATCAACATATCAACGATGCTCTCATCAAGCGCCTGCAGCTTGGGCATAACTTCATTCACAACACGACCAATTTCGCTCACAGATGCCACCGTATTTTGCCCTGCAAGAACAGAATCAGCATTTTCCCGAAAACTGGACCATACATCGCTCATCGCCTGCAGGCTAACAGTCACTCCAGCGGGTGAAGCGGGCAGATTTATTGCTGGATTCCCCTGCATTTCATAACTCAACAACACATCAAAACGATCACGATAGCGCTGCAATTGTTCAAAACCGGCACCAGAGCCCGTCGAAACTTCAAGCGCATGTTTTGCGACCCGCTGCGACAACACCTGCTGCTCACTGGCATAAGCGATATATTCTCGCTCGTAATCACCCTGCTTATCGACGTACCAGAATACCGCCACCATGGCTAACAGTGAGGCAATCAGTACAAACAGGGTAATCGCTACCACAGAGTTTGTGCCGTCCAGTGTATTAGATAATTTTTTCAGACTCATTTCCGTTCTCCTGACAAGATTTCCATTCCTTTATTGACAGCTGACTAGATGGCTGTCTGTAAAAACTCTGGCGCTTCTGCCAGCTTACGCATACTAAAGACACCCCAATACTCACTTCCCACACGGAAAGCCTGGGTCAGATAGGGTTGCAGATGGTACTTTTCATCGGGTGATTCATCACATCGATAATCCATCGTAAAATGCTGTAATCCAAGTACCGCATCAACCAGCAGCCCGGTATATAGACCCTTGTGCTGAATCACAAGCAAGCGACTGGCAGAAGTAATTCTGGTAGGCCTTCCCTGTAAAAAAGATTGCAGATCAATAACAGTCATCAGGTTGCCGCGCACATTTGCCACACCGTTAACCCAGGCTTTGGTCCGCGGGATGCGCGAAACGGCATGTGGTAATAAAACCTCGACCACATCTCCGAGAGCAGATGCCAACATGATCTCGCCCAACCTGAATCCAATGCCTGACCATTCTTCTTGTATCACTTTTTGCTGCGGCAGAGGTGCCGCATGAGCAATACAGGTTGATTCTAGTTGCGTTAATACCTGCAAAGGGCTTCGTTCTATCACTGTTTCCATTTTCCTGTCCGCTCCCTGATAACTTATCCTGCCAAAGCGTTGGCAACCTTCTCTAGCAGAATATTTTCAGTCACCGGCTTGGTTACATAATCACTGGCTCCCTGCCGCATACCCCAGAGCTTGTCCGTTTCCTGATCCTTTGTTGTCACAATGATCACTGGAATTGAAGCAGTATCCGGATCCTTTGTCAGTTTTCTCGTCGCCTGAAAACCATTCAGACCGGGCATCACAACATCCATCAAGATAAGGTCAGGATGCTGTGCCCTGGCACGCTCCAGACCTTCATCACCATTACTGGCGGTATCTATTTCGAAACCGTTTTTTTCCAGCATGCCTTTAAGAATATGCGTTTCTGTTGGTGAATCATCAACAATCAGTATGCGCGTCATGACTTTTCTCCTGCATGCCCTGTCACCAGATTTCTAATCGCTCCCAACAATTCGTCTTTTGTGAACGGTTTTGTCACATAGAGATCTGAACCTACGATTCGACCCCGCGCCCGATCAAAAAGTCCGTCCTTGCTTGAGAGCATAACGACGGGCGTATCTCTGAAAACAGAATTGTTTTTGATCAATGCACAGGTCTGATAGCCATCCAGCCGAGGCATCATGATGTCGACGAAGATAATATCCGGCTTTTCGTCGACTATCTTGGCCAACGCTTCAAAACCATCGGTCGCCGTGACTACATGACAGCCTTCTTTTTTCAATAATGTTTCAGCCGTGCGACGAATGGTTTTACTGTCATCAATAATCATGACCTTGCAGGATGCCAGATTCGCTTTCGCTTCTGACACTTGCGAATCCTCACTGGATTTATCATTTTCTCTTTCTAGCATCGTTTCCATGCAATCAACACCTGAACTTATGATCTTTGGCTGTAACTACAGCATCCAGCCAGAAAATATGCGCTACAATAGCGCTATCAGGCGTATCGTCCTCATCTCAGTAAACTTTACGTAGGTTGCTGTAAAACACAGAAAAAAGTGAACTTCATCATGGTCATTAGACTTGGCATTATCATGGATCCAATCGCGTCCATAAAAACATACAAAGACAGCAGTTTTGCAATGTTACTCGCTGCCCAGAAACGCGGCTGGGAGTTGTTCTATATGGAGCAACAGGATCTTTTTCAGCGCGACGGCAGAACAGCAGCCGCCTGTCGACAGCTAAGTGTCAGTGATAACAGCGAAAACTGGTTTTCTACTGGCAAACCTGAAGATCTTTTCCTCGCTGATCTGGATGTGGTCCTGATGCGTAAGGACCCCCCCTTTGATATGGAATATCTTTACACCACTTATTTATTGGAACGCGCAGAATCGGAAGGGCTGCTGGTCGTCAACAGGCCTGCATCATTGCGTGACTGTAATGAGAAGCTGTTCACAGCCTGGTTCCCGCAATGCTGTGTAGCCACCCTGGTCAGCCGTGATCCTGCCCGTTTGCGCACATTTTTGCAGGAACAGCATGATATTATTCTCAAACCTCTGGATGGCATGGGTGGTGCTTCCATTTTCAGGGTAACGGAAAATGACCCCAATATTGCCGTCATACTCGAAACACTGACTGAAAATGGGCAACGAATGAGCATGGCTCAGCGATTTATTCCAGAGATTTCTGACGGCGACAAACGCATTCTACTGGTTGATGGCAAACCGGCAGCTTATGCTCTGGCGCGTATTCCGGCTCAGGGCGAAACACGCGGCAATCTTGCTGCAGGAGGACACGGCAAGGGCGTGCCTCTGTCAGAACGTGACTACTGGATTTGCGAACAGGTTGCGCCAGAGCTGCGTAAACGTGGTCTGTTATTTGCAGGCATTGATGTCATCGGCGATTTTCTGACAGAAATCAATGTCACCAGCCCAACCTGTATCCGCGAACTTGATGCGCAGTATAATCTCGATATTGCCGGAGACCTGATGGATGTTATAGAACAGAAACTGACTACCGAGCAAACCTGATAACGACTTCATTCATGGCCGCAATAAAACACTCATCTCCAATCAACCGCAACAGTGACCGTCTCGCATGGACCTTACTGATTGCAGCAGCAGCGCATGCCGTTATCATTCTTGGCGTCACCTTTAATCCGCTGGAGTTTGCTGACGAACACAATTTAATGCCGACACTGGATATTACTCTGATCAGAAAAAAAACCTCGGCACCACCGCCTGATGATGCGGATTATTTTGCCGAAAGTAACCAGGAAGGCGGTGGAAATACCCGCGAGAAAACCGTCCCGCAGGAAGAAACAACTCAGGCCAGCAGCTCACCGCCTGTAGCGACGAGTGAAGCTGTAAAAACACAAATTATTGCCCGGAAAAATATAACAGACGCCGCGCTACCTGAAAAAACACCACTGCCAGAAGAACCGCAAACACCGGAAGTCAGCGCCTCAGAAATGATCAATCGCAGCCTGGAAATGCTGTCACTAAACCAGCAGATTAACCAGTCCAGAAAAATCTATTCCGACCGGCCGCGCCAGAAAAACATTACCTCACGTACCAGAGAACTCAAATATGCCGCATATATGCAGAACTGGGTATCCAAGGTTGAACGCGTCGGTGATCTAAACTATCCCGATAGCGCCAAACGCCAGAAACTGTCTGGCAGCCTAATTGTAGACGTTGGTATATTCCCTGATGGCAGTATCAAGGATATTCGCGTGGTTCGCCCATCTGGCCACAAAATCCTGGATGATGCAGCGGTCCGGATTGTCCGCCTGGCCGCCCCTTTTGCGACTTTTCCAGATAATATTCGTGAAGAATTTGATGAATTGCATATAATCAGGACATGGGTATTCAGTAGTAACCAGTTAAAAGGTCGGTAGCATGCAAACAAATTACCTCGGTAATCAATTGCTGATTGCCATGCCTTCATTACAGGATCAGAATTTTTCACATTCGGTAACGTTCCTGTGCAAGCATAATGCAGATGGCGCTTTCGGGCTTGTCATCAACAGGCCTTCAGATATGTCGATAGGGGATATCTTTTCTGACCAGATTTCTCGCCAGAATCCGCAATCTGTGTATATCGGTGGCCCGATTCATCAGGATCGAGGCTTCGTTTTACACCAACCCATTGGCCAGTGGCAGTCAACCCTGCACATTACCGAGACGTTAGGGATGACAGTCTCCAGCGATATATTGATTGCTATTGCTGATAAACACCGACTGGCACCTGAGCACAGTCTCGTCAGTATTGGCTATGCTGGCTGGGCTGCCGGACAGCTGGAGCAGGAGATCGCTGAGAATAGCTGGCTGACCTGTCCCGCCAGCCCTGATCTACTTTTTGACACTCCTGCTGACATGGTGTGGCTACAGGCTGCACAGACACTCGGCATTGATCTCACCCTTATTTCAACCCATGCCGGGCATGCCTGAACCCGCAAACTCTCTTCATAATAGCCTGCTTGGTTTCGATTTTGGCAGCAAAAAAACCGGTGTCGCAACGGGCCAGAAAATCACCTGTTCTGCCACTGAACTGACTACCGTTGTCCACCAACATGGCCAGCCAGACTGGCAACAGATTTCAGCGTTGATTAAAGAGTGGAATCCTGACGCACTTGTGGTCGGAATACCGTATCATATGGACGGCAAATCACAGCCCATGACAATCCGAGCTGAAGAATTCTGCCGGGCCCTGGAGAACCGCTTCGGGCTAACAGTGTACCGCGCTGACGAGCGCCTTACATCCTACGCGGCAGAACCTGAGAGCGTTGGTAGCAGGGCCGGGATTGACGCCATAGCTGCAAGAATTATTCTGCAAAGCTGGTTATACCAGGAGACAATTTGACGTGAAACACGAAGCAAACATCCCGGCGCTGATATCCGCAATGGCTGATCAGCTACTCAACAGAGGCGATGCCTATCTTGAAAGCAGCGCTATGGTCGGGATACATACTGGCGGCGTCTGGGTCGCACGGCAGCTACAACAATTGATCGGCCTGCAGACCCCCCTGGGTGAACTGGATATTTCCTTTTACCGGGATGACTTTACGCGCATCGGCATGAATCCGCAGGTTAAACCCTCACAGCTGCCTTTCAGCGTCGATGATAAACACATCATCCTGGTCGATGATGTACTGCACACCGGACGCACCATCCGCGCTGCTATGAACGAATTGTTTGACTATGGCCGACCGGCCTCTATTCTGCTTGCCGTACTGGTGGAACGCAGTGGTCGTGAATTACCCATTGAAGCGGATATTACCGGGCTAGAAATTTCCCTGCCACCCGATGAGCATATTAAGCTAACCGGTCCAGAACCACTGACACTGGAAATCAATAGTATACAATGAGCCGCACTTCTCTACAGATCCGGCCGGATGGACGCCTTCGACACTTCCTTTCTATAGAAGGCCTGAATCCGACCTTGCTACGCGAGATTCTGGATACGGCAGAATCTTTTGCTGGCGTTACTGCACAATCGGTCAAAAAAGTCCCCCTGTTGCGCGGTAAAACCATCGTTAACCTTTTTTTCGAACCCAGCACACGCACACGTACCACTTTCGAGCTGGCTGCCAAACGCTTATCTGCGGATGTTCTGAATATCAATATTGATGCTTCCAGCACCAGCAAAGGTGAAACCCTGCTGGATACATTGCGCAATCTGGAAGCCATGCATGTTGACATGTTCGTGACACGCAATTCGGTCAGTGGAACGTCTCACTTTATCGCCAGTCATGTACAGCCTCATGTCAGCGTTATCAATGCAGGTGACGGTCGTCATTCTCATCCTACCCAGGCTATGCTTGATATATTCACCATTCGGCGCGAAAAAGGCGATGATTTTGGCCGCCTTACGGTTGCTATTGTTGGTGATATTTCCCATTCCCGCGTAGCACGCTCACAAATCAACGCCCTGAACCTGCTGAACACCGGAGAAATACGCGTCATTGCCCCACGAACACTGCTGCCTGCTAATATTGAAGCCATGGGTGTGCGCGTGCACCACAATCTGCGCGATGGCCTGCGTGATGCTGATGTGGTGATTTCATTGCGTCTGCAACGTGAACGCATGCAAGGGGCAACCCTGCCGGGAGAACACGAATATTACCGACTCTATGGCCTGACTGCAGACAATCTTTCCATTGCCAAACCGGATGTAACCGTGATGCATCCTGGCCCGATCAACCGTGGAGTGGAAATGGATTCCCACGTTGCTGATGGCGCACATTCCGTGATACTGCAACAGGTAACCAATGGCATTGCCGTACGCATGGCCGTCATGTCAATGGCGATGCAGCAGAATAAAGGGGAAGCGGATGCCTGAGCAAGCCAAAATCCACATCAGGGATGGCCATCTGATTGACCCTGGCAATGATATCGATGAACGTAAAGATGTTTATATTGCTGAAGGAAAAATTGCAGGTATCGGCAATGCGCCAGATGGCTTCCAGGCTGATCAGATTATTGATGCACAGGGATTGATCGTTATCCCGGGACTGATTGATGCCTTTACTCATCTGCGCGAACCCGGCCAGGAACACAAAGCCACAATCGACAGCGAATGTCGCTGTGCAGCGGCCAGCGGTATTACCACCCTCATCTGTCGCCCGGATACGCGCCCGGTCATCGACACACCTGCAGTCATAGAACTCATCAGGCATCAGTGGCAATTAACCGGCAAAACCCGGGTACTCGCTATTGGCGCACTCACCAGCGGGCTCAGGGGTGAACAGCTCAGTGAAATGGCTGCACTCAAGGCCGCAGGCTGTATTGGGGTCAGCAATGCTCAACTGCCGTTAGCTTCCAGTCTGATTATTCGCCGAGCATTTGAATATGCAGCCACCTTTGGATTAACTGTTTTTGTCTACCCGGATGAGCATTCGCTTTCTGAACGAGGCTGCCTGCATGAAGGCCCTGTCGCCACTCGACTCGGTATACCCGCTATCCCGGAAGCATCAGAAACCGTTGCGGTAGCCCGAGACATTGCTCTGGTTGAACATACGGGTGCACACGTACATTTCTGCCATATCACCACCCAACGCGCCTTGCGCATGATTGGTCGGGCAAAATTTGACCATATTCCGGTAACCACCGATGTCGCTATTCCCTACCTGTATTTGACCGACATCGACACCTGCAACTTCGATCCCAACTATCATTTACAACCACCATTACGCACCCAGAGCGACCGGGACAAGCTACGTGCAGGGCTCACCGATGGCAGCATCAGTTTTATTACCTCAAGCCATCAGCCACATGAGCCTGACGCAAAGCTTGCGCCATTCCCTTCCACAGAACCTGGCATATCCGGTCTCGACACACTGCTGCCACTGACCCTGCACCTGGCAGATGAAGGTGTCATGAGCCGCAATCAGGCGATTGCCAAACTCACCAGCGAACCGGCCGCGACACTCAACCTGCCATACGGACAACTGGCAACCGGAGCAATCGCTGATATCTGCATTTTTGCACCGGAAGCCACCTGGATAGTCGATAATGACAGCATGAAAAGTGACGGGAAAAACACCCCGTTCGCGGGTTGGGAAATGAAATCTCAGGTTCGCTACACGCTTCGTGATGGTCAGGTCATTTATACTTCTGAGGAGGCATTTCAGATATGACCCACCCCAGCCAACGCAATAGCATTTTTGTTGAAGATGCGCGCATACTTTCCCACAGCGCCCATAATGGCGACCAATACATTCTACGTGTGCATGCTCCCGAATGCGCTGCTCACGCTAAAGCCGGTCAGTTCGCCCATATCCAGTGCAGCCCAGCCCTGTTAATGCGCAGACCCTTATCGATCATGCGTGTGGATGCCGATGCAGGCTGGGTAGATTTTCTCTACAAGGCCGTTGGCAAAGGCACTCGCCTGTTGGCGGAAAGAACCACGGGTGAAACAATCAGCATACTGGGCCCCATCGGCATGCCTTTCAAACCTGACCCACAACGCAGTCGTCCATTGTTAATGGGTGGCGGCGTTGGAATCCCTCCGATGGTTTTTCTGGCAGAAACACTGAAACAATCTGCACAGTACCAGCCTCTGGTTTTGATGGGCTCCGAAGTACCTTTCCCCTTCACAGCTCAACCATCAAAGATTCTCGTGCCCGGCCTGCCGGATGGTGTCATTGCTGCTATGCCGTTACTGGAAGACTGGGGTATCCCCAGCCGCCTGAGTAGCCAGCAACAGTATCCTGGATGTTTCGACGGCTATATATCAGAACTGGCACGTCACTGGCTGGATTCTCTGGATGACGACTGCCGCAAAACAGTGGAGATATTTGCATGTGGTCCACAACCGATGCTGGAAGCCACCGCTCGACTGGCGCGTGAATACAATATTCCCTGCCAGGTCTCTCTGGAAGAATTCATGGTCTGTGCGGTTGGCGGTTGCGCAGGCTGTGCCGTTGAAGTGACAACGGAGGAAGGACCGGCCATGAAACGCGTCTGCGTCGATGGCCCGGTATTTGATGCGACGACAGTATTTCAGTAATGCTTCTATCTATCCATCTTCCAGTAAAGTCATCTTATCGATCGCGCCACCTTTTGGGGGTGTTGCGGATGCTTTCAATTTGATCATCAAACGCACCTCATTAGCCGAATCTGCATAGTGCAACGCATCTTCTTCGGTTATATCACCCGCCCTGTAAAGTTCATATAACGCCTGATCAAATGTCTGCATACCCTGCTGTGCAGAACGCTTCATCAATTCCTTGAGCTGATGAACCTCACCCTTGCGTATCAGGTCAGAGGCTAACGGTGTATTGATCAATACCTCAACAGCAGCACGCCTGCCTTTGCCATCCGGCGTCGGCAAGAGTTGCTGGGCTACAATCGCCTTCAGATTCAATGACAGATCCAGAAATATCTGGTCACGCCTGTCTTCGGGGAAAAAGTTAATAATGCGGTCCATCGCCTGGTTAGCATTATTGGCATGCAATGTTGCCAGGCAAAGATGCCCGGTTTCCGCAAATGCAATAGCATGATCCATGGTATCCTGAGAACGAATTTCACCGATCAGAATAACGTCCGGCGCCTGCCGCAAGGTATTTTTCAGTGCCACATCAAATGACTCTGTATCAATACCCACCTCTCGCTGGGTAATAATACAACCCGCATGCTGATGCATGAATTCAATCGGATCTTCAATCGTTATGATATGCCCGGTACTGTTATGGTTTCGATAATTGATCATGGATGCCAGTGATGTCGATTTGCCGGTTCCGGTTGCACCAACAAAAATAATCAAACCGCGTTTGGTCATTGCCAGCTTCTTTATTACCGTAGGTAAACGTAATTCTTCCAGAGTCGGGATGGTGGTTTCAATACGACGCAATACCATGCCCACGTTATTACGTTGATAAAAAGCACTGACACGGAATCGTCCAACACCATTTTCACTGATAGCAAAATTGCATTCCTTATGCCGAGTGAATTCTTCCAGCTGCTCAGCAGTCATGATACTGGCAACCACATCTTTCGCCTGCGCAGGGGTCAGTGATGCCTGGGAAACCGGCATTAACTTACCATTCACCTTCATGCTTGGCGGCATACCCGCCGTGATAAAGAGATCAGAACCGCCTTTGTGAACAACCAGCTTCAGTAATGATTTGAAGTCCATCTAACCACCTCTATCGGAATAAATCCTTGTTCGTCGCTTTCGATGCAGCATCAGCCTTGCTGACGACACCACGCTGTACCATATCTAGCAGATTTTGATCCAGTGTCTGCATGCCTAAAGACTGACCTGTCTGAATAGCAGAATACATTTGTGCTACCTTGTCTTCACGAATCAGGTTTCTGATTGCCGGTGTGCCAATCATGATTTCATGCGCTGCAACACGCCCACCTCCCGTTTTTTTCAACAGAGTCTGGGAAATAACCGCCCTTAATGATTCAGACAGCATTGACCGTACCATGGTCTTCTCTGCTGCTGGGAACACGTCGATAATACGATCGATTGTTTTTGCTGCAGAACTGGTATGCAGAGTTCCAAAAACCAGATGTCCGGTTTCGGCCGCCGTCAATGCCAGACGGATCGTTTCCAGATCTCGCATTTCACCCACCAGGATGATGTCCGGATCTTCGCGCAGGGCAGAACGCAAAGCTTCATTGAAACCGTGTGTATCGCGATGAACCTCACGCTGGTTAATCAGGCACTTTTTACTTTCATGCACGAACTCAATCGGATCTTCCACGGTAAGAATATGTTCAAAACGGGAGTTATTCACATAATCTATCATCGCAGCCAGGGTTGTTGATTTACCGGAACCGGTAGGACCTGTCACCAGAACCATGCCGCGCGACTGATCGGATATGCCCGCAAAACTTGATGGTGCTCCCAGCTCTTCCAATGACAGGATAGTCGAAGGAATGGTCCGAAAAACGCCGCCAGCACCACGATTATGATTAAAAGCATTAACACGAAAACGCGCCAGATTTGGGATCTCGAAGGAAAAATCGGTTTCGAGGAACTCCTCATAATCCTTGCGTTGCTTATCATTCATGATGTCATAAATCAGGCCATGAACCGATTTATGATCCAACGATGGCACATTGATTCTGCGAATATCGCCATCAACACGTATCATTGGCGGCAGACCTGCAGAAAGATGCAAATCGGACGCGTTATTTTTTACACTAAAGGCCAAAAGTTCAGCAATATCCATGCTTGTCCCCATTCATATTGTCTGGATGTCCATATCGACAGAGACCAACAAAACTTGATATCTGCAATTACCGAGATAAATTATACATTGATTAAATTTCCAGCAACCTCAAACACTTGTCAGCGATGAGCTGCACCGGTATCTTTCAGCCCATGAATGAAAAAAAATTAACGTTTATTGGTGCTGGTAACATGTCTGGCAGCCTTATTGGCGGGCTGATCGCAGACGGTATACCAGCAGAACTTATCACCGTTTCAGATCCCAGTCATGAACAATTGCAGCACTTGAAGCAAGCGGCAAATATTCACGTTAGCACAGATAATAATCAGGCCATTGAGAATGCTGACGTGGTCATTCTCGCCATCAAACCCCAAATCATGGCAGCTGTTGCCAGAGAAATCTCTCCCCAGGTGCAACAATCAAAACCGCTGATTATATCCATCGCGGCTGGCATTCACAGCACAGATATGGATCGCTGGCTTGGTGGGAATACCGCCATTGTTCGCTGTATGCCAAACACCCCGGCGCTGGTACAGACGGGGGCCACAGCCCTGTTCGCCAATCCATTAGTTGATCATATACAACACGATCTCGCCGAATCGATACTCAGGGCCGTTGGCCTGGCTCTGTGGGTCGAAAAGGAAGAATTGCTGGATGCAGTCACGGCTGTTTCTGGCAGTGGGCCAGCCTATTTTTTTCTCGTTATTGAAGCCATTCAATCTGCCGGTGAAAGCCTGGGACTCGCTCCGGAAACAGCAAAATTGCTAGCTGTACAAACTGCTCTCGGTGCCGCAAAAATGGCCATTGAAAGCGAGGATAGCGCCGCTGTCCTGCGCCAGAAAGTCACATCCCCGGGAGGAACAACAGAAAAGGCACTGCAAGTCCTTGAAAAAGGCGGCCTGCCCGCTCTTTTTATGCAAGCGCTCAAGTCCGCCAGTGATCGATCGAAACAACTGGCAGAGCAATTTGGAGCCGAATCATGAGTAACAACTATCTTGCCAACCCGCTTATCCTGCTACTGGAAGTAGGCCTGGGCCTTTATATTATGACATTTATGCTGCGTTACCTGCTGGCAATGATTCATGCAGATTTCTATAATCCGGTAAGCCAGTTTCTGGTAAAGGTCACAGATCCCCTACTGGTACCGGCACGCCGCTTTATCCCCAGTTTTGGCAAAATTGATAGCGCCTCCATTGTCATCATGCTGAGCCTGCAAATATTAATGATATTTCTCGTTTATTCTTTACGCGGCACAGCCCCTTCAATTATCGGCATTGTAATACGTAGCATTGCTGACCTGCTGGAACTATTCCTCAATATCTTCCTCTACTCGATTCTGATACAGGTCATCATCAGCTGGATCAATCCAGGGAATTACAATCCGGTAACCTCGTTACTCTCCAGTCTGACTGAACCACTGCTGCGGCCCGCACGGCAACTCATCAAACCCATTGGCGGCATGGATTTATCGCCTATGGCTGTAATGATCAGTATTACCATAGTTAAAATGTTGCTATTACCGCCGCTATATATGCTTGCCGGCATTTGAGTCCACCTGGATTACACGAAACGACACTAAAGCCTCTTTAAGTCATGCCGTTAAAAGACTGGCACAGAGAAAATTCCATCAATACAGTCTTAGAACGGATAACTAAATGCAGACGGATTCGTTAACACACTCATTCTCGTCCTATCAGGAATGGCGGGAACATCTGGCAAGTACAGTTTCAGACATACAGGCATGGCTCAGCGACAATGATCAGTTAAGCCCCGAACAGGAGCTGCGATTATTTGAGTCCGTTGACGCGCTCAGAAAAGACCAACTGACGATTGCATTCGTTGCCGAATTTTCTCGCGGAAAAACCGAATTAATCAACGCCCTGTTCTTTGCCGAATTCGGACGCCGCCTGCTACCCTCAGAAGCGGGCCGTACAACCATGTGCCCAACAGAACTTTTCTATGATCAGGCGACGGATGATGCTTACATCATGCTACTGCCTATCAGCACCCGGCGCCAGGAAAAAAGCATCTCTGAACTGAAGCAGGAATCCGTCGAATGGTCACGGATTGCTCTGGACATGGACAGCCCCAAACAAATTGCGACTGCACTTGAAGAGGTTATACGAACTGACAACGTCAGCGTTGACACAGCCCGCGAACTGGGCTTTTACCATGAAGACCTGGATCCCTATTATCAGAAGCATGGGGCATTTCCTGAGACGGTAGAAATACCTCACTGGCGTCATGCAATGATCAGCTTCCCACACCCTTTATTAAAAAGCGGGCTGGTTATTCTGGATACTCCCGGTCTGAATGCGCTCGGCAATGAACCGGAACTGACAATCAGTATGTTACCGGCCGCACAATCAATCCTGTTTATTCTGGGTGCTGATACGGGAGTAACACGCAGTGATCTGGATATATGGGAACACCATATCAAAGCAAATCGCCAGCAAAATAATGACCGGCTGACTGTTGTACTGAACAAAATTGATACTCTCTGGGATGAATTAAAATCTGAAGAAGACATCCGAGACATAATTACGGTACAGAAAAATGCCTCTGCTGAAGAACTGGGCGTTCCTGTTGAACAGGTATTTCCGATCTCCGCCCAAAAAGCCCTGGTTGCTAAAGTACAGAAAAATGCTGCCCTGCTAACGGCAAGTCACCTGCCCGAACTGGAAACCTATCTTACCGAGACTGTTATCCCTGCGCGCAAGGATATCGTTCAGAAAAACATACTGGATCAAATCATTCCCGTGATGAATGAACAAATCACTATTGCCAGCACCTCATCTGAAGATATTCAGGAACAGATTGACGAACTGAATTCTATTCGCGGAAAAAATGCAGATGTCATCATGCACCTGGTCAATAAAACCCAGCAGGAACAAGATGATTACCTCGCCAGCGTTCAAACTTATCAGGACAACCGACGACTACTGCAAGCTCAGGGGACACGCTTACTCAATACATTGAGCATCGATGGAATTGACGTCCTGATTAGCAACACGCGTCAGGAAATGAAAAATAGCTGGACAACAGTCGGCATAAAACGCGGCATGGAAGCATTTTTTGACGGTACACGTGATGCAATGCGAGCAATTGCGAAAGAAATACAGGCAACATCGCAGTTGGTCAATGCATCCTACGAGAAATTTCACATTGAGCATGGATTACCCAAAATTGCGCCAACCCAGTTTGAGATTACTCCGTACATAACCGAGCTGGAACGTCTGTATCAGGAAGCCGAGGATTTTCGCCGCAGCCCCATTACCGTGGTTGCCGAACAGCAGTTTGTTATCAAAAAGTTCTTTATTTCCCTGGTCAGTCATACTCGCAATCTATTTTATAAGGCTGGCCAGGATGCAGAACTTTGGCTCAAAGAAGTCATGAATCCTTTGATTAAACAAATCAAAGGGCACAAGGTGAGTATGGATAAACGCCTGACTAGCCTGAAACGTATCAGTCATTCTCGTGACACTATTGATATTCGCCTTCAGGAGCTGGAAACCAGCCAAATCGAAATAGCAAAGCAGACTGAAGAACTCGAAGCCATGCTTGCCAGACTGACAACAGGAAAGCCGGTAAGCCAGGAAGCCTCTATTGCAGAGACTCTTCCTCAAGCTACAGCAACAGAATCGGCCTGAGAAACTCAAAACAATGGATGCTACATAGCATCACTCATGCCGATTCCATAAAGTTTTTTCGCCCTGAACCTTGATCTACAGGTACTGTCTATGGTTAGGTATAGGCTAACGAGGAAGAGGAGACCTTTATGTATAGAATAAAATCCGCAATGACTATTGTTTTCAGTGTTATCACATTATTGATGGCTCAACCTGTTTTCGCAGAAAATTCACAGGATTTTGGCGATTATGTTGTGCATTTCAATGCCCTGAGCACCAATAGCTTACCTGCCACTGTTACCAAGCAATATGGCATTAAACGCAGTAAAAACCGTGGCATGATCAACATCGCCGTACTGGCAAAAACACTGGGAACCACTGGAAAACCAGTCGCCGGCAAAGTGTCTGCCTCAGCAAGAAATCTGACCGGGCAAAAACGGGAAATTCCATTACGGGAAATTCGTGAAGGCACCGCCATTTATTACATCGGCGAATTCCCGGTAACCCATGAAGAAACCCTGCGATTTTTAGTCAATGTCACGCCGGAAGACACTGATGAAAGTCACGAGGTAAAATTCAAACAACAGTTTTTTACGCAGTAACTGCCCGCATCAGCTGATAGATACCCAGTAAAATGACCAGGCTGCCTGCCATACGCCGGGCAGCCTGGCTCCTTATCCATTGATTTGAAAACCTGCCCGCCATTGCTCCCATGCTTATCATTAAGGGCAAGGTTCCAAGACCAAACGCCAGCATCAACAATCCACCCATCAGCGGACTCGCAGTAGCAATCGACCAGACCAGAACGCTGTAAACCAGTCCACAGGGCAACCAGCCCCAGAGCAGCCCCAGGAAAAAAGCCTGGTGCAGGGAACGAACCGGGATAAAACGGCGTGTGTAAGGCTCAATTCTCTTCCAGACACCGGCACCCAGACCTTCAAGTTTCAACAGACCGAACCACCAGCCTGCCAGGTATAAACCCATCGAGATCATGAACAGGCCTGAGAGGATCTGTAGTACCAGTTGCAATTGCCTGATATCGGGCCAGTAAACGACTAACCAGCCAATCCCCCCCATCAGCATACCCGCCACGGAATAACTCAGAATGCGCGCAATATTGTAGGCCAGTGCATACTGCCAGATCGCTCCACTGGCCCGGTCTTCATCCGCAAGCCCGATGGACAAAACAGACACAATGCCACCACACATGCCAATACAATGTACTCCACCGAGTAATCCGACCAGAAAGGCGGAGACAAAAGAAATATCTATTGGCATTATGAGGGGTCCGGCAACACTCTGACTAACAGCCAGATAAGAAATATAACCGGCAAGCCCATAAGCGCAGTCATGGCAAAAAAACCGGAGTAGCTTAAACTGTCTACCATACTGCCGGAATAGCCGCCGAGAATTTTCGGTAGCAAGGTCATTAAAGAACTGAAGATGGCATATTGAACTGCAGTGAAAGACATATTGGTCAGGCTCGATAAAAACGCCACAAATGCCGCCGTGGCGAGGCCACCCGACAGATTATCAGCCGAAATGACCAGATAGAGCAAACCGGTATGGTGGCCAGCCTGCGCAAGCAACATAAACAACAGATTAGTCGTCGCAGACAATAACGCACCGAGGAAAAGAATGCGTATAACACCATAGCGAATCGACAGGACACCGCCCAGAAAACCGCCAGCCAGTGTCATGAAGAGACCGAAGGTTTTTACAATACTGGCTATTTCTATCTTGGTAAAACCCAGATCCTGGTAAAACACATTTGAAATAACACCCAGCACAATATCGGAAATCCGGTACAGGCCAATCAACAATAGCAACAAAACCGCAACCTTTGTTCCATAGCGGCTAAAAAAATCCTTCACTGGCTCAAAGTAAGTACTGCGAACCATCTCCTGATTGATCAGATTCGTCACAGTAAGCACACGGGCAATCACCCAGACAACAAACAGCGCCATACTCAGGCGCATCAATTCTACGATAAAGGCCGCCAGGTATTTATTGCCACTTAACGTCATCAATTGCTGTTTGATATCACTGGCAAGCCCGGCGCTGTAAAAAAAACTCGCCACAAAACCACCGGCAGCCAACAGGAAGAACAACAGGAAGCTGGCATAATCCCGTGCACCATAAATGGCTGCACGCTTATTGCTACTAACCGGTTCCTTAATAAGGATCGTCGTTAATATCCCTACCAGCATCAATGAAGCCATGATCATATAAGTCTCTTGCCAGGCGACATAGGAATACTGATCAGCCTGCGAACCCAGTATGCTTGCCAGGAAAAGTGCGCCAGCACCCGCTACCAGCATGCCGATTCTATAGCCGGCAATATACGTGGATGACAGCAGGGCCTGGATCGCACTGGGTGCTGACTCGATACGGTAGGCGTCAATAACAATATCCTGGGTTGCCGATGAAAAACCCAGCAGGACTGCAGCAACAGCCATAATAGTCAGGCTGTCTACCCCCACCGCCGGGTCGGTGGATGACATCAACAGAATAGAAAACACAATGGCGCACTGCGAGAGTAACAACCAACTACGCCTGCGCCCCAACAATCGATGCAATACCGGCAGCGGCAGGGTATCAACCAGAGGCGCCCAGACAAACTTGAAAGAATAACCCAACGCCGCCCAGCTAAAAAACGTCACCGCCGAGCGCTCAACACCTGCCTCAAGCAACCATAAAGACAGCGAAGAAAAAATCAGCAGTATCGGTATCCCCGCTGAGAACCCCAGAAACAGCATAGCGATGACTTCCCGCTGCATAAATGCAGCCAGTGTTTCAGACCAACGCTGCACCAGACTACCTGGGGTTACAGCCGTCACAACCAGTCCTCAAACTCAAAATCATAATCCATAATCAAAGGGGCATGGTCAGAAAAACGTTCGTCTTTGTAGATACTGACCGCTGTAGCCCTGTTTTTCAGACGTGGGCTGGTTATCTGGTAATCAATCCGCCAACCGACATTCTTTTCCCAGGCTCGGCCACGATTCGACCACCAGGTATACTGATCTGGCTCCTGACACAGCTCACGAAAAGCATCATTAAATTTCAGCGTACAAAACAACTCATCCAGCCACGCACGTTCATGCGGCAGGAAACCAGAGTTTTTCTGGTTGGGTTTCCAGTTTTTCAGATCAATTTCTCTGTGAGCAATATTGACATCGCCGCAAATGACATATTCACGGCGTTTGCGCTTCAGTGATTTCAGATAAGGCAAAAAGAAGGCAAGAAAACGGTCTTTTGATGCCTGCCGATGTTCACCTGACGAACCTGACGGCGCATACAGCGAAATCACCGACAACTTGCCAAACTGCATTTCCAGGTAACGCCCCTCATTATCGAACTCTTCGCAGCCCATTTGCGTGATAATTCGATCAGGCTCCCTACGCGCGTAGACCGCTACGCCGCTATAGCCTTTTTTAATGGCGTCGACATAACAACAACTGTAATCCTCTGGCCAGAAAACGCCATCTTCAAGCTGATGCTCCTGTGCTTTGGTTTCCTGAATACAGACCACATCCGCTTTCTGTTCGGCCAACCATTCAAAAAAGCCCTTCCGAGCTGCCGCCCGAATACCATTGACGTTCGCTGTAATAATGCGCATTGACGGTGTTCCTGATCTTTGAGCCTGTGTATCATACCCGACTCGACTCACGGCTGTGTGACAGGGACTTAAGCAACTATGCAATCCTACAAAACTGAATTTATCGAATTTGCAATGCAGGCGGGCGTACTGCGTTTTGGGGAATTTAAACTCAAATCAGGTCGAATCAGCCCTTATTTTTTCAATGCTGGCCTGTTCAATACCGGACAACACCTGGCTCAACTCGGCCGTTTTTATGCGCAGGCCATCAGCGATGCCGATATGCCATTCGATACCCTGTTTGGCCCAGCCTACAAAGGCATCCCCCTTGCAGCCGTAACCGCAGTAGCGCTCTATGATCATCATGGAATAAATACCCCCTACTGCTTCAACCGCAAAGAAGCCAAGGATCACGGTGAAGGCGGCAATCTGGTTGGCGCTTCCCTGTCAGGACGCACCCTGATCATTGACGATGTCATTACTGCCGGCACTGCCATCCGTGAAGCACTGAATATAATCCGTAGCGCTGGAGCCGAAGCCAGTGGCGTCATCATCGCTCTGGACAGGCAGGAACGTGGTCAGGGTGAATTATCCGCTATCCAGGAAATTGAGCAAAATGAAGGCCTGGTGGTGACCAGCATCATCACTCTCGAAGAAATGCAAAGCTGGCTGGCTGGAAAAGCAGAATATAAACAGGCGCTGGCTGACATTAATGTTTATCGTGACCAGTATGGGATTTCTGTTTGAAGGGCGCCTCCAATAGATTTTCCAGTAGTCGCGTGCCCATATTTGGGCACGGACTGTCCTTGTTGCTCTTCTTCTACTATCCGCATACTAATCGGCCAGTAGGCCTCCATCATGATGAAATTGACTGCGGAATGCGCCTTGCTTCTCGCCTACGTAAGAAATGAATCTGCCTGATATCGACATAAAAAGCGGTTAACTCACTCATTGAATCAGTTCCTGTTTCAATTGTAGTAACAATTCGTCCTCAGCAAAGGATTAGCCCGCAAAAGCCCAAAACTAAAGAATTCCTGAATAAAAGCCGATGCAATAAAGAGCAAAATCTATTCTAACCACAAACAAGGCAGAGGCAATCAATGACAGAAGAATCGCTACTTCAGCCTCCGTCAACAATAGACACCATCAGTGA
Organism: Gammaproteobacteria bacterium; assembly: GCA_036480335.1. GTDB lineage: Bacteria > Pseudomonadota > Gammaproteobacteria > DSM-19610 > DSM-19610 > JAZGER01. The sequence continues at coordinate 31,967 of JAZGGH010000025.1, read as the reverse complement.
CAATCTATCCAGCCTCGCTGCAAAAACACAATCGCCCACCACAGCTATTTTTATTGTCGGTTGTAGTCAAAGCGGCAAAACGCTGCTCTCGAATATGCTCAACACACTGCCCGATATATTTTCATTCCGCGAACTGCATTTCTTCGAACGCCTGTGGCAAATTGAAGACAATCAGGCTCTGCCAGTCGATGAAGCTGCTCAACTCTATGCAATGCTTGAAGAAACTCAGGAAAACGGCATTCTAAATATTCCCCAGAAGATGCCGCAGAAAAATAGGATGGGTACGGTTCAACAGGGTAAACAACCTCCTGAAAACACCACTGCACCGCATATCTACATGTCCTTTCTGACTGATTATGCCCAGCAGAAAAAACCGGGTGCAATTCCCTGCGAACAAACACCAACCAATGTTTTATTTATCAATGAAATACTGGAATTGTGGCCCAGGGCACGCATTATTCACATGATTCGTGACCCTCGCGATGTGTTTCTTGCAAAAAAGCGAAAATGGCGGAACATCCATCGGACCGGACAACAGATACCCTGGCAGGAAATAATCAGGCAGAAAATCAATCTGCATCCCTATTTCGTCGCCAGTGTCTGGAAAGCGGATGCTACAGCAGCGGATTCAGCCAAAGACCGAATATACAATTTGCGTTTTGAAGATCTGATTAACCAGCCTGAAAAGCATTTCCAGAAAGTATGCAAATTTGCCGGTATTCCTTATGATGAGAGTCTGAAAGTTATCCGCGATAATTTGTTGCCCAATTTGTTACCAGGCACTGGGAAAACGGGTAACTGGCAACAAAATCGATTACTGGATATGACTGATCAGTTCATTATTCAGACAATGACTATGAAAGGCCTGCATACATTTCAATATCCGGTAGAAAAAGCGATGCCGAATATTTTAACGCTGTTCTGGTACATTATCTCATTTCCAGTCCGCATAATGCTGGCTGTCGTGGCTAATAAAAACCGCGTCCGCCATATCCGAAAAGCTATCCGACGCCGGATGGCATTCTGATCTCAGGCAGCTAATATTCAACCCAGTAACAACTTTAAACCGACAGCAAAGGTAACGATTTCAAAACCTCGTTTGATCCACTGATTGCCGCTTGTAATCGCTAGATGTGCCCCCACATAACCTCCAATCAATGAACCCAGCAATAAAGCCGGCAACCATGTCCACTGAATAGTCGACACTCTGGCAAGTGTCAGCGCACCGGTGCCATTCCAGAACAGGCCGACCAGTATCAGGGTATAAGCTACTGCCGTCCGATAATCAAAACCAAACCAGCGTACCAGCCAGAGCGTGGCGAACAGGCCGGTACCCGATGTCAGTGAGCCATTTAGCACACCAATCAACATAAACACCAGGCCACCCAACCAGAAACCTGTACCCGACCGATGTTGTTCTACGTTGCTCTGCCCCAGATCTGCTTGCAACACAGAATAGATTCCCAGGCCCACCGTCAATATCCCCAGCGCAATTTCAGCAATGCGTCCCGGGATTTCTACAATAATCATCGCCCCCGTAATGACACCCGGCAAACCAAAACACAACATCAGGAAAACAAACCGTTTATCCAGACTCCGTGTCCTCAAGTGACGCACTGTTGCGCCGATACCCAATGCGACACTGGCAACTTTATGTGTCGCCAGTGCTGTGCTGAAAGGCAGACCGAGGAAGATAATGGCGGGCAACTGAATCAGGCCGGCACCACCTCCGGAAAATGCCGAGAAAACATTCGCTAACAATGAGATAACGAACAGAATGAGCTGGTCAAAATAGCTCATAATATGACAAGGGAATTATGGAAGATAACAGATTTAATCACATTCTGGCTCGATGCATATGCTCAATCCTGATCCTTGGCTTTTCTCAGACCGCACAGGCAGCCAGATTCTATAAATGGGTTGATGATAATGGTCTGGTTCGTTATGGCGATCGTCTGCCGCCCTCATTTGCAAAAAATCGCCAGGAAATTCTCAATGAGCAGGGCGTTATCGTCGAAACACATGCAGCGGCTAAAACCCCTGAGCAGCTGGCGCGGGAAACTCGGCTGCAAAAAGAAGCGCAACAGAAACAACAGCGGCTTGATGAACAGGCAGCCATGGACAAAATGCTACTCGACACATACAGCAGCGAAGATGACATCATCATGGCACGGGACAGTAAAATCAATGCCATTGATGCTGCTATCCGGCTAGCAGAATCACGCATAACAAGAAGCCGTAAAACACTGGACGAATCCAGAAAACAGGCTGCCCAGACAGAACGGGCAGGCAAGGTCATCCCAAAACAACTTGCTAACAGCATCAGCAATGCACGCAATCAGATCAGCGACAATGAAACGTTCATCAAGAACAAAACAGCCGAGCACAAAAAGGTTTATCGCTCACACGAAAAATCCATTAACCATTATCGGCAGCTAATGGGGTCGGCGGCGGATCAGCGTACCAATACCCTCGTCAGTGAATAATTCAACAAGCACCGCATTTTCTACACGGCCGTCAATAATATGTGATGCAGCCACGCCAGACTGAACGGCTGACAAAGCCGTCTTTATCTTCGGCAACATCCCTCCATGGATGATCCCGTCATCAATCAGGCGTTTAACACTATCTGCATCAAGACCGGTGAGTAATTCTCCATCCTTATCGAGCAAACCCCGGGTATTGGTCAGCAAAATCAGTTTTTCTGCTTCCAGCACCTCTGCTATACGCCCCGCTACCAGATCAGCATTGATATTATATGAATGTCCATCGGCACCGACACCGATGGGTGCGATCACAGGAATAAAACCACCGGCAACCACCATATCAATAACTGAGGCGTTGATGCTGGCAACATCCCCAACATGACCAATATCGATAATTTCCGGTTCATTCAGACCTTCTGCATCACGGGTAATATGCAACTTCCTGGCTGTAATTAAATTACCGTCCTTACCCGTCAGTCCAACTGCGTTACCTCCCTGACGATTGATCAGTGTCACTATATCCTTGTTAACCAGACCACCTAGTACCATTTCAACAACATCCATGGTCTCGCTATCCGTCACACGCATACCGTCGATGAAGCGACTTTCCTTGCCCAGCTTTTCCAGTAATTGCGCAATTTGCGGCCCACCACCATGCACCACAACAGGATTGATACCTACCAGTCTCATTAAGATAATGTCGCGAGCAAAGCCTTGCTTAAGTTTTTCATCGACCATGGCGTTACCGCCATATTTAACAACAATGGTTTTACCGCGGAATTTGCGGATATAGGGAACGGCTTCACTAAGTACCTGGGCAACGCGGGCAGCGGATTTTTGATCGAGACTCATGTTTTACCCATTGCGGACTACCGCTACAAATAAACATGACTGTACTGGAGGATCAGGATTGTCGCAAGCTACCCGAAACCCGAATCAGAAAGGTAATACCAGGTCAGGCTTTACCTGCAACATCTCACGACGAAATTCTTCCTGGATACTATGCAATGCCAGTTCGTCTTCAGCTTCAAACCTTAGCGTCAGACTGGGCGTGGTATTCGATGCTCTGACCAGGCCCCAGCCACGTTCGGTTTCTACCCGTAGGCCATCCAGCTTTGCAATACTGGCATTATTAAAAACCGCCTTGTCACTGAACTGGTTCATGAATGTCAATGGCTCTCCTTCCGCCATCGGAATGGAGAGCTCAGGCGTATTGATGCTATCAGGCAATTCAGCAAATAACTCGCTGACCGGTCGCGCATCAGAAGCAAGAATTTCTAGCAAACGTGCCGCTGCATATAAGCCATCATCAAATCCGTACCAGCGTTCTTTAAAGAAAATATGGCCACTCATTTCCCCGGCCAGCAATGCACCCGTCTGTTTCATCTTCGCCTTTATAAAGGAATGCCCACTCTGCCACATTAGCGGCTCACCACCACTGGTGGCTATTACAGTGGCCAGGTTTCGGGTGGATTTCACATCATAAATAATTTGTGCTCCTGGATTACGCAGGAGGACATCTTTGGCAAATAGCATCATTAAGCGATCTGGCCATATGATGACTCCATCGCCGGTAACCACACCCAGCCTGTCGCCATCACCATCAAAAGCAATTCCCAGATCAGCGCCCTGTTTCTTCACTGCAATAATCAGTGCAGCTAGGTTTTCCGGATTGCTCGGATCGGGATGATGATTAGGGAAAGAACCATCGACATCACAGAACAGCTCAATTGGCTCACAACCCAGCGCCCTGAATAGTTGAGGTGCCACAGCTCCGGCAACGCCATTGCCGCAGTCCACTACCACTTTGAGTGTCCCTGGAACCTGTACGTCCGAGGTTATCCGGCCAATATAATCCGCCATGATATCCAGTGTTGTGCAATTCCCACTTCCGGCCAGAAAATCGTTTGTGACAATGCGTTGATACAATGCTCTGATGGCATCACCTGCCAGCGTTTCACCTGCCAGCATAATTTTGAAACCATTATAGTCTGCAGGATTATGGCTTCCGGTTACCATTACACCAGAACCATTTGCCTGAGTACTGGCGGCATAATATAAAACCGGGGTAGGTACCTGGCCGATATCTTTCACGTCCCGGCCACTGGCTATCAGTCCCTCGATCAAAGCTTTCATCAGACTTTCACCAGACAGGCGACCATCACGACCAACAACAATGGCCTGCTCACCGCGCAAGTATGCTTCACTTCCAATCGCCCGCCCAATTAAAAAGGCTGTTTCTTCTGTCAGTGTCGAAGCATAAATGCCACGAATATCGTAGGCACGAAATATTGACTCAGCAATAGCTGAGTCACCACTAGCAACCTCAGGTTTATTATTTTCATCTGCTACATCTACTCTACCAGTAGCCCCAAACAACGGGTCAGCCTCATCCAGATCAACAACCGCCATTTCATCATAGGACTCAGTTAATGTTGCTATCTGCGCTCCTGATTTTGTCGGCGCCGTAGCTATCAATTCATGGGCAGTCTCGGTTACACCGTCCATCACCTCTGCCATCTCAACAAGACCAGTCGGGTAGGACGATTTGATACGCAAACCCTGCATATCTTCCAGCAATGTCTGCAGGGTTTGATGATCCTGCTTCAAAACCTTGCAAATCCTGGAACGTAGACCAAAACCACTCAGCAAAAGAAGCAACGCACCCACAGCGACAGCCAGCAATCCGGCAATCAGACCCTTAGCCTGACCTGTCATGCTGCTATCAGGCCAATATCTAACAACCCAGCGACTGCCTTCAATTGCCTCCTGGCGCAAACTGTTTTCTATTTTCTGTAGGCTGTCTCCCTGTTTGGAAACAAGCATCGATGCACCGCCAACCTCCTGATCCAGCTCAGTATAGCCCGGCACATTAACTCCTGTGATCAATTGCTTTAGCTTGCTGGCAGACAAGCTCACCATGAGAATACCCAGCGGCTCAGTATTAATTCCGGCCCTGACTACTCTGACCAGATTGATATGCTGCTGTGACGAACCAGCACCATGAAGTTCCATTGGCGCAGGCGTTGACGAAGACTCAGCGAGCTGAATTAATTCAATGGCGGCAAAAGTAATCGGCGGGGAGACATCCAGATTCTCCATCTGCAGACCCGGCCTGAGCAGCCTGACTTTCAACGCATCAGGAAAATAGGATTTCAGCGCAAGGCCTTTTCGTTCCAGCGCTTCATCATCTGCTGCCGTAAAAAGCTGAATAACCTCTGGATTATTTGCCATCACATCAATTTTACTGATCTGGTCATTTACCCAGCGCTGCACTCCATTCGCGTAGATATCAATCGATAAGTCAAGTTGTCTCTCAAAACTGCTCCGGGTTTGTTTTTCCGCCAGCCAGGACACCAGCAATGGGGGAATTGCCATTAAAGGAATAGCCAACAATGCCAGCATGACAAAAGATTTGCCTATACCTGCACGTTTTAAGCCGGCATGCTTTTCGGTTTGTTTGTTAGCCCTGAAGCCTTTTCCTGGTTTTCTTAACTTCATGTGTATCCTGTGCACATCATATTTCCATTTTTAACAATAGGTTAGCTTCGCCCAGTATGGCCAAACCCTCCCTCACCACGAAGGCTATCGGCAAAATTGTCAACAACTTCAAACTCTGCCTGAATAATCGGCACAAAAATCATCTGGGCAATGCGTTCACCGGGAGTAATAACAAAATCAGAAGCGCTGCGATTCCAGCAGGAAACGAAAAGCTGGCCCTGATAATCGGAATCGATCAGACCAACCAGATTACCCAGAACAATACCGTGCTTATGCCCTAAACCGGAACGCGGTAACAGTACGGCGGCCAACCCAGGATCCGCAATATGGATCGCCATACCTGTCGGTATCAACTCAGTCTGGCCGGGCGTCAGTATCATTTCAGCATCCACACAGGCGCGCAGATCCATCCCTGCCGAGCCATCAGTGGCATAACCGGGTAAAGGAAATTCCTGGCCAATCCGTTTATCGAGTATTTTTAACTGTATTTTCTTCATTAAGGGGTGCCTCTATTAATTTGTCCGTAGTAATGCGGCTATCCGTTGGATAAGTTGTGCCGCCAGTTTCTGCTTAGATTGTTCAGGAATCTCAATATCGCCATCTTGCCAGAACAGATGCCAGGCATTCGTAGCAACACCGAAACCTAACCCCTCTCCCACCAGATTGGCAACAATCAGATCCAGTGATTTGTTGTGTAGTTTTTGCCGTGCATTGTCTTCGAGATTTTCTGTTTCTGCTGCAAACCCTACGCACAGGGGAGCATCATCCAGAGCAGCCACACCCGCCAGAATATCCTCGGTCCTTTCCAGTTCCAGCGTGAGTGAGTCTGCCTGCTTCTTGATCTTGTGATCTGCAGTTGTTACCGGTCGGTAATCAGCAACTGCAGCAGTGGCTATAAAGACATTCTGTTGATCAATGCGTTGCATGACGGCCGCATGCATCTGCGCAGCCGTCATTACCTGAACAATATCCACTTTATCAGGCGCCGCTTCATTGACCGGACCACTGACCAGAGTGACCGCAGCTCCCGCCAGCCGTGCAGCGGCTGCAATTGCATAGCCAGTTTTTCCCGAGCTGTGATTCGTCAGGCATCGAACCGGGTCAATCGGCTCCTGAGTTGGACCGGCAGTCACCAATACATTGACACCAGCCAGCAAGTCGCTGGAAAATGAATCCGCCAGCAACCGACACAACTGTTCCGCTTCGAGCATCCTGCCCTGTCCCGTTTCACCACAGGCCTGCTCACCGCTGGCTGGCCCCAGAATCTGTATACCTCTGGCTGTCAGAACCTCGACATTTTTCCGGGTCGCTTTATCTCTCCACATAACGCGATTCATCGCCGGAGCGACCAGCAGCTCCGCTTCGCTGGCAAGACAAAGCGCATCCAGTAACTGATCAGCACGCCCCTGAGCCAGCCTTGCCAGTGAATCAGCGGTTGCCGGAGCCAGTAAAATCCGGTCAGCCCAGCGCGCCAGTTGAATATGCCCCATGGCAGCTTCCACCTGCTCCCAGTGCTGGTAGACAGGCCGGCCTGACAGTGCCTGCAGGGTCAGGGGTGTGACAAAATCACTCGCCGCGAGGCTCATAACAACCTGCACCTGCGCACCCTGCCTGGTCAATAAACGCAGCAGTTCAGCACTTTTGTAAGCGGCAATACCCCCCGTCACTCCCAATAAGATATGTTTATTATTCAGGTTTTTCATTACACTGTTATCCATTACACAGAGTGTATCAAATCGTTCAGGATGAACGTAATTAACGTAACAGGGAGGTTACTCATGGCAATTACCGATTGGCCCAGTGATGAACGACCACGGGAAAAACTGCTCAAATTTGGTCCCCAGACACTCTCAGATGCCGAACTACTGGCTATTTTTCTGCGTACGGGTGTCAAAGGCTATAGCGCTGTCAGCCTGGCTCAGGAACTGCTGCGGCAATTTGGCTCACTGCGCGCCATGTTAGACAGCGACAGTACACAGTTCTGCGCACATCACGGCCTGGGGAACGCTAAGTATGCGCTGTTACAGGCTGTTCTCGAAATGGCCCGGCGTCATATGCAGGAAAAACTCCAGCGCGAAGACGCAATGAATAATCCAGAAGAAACAAAGCGTTATATCAATGCACGCCTATCCTGCCGACCCAGTGAAGTATTTTCCTGCCTGTTTCTGGACAGCCGTAACCGCCTGATAGTCTGCGAAGAATTATTTCAGGGCACCATTGATGGCGCCAGCGTCCACCCCCGCGATGTGGTAAGACGCAGCCTGTTTCACAATGCCGCCGCAGTCATTTTTGCACACAACCATCCATCCGGCGTCGCTGAACCCAGCCAGGCTGATATACGCATTACTGAACGCCTGCGTGATGCGCTTGGATTGATTGATGTTCGGGTTCTGGATCATTTGATCGTTGGCGATGGCGATACTTTTTCTTTTGCAGAACAGGGATTATTGTAAGAAAATATTTGTTTCGCCTATACAGTTCTGGTATAAAGGCGAGTTCATGTGGTCCGGATGCATCGGACGTATACGTATTTTCAAGGAAAACAGCAATGTCTAAAATTTGTCAGGTCACGGGCAAACGGCCAGTCGCGGGAAACAATGTATCCCATGCCCATAATAAAACTCGTCGCCGGTTTTTACCCAACCTGCATTCTCACCGTTTCTGGGTTGCCAGCGAAAACCGCTGGATTAAGCTACGTCTTTCATGCAAGGGCCTGAGAATTATCGACAAAAAGGGCATTGACTCTGTGCTCAGCGATATGCGCGGCCGCGGCGAAAAAATCTAGTCTAATCCCGCCTTACTGGCACATTATCTGGCGCAGGAGAAAAACATGCGAGAAAAAATTAAAATGGTATCCAGTGCAGGCACTGGCCATTACTACACAACAACCAAGAACAAACGCACCATGCCTGACAAGCTGGTACTGAAAAAATATGATCCCGTTGTTCGCAAACATGTGGATTACAAAGAAGCCAAAATTAAATAAGGCTATTATTTCATAAGCCTACCAAAAGCCTGGCATTTGCCAGGCTTTTTTGATTCACTCAAGCCCTCGCCTTCGAGACCGATAAACATACAATGCCTGACATATATCTCGCACGACAACCCATCTACGACAGCAGCCTGAATGTCTACGCCTACGAACTGCTTTTCAGGGACAACGAGCAGAATCGCGCCGGCGTGATTGATGGAGATGAAGCCACTTCCAATGTCATAGTCAACACCTTCATGGAAATTGGTCTCAATAACATCGTTGACGACCGCCTGGCCTTTATCAACCTGACACGCTCCTTTATCGTTAATGCCAAACAGATTTCACTGCCCAGAGACCGAGTGGTACTGGAATTACTGGAAGACATTGCTCCGGATGAAGAAGTCATCGCCGGGATGCAGCGCCTCTCGCGGCAGGGCTACCAGATTGCGCTGGATGATTTTGTTCTGCATGAAACTGTCAGGCCCCTGATCGAACTTGCAGACATTATTAAGATTGATGTGATGGCACTCTCTGACCAACAAATCCGCAACCATGTCGAAGAATTGAGGCGTTACCCGGTTAAATTACTGGCCGAAAAGGTCGAGAGCTGGGAAATGTACGATATGTGCAAAGCGCTCAACTTCGATTTCTATCAGGGCTATTATTTTTCCCTGCCAAAAATAATCCAGAAAAAAAGCCTGCCGACAAATCGCCTGTCTATCCTGACCCTACTGGGACAATTGCAGGACCCGGATATTGCCACAAAAGACCTGGAAGACATCATCGCAAAGGACGTAGCCCTCAGCTACCGAATGCTTAACTACGTAAATTCTGCTGCTCTCGGTCTGGCACGAAAAGTTGATTCTATCCATGAAGCCATTATCCTCGTTGGACTACAGAATATTCGTAGCTGGGCCACATTAATTGCCATGTCCATGGTTGATGACAAACCGGTTGAACTGGTCAATACGGCCATGATACGTGGACGAATGTGTGAACGGCTGGCACAGATACTGGATCAGTCCAATCCAAAATCGTTTTTCACAGTGGGTTTGTTTTCTGCTCTGGATGCATTAATGGATACATCAATGGATGCTATCCTGACGCAACTGCCTCTTGCCGAGCACATCGCCGATGCACTTGTAGAGCATAATGGCATACATGGACAGATACTCACCTGCGTCCTGGATTACGAACGCGGCGAATGGAATAACATGAATCATGACCTGCCACATATACCGGAAATACACAAAGTCTATCTGGATGCATTGATGTGGGCTTCGCAAATGCGTGCTCAGATGATCCAGCATAATTAAATCACTCAGACCACTGTAAAACTGACACAGATCAAAAAACCACATTTTATCTACCGTTATTATGTTTCCGGGTAGCGAATTTGAGTTACCCATCCCGTCCTTATCCCGAACCGGCAATACTGGTTCGGGATTTTTTATCTCCTCGTTTTATTTTCAATGCTTTTTAATTTCACATTCTTCAGGGAAGCGACTTGAGAAATATGTAAAAGTCCTGAAAAATAGAGCCACCTAATCACAGTGGTCAATACATTGAACGAAAACGACAATTCTGAACTCGCCGCTATTGATCTGGGTTCCAACAGTTTCCATATGATCATCACGCAGGAGCAAAACCGGCAATTACAAACGCTGGACAAACTGAAAGAGTCGGTGCGACTTGCTTCTGGTCTATTACCGGATGGCCAGCTTGATGACGAGGTTGCCGAACGCGCCCTTGCCTGCCTGGAGCGATTTGGTCAACGCATACGCCATCTCGATAAACTGCAAATTCGAGCGGTTGGGACGAACACACTGCGCAAGGCAAAGCAGGCCAAAGGTTTTTTTAAAAAAGCACAGAAAGCACTTGGCCATAACATCGAAATAATCTCCGGGATTGAAGAAGCCCGGCTGGTCTACCTTGGCGTATCACACAGTTTACCGGATCCAGGCGGTCAGCGGCTGGTAGTGGATATCGGCGGCGGCAGTACTGAACTGATTATTGGTCGTGGCTTTGAACCCATCAGGCTTGAGAGTCTCTATATGGGCTGCGTCAACATGACTGCACGCTTCTTTGCCGATGGAAAAATCACCAAAAAAGCGATGCGCGATGCCATTACTGCAGCCAGAGTTGAAATCCAGCCGGTCAAAAATGACTACCGAGCCATCGGCTGGACACTGGCGACCGGATCATCTGGGACCATCAAAGCCATCCGCGACATTGTCTTCCATCAGGGCTGGAGTGAGAATGGGATCACCCCTGAATCTCTGAAAAAGCTCCGTGAAGCGATAATCGATACAGGCAGCATTGATAACCTTGAAATTGAAGGCCTGAGCACCAGCAGACAACCCGTGATCGTAGGAGGCATCGCTATACTCAGCGCTGTCTTTGATGCCCTGAAGGTTGACCGTATGCTGCACTCCAGCGGCGCACTCAGAGAAGGCGTTATTTACGACATGCTCGGGCGCATGCATCATGAGGATGTTCGCAAAGGGGCCATTAATGCTTTTGCCGAGCGCTATCACGTTGACCAGGAACAAAGCCTCCGCGTCAGCTCCACCGCTATCCAGCTACTCAAACAGGTGGCCGATGACTGGCAAATTAAAATTGCAGATGCCAGACAATGGCTGCAATGGGCATCACTGGCACATGAAGTCGGACTGGTTGTCGCACACAGCGGTTATCATAAACATGGCGCCTATTTAATTGAACATTCAAACCTGGCTGGCTTTTCTTTACGTGACCAGCAGTTTCTTGCCATTCTGGTCAGAACACATCGACGCAAACTCAAACCCATGCTGTTCGAATCTTTACCAGAAAACATGTTCGACACCTCCGCATATCTGGTCACTCTGTTGCGACTTGCCGTTTTGCTGCATCGGGGCAGAACTGATGAAAAGCCTGTCAAAGTAATTGTTAGCGGCGAAAAACAGAGTATCAACCTGTTATTTCCGGACGGCTGGCTGGAAAACAATCCGCTCACTGAATCCAGCCTGGCCAGCGAAAAGAAGTATCTGAAAAATATCGATATTAAATGTCGCTATGCTTGATGTCGCTCCGCACTAGCCGCATAATCCGGATATATTTCAACCCACATAACCCATCTCAAGGATGACCCGTTTCCTGCACAAAATGGAACATAAATCATTATTGAATGCCAGCCAACTGGATCGTTTGTTTGGCCAGCACCATGCTGTCAAGGATGTCAGTTTTGAACTGTCTCGTGGTGAAATACTCGGCTTTCTTGGCCCCAATGGAGCCGGAAAAACGACCACCATGCGAATGCTGGCAGGAACGCTTGCGCCTTCATCAGGAAGCATCCTCATTAACGGCATTGACTTACTGGAAAGCCCTTCTCGGGCCAAGGCACACATAGGCTATTTACCTGAACAGCCACCCCTTTATCGAGAGCATACAGTCTCTGAATTTCTGAATTACTGTGCTCGTCTACACCGTATAAATAATAATGCCATTGGTCCTGCACTTGCAAGAGCAATGGAGCGTTGTGGTTTAGTCGATGTCAGTAAACGTCTGATCGGCAATCTGTCCAAAGGCTACCAACAACGCATAGGCATTGCTCAGGCCATTTTGCACAACCCGGCTATCGTTATCCTCGACGAACCCACTGTTGGCCTTGACCCTATTCAGATTCGAGATATCCGCCAGTTAATCAGAGATCTTGGGCAAGATCATGGTGTGATTCTCTCTACCCATATTTTGCCGGAAGTACAGGCGACCTGCACACGGGTACAAATTATCAATCACGGGCGACTGGTATTTGCCGACTCTATGTCCGGGCTAGAAGAGCGCCTGACTGAAAACACATTGAAACTGGAAACCGTTCGCCCCTTCGATATTCATCTGCTGGAAACACTCCCAGGCATCGAAAATGTAGAGGTTATCAGTGACCGTCAGGCTCTACTTAACTGGCAGACTGAAAAACCCGCAGAAGCCGTTGCAACTTTGGTTGCTGCACAAAACTGGGGGCTCATGGAGCTGGCACCACAACGACGCAACCTTGAACAGGTATTCATCGACCTGACCTGCAGCGATATATCGGGTGAAGCAAAACCTGCCCGGACAGAGCAGGCCAACATATGATCTGGACAATTGCCTCACGCGAATTTAAAAGCCTGTTTCTATCACCGCTTGCCTGGACATTACTGGCTGTCATTCAATTTATTCTGGCCTGGCTGTTCCTGACACAACTTGACCAGTACATGTACTGGCAATCACAACTGGCCGGTGTTGCCGGAGCGCCTGGCGCAACTGACATCATCGCCGCCCCCATGCTGCAGACAGCCGGGTTTCTGGTGCTCTGGATAGCACCCGCCATCACTATGCGGGTACTCAGCGATGAACGCCGCAATGGTACGCTGCCATTGCTGCTGTCGGCACCGATCAAAATGAGCGACATTGTCCTCGGGAAATTCTTCGGTACCCTGCTGTTTTTCCTACTCCTGTTGGCCATGATGATGACAATGCCACTGTCTCTCTATACAGGCACCACCATGGATGCCGGCAAACTGCTGTCAGGCGCTATCGGGCTGGCACTGTTATTTTCCACCTTTACCGCAGTCGGTATCTACATGTCATCTCTGACAGATCAGCCAGCCGTTGCTGCTATCAGCAGCTTTGGACTTTTACTGCTGCTCTGGATTATCGACTGGAGTAATGGCCAGCGAGACGATGTTACACAACTGTTCCATTACCTGTCATTACAAACACACCTTGAATCTTTTCTCAGAGGGCTATTCAGTAGCACTGATATCATCTATTTCCTGCTATTAACCACCCTGTTCCTGATTCTGACCATTCGGCGCCTGGACAATCAAAGACTGAGCGGCTGAAGATCAAACCATGAAGATGACTCCTGGCCTACGCCGAAAGATCAAAATACAAAATAGACTATTCACCCTGCTGCTGTTTATTGTATCGGCATTGATTGCCTGGCTAAGCACTCAATATGCAGTGGAAAGTGACTGGACGGCCAGTCAGCGTAATTCGCTTTCAGACAGCAGTACAGCCGTACTTGTGCAGATGCCCGAAGCCATCCATATCACCGCTTTCGTGCGTGAAAACAAACTGCTACGTGATCAGATATCAAACATCATCAGTCGCTACCAACGCAGCAGAAAAAATATATCCCTGCAGTTTGTAAACCCTGACGCCGAACCGGATCGCATCCGTGAACTCGGCATTACCCATGAAGGCGAACTTCTGATTGCCTACCAGGGACGCAGTGAAAAAGTAAACCGCCTGACCGAACAAAGCATTTCTAATGCGCTGTTACAAATCGCCCGAAAAGACCAAAAATCGGTGCTTTTTCTGGGGGGGCATGGCGAACGCACGACTGACAGCGAAGCCAATTATTCGCTGGGTAATTTTGGCAAGGCGCTAGAACAGAAAGGCATCATGCCTGAGACACTCAACCTGGCCGCCTCACCCGCTATCCCGGCAAGCACGCATCTTCTGGTCATCGCCAGCCCGCAAACATCACTGCTGACAGGTGAAGTTGATATTATACTGTCGTATGCCAAAGGTGGCGGCAATCTACTCTGGCTGACGGAGCCTGGAGAGACTGGCGGTCTTGAACGACTCGCTGACTTTCTATCCATTGAATTTCTGCCAGGCACTATTGTGGATGCAAGCACACAGCTATTTGGCATCGATAATCCTGCTTTTGTGCTGATACCGGAATACCCGTCGCACCCGATTACCGCCCAGCTTGACAGCCTGACTCTGTTTCCAGAAGCCGTCGCCTTACAGGCAACAGACTCTGACTGGCAGACAAAAACACTACTCAGTACACTGGCTCGTGCCTGGACAGAACTTGGAGCCATTGATAGTAGTATCAACTATGATCAGAACAGTGATGAACAGGCCGGACCATTGATCATCGGCTATGCGCTTGAAAGAGAGTCTGAAAACGCTACAAACCAGCAACAACGGATTGTAATAATTGGAGATGGTGACTTCCTCGCCAACAGCTATCTGGGCAATGGTGGCAACCTTGATCTTGGGCTACACATCATTGACTGGCTGAATCGGGATGACAATCTGATCAATATCCCGGCAAGAATCAGCTCGGACACGCAACTGGAAATGAGCAAAATCACCCAGATGCTGATTGCTTTCGGCTTCCTGTTTGGCCTGCCTTTGCTATTATTGACCGCAGGCTCTATTGTCTGGTGGAAACGCCGTCGTCTTTAAGACTGGAACAATACAATGAAATCTCGCTGGGTTATTAATCTGCTACTGCTCGTTGCCATCGGACTACTCAGCCTGATTAGTTATCAGCAATCAAAACAACCAGAAACCGACACCACGCAACTGACTTCCCTGAACCCGGACAGTATTACAGAGATCTCTTTGCATCGCCCTACTTACGCTGACCTGGTTTTTTCGAAACAGGGAAAATCCTGGGTTATCCTGTCTGATCCTTTGATCACTGCAGACCAGGGACGGATTCGTTCACTCCTGAACATAGCAACACAAACGACCCTGCGTGAATACAGTGCGGACAGCATTGATGCCGGAAAACTGGGCTTTACAGAATCATCCAGCCACATTCGACTCAACAACCTGACGATTATATTTGGTGATATTGATGCGCTTGATGGACTCAGATATGTACGTACCGATAAACGTATGGCACTGATAGCCGATGACTACCAACGCGCACTCAATGCGGATTTCACCTGGTTTATGAATAAACGATTGATTCCTGTTAACCGGCACATTCTATCTCTGCAGCTACCTGGCCAAACAATGAGCCGATCTGGCGGCAAATGGATAAGCATTCCTTCATCCACACACAGCCCGGAAGAAATCCAGGCTTTCATACAAAGCTGGGAAGATAGCGCCGCTCTCAATATTGAGCGTTATGAACCAGATACAGATACAGATCAGATCATTCTCGAACTGGACAACCCGAATGAGGTAATTCATCTGGACATTGTTTCTCGTGAGAACGAGCTAATTCTCGGCAGAGCCGACTACCGGGTTCAATATAAACTTGGTAATGCCTACCAGACGTTGTTATCAATATCACAATAGTCGACACCTCCTCTATTAATAGAGGAGCCCTATGCCAGAACTGCCGGAAGTAGAAACCACCCGTCGTGGCATTGAACCACATATCATCAACCAGACCATCACCCATATCACAGTACGGGAACGCCGCCTGCGCTGGCCTGTCACGCCACGGTTTGAACAACGGTTGGCAGGCGCAATTATCCAGACAATATCACGCCGTGGAAAATATCTTATTTGCCAGACCAGTCAAGGTTACATCCTTATTCACCTGGGAATGTCCGGCAGCCTGCGCATTATTCTCGATAATGCCAGCGCCGAAAAACATGACCACATTGATATCAGGCTGGACACTGGCGCAGTGGTGAGGTATTCCGATCCACGTCGATTTGGCACTGTACAGTGGATTAAAAACCAACCAGAAAAACACCCTTTGCTGGCAACACTGGGACCGGAACCCTTATCCTCCGATTTTAATACTCACTACCTGCACAGCCTGTCCAGAAATCGAAAAATCGCCATCAAATCATTGATTATGAATAGCCGCGTAGTGACTGGTGTAGGGAATATCTATGCCAGTGAATCTCTCTTTCTGGCTGGCATTCATCCTGCCCGTGCCGCTGGCCGAATCTCACAAAAACGCTATCAGTCACTGGTAGCCGCGATCAAACAGACACTGGAAAAAGCCATTGCCGAAGGGGGCACAACGCTCAGGGATTTTGTCAATGCTGATGGCAAACCCGGATATTTCCAGCAGTCACTGCAAGTCTACGATCGCGCAGGACAGGCTTGCCTGAACTGCGGCCAGGCCATCAAACTTATGACAACGGGGCAACGATCTACTTTTTATTGTGGGCATTGCCAACGGTAATTGACTGCACAATTGCCAGCCCAAATCCCCTGGGGTCTGACGCCGCGCGAACACTTCCGCTTACCCGATCCTGATAGATAGCCTGCATATTGCCATAATTATCAACCTGCCTAAGTTGGTGTCCCATCGATTCCAGCAATTCAATCAACTCAGTAGAAAGTGCATCGGCCTCATACTGAATAACATCTGGCAAATACTGATGATGAATTCTTGGCACCTTCACCCAGCTTTCAGGATTCGTATCTGATTGTGCCTTGAGGATACCCTGTAGCAACATGGTAATAATCCGGCTGCCACCCGGCGTACCTATAATCGCCATGCCATTCGGACCTTCAACAAATGTGGGGGTCATACTCGATAAAGGGCGCTTGCCCGGCTCGATACTATTCGCCTTACCACCAACAAGACCATAGGCATTCGGCACACCTGGCCTGGCTGAAAAATCATCCATTTCATCATTCAGTAACACACCAGTACCGGGTACCACAAAACCTGAACCAAATGGATAATTGATGCTCAGCGTAGCCGCCACCCGATTACCCTCTGCATCTAAAATGGAAAAATGTGTGGTATGGAAACCTTCCTTAACAGTCACTCGGCCCGGCAAACTGCTTGAAGCTGTCGCCCTGTCCATACGAATAGATGCTCGCAATCCGGCGGCATATTTCTCATCGGTCAACAGATCGCTGGGAATATCGACAAAATCAGGATCACCAAGATATTCGGCCCGATCCCGATAGGCGCGACGCATGGATTCAACCATTAGATGCACGCGTTCAGTCTGATTCAGATGATCAAGCTCGGCACCGGAAAGAATATTCAACATAGTTGCCAGAGCGATACCACCCGATGATGGTGGTGAAGCGGTAACAATGGTCTGCTCCCCGTAGGTAAATTTAATCGGTTGTCTTTCGATCACCCTGTATTCTGCAAGATCTTTTTCCGTCCAGATTCCACCCGCTTTTTTAACACCTGCAACCAGATTTTTTGCCACATCCCCCTTGTAAAAACCATCTCGCCCATGATCAGCGAGTTGCTGCAGTGTTTCTGCAAGGGCAGTCTGTACGATGTTGTAACCAGGCTTTGGTACTGTCTTTCCATCCAGAAAGACAGAGGAAGCGGTGTATTTCTCCAGCACTGATTGTCGAAACCCGGCCATGCGGGCA
Organism: Gammaproteobacteria bacterium; assembly: GCA_036480335.1. Taxonomy (GTDB): domain Bacteria; phylum Pseudomonadota; class Gammaproteobacteria; order DSM-19610; family DSM-19610; genus JAZGER01. Next base: position 13,922 of record JAZGGH010000025.1, on the reverse strand, counting down.
TAGTACGCATTGGTTTCAAAACCTTCGCTGGCTAGCTGAATAGCCGGGGCAAGCAATGTAGATAATGGTAAACGGCCATATTTTCTGGCAATATGATCTAGTGCTGCCGGCTCACCGGGAATACCCGCTGCCAGCGCACCATCCATAGAAAGTCGGGGTATAACATTACCCTGTTTATCTAAATAAAGGTTTTCTGTGGCCGCAAGCGGCGCACGCTCACGACCATCTATCATGACCTGGAAATCATCACTTTGACGATGCAACAACCAGAATCCACCACCACCAATACCCGAACTATAAGGCTCAACGACAGCGAGCACAGCACTAACAGTAACCGCAGCATCAAAGGCATTACCACCGTTAGCCAGAATACGCATCCCTGCTTCTGAAGCTAAAGGATGTGCGCTAGCAATGGCAGCCGCAGTTCTTCTGCCAGGTGATGAATCAGCGATGCTGCTCTGGCTAAACCCGGCCAGCAACACACAGCAACAAAACCAGGAGAGCATCCGGCAGACGGGTATGTTTTTCATCATAGACCTGGCTATTCAGCCGCCATCAGTTTTTCATATTTTAATTGTAGAGCTTCTTCAGTTTCTTCGTGATCAGGGTCTTTGGGAATACAGTCAACAGGACAAACCTCCACACATTGTGAAGTTTCATAATGTCCGACACATTCCGTACAAAGATCAGGATCAATAATATAAATATCATCACCCTGAGTAATGGCTCCATTCGGACATTCCGGCTCACATACATCACAATTAATGCATTCATCAGTTATTATTAACGCCATATATTTTCCCCGGCCCTCAGGCCATCTTTTCACATTAGCCAACACTAATACTTAATTAGCGGCTGTTCAATATTCATTCATTAGTACAAGGTATCTCTTTAGCCGTTAGCAAGGCATATTGTACCTGCCCTGCAGCACTGGATTTAACAATTTGCCAACCGGCAAATAACGAGAGATCCATATCCGACCGCGCCTCAATATACAAAAGCCCACCCGCCTTCAAGCTCCGGGTTTCCAGAATAAGCTGGCTGGCAGATATCAGCAAATCACTGTCAAAAGGCGGATCGAGAAAAATTATATTGAAAGTTTCATTGTTAATCTTGAGCCAGGACAAAGCGTCATCAAAAATTACGCTAACGGCATCGGCTGACAACATATTTTTTGTTGCTTTCAGCGAATTGTAAACTTCTCTGGTCTTTTCTACGATAACAACTCTGCTGGCACCCCGCGATGCCGCTTCAAAACCCAACGCACCACTACCCGCAAATAAATCCAGGCAATCCGCTCCGCCAGTATAGGGTATCAGCCAGTTGAATAGCGTTTCTCTGATTCGATCGGAGGTTGGCCTTAAGCCGGGCCGATCAGGAAAATGGATTTTTCGTCCACGCCACTGACCGGAAATAATTCTAATTTGATTGGCCGACTTATTCATCAGGGGCAGTGTGCTACCCTCTGGCCACTAAATCAATTCAGACAGATTGAATGAGCACAGCCGACCTTTACTATCATCCTTGATAGCGATCCATGCCAGCAGTATTAATCAACTGCGCTCATTCAATCTGTCTCAGGAACCCGTTATTATTATCGTTGACCGCTATACCTTCGAATATATCCTGCCAAAGCAAGAAAACCCGAAAAAAGCAAAGCAATAGATGAAGGAACCGGTACCGGAGTCGAGGGGATACTACCCGGCGTTGGGGTGGAGAAAATACTGAAGTCAATAGCATTCTCATCGGTATCAAACCAGGGGGTCCGTCGTGCAAGACTGCTTCCTGGGCCAGTTCCCGGGGCTGGTTGTCCTTCTCCTGCACTGAATTGGCTAGAAGAAAAATCTCCATAAGCCAGCGCATCAATAATGCCCGCATCAGTAGTCAGGATCAGGGAATCCGGCCCATTCTGCAAATTGGCTGTTGCCAGTAGATCTGCCACAGAGATATACGTTATATCTCCAATTTTGTCGGCTACCACGAAAATACCGTCATCGGGAATGATTCCTGTTAATGCGATTTGTAAATAGGTTGAGCCATTGGTGCCATTTATTGCTTCTAACCGATAACCATCCAGAATATCTCCAGGAGAACCATACAATTCAATAAATGTATAGCCATTATCACCCCCCTGCGCATCATAAAAAACTTCTGAAATGACCGGGCTGGCGGAAAGCCTTACACAGCCTGTAAGCAGCATGAGAAAAAATATAGAACGATGATTGCGGTTATGACGTGTTTTCATCAGCAACTCCTTTGCCGTAAATAATTACCCTGACTTAGCTATCAGATGGGATTAAAACACTGCCACATATTTGCGTCAAGACTTGCTTTTATAATAAGGCCAATGTTTACAATTGATAACAAACATCTGTGAATTCAACTTCCAGGCGTACGCAATCGCGAAACGTAGTCAGCTACTGCGGAAATTTCATTATCCATCATATCCCTGACTTTCTCTAACATCACCGGATTCGCATTTTTCCGCAAGCCATTACGAAACCAGATTAACTGCCTATACAGGTAACCGTAATGCTGCCCCTGAATATGGGGGAAAAATGCGTCATTGTTACCTTCACCATATTCACCATGACAGGCAACACATTGTTGCCGGTAGATCTCTTCGCCAACCGCCAGCTGCTTACCATCCCCCACTGATGGCTGTGGATTTCGCGGCAATGTAGCAATATAAGCAGTAACATCTGCAATTGATTGCGCTCCACCAATGGTTTCTGGGTCTGTAAACGGATACATAACCGGGTTTTCCCGGTTTCTTGATCTTATATCTGCGAGCTGTTTGAGTATCACTTTTGGATGCTGGCCCGCAATAACGGGCACACTACCATCTTTTTCACCCCAACCCGAGGCCTCGTGGCAACTTGCACATAATCCGTAGACAGCCTCCCCCGCAACCGGATCACCTTTCAACGCAATGGCCTGCAATAGCTCACTTTTATCCTGATCCTCCGCTAAAGCCAAGCCCGCAAGACCAGAAAACAGAACCAGAAAGAATATTGATCTATATCGGTTATTCATAAAAATCTCTGCACCAAAGTATATAAAAGACTGTTAATATGCTAATATTGTTTATACGCTAGTCTATTACCTGCGTAAAACTGATGCAAGGAGACACCTTAACAATGACCACGTTTCACTTTTCAAGTCTGACAAAACAGATCTCACACAGCTTGATCGCGTTTGTCCTGCTAACCATGAGTAGCACCAATCTGGCCAACGAGTTAGAAACACTCACCATGGCGGATGGCACAGACGTAGATATCCGCCTGTTTTCCTCTGAAGGAGACACGCTGCTATTGGGATTTGCCTGCGATGCTGGCGCGGGTATACACGAAGAGGAAACAGCTGCGTCTCTTTCTGAAGATGGCGTAGAAGTCTGGATGCCTGATATGTTATCCAGCTACATGCTGCCGAAAATTAAAAGCAGTGTGAAACAGATACCAACGGAAGATGTTGTTCATTTGATCGAAACCGCCATCAAGCGCACCGGGAAAAAAATCTATCTGATTGCCAGCGGCCCTGACACCAATCTACTATTGCGCGGCATCAGAGAATGGGAAAGCAGGCATCCCGGAGACCCTGGCCTCGCAGGTGCTATCCTTATGTTTCCCAGACTGAATAAAACAGCACCTGAACCTGGCCAGAAACCGCTTTATACCGATGCCGTAGGCACCACTAAACTACCACTTCTGCTGCTTGAAGGTGAACGCACACCCAATCGCTGGGGCATCAAAACACTCGCTGCCGCCCTGCATCAGGGAGGCAGCCCGGTTTTCACCAAACTGATTCCGGATGTCAGGGGATATTTCTTCAAGCGTGATAATGCCAACGAACCTGAAGAAACAGTGACCCAACAGTTACCTGGCCTGATCAAGGCCAGCCTGTTTTACCTCAAGAGGGCTTCTCAATGAAATATGTAAGCAAATTTCTTGCTCTGCTGATATTTAGTTCAACAATGGCTATCGCAGTCGCAGATCTCAAACCTTATACCGGCAAACTGACACCTGCACTACAACTGCCTGACCTGAAAGGTAAAACACACAATCTGCAAGATTACAAAAATCAGGTCGTGCTGGTACAGTTCTGGGCCACCTATTGCCCACCCTGTATCAAGGAAATGCCATCTATGAACCGCCTGATGCAAAAGATGGGTGATACACCGTTTACTATTCTTGCCATTAATATGGGCGAAACTCAGAATGAGGTTGAGCAATTTGTTACCAAAGTCAAACCGGAATTCACGATTCTCATGGATGAATCAGGTGAATCGATTAACCAATGGCAAGTCTTCGCTGCGCCATCGTCATTCATCATTGGTGCAGATGGCAAGGTTCATTACACCCTGTATGGCGGTACAGAATGGGACAGTGATGAAATTGTTTCGACTTTGAAAAAACTCGCGCCAGCCAATAAAGAATAAGCACAGACGTGTGTCGGATATCTAACCGGCGCACTCATTCGCAACTAACATGCTAAGAATCACCCACAATCTCGTTATTCCACCCAATGAAATCATTCTCTCCCCAATAAGATCTCAGGGGGCCGGTGGGCAGAATGTCAACAAGGTTTCAAGTGCTATTCATTTGCGTTTTGACATTAAATCCTCCTCATTACCCACTGAAATAAAGCAACGATTACTGACAACCCGTGACCAGCGTATATCCAGAGATGGCATTCTCGTTATCAAAGCACAGTCTCACCGGACCCAGGAAAAAAACAAGGCTGATGCGCTGCAACGCCTCACAATTATTATCAAAAATTCCATGGTAACAACCCGGAAACGAAAAGCCACCAAACCCACATACAGCTCAAGACAGAAACGTCTCGATAAAAAAACCCGTCATTCCAGGCTAAAGGCATCCAGACGCAAAGCCTTTGAATAACTGAAAGACCTTCAGATATATTATTTTGCAGGCGTAACTTTTATACTGCAGTTTTCAGGAGACATCATGCGCTGGTTAAATAAAATTCCGTACTCTGTTCTTGCACCGCTAGCAGTATTCCTTGCACTGGCACCCTTTAATCCTGAGCCACACCTCTGGGAAAAACTCAAAATGCTACAGGCGGGTACGTTGGTAAAACCAATAGATATATTTGATTTATTCATGCATGGTACGCCACTGGTGTTATTGTCATTAAAATTGTTACTCGGAAACAGGGAAACGTCATAACCTTTCTTTTCTGGCATAGGCATATTCGACTACAGCCATTTGACGCATAGATTTTATGCTATTATTTTAGTTTCAATAAACTGTTAGCGGCTCTACAGCCCGCCTTTCACTAATTATGAGTAAAACAGAACATTCAGATCTTGGTCCTGCCGTCCCAAACCCCTCCGATTACCCGTTACCTGGCAGCATCCCAACACCGGATTACGCCGAAGGTGAACGCGAGCAATTACGAGATGACATCAAACGCCTGTTTAAAGAACAGGATGCTGTCCTGGTTGCACACTATTACACCGACGAAGAAATCCAGCTACTTGCTGAGGAAACAGGGGGTTACGTGTCTGACTCACTGGATATGGCACGCTTTGGCAATGAGCACCCGGCCACCACACTGGTCGTTGCTGGTGTGCGATTTATGGGGGAAACGGCCAAGATTCTAAATCCAGAAAAACGCGTCATCATGCCGACACTGGATGCTGAATGCTCACTTGACCTGAGCTGTCCCATCGACAGTTTTTCAGACTTCTGCGATCAGCACCCGGATCGTACCGTGGTTGTTTATGCCAACACCAGCGCCAAAGTTAAGGCTCGGGCCGACTGGGTCGTGACCTCCAGTATTGCAGTTGATGTGATTATCCATCTGAAAGAACAGAACAAAAAAGTTCTCTGGGCGCCAGACCAGCACCTTGGCCGCTATATACAGCAAAAAACGGGTGCAGACATGCTGTTATGGCAGGGAACCTGCATTGTCCACGAAGCCTTCAAGGCGGCCGCTCTCGCTAACCTGAAACAACAACACCCAGATGCGGCTGTGCTCGTTCACCCCGAATCCCCAACAGACGTTATTGCTCAGGCAGACGTAGTCGGATCAACAACACAAATCATCAGAGCAGCAACAGAACTTCCCAACAAAACATTTATCGTCGCCACAGATAACGGTATTTTCTACAAAATGAAGCAAGCTGCTCCTGGCAAAACCTTTATTGAGGCACCTACAGCAGGCACCAGTGCCAGCTGTGAAAGCTGCGCACATTGCCCCTGGATGGCGATGAACAGCCTGCGCAATCTACTTCAGACCCTGGAATCGGGAAGTAACGAGATTTTCGTTGACGAAAAAGTGCGCCTCGGAGCCCTTAAATCCACCCAACGAATGCTTGATTTTTCGAAGCAGAACGCCATTGCAATGCAACCACGGATGACGCTTGATTAGGTAGTCGTTCCGCGGAGATTTTCCGACATATATTGCCCATAGAGAAAGTTGGTAGCATCCACAAAGCCGCCAATGCTACCGCAATCAAACCGTTCTCCTGAAAATTTGTAAGCAATCACCTTACCCTGCTCCGCCTGCACCTGTAATGCATCCGTAATTTGCAACTCACCATTTTTACCGGGTGGTGTTTCCCGTAAAATCTGGAAAATATCCGGCGTCAGGATATAACGCCCAATAATAGCCAGATTACTGGGTGCTTTCTCTGGCTCCGGTTTTTCGACCAGAGACGTCACTTGATATGTCACATCATCAATCATATCCCCGGCAATCACACCATACTGGTCAACCTCTGATGGATCGACCTCTTCAATTGCCAGAATACTGCACTGATGCTGATTATATAATCGAACCATCTGCGCCATCACACTTTCAACATCATTGATACATAGATCATCTGCTAGGATGACACCGAATGCCTCGTTACCAATCAGGGTCTCACCCGTCAGTATTGCATCACCAAGGCCACGCATCTGTTTCTGGCGCACATACGAAAATGTACATTCATCAATCACTTTCCGAATCGATGCCAGCTTTTCTTCTTTTTTAGTCCCACGAATGGCATTTTCCATTTCAAAATTGATATCGAAATAATCTGGAATAGCGCGCTTGCCACGACCGGTAACAATCGCAATATTACGAATATTTGCATCCATACATTCTTCAACGCCATACTGAATCAATGGTTTATCGACGATGGGCAACATTTCCTTCGGTAAGGTTTTTGTAGCCGGCAGAAAGCGTGTTCCATAACCCGCAGCAGGGAAAAGGCATTTATTGATCATATTGATGGTTTCCTGTCTTTTTTCCTAAACAATAACTTACTGATTATCTATAAATTTCTTAAAATCCAGCTTGCACAATCGCGTAGTAAGGCTTGATTTGATGCCAGAGCATCTTCAGCCGTAGAACATAAACTATAAAACGGAGTTACGCCACTCACCAGAGGTATAATTTAATGCCCTCCAGATAACAACAATCACTGTCAAAAAGAATAACTTCAAGCGTACTCAACAACAGGTTGTTTTTTCTTCTTTAATTTCGAAACAAATTTCAAGGAAGGACTTCAAAAAGTCTGTGAAATATATGCACACCGAGCCAGACAAACCTGAACAATTTCGGTATCAACTGACCGCAAGATGGAAAAGTGTAAGCTCCCAGCTATCCCGAACCGCCCTACTTTATCCAAATATCTTTCAGCCATTTTTGTTCAGACAAATGATTTGTGTTTTCATTTCGTGCAATTATAATACATCCAAAACACTTGCTCTAGTTGGTCAGAGCAAAACACACTGCGATGCTTGGCTGTTTTTTTCATTGTACGGTTACCTGACTGACATACCCCTAATGCCTCAACCCACCAGTTCGACTGGTGGGGTTTCTGTAGAAAATTAGTTTATCTATACTTATCTAAACGAGAACAAACGTTTGTATAACCGCCCCTTGCATAAACTTTTATTTTTGACCAGGGGGTAACAGTAGAGTTAAAACGACTTAGATTGCAATTCCTGACATTGTACCTCTTGTTATCATTATCGATCCAAACGATCCAACGGTAAACAGCACCAACTGAATCGCCAATTGTGATTATTAGCTGAATCCATCACTGCTGTATATAAAAAACGTGTCTGAGCCTTCAGACAAAGCTCCTCATAGTCCTTTCTTTAGCTTCCCAGCGCATACATTCTCTTCAGGTTCCATGCCATACAGACCAGATTCCATTCACCATGTGCCGCATCCAGTCCGCGAAGGTGAAAACGTCGAAAACCCATCACTTCCTTGATGATGCCAAATACTGTTTCCACCGTGGATTTTCGTCTGGCGTACATCGCCTTGCCTTCAGGTGTTCGTAATCGATGCGCCATCGTTGTCACTGCATCGGCATCGGCCGGGCAAGGTGGTGGGGTTTTGAATCGTTCATCCCATGTCGGGTTATGCCGTTCCCGGTGATCCGAAATATACGCTGTAATCCCGGCGTCTTCACAGTGCGCGACGTTGTCTGCACTGAAGTATCCTGCATCTGCCAATAAACCCTCCGCTTTACCCAGCGAGGCTTCGTTCTCTTTCAACCTTTCCAGAGTCGGCTCAACTTCCTGTTTGTCATTTGACTGCTGCGTAATATGGTTCCCTACGATCAAATGGGTGTCAATATCAACGGCGGCCTGTGCATTATAACCTTGCACAAAACCTTCTGTGGAAGGCATGATACGGGAGTCTTCATCCGTAAAGTTAACCTGATCTTTATCTCGTGGCCCAGCTTCGGGTGGCCTGGGTTCACGGCCTCGGGCTTTCTTGCCTGTCTTTTCCTCTTTGTCTTTGTGCCGCTTTAGCTTTGCCTCATAATCGGCCTGTTCAGCATCGAAACGGGCTTGTGCCCGCCGCGCAATTTCTTTTTTTGCTTGCTTTATCGCCGCTATTCGATCTTCACGGCGTGCCAGCTCGTCAGGAATATCTATCTCGGGGTCATCTTCAGCATCCGCGCACTCTGCCCGTTTTAGCAGTTCCTGAACCTCCTGGCGCAGTTGCTTCTCCAGCTTGTTCGCATACCCCCAACTCATGGCTTTGTGCTTGCTCGCATTGGCTTTGATTTTGGTGCCATCCAGACTGACATTGCCCAGCTTGAATACACCCGTTACTTTAGCAATGATCAATAGCTGGACAAACAATCCTTCCAGTTCTGGCAGAAAACGCTTGCGGAAATTCGCTATCGTGTCATGGTCCGGATGGGTATCACCTGTGATAAAACGAAAGGCGACTGAATCGTAGGTCGCCTGTTCCAGCTTGCGGCTGGAGAAGGTGCCGGTTGCATAACCGTAGAATAACAATCCGAGCAACAGCGCCGGATGATAGGGTTGTTTGCCACCTCCGCCATAACGCTTCTCCAGTGTGCTCAGGTCAAGTTGATCAACAATGTCCACAACAAAGCGTGCCAGATGCTTCTCCGGCAGCCAGTCCTGAAGGGATGGCGGTAACAGGTAGGCTGTATGACGGTTAATCGGCTGAAATTTACCTGACATGGTGACTTCGATCCCTGCTTGTTATCATCTGCCTATTCTATATCAATAGGATCTCTAAATCCGACAGACTCCTAGAGCGCTACTATAATTTCAAGATTAGCAGCCTGTCAAACTTCTACAACTAATTTATCTCTTGGTCATAACTAAAAGCGCAGATCACTACAGACCAGTAAAATCTATACAAGCCTCCAAATCAACAGCGAGTTTACCCAAAAATTAATTACATACATTTCAGAAAGCCCCCGACCACCTGGCTCGTTTGATCAGCCAATCTGATTTCAACTGATGTCTGATACTCCCCTACTGTTGTAAATAATTGATACGCCGCCGTTATCCCGCTCGACTTAGGTATTTTCAGCCCTGACTCAATCTGGCCAGCAATGATGATACAGGGCACCTTCGCAGCCCTGGCATGAGCTGCCACAACTATAGGCGCCTTGCCCGAGAAAGACTGCTGGTCAAAGCGACCTTCTGCCGTGAGCACCAAATCTGCTGTGGATAAAATCCGATCGAATTCGGCCAATTCAAGCACCAGATCTGCACCAAACACCAGCTTCGCATCCAGAAACACCATGAGCACAGCCCCAAGCCCACCGGCAGCACCTCCGCCAGGCAAGCCTGTTATATCCACCCCTGAATCCTTTTCCACTAAACGGGCCACATTCACCAGTCCTTCATCCAGTATCGCAACATCTTCCTGTGTCGCGCCTTTCTGAGGAGCATAGCTATATGCAGCACCTTGCAAACCGGAGAATGGGTTGCGAACATCACACATCACCTGAATAGAAACCTGACGCACACGGGAATCCATCTGATGCGTATCTATCGCCCGAATTTTACACATTGCCGCACCTGATGCCTGTAACAACTGGCCCTCTGCATCCAGGAATCTGACACCCAGAGCCGATAGCAACCCCATACCTGCATCGGTTGTAGCACTGCCACCCAACCCAATAATAATGCGTTCGGCACCCCGTTCAAGCGCCGCTAAAATTAATTCACCAACCCCTGTTGTCGACGCATCCAGTGGCCTGAGTTCATCAGATTGCAATAATGATAACCCAACCGCTTTTGCCACCTCAATAACTGCAAGACGATGCTCGGCATCATACAACCAACATGCATTGACAGTCTTGCCAAGCGGCCCGGTAACACTATTTTCCTGATAATCTCCACCAATAATCGATTTCAGAACCTCAACCGTACCATCCCCACCATCAGCCACAGGAACCACTACCGTTTCTATAGCCGGTGATATTTTTCGGATACCCTCCTGCATTGCAGAAATTACCTCAGTTGCGGACAGGGTGCCTTTCATGGCATTCGGTGCAAGAATGACCTTCACTGTCAGCTCCTTTTTTCCGTATAATTCATTAAAGTTGAACCAATAGCCCGCTGCATAACTCTATATTTCCTACGGTAAAACAAAACCATCACTAATGAAAATCAAAATTATTCTATTTAGCCTGACTCTTTTTCACTCGATCATTACAGTAGCAAACGATGAGTTACTCATTGATTTTGAAAACTACCCTATTGCAAAAGCCTCTCCCAGAGATGCAATTATCACACCATCTTCCAGTAACAAACAGTTTATTCAACTGAAAACAGGCGCCGCAGACAAATACCCGGGCATTTCTCTACCCCACCCCAAAAGTCCAGGACACCACTGGAATCTTAAACAACAGGAATATATCGAATTCACCATAAAAAATACCGATACCACCACCATCACTCTCTATTTCAGAGTCGATAACCCGCCGGGTACTGATGGAAAAAAAGAACCCTGGATTACTGAACGAGCCTCTATTCGACCTGGGCAAACACTAAAGCATAAAATGCTACTGCGCAGAAAGACATCAAGCGCCATTGATATTTCAGATATGGATAGCTACCCTCAGGGGCTTGATCCTGACGGAATAAGACCTACTATCATCAGCAATCTTGTCATATTCCTTGTACAGCCATCGCACCCCCATCAGTTTGAGATTGGACCTGTTCAGGCTGTAGGTAGCTACCAGCTCAAACCCTGGGAAACAATGAGCAGTAAAGAATTCTTTCCCTTCATTGATGAATTTGGGCAATTTATACATGAAGACTGGCCTGGAAAAATAGCCAGTATTGAAACACTGCGCACTCAGTTAACTCATGAGCAAAAAGACTTAAATTCAAACAAACGCGCCAAAAACTGGGACCGTTATGGCGGTTGGAAAAATGGCCCTAAATTAAAAGCGACCGGATACTTTCACACTGCAAAATATAATAATAAATGGTGGTTGGTAGACCCTGATGGACATTTATTCTGGTCACATGGAGTAACAACCGTTAAAACATCCTCCGGAAATACCATAATCACCGATAGACAACAGTATTTTGAAAAGCTACCTGCGCAAGACGGAAAAACAGCTTTCTATAATGAACTTCCTGGTCATAAGGTAGCTCGCGGCAAGTTCAAGAACATGGAATCAGTAACAGAGATGAACTTCTCTCAGGCTAACTACCAAAAGAAATATGGTAATAACTGGAAAAAATTGGCTCAGCAGCAAGCTCATCTACGGCTTGAAAGCTGGGGAATGAATACGTTAGGTCTCTGGTCATCACGTGAAATCACTGGCATGAAGAAAACACCTTATGTCGACTGGATATATTACTGGCCTCCAAAAATCAAAGGCAAAGCAGGCCACTGGTATCAACTACCGGATATGTGGGATCCAGAGTTTTCATCAGGGTTTAGAAAGACGGCGAAAAATAAATTGGGCCGATTAAAAAATGACCCCTGGCTTATTGGTCTATTTGTCGATAACGAAATTTACTGGCTGGATCCACTATCATTTCTGGCAAATACTCTAAGCACACCCATAGATCAATATGCTAAAACTGCACTGATTGATTTATTGAAGAAGAAATATAAAACTATCGATTCGTTGAATAAACAATGGAAAAGTACATTTGGATCCTGGACAGCCCTGAGTGAAAATAATCAATACCGTATTCTTGCAGGGGCTGAAAAAGATGCATTGAATTTCTACCGTTTGTCAGCTGAGAAATATTATAAAACAATTCATGACATACTCCACGAACTGGCTCCTAATGTTCTATATTTAGGCAGTCGCTTAAATGGTGACTTCCCGATTCCTGCCCAGGCAGCCGCAAAATACTGTGATGTGATCAGTTATAATTTTTATCGTGGATCAATTAATGATTTCCAGGTTGCAGGACAATTAGATAAACCTGTCATCGTCGGTGAATGGCATTTTGGCGCCAGAGACAGGGGCGTATTTGGTAGTGGACTGATCGCAGCAGAAAACCAGAGAGATAGAGCCAGAAAATATCGTCAGTATGCCGAAGGTGCAATTGTTAACCCTTACATTGTCGGCATACATTGGTTCCAGTACATGGATGAAATGACTACCGGCCGCACCCTTGATGGAGAGAACCATCAAATTGGATTCGTCAGTATTACAGATACACCCTATAAAGAAACGATTTCAGCAAGCAGAGAAATTGGAAAACAGCTATATATACGCAGAGCACAGTAAAGGATTAAACCTGTCCAGAGATGCAGAATATTGTATATCGAGTGATCTGCATAAATGTAGTAGTTCAAACTTGATCGGACAGTTACCCGTTTATCAACAGGTGTCTGTTCGATTAAATTTGAGCTAAATTCTTCTCAGCCCAAATCGTTTTACCCTCAAGCAATGTCTCCATCGGCGTACGCCCACAGCACATTTTTCCCTGATGAGTTCGGTCATTGTTATAGGTTTCGATCCATTCGTCCAGATCTTTTTGCAATTCCTCCATCGTTGAGTACAGTTTTTTCCTGAAGGTCACTTGATAAAACTCATTCAGGATCGTTTTATGGAACCGTTCACAGATTCCATTCGTCTGTGGTGACATGGCTTTTGTCTTCGTGTGGTCAATATCGTTGATCGCCATATAGAGCTGGTAATCATGCTGGTCAACTCGACCACAGTACTCTGTGCCTCTGTCAGTTAATATACGCAGCATCGGTAGCTCGTGCTTCTCAAAGAAGGGTAAGACCTTGTCGTTGAGCATGTCAGCCGCCGTAATCGGCGTTTTCGTGGTATACAGCTTGGCAAAAGCCACCTTGGCATACGTATCGACAAAGGTTTGCTGGTAAATACGACCAACGCCTTTCAGGTTACCTACATAAAACGTATCTTGTGACCCAAGATAGCCAGGATGGGCTGTTTCGATTTCACCACAAGCTTCATCATCATGTTTTTTCTTTTCCAGGGTAGCCACCTGAGCATCGCTGAGAATGATGCCGTCTTTGGCGACTTTCTCTTCCAATGCTTTCAGGCCCTATGTGTCAACCTGCTACCAGACACTACCGATCTGGGATAACATAGATTTAGGGTATAAAGCAGGATAACAGAAAATGCCAAAACCATTAACAAGTGATGTACCGCAAAGCAAGGTCACACC
>JAZGGH010000024.1:0-20844 GCA_036480335.1 Gammaproteobacteria bacterium | reverse complement strand
CTTAACAGGCTGTTGAAAAAGTCTCATGCGAGCGCAAGACAAGGCAAAAATTGGCGAAAAAGTGCAGTAGACACGCAGTACATGAGCATTTTGAGCCGATTTTTAACGCAGGATTGTGCCGCATGAGGGTTTTTCAACAGCCTGTTAAACATCACTCAGGATACATGGAATGACCATAGACGCTTCCATTAGTACGCTTTTCGATGCCTTGCACGACAAACTGGAGCTACGTTGGCTGGACGAAAGGCGCGGTCACTCGCGAAGTATCATTAACCCTGCTGACCTGAAAAATGACGCCTCGGCTATTGGCTTCCTCAACCTGATCCATCAACACCGGATACAGATTCTCGGTACAAAAGAAGTCACTTACCTGCAAACCTTACATAATAGCGCTCGCGATGACCTCATCAATCGCCTGTTTTCAGATGACACCGATCTCATCGTTTTTGCTAACAGTGAACCGATTCCTGATGATTTCAGGCAGCGTGCCGCAGCCACTGGCATTCCAGTGTTTCTAACAGATATGCCCAGTCACCATTTACTCGACTATATGCGCTACTATCTGGAAAACCTGTTTGCCGAAAAGACCACCCTTCACGGGGTATTTATGGAAATTTTCAGCCTGGGCGCATTGATCACCGGTTCTGCCAGTGTCGGAAAAAGCGAACTGGCGTTGGAACTCATCGCCCGTGGGCATCGACTGGTTGCTGACGATGCGCCTGAATTTTCAAAAACATCACCCGACTCCCTCACCGGTAGTTGCCCCGAGATACTGCAGGACTGCCTGGAAGTTCGCGGACTGGGGATATTGGATGTGCGTACTATGTTTGGTGACAGCGCCATCAAACGTACCCGCAAGCTGCGTCTGATCATCAAGCTGGAAGCCATGAGTAAACAGAAAATTCACCAGATTGACCGTTTTTCCGGCAGTCTCAGTAATCGAACAATCCTGGGTATTGAAATTCCGGAAATCACCCTGCCCGTTACCCCCGGACGTAACCTGGCAGTATTAGCAGAAGCTGCTGCACGTAACCATACCTTGCGTCTTAAAGGCTATGATTCCACTCAACAATTCCTCGACAGACACGAGCAAATGATGAAACAGGCAGATAACAACCGCAGAGGCGAGCGATGAAACTGATCATTGTTAGTGGTCTATCCGGCTCGGGAAAAACCATTGCCCTGAACACGCTGGAAGACCTCGGCTATTATTGTGTCGATAATCTGCCCGTCAGTCTTTTGCAATCCTTTTCACAGGAAATCAGAAACAACCCTGGCAACATTACAAAAGCCGCAGTCGGTGTTGACGTACGTAATCTCTCGCACCAGTTTGAGCACTTTAATGAAACCCTGGATACGCTCGCAGCCAATGGTATGGAATACGAGGTCCTGTTCCTGCGCTGCGACCAGAATGTGTTGCTTAAACGCTATAGTGAAACTCGCCGCAAACATCCTTTAAGTGATAATCAAACCCCCCTTGCCGATGCAATTACCCACGAAAGAAGCCTGCTGGAACCGATTGCCAACAAGGCTGATCTGACCATTGATTCCAGCAACACAAACGTCCATCAGTTACGCGACCTGATACAGGAACGCATGGGTAATAAATCCGGCTCTATGTCTCTGCTGTTTGAATCCTTCGGCTATAAACGGGGCATCCCTACCGATGCTGACTTTGTTTTTGATGTACGCTGTTTGCCGAACCCGCACTGGGACACATCTCTGAGACCACATACCGGACAGGAACAACCGGTTATCGACTTTCTTGAATCGCAACCGGCCGTTAATGCCATGTATGAACAGATCCGAAATTTTCTGGTTAACTGGATACCTGCATATGAAAAAGACGGACGTAACTACCTGACAGTTGCAATCGGTTGCACCGGAGGCAAACACCGTTCCGTATACCTGACTGAAAAACTCTACAGGCATTTCTCCAGCCAGCTCAGTAATGTCGTTCTACGCCACCGGGAACTGTCATGAACGTAGGTATTCTTATCATCACACATGGTAATATTGGCGCTATTTTATTGCAAACCGCCATTCATGTGCTGGGCATGTGTCCGCTGAGTACGAAAACACTTTCAGCACCGCCTGATTGCAACAGTGATAAAGTATTTAACGATGCCATACTTGCAACAGAGGAGCTCGATAGTGGTGATGGTGTTCTGATACTCACAGACATGTATGGCGCCACCCCCAGCAATATCGCCTGCCGGCTGGTAAATAGCCAGGACATCAGGATTGTTTCAGGCATCAACTTACCGATGTTAATCCGGGCACTCAATTATCCGAATCTTTCGCTGGACAAGCTGACAGAAAAAGCCGTTAGCGGTGGTAGAGATGGCGTCCAGACCTGCCAACAGGAGATAACTAAAAATGCTCACAACTGACATCACCATCATTAATAAACTGGGTCTACATGCCCGTGCCGCCGCTAAATTTGTCACTCTGGCGTCCTCTTTTGAAAGCGATGTACTGCTTAAGAAAGGGCCTCAGGAAGTCAATGGAAAAAGCATTATGGGCGTTATGATGCTGGCTGCTTCCCGAGGCACAGCACTGGAATTAACAACAGACGGAGAAGATGAAAAAGATGCTGCCAAAAAACTCACTGCGCTAATCAATACTCGTTTTGGTGAGAATGAATGAGCAATAAAAAGTCAGGCCACGGCGTTTCTCCCGGCATTGCCATTGGTCATGCCTGGCGCATTGAACACGACCTGACTGAAATATTTGAAGTATCAATAGCACAGGATCAGATTGAAGATGAGGTTTCCCGGTTCCGCCGCGCGGTGCGCATGGCACGTCAGCAATTAAGGGACATTCGCAACAATATTCCAGACAGCACCCGAGCTGATGTCACAGACTTTATCGACACCCATTTGCTCATGCTCGAAGACAGCATGCTAACGTCTGCGCCTGTCGAACTGATCCGTGACAGCCAGTGCAATGCGGAATGGGCTCTCAAATCACAACGTGATGCGCTGGCTGCTGTATTTGACCAGATGGATGATCCCTATCTGCGCACCCGCAAAGACGATGTGGATCATGTCGTCAAACGCATTATGCAAAACCTGCTAAAACAGGAAACGCTGGGTGCCAATGATGTAAACCCACAATTAAAAGGCGCGATAATTCTGGCATATGACCTGACTCCGGCAGAAACCATTCTATTACAACACCAGGGCATTGCCGGTTTTGTGACTGAAACCGGTGGTCCGCTATCACATACTGCCATTCTTGCACGCAATCTGGAAATTCCAGCTGTCGTCGGACTTGCAATCAGTCGTTCGATTCATGAAGGGGATATGCTGATTCTAGATGGTGACAATGGCTTGCTAATCCAGGCAGATAACCAGGAAACACTGGATACCTATCACCGAAAACAACGGGATATTGAACATCGACGAACCATCCTTGATGGTTTAAAAAACACCCCCTCGATTACCCTTGATGGGATCCCTGTTCACCTCTACGCAAATATCGAACGGCGCGAGGATGTGCGCATTGCACGTCGTTATAATGCTGATGGCATCGGTCTGTACCGCACCGAATTCCTGTTCATGAACCGCCAGGATATACCCGACGAACAGGAACAGTACCAGGAATATTCTGCTGTCATTAAATCATTACAGGGATTACCCCTAACTATCCGCACGCTGGATATTGGTGCCGACAAATGTGCCGACTTCCTGGTCAGCAGTCCTCGCAAACAAATTAACCCGGCATTGGGTTTGCGGGCAGTGCGCCTCTGCCTGAAATACACTGATTTGTTTTCCATTCAGCTACGCGCTATTTTACGTGCTTCCGCGAAAGGGCCGGTACGCCTGATGGTGCCGATGCTTTCCAATGAGAGCGAGATTTTACAAATGTTGCAGCTCATTGAAAATATTAAAGCAGAATTGCGTGCCAACCATATCGAATTTGATGAATCACTCGCCATCGGTGGCATGATTGAAATTCCTGCTGCCGCACTCACCGCCACCTCATTTGCCCGCCATCTCGATTTTCTATCCATTGGCACAAATGACCTGATTCAGTATACCCTCGCTATCGACCGTCTGGATGATGAGGTTACTTACCTGTATGACCCAGCCCATCCGGCCGTGCTGCGTCTGATTCAAATGACGATCAGTGCAGGCAAAAGCAATGATATACCTGTATCCATGTGCGGCGAAATGGCCGGTGACCTCAAATATACACGCCTGTTACTGGGCATGGGTCTCACTGATTTCAGCGTTAGTCCCTCCGCCCTGCTCAAAATCAAGGAAGTGATCAATCAGACTAGCATTGAGAAACTAGACCCGGTTATCCGTAACATCCTGTCGAGCGACAGCTCAAGTGAAATCCAGCAACATCTGGATACCCTCAACAAAGCCTGATCTGCACACTGTCATCATTTACTGACATTCCCAGGCCGCCTGCATACTGTTAAACTCGCCTGCATAATCGCGAGTACCGACAACACAGTATAGGGCATCAGGAATGGTTGATAAAAACGAACAGAACAACCCTCAAAGACGCCTTGATGTCCTGCACACTTCCTTACAGACGGGTTCTGCTGCTCAAGTCAGACATCTGCTGACAGACTTGCACCCTGCTGAAATTGCTGACCTGATCGAATCCCTGCCCCATGGCCCGCGCGAACTGATCTGGGAACTGGTAAACAAGGATCAGCACGGTGACATTCTGCTGGAAGTTAACGAAGAAGTTCGTGCCGGCCTGATTGATGAAATGGAGATCGAACAACTGATTTCCGCCACTGAAAACCTGAATACCGACGACCTGGCCGACCTTGTTTACAATCTACCCAGCACAGTCATCCATGAACTGCTGCATTCAATGGACAAACAAAACCGTGATCGGCTGGAAGCGGTATTATCCTTCCCGGAGGATACGGCCGGCGGCCTGATGGATCTGGAAATCGTCACTGTTCGGCAAAATGTAACGCTGGATGTTGTCCTGCGCTACCTGCATCTACGCGGTAATCTCCCAGTGCAAACGGATAGTTTAATCGTGGTCGACCGACACGACCATCTACAAGGTCTGTTACCCCTTGCCACTCTGTTGACCAGAAACCCGGAATTAGCCGTTTCCGAGGTAATGGATACAATGATCGAAGGTATCCCATCGGACATGCAGGATGTAGACGTTGCCCGACTCTTCCAGGATCGAAACCTGATTTCAGCACCAGTGATCGATGATCAGGGCAAACTGATTGGCCGTATCACTATCGATGACATCGTCGATGTTATCCGCGATGAAGCTGACCACTCGCTAATGAGCATGGCAGGTCTTGACGAAGACAGCGACATTTTTTCCCCAGTCATCACCAGTGCGGGTCGTCGCGCCCTGTGGCTCGGCCTGAACCTGGCAACCGCCTTTCTCGCTTCCTGGGTGATTGGCCTGTTTGAAGGCACGTTGGAAAAAGTGGTCGCCCTGGCGGTACTGATGCCTATCGTTGCCAGTATGGGCGGCATCGCCGGCAGCCAGACATTGACCATCATGATTCGCGGACTGGCATTGGGTCAGGTCGGTTCCGCTAATGCGCGCTCACTGCTGCGTAAGGAAATTCTCGTCAGCCTGATGAATGGCCTCATCTGGTCGCTGGTGGTTGCGGCAGTCACCATTGTCTGGTTCCAGCAAGTCGAGATCGGCCTGATTATCGGTGCAGCCCTGATCCTCAATCTATTATGTGCCGCCATTGCCGGCTTCAGTATTCCATTATTGCTGAAACGTGCCGGTATTGATCCGGCGCTGGCAGGTTCTGTTTTATTAACCACCATCACCGATGTAGTCGGGTTCCTCGCCTTTCTGGGTATGGGTACCATTTTCCTGACCTAAGGAAGCTCTGATTAATTCTGGCGCGAGCAGATTGTGGTGATAAATCGTCTGGTTCAAGGCGCGAATCGCACGTAATAGCAGGCTATTGCGAAGATTCGCAACACAGAAACAGGCGATTTAGTGCCGCAAGATGCCGTGACATGAATTGATCAGAGCTTCCCTAAACCTTAACACCAAAATTCATGCCGATTGAAAGACGTTTATATTGACTGTTATTCATGCCCACTTCATGCTCAACATCCGGTCGAAAAAAAACAAACCTGCCCTCTTTTGGTGTTACAACAGATGACTTGCCATTATCGAAAATCACCAGATCCCCAGAATTCTCAGGAACACTCACATAATAAACCGCCGATAATAGCTCGTCATCATCATCATGGCGGTGGCGCGTGGTGGTATCCCCTGGACCCATTAGATTAAACCAAAACCCAACAGACAGCCCTCTATGCTCATTCAATATAACTGCAGCAAACCCGCGAGCAGCATGCAACACAGGCTCGATTGCAGGAATCTGTGCACGTTTTATATAAATATTCTCATAGCGGCCATTAAATAAATGGGTACGTTCTGTCGCATCAGCATCCAGCCGTTCCTGAAAAGCTAACGCTAGTGCAGTATTAATATCCTGCTGTCCATCCAACTGAAAAATCTGGTACTCTGTATCAACCATATAATTATCTATATCGGATTAAAAAACCGATTTTACCTTTATTTCCATGAAAAAAATGCCTTCTTCGCCCCCCGCTGACGAGACTGAAACCCCCAGCAAATCACAGCTTAAAAGGGATGCCGAACAAATCAGGAAGCTAGGTGCCGAGCTGGTAAAGCTGTCAGAAAAAGACTGGCAGACGTTGCAGCTGGATTTATCTTTGCAAGAAGCTCTGAAGCAATGTAAACAGATTCATTCAAACGCCGCACATAAACGGCAATTGCAATACATTGGCAAGTTAATGCGACAAACTGACAATAGCCACATTAGCGCCTTTCTGCAGCAGAAAAAAACCCTGTTAGCGAATGCCGCAAGAGAACACAAACAACTGGAACAATTACGCGACAAACTCATTGCTCAGGGTGATGAGGCTATCAGTGAATTACTCAAGGATGATCCGACGGTAGACAGACAAAAGCTCCGGCAGTTAGTACTCGCAGCCCGCAAAGCCGAAAAAATCAATTCCAGCCCTGCTGCAGCTCGTGCTCTGTTCCGTTTTTTACGAGACGAAATTACCAGCATTGTTTATGAACCTGCCAACCTCTCGAGCCGGAATGCGAACTGATACGCTGGAGCACGTCGACCAGAATTTATCATTTGAAAAATGTGCTACCAGCCATCATAATTTATTTTAAATAACTCGATGATCAACACAGGGAAACACCTTGCGTACATGATGCAGTCTATCCAGATCAATATCAGCACAGACCACACCAGTCCCACCCGGTCGTTGCACCAGCATATTCCCCCAGGGATCAACAATCATACTATGGCCATAGGTTTCCCTGCCATTAACATGAAAACCACCCTGAGCAGCAGCGACGACATAACTCAGGTTTTCTATCGCCCGCGCCTTGATCAATGGATCCCAATGAGAACGTCCGGTTTCAGCAGTGAAGGCAGAGGGTAATACAATAATCTCAACACCCTTGTCGAGCATGCTACGAAACTGTTCCGGGAAGCGTAGATCATAGCAAACAGCAATACCCAGCTTGCCAAAGGGCGTATCTACAACAACCACCTCGTTACCCCGCTCGATGGTTTCAGATTCAGAATATTTTTCATTACTGTCTACAATTGAAACATCGAACAGGTGAATTTTGTCATACCGTGCCACCATCTGACCCTGGTCATTAAACAGCAAACTGGCCGCTCTGATCCTGGACGGATCATCCGATGCTATCGGAATAGTACCACCCACTATCCATATTCCATGCCGCTTTGCCTGAGCAGCAAGAAACGTCTGAATAGGACCATCACCTATCTGTTCTTTTTCTGCTCGTGTATCTTCGGCTGTCTCACCCATAATGGCAAAATTTTCTGGCAGAATGACAAGCCCGGCCTGCTCCTGAACAGCGATGCTAATCAACCGTTCCGCTTCGAGCAAATTAGCCGAAACAGCAGGGCCTGATGCCATTTGAATACATGCTACTCTTGTCAAACCTGACTCCTTAATCTGATATGCGATAAACAATTCTTACATAAACATGTATCAAAGAGTTTAACAGAGACCAGGCTCTGTTTACTCAAAATAATCGTCATCAGAACTGTAAAAATCACTTGTTCTGTCAACATCAGGAATATTCAGGCGTTCATATTCGGGTTCATCCCAGCTGCCAGTAACCTGATATTCTATTTTTGACATTTTATTCAGCTGCTTGCCTATCAACCGCTCCGCCAGCAACACTGCTGCACCAACAGCAGGCCCTCCGACAATCGCTCCAGCAATCGGCAGTGATGAGGTAAGACCAGGTATCACTGTTACCAGTTCGTCATAATCCTGGGCGACCAGGCCCGTTCTGCCTGCGATATTTATCTCCGCCGCAGGCCCAACAATTTTCAGATCGCTGGTAAACGCATTGCCATCATTCAGGATAAAAGTACCCATGATTTTATCAAAGCTGAATCCCTGTTTGGACAGATCAGTAAAATCAAAAAATAACCGCCGCGGCAAGGCTCTTAAACTCAGCAGACCAAGTAGCTTTCCTGCTCCAGGATCCGCATCAATAATACGGCCTTTTTTTGCCGACAGTGTTAATTCGCCATTCACATCCTGAAAGCTGAACTCCGCCGGTGACCCCGGCCAGCCACCGATAAAAGTACCCGTAAGGCTGCCTCCGATGATGGCATCACTGCCACCGAACTGACGCATTATTTTTTCCAGTGATCCATCCCTGATTTCTGCTGACAGGCGGGTTGTCTGACGATCACCATCCATGCCCCACTCGCCACTGGCCTGCATATGCAGTGCTTCAGATTTCACCTGAAAATGATCCACAACAAACACCTGTTTTCGGTGGCTACTCTCTAACTGTAACTCTCCCAGCTCCTTGCCATCCCAGATCATATCGCCAACTCTGACAGACAAACTCGGTATCTCTGATGGAGCAACTGATTCAAGCCCCCAGGTGGTCGAGGCAATAAGATCAGATGAACGAATACTGAGATAATTCAGATCTGAGCGAATTTTCTGCACTATATTCTGATCATCAAATTTCAGTTCCAGCCATCCACCGGTTCCGACACCAGAAAGCATGAATATCCAGGGTGATGAAGATTTCGACTTTATCTTCACAGAACGAACATAGAATTTAGTCAGCGCCAACTTGTTGACAGATAAATCAAACACCAGTGGTGGTATCTTTTTACCTGTCGCCACATCCGCAACGTTTGAATCTGAAGAAGGCTCTGTAAACAGGGAAATCCACTGCAACGGTGCACCAACAGGAAGATGCCCATTTAAACGAAATTCGCTACGCTTTGGCACTGCAGCCGCCTGCTTTGAAAAAAACTTCACTTCACCAGCCGTAAGACTGCCTTGCGAATCAAACATAAGCACTGTATCTGCTTTGTTACCGTATTTGATATGTACAGGCAGAGTAAGATCACCGGGCACCCAGTCTACCCGCAAGGGTATTTTCTGTTTGGCTTTTTTTGTAAAGGGTACGGGCAAATCAGATTGAATACCTTTGAGGTCTGATTTTACATCCACCCAGACATCTCTATCACCTGCAGTATTTTCCGTGGGAATATGAATGGTTAAGCTCCACAACGAATCGCCAGAGAAATGATCGACTAGTGGCCAGTTAAATGTCTGAATATATTCCAGCAGTTTTAATGGCCCTTGTATTTTTATCTGCGCTTCTTGCTGCTTTTTGGCATTTAAAACATCAACCGTGGCTGGCTGCTCCATAAAAGTTGCCTGTACATCACTGGCATCAAAATCAGACTCCGAAAAAACAATATCACCACGCAAATTCTGCAAGGCATATTCACTGCCGCGCTTGCGAATGGTATTGTTTTTCAAATGCAGTTTGCCGTCTATATAAAACTCAGTGTTCATATCATCCCCCAGGGGAACACCAAGAGACAGATCCACAGTCGCTGAACCCTGCGTTTCAATTGCTCTGACTGCCTCACCGAATGATTCATCCAGCGGACTATGGGTAATATAACCCAGGATGGCAGGCAAACGTCCCATCACCTTACCCCGGACTTTCAGAAGAGGCACCCTGAAATCACTGATCGACACTTTCACATTACTGACCGGCGAATTGAGTATACGTCCTTTCTCAACCTGCGCATCCATTGCATATTTATCAAATATAATATGGCCGTTAAAGTCCTCCAGCTTGCCCCACTCATGACTGTAATTCAGCAGACCATCCTGTACATCAAATTCTGCCTGAAACACACCGCTGCTATCATCAAATGGAAAATGCGAAAGATCACCCTGTAAAATCAAATCGAGGTTAGACCCCACGCCTTTCTTGAAAGCAACATCAAACCATTTCACCAGAGAAGGCTGCATAATACCTGTGGGTAAAAATCCGGGCACTTTGTTTAATTTGACACTATCAATCGCCAGTTGCAAATCAACCCAGGGAGAAGCCCCATCAAGAAACCAGTCAATCTGAAAACGTGCGTCCAGATTTGATGCATCAATTTTTGCCTGCATATGTTCCGATGAAATCTGAAACCTGTCTTCATATTGATGCCAGGAAAGATAACTTCCTGGCAGGGAAAATGTTTGTGATGTGCGCAATAATCTGGGCGCCGTCATCTCAACATTTTCTGACTCAAGATATATCTTACCTTGCTGCAAACTGCCTTCCAGAACACCACTAATGCCTGAAACTCCAGGGATATTTTTCCAGGGTCTGATCGACAGATTATCAAAGGCAGTTTTAATATACATCGGCGTAGCAGAATCTTTATCTATACCAGAACTGGCTGCCATCTCAATCTGAATATCATATAAATGGCCATCGGCATGAAGTTTTTCTAGTTGCCCGGGGACTGTTTGTTCTAGCCTCGGTAAGCAAGCTGCAACACGTCCAGTTTCAGCAATAGGTAACTCCGAGATTGCTATGGTGTAACGGCTTTGCTGTGTTTCCATGGCGGCGCTGATTGCTATATCATCCCAGGCATAAGCGCCGCCACGAATACCTTTAATCTGATTCACATTTAGATGCCAGCCCTGTTTATCAGACCACCAGATGAAGTGTCCTTCGGCCTGATCAAGGCGATAATCATCAGTCTTACAAGCCATTTTAAAAGCATCAATACCAAAATACCCGTTAATCTGACTGGTATGCTGCTGTTTTCGCGTTAACCATATTTCTGTATCCAGCCTGCCAGACAATCCGGCGGGCAAGTAATGGCTCGCCTTATCTGCCAGCAGATTGGCCCAACCACGGGTAACCAGGCCATCGCCTCTGACATATATCAGTCCATCCCAGGCCTTGATATCATCACTGGGACCCCGCATTTTTCCAGTAATCAGAGCTGCCTTGCCAAGCTCTTCCGGCAATTCGGTTTCCAGTGAAAAAAAACGTCTGCCCTGCTTACTGAGGATAAGAAACTTTACATCATTAAAGACTCTTTTGATGCCTCCCTGCTGCTCATCGATCCAGCTAATACGTGCATCGTCAAAACCGACACGTTTCTGTTCCATGAAAAAATCAAGGGCATGGGTATTCGTTATTTCAGGTGGTATTCGCGTCAGTGACCAACGTCCATCTGTACTACGGTATATGGATAAATTAAAACCAATCAGTTCAATATGGTGAGTACGCCAGTCAAGTTTGCGTATACTGCCTGCCAGGTTCATATGGATATGCACTTTACGAATATGCAGGGTTTCATCAGACACCTTGCCTGCTGGTATCATTACATCATGCAAAATCAGGACAGGTGAAAAGCGTTCCCAGGATGCACCCAATGAACCAATCCGGATATCGTAATTAAAACGTTCCTGCGCCAGCACTTCCAGCTGTTCCCGATATGCTGACATTTCCGGCAACACCAAACGGGCAATAGATAACGAAACGGCCATACCCACAATGAGCACAACAAAAACAAACCAGAGAAAGCGTAACAATGACAGCATCGTTATTACTGAAACGTCATGTTAATACAACGTCGAACTGTTCCTGGGTATATAGCGACTCGACCTGAAGCCTAATAGGTTTTTGAATAAAGTCTTCCAGTTCTGCAAGACTGGTTGACTCTTCATCCAGCAACATATCAATCACTTCCTGTGAAGCCAAAACCAGTAACTGACCTGTATCAAACTGGCGCGCTTCACGCATAATTTCCCGGAATAACTCATAACAGACAGTTTCTGCAGTCTTCACAGAAGCACGACCACCGCAAGTTGGACAAGCCTCACATAAAATATGCTCAAGACTTTCCCTGGTCCTTTTACGCGTCATCTGTACCAGCCCAAGTCTCGATATTTCACTGATCTGGCATTTGGCATGATCGCGTTCAATACTTTTTTCCAGTGCGCGCAATACCTGGCGTTTATGTTCTTCCACCTGCATATCGATAAAATCGATAATGATCATGCCCCCCAGATTGCGCAAGCGCAGTTGCCGAACAATTGCCTGCGCTGCTTCGAGATTGGTTTTGTAAATGGTTTCTTCAAGATTTCGATGCCCGACATAACCGCCTGTATTCACATCAATCGTTGTCATCGCTTCAGTTTGATCAATAATCAGATAGCCACCCGATTTCAATTGCACCTTTTTTTCTAGCGCTTTCTGAATTTCATCTTCGGTACTGTAGATATCAAAAATTGGACGCTCACCCGGATAGTATTCCAGCTTGCCTTTCAATTCTGGTGTGAACTGAGAGACGAATTTCTCAATACGCTCATAGGTTTCGCGCGAATCAATGCGCATTTTATCCACTTCCTGATCAGTTATATCGCGCAATACACGCAGCACCAGCGGCAAATCTTCATGCACTGCAGACCCAGGCTTCACTTCTCCTGAACGTTTTCTCACAGAAGTCCATAAGCGATTAAGAAAAAAGTAATCTGATAAAATAGCCTCTTCATCAACGCCTTCAGCCGCCGTGCGTATAATGACACCATGCGGTGAATCTTCTTCCGCTTCGAGGATAAACTGGCGCAAACGTTCACGCTCTTTTTCTTCCTCAATACGCTGGGAAACCCCTACATTTTTTGTATCTGGCATGAAGACTAGATAGCGTGAAGGGATAGTAATATGCGTCGTCAGGCGGGCACCTTTTGTGCCCAGGGGATCCTTGATCACCTGCACCAGCAAACGCTGCCCTTCATGCAGTAAACGGCTGATCAAATCTTCGCCGGGATCACTCTGTGTCGTTTTTTTCTCTGCGATCACATCTGAAGCATGCAGGAAAGCGGCACGGTCCAGACCAATATCAATGAACGCCGCCTGCATACCTGGCAATACCCGACTGACAACACCCTTGTAGATATTACCGACAAGTCCACGGCGACGAGCCCGCTCGATTATCACTTCCTGCAATACGCCATTTTCAACAATGGCCACACGTGTTTCACGCGGTGTTACGTTAACAAGCAGTTCTATACTCAACTCAGGAAGCCTCTGTTAATAGCGTAAAAATAACCGAAGCAATCGGGCTGTTTCAAATAATGGCAACCCCATGACCCCGGAATAGCTGCCCTCAATACGCTCAATAAATGTGGCAGCCCGTCCCTGTATCGCATAACCACCCGCCTTATCAACCGGCTCACCCGTGGCCCAATAATCGAGACCATCCTGCCGTGTTAAAGTTCTAAACCAGACTTTCGTCTGGCAAAGCTCAACTTGCCGCCTGCCAGCATCCACCATTGCGACAGCACTGAATACCTGATGACGGCAACCTGACAACAATGACAACATCGCCAGCGCGTCCTCTTTGCTGCTCGGCTTGCCGAGTATCTTACCATTGATTACGATCATGGTATCGGCCCCAAGTGCCGGTAACTCAAGCCCTTTTTTCTGTCTGGAATAACCCGCAACAGCCTTTTCCAGGGCCAGTCTGGTGACCAAATCGACAGGTGATTCATTCATTTTGGGTGTTTCATCGATATCCACGGCCATTTTCCGGAAACGTAGACCTATCTGTTGCAGCAATTCAGCGCGTCGTGGGGAGGCCGAAGCAAGTAACAGCTGTTCATTCATGAGCGATGATAGGGGTGATTTTTCAGGATAGTCCAGGCGCGATACAATTGTTCAGCCACCACTACCCTGACCAGGGGATGGGGTAATGTTAGCGCAGATAATGACCAACGCTGAGCAGCCCGGTCCAGACAGCTCTGCGCCAACCCGTCTGGACCGCCGATTAGCAGACTGATATCCGTGCCACCGGCAAGCCAGCCATCCATGTTTGTAGCCAACTGTTCGGTCGACAGGCTCCGCCCGCCAACATCCAGAGCAATAACCCGGTGACTTGCCGGGACAGCCTTGAGGATACGCCGCCCCTCATCCTCAATCACCCGCTTGATAGCTGAATTGCGAGAACGTTGCGCTGGTTGTATTTCCTGCAACTCAAGATGACATTCACGCGGCATACGTCGCGCATACTCCTGATACCCCGCCGTCACCCAGGCAGGCATTTTTGTCCCTACAGCAACCAGCCGAATTTGCATTTTCTATTCCCTGGTCAGGGTTGAGTTTGTTTCCTGCTTGCTTCTGTCACCGACCAGAGTTTCTCCAGTGCATAGTGTTCACGAATGGCAGGCTGCATGACATGCACAACAATATCTCCGAGATCCACCAACACCCACTCCCCTTCCCTATCACCCTCAATACCCAATGGCTGAATTTTGTGTTTCTTACTTGCCATAACAACAGCATCAGCAAGCGATTTCACATGCCGGGTTGAGGTGCCACTAGCAATGACCATCAGATCAGTAACTGATGTCTTGTCACTCACATCCAGCTCAATAACATCGACAGCTTTCAGGTCTTCCAGCGCACCGATAACAATATGACGCATTTCATTTTCTACCATCTTTTACTCTTCACTGGTGCAAATACCAGCCCTCTGATTTAATTTTCTCAAGCACCTTATCTGGCAACAGATAACGTGCATTCATACCGGCAGCCAATAACTGCCTGATTGTTGTTGATGCAATATCCAGCCGCGTTACCGGCATTGTATAAATCAGGCCAGCAGGCTGTTGGAATAATGGTCGCATGGTCTCTACCTGCCGCTTATCCAGCAAAGCTGCAATCGGCCCATCGTCTGGAAAATCATAGCCTGGCCGTTCCATTACCAGCAGATGTGCCAGCTCGGGAATACTCTCCCACTGATGCCAGCGATGCAATCCCAGCAAGGCATCTAATCCCAGCAACAAACAAACAGGCTCATCGCCAGCCTGCTCACGGTAAGAGGCCAGCGTGTCGACCATAAAGGAACGCCCGGCACGATCCAATTCCCGCTGGTCAATCTGCAATGCCGGTTCCGATGCTATCGCCAAATTGAGTAATGCCAGTCGCTGCTGGGCGGTAATCGACGGTTCATCACGGTGTGGTGGAATAAAACTCGGTAATAACAACAGTTTTTCAAGACCTAATGCCTGCTGAACTTCAACCGCTGTTCGCAGGTGACCATAATGCACCGGATCAAACGTGCCCCCCAGAATACAGATCATACCTGCTCCTGAAATGGCCGAATATCGCTACTAGCCACGAATATGGCCATCACCCAGCACAATAAATTTCTGTGTCGTCAAACCTTCCAGCCCAACCGGTCCACGTGCATGTAATTTGTCAGTACTGATGCCAATTTCAGCACCCAGCCCGTACTCAAAACCATCAGCAAAGCGAGATGACGCATTCACCATAACCGAACTCGAATCAACTTCGCGCAGGAACTGCCGCGCGCGACTAAAGTTTTCGCTAACAATCACATCAGTATGCCGCGAACCCCATGTTTCGATGTGATCAATCGCCTCAGCCATATCATCGACAATTTTCACAGCCAGAATCGGCGCCAGATACTCTTCTGCCCAGTCGGATTCCTGAGCATTCACCATACTACTGACAATCTGCCGACTGCGTTCACAGCCCCGCAGTTCAACCCCTGTCTGATGATACATGTCAGCAAGGGGTGGCAAAATATCGTTAGCAATACCTTTGGCAACCAGTAGAGTTTCCATTGTGTTGCAGGTTCCATAACGCTGTGTTTTCGCGTTATAGGCAATCTTGATAGCCTTGTCAAAATCTGCCTCATCATCAATGTAGGTATGGCAAACACCGTGTAGGTGCTTGATGACCGGGATTGTCGATTCCTTCATAATCCGTTCAATCAGGCCCTTGCCACCTCGCGGTACGATCACATCGACCGATTCTTGCAACGTCAGCAATGCGCCGACGGCAGCACGATCCGTGGTTTCTACCACTTGCACCGCTTCAGCAGGCAAACCCGCTTTCTCCAGCCCGATACGGATACAGGCAGCAATCGCCTGATTCGAATGCAGCGCTTCAGAGCCGCCGCGTAAAATACAGGCATTGCCGGATTTAAGACACAGACCAGCAGCATCCGCGGTTACATTCGGCCGTGATTCATAAATAATACCGATCACACCCAGCGGCACTCGCATACGTCCTACCTGAATACCGGAAGGCTGGTAGGCCAGATCGGTAATATCACCCACCGGATCAGGCAATGTTGCAATCTGTCGCAAGCCTTCCGCCATACTATCAATGCGCTCTTTGGTCAGTGCCAGACGATCCAGCAGCGCTGCATCCAGTCCGTGCTGTTTACCGGCCTCAAGGTCTTTCTCATTCTCACTTGCCAGTTCCGCGCGCCGCTCTAAAATAGCATCCGCAATCGCCTGTAACGCCTGATTTTTCGTGCCACAGTCAGCAGCACTCATGGCACGTCCGGCTGCGCGTGCCTGTACACCCAGAGTCTGCATATAGGCCGCAATATCTGTAATTTCAGTCATGTTTCTATCTCAATCAGGTTAACCGTTATTGTAGACTCAATTCAGCTTAAATCAGGCGTCATAGGCAAGCGGCCCACAGCCGTCATCATGGCAAGCAATTGTAACAGTTCATTCCAGCCTGTGCCCGCCGGAAAACCCTTGATACTGCGCTCGGCCTGTGCACACTGGCGAAGCAGATGCGGAAAATGTCGCCCGGAAAGCCGTTGCAGGGCGGCGGATACCAGTGGCTTGCGTTTATCCCAGACACGCCAGGATGTCAGAATGGTATTCAGATGACTGCCCGGCAAATCAGCGGCCATACTCTGCAAGGTATGGATCTCACGGCTCAGAGCCCACAGGACCAAAGTCGCTGGCACGCCTTCTGCCTCCAGCCCCCGCAATATCTGCTGACAACGCGACATATCCCCCAACATTGCCGCATCGACCAGGGTATACACGGTATAACGCGCGCTACTGGTCACCGAATCTTCAACCTGATCAGCATTAATCGCAGCGCCTTCACCATACAACAGGTAGAGCTTTTCAATTTCTTGTGTACAGGCCAGTAAGTTTCCTTCTGTTCGTTCTGTCAGTAATGCAACCGCAGCCGCATCTACCGACATTTTGCGCTGCTGGAAGCGTTGCGTTATCCAGGCCGGCAAGCGCTCAGCATCTATCGGATAAACGGCAACCGTCACTCCTGTCTGTTCAAATGCCTTGTACCATTTTGTCCGTTTGGTAGCAGCATCGAGCTTGCCGGCAATAACCAGCAACAAGGTATCGGGGATGGCCTGTTGAATAAATTCATACAGGACTTTCGAACCTTCCGTACCGGCCTTGCCAGTCGGCAGGCGCAGTTCCAGTATGCGCTGTTCGGCAAACAGGGAGAGGCTCGCAGATTCCGCTGCCAGACTGTTCCAGTCGAATGACCGGTCAACGCTAAACACCTGTCGCTCAGTATAACCCTGACACCGCGCTTCAGCTCGAATGGCATCAGCGCATTCCATTTGTGTGAGCAGCTCATCACCGTGCACCAGATAAACCGGTGCCAGTGACTTCTTCAGCAAAGCGTCTAACTGGTTAGGGTAAATCTGGGCCATTTTTCTGCTGTAAGCGGGTTTCAATTCGACTCAGCACACGCTGCGCCAGTTCCTCTCGCATTTGCTCACGGATCTGATCGGCTTCCTGAAATTTACCCAGTAGACGTGTTTCATCAAACACATAATCACGCGTCACCCGCAACACCTGCGGCTCTATCAACTCGCGCTGCTGCGCATCCAGTAAACGGAATTTGATCTCCTCAAACAATTCATACTCGGTTGCCTTACCGCTACTGCCAACCGACAATACTCGCCGATCCGAGCGATGACTGAGAATCTGGATCGTCGCAGTTGCATTGTCATCAATACTCGGCACTTCGATACCAATAGCCTGCAACTGATTTCGCATCGCCGTCGACATACTGGAATAAGGCACCTCTGCCTTAACAAAGGTTTTTTGCATCACCGCCGGCAAATGCTGGCTGCCGCGCAACTGGAATCCGCAAGATAACAGCATAGAAACCGTTAGAATAAGCAGCGCAATACGTATTAGATTCATATTCATATAACCAGATTAACCAGACGCCCCGGAACAACAATCACCTTACGAATTTCCTTACCTTCGATAAATCGTTGCACATTGGATTCAGCAAGCGCCGCAGCTTCGACAACATCCTTGCTGGCATCTGCCGCCACCGAAATATGGCCACGCAATTTACCATTCACCTGCACGGTTAGCTCAATACTGTCTCTGACCAGTGCACTTTCATCAACCTGTGGCCAGGCATAATCGACAATCAGTTCATCGTGACCCAGCGCATTCCATAATTCCTGAGTAATGTGCGGCACAATGGGTGACAACATCAGGGTAACGCTTTCCAGCGCTTCCTGCATCAGTGCAAGCCCCTGTTCTGAAGCATCACTGAATTTACCCAGCTCATTCAACAACTCCATGTTCGCTGCGATGGCGGTATTAAAAGTGAAACGCCTGCCAATAGCATCGCTGACTTTTTGCAGGGTTTCATGCAGCTTCAGACGCAGTGCTTTCTGTGCATCATTCAGTGCAGATATATCCAGCGCCTTCGGTCTGCCCTGCTGAACATGCGTATGCACCAGCTTCCACAGGCGCTTGAGGAAACGTGATTGCCCTTCCACACCACTATCCGACCATTCCAGTGACTGATCAGGTGGTGCTGCAAACATGATGAACAAGCGCACCGTATCAGCGCCATATTGATCAATCAATGCCTGCGGGTCAACCGTGTTGCCCTTTGACTTGGACATCTTGCTGCCGTCCTTGTTGACCATTCCCTGAGTCAACAATTGTTTGAACGGCTCATCACCTTTCACCAGCCCCAGATCACGCATCAGCTTATGAAAAAAGCGCGCATAGAGAAGATGCAGCACCGCATGTTCAATGCCACCAATATACTGATCGACAGGCAGCCAGTGATCTGCACGTTCATCCAGCATGGCCT
This sequence comes from Gammaproteobacteria bacterium, assembly GCA_036480335.1. GTDB lineage: Bacteria > Pseudomonadota > Gammaproteobacteria > DSM-19610 > DSM-19610 > JAZGER01. The sequence goes on along the minus strand of JAZGGH010000024.1, from coordinate 1,560 downwards.
GATCATTATCCGGGCAGGTAAAACGCGCGTAATACCAGGAAGACTCAAAGAAGGTATCAAAAGTATCCGTCTCACGTTCGGCATCAACACCGCAATCCGGACATTTAACATCGATAAAACTGCGATCGCTCTTGATCGGCGAACCGGTCCCTTCGAGCACCACATCACGCGGTAACTCAACCGGCAACTGATCCTCAGGTACAGCAACCGAACCACAATCCGGGCAGTTAATAATCGGTATCGGACAACCCCAGTAACGTTGCCGGGAAACACCCCAGTCACGCAGGCGGTAATTAATCGTTATGTTACCTTTGCCCTGTTTCTGTAGCGCATCGGCAATCGCAGTAAACGCTTGTTGCGAATTCAAACCGTCAAATTGACCCGAGTTAACCAGTATCCCTGTGTCGGTAAAAGCTGCCTCGTTAATATCTACATCAGCGGCATCCGGCAAGGGGTTAATGACGCGCTGAATTGGCAGGCCATAGGCTTTGGCAAATTCATAATCACGCTGATCATGCGCAGGCACCGACATCACTGCCCCGGAACCATATTCCATCAACACAAAATTCGCTGACCAGACGGGTACTGCTTCACCCGTGATCGGATGAATAGCCCGAAAGCCGGTATCAATACCCTGCTTCTCCATGGTCGCCATATCTGCTTCGGCCACTTTTGTGTGCGAACAGGTTTCGATAAATGCCTGCACCTCAGGGCGACTTTCAGCCGCCTTCAATGCCAATGGATGCTGAGCAGCCACAGCCACATAGGTCACACCCATGAGCGTATCCGGTCGCGTGGTAAAGACCGTTAATGGATCATCCTCACCCTCTACCAAAAACTGCATTTCGACGCCCTGGGAACGACCAATCCAGTTGCGCTGCATGGTACGCACCTGCTCAGGCCAGCCATCAAGCTGATCCAGATCATCCAGCAACTGATCGGCATAATCAGTAATCTTCAAAAACCACTGGGGAATTTCACGCCGCTCAACAGTTGCACCGGAGCGCCAGCCCTTACCATCAATCACCTGTTCATTCGCCAGTACCGTCTGATCGACCGGATCCCAGTTCACCACTGCCGTCTTTTTATACACCAGGCCTTTTTTGAACAACTGGGTAAAAAACCATTGTTCCCAGCGATAATAGTCAGGATTACAGGTCGCCAGCTCGCGCTGCCAGTCGTAACCAAAGCCGAGTCGTTGCAACTGGCCACGCATATAATCGATATTTTCCAGCGTCCATTTAGCCGGTGCGACCTTATTCTTGATCGCCGCATTCTCAGCCGGCAGGCCAAAAGCATCCCAGCCCATTGGCTGCAACACATTCTTACCCAGCATCCGCTGATAACGGGATATCACATCACCGATCGTATAATTGCGCACATGCCCCATGTGCAACTGCCCGGATGGATAGGGAAACATCGCCAGACAGTAATATTTCTCTCGACTGCTATCCTCGCGAACACGAAAAGTCTCTTTTTCCTCCCAGTTTGCCTGGGTTCGTGCTTCAATCTCTGCGGGCTGGTAAACGTCTTGCATGGGTTCTGATAATCCGGCTTTTT
>JAZGGH010000023.1:0-2439 GCA_036480335.1 Gammaproteobacteria bacterium | reverse complement strand
CAGCAACTTCAGCGGCGACCTTGATTAACAGGGTGGCCTTATCAGTAGACTGGCCAATCTTACCTTCAGGGTCAGAACCAGCAACATTAAAGTAACGCAAAATCACATGCCGCATGTCAGAGGCCTTGCCCAGATCACGCAGCATGGTTTCAGTCATTAGTTTTGACATGCCATAAGGATTGATCGGAGAGAGAGGGCTATCTTCGCTGCAAGCCGTGTCATCAGGAATGCCGTAAACAGCAGCGGTCGATGAAAAAATAAAATGTTTTACGCCAGCTGCCTGACAACAAGCCAGGAGTGAGCGCGAACAACAGGTGTTATTGCCGTAATATTTCAGCGGATCAGAGACCGATTCAGGCACAATGGTATGCGCTGCAAAATGAATAACGGTATCAATATTATGATCTTTCAACAGGCGTGAAACCAGTTCCTGGTCGCCGGTATCGCCAACGACTAATTCAGCGCCCAATACAGCATCGGCAAAGCCGGTTGATAGATTATCGAGGACGACAATAGGCTGGCCAGCAGCTGTGAGTAGTCGTACCAGATGGCTGCCGATATAACCGGCACCACCAGTAACAAGCGTTTTGTGAGTCATTGCGGATGATTCCTTTCACGATTGTTTTGTAAATTATGAGTATGTCATCATACAGGCAAATTAATGAGTGTCAGTCAAAAAATAAATTCTCGCAAAGGCGCAGAGCACGCTAAGAAACACTACGAATATACAAAAATATTGATTTTAATAAGCAGACGCTAATTAGCAATCGATCACAGTATTCGTGATTTAACCGGCTTTGCTGCTGGTGACTAATGCAGGTGCAGGTTTTTCTGCATACAATTCATCGAGACCGACAGATTGGCCGTTTTCCGCAACCATACGGGCATGGAAGCGACGTAATTGGCGTGGCTCCTTGACGCCGCAGGAATGTGCGATTACGCCCACTTCATAGTTCAAGTTCTTAATGTAATCGGCGACACGCTGGGCTTTGACTGAGGGCACTAAGCCTTTTTGCAAGCGCTTGTCATGTGTTGTGATACCGGTTGGGCAGTTGTTTTTGTTGCAGTGCAGTGCCTGGATGCAACCCAGTGCAAACATGAAACCACGGGCAGAGACGATGAAGTCAGCACCAACACATAAAGCCCATGCAACTTCGGCGGGTGAGATCAACTTGCCTGAAGCAATTAGCTTGATGCGTTCTTTTAAGCCATGTTTTGTAAGTGTGTCAGCAACCAGTGGCAGGCTTTCTTTTATGGGCAGGCCCATGTAATCCATTAAGCTCATGGGTGCTGCGCCGGTACCACCGTCGGCACTGTCAATGGTGATAAAGTCCGGCGCGGATTTCGGGCCGCGTTTGTTGATTTCTACGCACAGCTCGTCGAGCCATCCATAGGCACCTATTACAGCTTTGAAACCGACAGGTTTGCCGGTGACGGTACGGATGCGATCAATCATATCCAGCAGATCGCCGAGTGAATTTATGTCGGGATGCCGGTTTGGGCTGATAGAGTCCTGACCTGCTGGTATGCCACGAATTTTGGCGATTTCTTCGGTGACCTTACCACCAGGAAGAATGCCACCTTTGCCGGGTTTGGCACCCTGGCTCATTTTGATTTCAAACATTTTTACTTGTGGGTGAGCCGCCACTTCGCGCAGTTTGTCATCGCTTAGTTTGCCGGCTGCATCGCGAACGCCGTATTTGGCTGTGCCGATTTGATACACCACGTCGGAACCGCCTTCCAGATGGTAGGGTGACAGGCCGCCTTCGCCTGTATTCACCCAGCAACCGCCTTTTGCGGCGCCGTGTGATAGAGCTTGTACCGCAGGTTTTGACAGAGCACCAAAGCTCATGCCTGAGACATTAAATATAGATTTTGCAGTGTAGGGTTGTTTGCAAAAGGAGCCGATGGTGACCGGTTGGGTTTCTGCAGCATCTTCACCGAGTGTTGGGAAGGGGCAATTGACGAACAGGATAGTTCCAGGAGGTGACAAGGCGCGGCTGGAGCCAAACGCAGTGGTGTTATCCAGATCTTTTGCAGCGCGGTATACCCAGGAGCGTTCAGCCCGGTTAAAGGGCATTTCTTCCCGATCCATGGCAAAAAAGTATTGGCGGAAAAACTTACCAATATCTTCAAAAAAGTAACGAAAATGGCCAATCACCGGATAATTACGGCGGATAGCCTGCTTGGTCTGGGTGACATCCATTATGTAGACCACAATGATTGCCAGTACCATCAGCGCAAATAGAATGATGATAAAAGATGCTAAATACTCGAGCGAGCGGAGCATAAATCCCGTGTCAGGTACCGTCATGGTATGTCTCCCTTTTTAGTGGTTAGTAGCTGTTTAAGCTTTTTCCATGCTGTAATGGTCTTAGCGACCGCTATACCAATGAGTGTAGTAGAATTCGCTGTTCAATCACTTGTTTACGAGATTTG
>JAZGGH010000022.1:0-8268 GCA_036480335.1 Gammaproteobacteria bacterium | reverse complement strand
CTAGTGTGATCCCACGCACGAAAATCGATACTTGCCATGTCTGCGTTCTGGCCATCAGGGACGAATCGTATGAAGTCACTGTTTCTTAACAATAATGCTGAAGCGTCAGAAACCACACCAACAGCATTCCAGCTTACACCTGCATTAGTCGAGTATTCCCAGCTACCATTGCCACTGGACAAACTGGTGATCGCAATGCCTTCTAATGCACTATTATCCAGATCAGCAATACGATCTCCGCCTGCGGACAAGATAACGGCACTAATGATATCTCCCACAGAATTTGTCTGATCTTCAGTGATCGAAGTCAGCGCCATGTTGCCCGTGTTATCCAACGTCGGAGCAGCATTGTCGAGTTGAATGACGGTAGCGAGGAACGGGTAGACAATATAGTCGTCAGTGTTGACCGGTGGCGTAGTCTGCGTAAGTTCTGCACCAGTATCTGCCTGTGTAATGTATGAGCTGATATCAATATTGAATTGTTCACTACCACCCTGATTAGAATCAAAACTATTGGCAGGAATAATGGTTGTTGCTGAACCTGCGGTTGTTGCCTGAAAATCAAGTGCTGTCTCAGGGAACCCATCTTGACCATCGAAACCAATGAGGGTCATATTGGCATTAATAAAACTTTGAGGCAGCGGATTACCGGCATTAAACTCCATTGGAATAGCAACAGGAGAATCGAGTTGTGTTATCGAACCTTCGTGAAGTGTAATGATTGAATCGGTTGAAACAGATGTATCTTCATAGACAACAACAAGAACAGCACCCTGGTAAGAATCGGCTCCGATGCCATCGGCACCACCCAGGGTATAACTTCCATTGCCAGTGACAATAGTTGTTACATCTGCTCTAAGTGTAACTACTCGAATTGATGCCCAGTTTGGATCAGCAGACTCTCCAACCTGGGCTGGCGTTACAGGATTGCCGTTTAGTGTAAATGTTGTATCAAGTGATCCGAAATCAAGTTCATTGATCAAAAAATAGGCGTTCACTACTGTTCCGCTAGCAGGAATTCCTACAATGTTAAAAGTCGGAGTCAATGTACCACCAGTGAATAGAACATCGGTTCTCATACCAGCTGAGTCAACAATAATTCCACCACCTTGAATCCGCTGGTTGAAGAAAGGCGTGAGTCCTCCTACGTTGATCGTCGCTGCTGAGGTAGCACCAGCAAAAGCCGTTCCATCATGTACTTCGAAATTGAAGCTTGCGTAATTACTGCCTGACTGACCAACAATAGGTGTAAACGTCAGTAAACCTGAATCTATATCAGCACGACTAATAATCTGATTATTAATTACAGCTATTCCGTTGTTTTCCAAACTACCACTACCAGCAATGCCACTTATGCGGATCTGTTGCAGTGAATCGCCCGTGTCCAGATCTGTGAAGTTAAAGTGAGTTGCGTTGAAAACAAAAGTCGAACTGGTCGTTGCAAGTATCGTAGCGTTCGTGGAAGAAGGGAGATCATTAAGCGCGGCAATAGTAATCACCTGGCTGATCGAAGAACTGGTTCCACCATCGCCATCATTCACGGTGATCGAAAGTGTTCTACTCACAGCCGGGTTATCGGAAGTGTTCTGAAAAGTAATATTATTTAGTAGTGTTTTGACAGCATCAGCTGTTGCAAAGCTATTCAGATCAATAGTGATCGAATTACCGTTTGCTCCGTTATTAGCCAAATTTAAAACGCCAATATTGACGCCAACAAAACTGACATTACTACCGTCGAAACCAATTTGTCCTGCACCAGAGCCCTGATTTCTGACACTGAGCTGATCACCTGCATCACCAGTAACCGAATAAGTGATCGTAAGACTGCCACCATTAAAATCACTGCTGTCTATGTCACCAACAATCGCTATGTTGGTTAATATTTGAGCTGGGTCTCCTTCATTCAGAGCGAGTGGTACGAGTACCGAAATGGCTGAGTCATTCAGATAGACGAGATTGCTTTCACCATTATAATTAGCTGCAATAAGATCCAGATCACCATCACTATCAATATCTGAGAAAACAAGATTACGAGTGTCACCAGTTCCCAGAGATTGCCCTGTAGAAAATGTACCATCGCCATTGCCAATATAAAGCTGATCAGCGACACCAACGTTATTACTAAAGATGAGATCCAGATCACCATCTGCATCAATATCACCGAGATCAAGAGAGTTGGATGCTACACCGCCGAGATTCTGGCCTGTGTCGGTAAATACTCCGCTGCCATCGTTAAGAAAAACTTTGTTGGCTCCACCTTGTGAAGCTTCAACAAGATCCAGATCACCATCGAAATCAAGATCACCAAGTTGTACGGCAAAGGTGGTTAGAGTTCCAAGACTTTGCAAACTATCTGTCAGAATTCCACTACCATCATTGAGATAAACTTTATTGCTCTGGCCATCATTGCCGGTGACAAGATCCAGATCGCCATCATTATCAACATCCCCGAGATCAATGGAGCGAGTATTTGTAACTCCTATAGACTGTCCACTATCTGTAAAAACACCAGCGCCATTATTGAGATAAATCTTGTCGGCCTGACCACCAAAATTACCCACGATCAAATCCAGATCGCCATCGCCATCAATATCACCGAGGGCCAGCTCAGTACTGTCTGCATTACCAAGACTTTGTCCGGTGTCAGAGAAAACACCCGTACCATCGTTGATATAAACTTTATTGGCCTGATTGGAAAAATTAACCACAACCATATCGAGGTCACCGTCCCCATCAATATCGCCAAGTTCAATTCCATGGCTATTTGAGCTACCGAGATTTTGACCGCTATCTGTAAAGTTTCCTGCGCCGTCATTGAGGTAAACTTTATTTGTTTGCAGGTTATAATTTGCGACGACCATATCCAAATCGCCATCACCATCCACATCCCCCATATTGATTGACGTGCTAAAGGAAGTTCCCAAAGACTGACCGCTGTCTGACAATATGGCGTCTTTTGTTATGGTGGGTGCATCATTGGTAGCCGAAACATCAATGAGTCTGGTGGCAGGTAAACTGGCATCATTTCCATCGTTTACTATGAATGTAACTTCACGTTGAAGACTGCTAGTGGTGTTCTGATAAGCGACCGATCGCAAAGCTGTTTGATAATTTGCGATTGTTGTCACCCCTGACAGAGTTAAAACGCCCGTATTTGCATTATAAGCCCCGGTAATTCCAAGCTGATCAACAAACGTCAAAATATCATCACTCTCAGAAAAATTATTAGTTATTCTGACTGTAGCCTGTGAAAGAGTACTGCTATCCAGATCGGAAATTGTTAAGCCGGAATCAATCGCTACCGCAGGAGCATTTTCAGCGTAAGTCAGGTTGGCGACGGTGGTTGTTACTGTTGGCGCATCGTTCACCGCGTCGACGTTAATGATCACTGTCACTGTGGCTGAGTCTGTTGTCCCATCATTGGCCTTATAAGTAAAACTGTCTGTGCCATTAAAGTTGGCGGTAGGTGTATAATTGATGGCACCATTAGAATTTAAAGAGAATGTGCTCGCATTCGATGGGCCGCTAACCAGGATGGCAGATAAAGTGTCGCCATCAATATCAGTATCATTGGCAAGTACGCCAAATACATTTGAAACAACCAGAGGCGTGTCTTCCTTTGTTACATAGGCGGCTCTTCCTTCAAAAAATACGGAACTGATTTCATCTGTTGATATGGCCTTGTCAAAGATAGCAACTTCGTCAATACGACCGTCGAAAGGTCGATATTGATCATCTGGATTAGCACCAATAGAAACATTCCTGGCATCAGTGTTTACCGCACCGCCAACAGAGTGGAAGGCTGACCCGACTGCCTGCCCATCGAGGAAAAGTTTCATCTCACCTGTACCAGCATCATATGTTGCTGTGGCATGATGCCATTGCCCTGCGGTAAGAGCACCGGAACTCGCGATCAATGTATCCGTCGTTCCACCTGCCTGGAGACGAAAACGCAGTCGGTATTCGTCATCTGAGAAGACGGTGCTAAGCATCCACGTATGGCTGTTGGGACTGGTGCCATTTGCTTTAGAAATAATTCGTTGCTCGAGTAGGCTCAGGTCATCTGAATTAAACCAGGCAGATAAAGTGATGCCGGATCCAGCTACGTTAAAACTACCAACATCAACATTTTGATTGACGCCATCAAATTCTGCAGCAGTATCTGCATCACCCACCAGAGCACCGGTGGCTCCCAGCGTTGCGCCATTAATGTAGTTACCATTATTACCGGCTGTGCCCAGATCAATTGCTGTTGTTCCTGCAGACTCACCCAAACGCCAGTAGCTTAAAGGGTTTAAGTTGAGGATGCCGTTGGAGTAGGATCCTGTTGGGTCATTCTGAGCGACCGGTGCATGATCAATAGAGGTACTCGTACTGAATTCAGAAGTGGAGCCGTAGTTTCCAGCCCCTAGATCAATTGTTGCGGTAGCAGAGACATCACCGGTTCCTGTGGCGCTGATCAGGCTAGTGCTAAAGGATTCAACCCCACTGCCAGTATGTGTGATCGAGGCAAATCCAAGATAATTTTCTCCTTCACCATTGCCTGAAGGATCATTGCCACCTGGATTATCAAAGAACTCGATACGGTAATTACCTGCTGGGAGGTCAATATCAAAATCAATATCCAGATTGGCTCCATTCTGAAAAATATTAGTCAGGACAGGGAAGTTAAGCAGATTGTTGGCACCGCTATCCACATCTCCGGCATCATTGTTGGTAACGCCATCATTTTCTAAATCAATACCTAGCAGGGTGTTGGAATAGATAGCATTACGTAAAATTGCGTTGTTTGTTGTAGTGCCACCTACTGAAATGCCTTGCTTAGTGTTGAATGCAATCGTATTGCCTTCATTGGCGTTATCGCCACCTATGCGGTTATTTGTCGAGTTGGTTGAAGTGGCAATGCCGTTCTCAAGATTGGCTAAATTAATGGTACCTGTAGCATCTGTACCAATGTAGTTACCTTGCACCACATTGTTATCAGACGAATAGAGCAGTATGCCCTGGGTCACATTGCCGCCAATAATATTGTGTTCATTGGCACCAGCACCACCAATGGTGTTGCCGTCAGAACTCCAGACACCAATACCATGGGCGGCATTACCTATTGTTGCAGTACCGGTAACATCCACGCCAATGTAGTTTCCCCGGATGATATTGGAGGTTGTCGTCAAACCTGACAAGCGAATGCCATCTAAATCATTGCCAGAGATCACGTTACGATCAGCGACTGTCGATCCACCGATTGTGTTACCTGCCGAATCAGAAACCTCGACACCATAGTCCCCATTTCCGAGATCAACGGTGCCGGTCACGTCAGTACCAATATAATTACCCTGGATATTGTTGTTCGCACCACTGATAGCAATGCCATTATTATTGTTCCCGGAAATAAGATTCCGTGCTGCAGGAGTCGATCCACCAACCGTATTGCTAGCGGTGTTGATATCGACACCATCATCGCCATTATTTTGTGCGATGGTTCCAGATATATCCGTTCCAACATAATTGCCTGTGATGACAATTCCAGTGGCGTCCAGCTGGATACCATCGTCACCGAAGTTGTTTACAACCAGCCCTGAGATTGTACTGTTACTGCCGTTTATAACGAGTCCGTCAGTCGCACCTGCCAAGCTGCCATCTAGTTCTATTTTAAGAATCGCATCTGATCCAGTAGCGAGCGTATTCGCCTGTGCGCCATTTTGGGTGTAACCATCAATGATTACTGTGTCAGTAATGTCGGGCAACGCAGATCCAGTCTGAATGGAAAACCAGCCAGTATTGAAATCAGTATCAACAAGTGTCGGGGTATGGGTAATAACACCCGTTAAGCTGTTGGCGATGCCATCATCTTCATAAAAGAAGTAGCGTGAATCAGCGGTGCTGATATTGAAATGGATCTCATCAGGACTTGCACCATTAGCAGTGTTGTTAGTGGCAGTGATCGCTTCGCGCAGGGAGATAAAACCATCTGCACCTTTGCTATTCAACAGGCCAGTGATTGACGAAGTATCACCATCAGTAACATCTGATGTCGTGTCTACTTCCAAAACCGTACTAGCTATTTGAATAGTAACGATTTCATCATAAACAAGGGTGCCAGTATCTGTGGCTCGCACGGTAATGTTATGGCTGCTTGCTGTGCCAGAATCAAGTAGTGCAGTATTGGCTACACTGATAACGCCGGTGATGTTATCTATACTGAATCGTCCACTGGCATTATCAAATAAGGTATAGGTATGAGTATCCCCTGTGTCTGGATCCGCAACTGATGATACGTTGGCGACTACGGTTCCATTGGCAGAATTTTCAGGGACACTGATCGCTGTATACTCAAGTTTTACATCATCAAAATGAACATTCGCAGCTGATCCATCATCAAAAAACTCAATTGTTAAGGCCTGGCCATATTCAGCCGAAAAAGCGGCCAGTGTATCCGCGTCTAGATGCAGAGTTGCTTTGATAAATTCATCATTAGCCGGGTTAAAATCTGTATTTGATACCGATCCGATGAGTTGGCTGCCTGCATAAAGTCTCATTTGCCATCCGGAACTCTCTGCAACAGGTATTTCATCACCAACCATAGCGCTTAAGGTATAACTTCTACCGGCTGTAAAGTTTTCAGATAAGACTTGTGAAATGGTTCCCGCTGTATCAATGAAGGCAACATTGTCCCCTTCAGGCGCTTGATATGTATATAGATTTGGTTCTACATTCAAGACGCCTGAGGATCCGGTATTGTTCCAGCCAGTTATGGTAGGTAATAAATCTTGATCATTTACTAGTATTTGGGATTCAAAACCAGGGTTGGTGATGGCGACGGAGATCGCTTCAACCAAAGTAATGTTAGTTGGGGTATCGTTGACTGCATTGATAGTAATGGCGATATTGTCGGTAGCTGTCAAGGTCGGCTCAAATGCAAGGTTTTGAATTTCAGCGGTCGTTAAGGCGCGATCATAAATGCGGGCGTCATCAAGCAACCCATCGAAAAATCGCTCGGTTCCTGTCCCTCTGGCTCCGATGGCCCAGTTCTCGCTTACACTGACAGCTCCAGTGGCATCAACCGTGGAAGACACCAGGATACCATTGCGATACAGATTCCAACTGGTTCCATCATAGGTGCCGACCAGGTGGACCCAAGTTCCTACATCACCAGCGGGGATTGCTGAGGAAGTGAAATGTTCACCCCCAGTGTCAAAGCTTCCGATTTGGTAAGTACCATCCTGCCATATACGTAGAAAGTTTTCTCCATCTGGGCTAAAAGTGTGCCCCTTGACCACAATGTTTTGGCGACCGGATATAGAATCAGGTTTGATCCAGGCGGCGATTGTAATTTGACCGGTAACTTGCAGTCCTACCGGGTCGCCCAGCGACACGTAGTCATCCACTCCATCAAACTCTAAGACATTCCCCCGAGTGGCGTCATTGTTCGTGACGGCGCCATTAATAGTCCCGTCGTTGGCTCCTCCAACACTATCGTCATTACCCAGATCGCCTGTGTTATCAAAGGTGTAGAAACCTTGCAGGTTACTGTCTCCATTGAGATTCGTGAGCGTTAGATCATCGGTGATGATTTGAATATTGGCCGCGCCATTGAAATCTTGATCACCAAGGAAACTCAAGCCATCCAGGGCGGCATTAATATTGATTAATGTCCCTTCAAAAACCATCGTGGCATTAGCCGTGCCATTACCTGTGTTAAAAGTGAGTCCCGTTGTTTGCGAGAGCGTCATCAAACCGTTCGTTGCAGTTAATGTGATACGAAGTGGATTACTGCCAGCATCGCCATCCGCGATCGAAATAAGGTTTCCGTTAGTAGTATTAAAGATCCGGGCAGTATCTTCATTGACTACCTGTGCACCAGGTACGGTGTTGACTGGCGGATCTTTGACCAGAACGTTAGCCGTTGCTAAAGAACTACCACCGGTATGAGCATCGTCAACTTCTTTGGCACTAAGAGCACGGTTGAAGGTTTGCACACTATCAAGTGAACCACCAAAAAATCGGTCGGAAGTTAAATCTTCTCTAGCACCAAAATAGACATCGGTCGCAGGATTAAAGGCATCGCCACCCCGGGTGGTATCGGTGTTTTGTAAGACGCCATCAAGGTAGGCTTTTGCACCTTCGCCGTTGGCAACGGTTAGAGTATAAGTATGCCATTGGAGATCATTGATAATGCTGCTGGCATCAAATTCCAGCGCTGTATTAGACAGGGTGTCGTTTGTATCTCTGATCACAGTGCGTAATTTATTTCGGGCTGTGAGATCG
>JAZGGH010000021.1:0-13819 GCA_036480335.1 Gammaproteobacteria bacterium | reverse complement strand
TGCTCGGGTAATGGGTGCATAGCTGACTTTGTCAAACAGGTGATTGAAATCGGTGCCGGATATTTGTACCAGTGATGTGTGTGAACCAGGTTCAAAAATAATCTCGTCGCGGGATTCCAGTTTGCTGTCAATGATTGCTTCCAGGCCATACACTTTTGCCAGTGGCGGGCAGGAGTTCTTCTCACAGTCATCAAAAATTTCTGCCAGCTTGTGTTGAGGAACAAGTTCCAGATCACGATCAAGCAATTGATGCAGAGCACCAAAATCCAGCAGTTCATCCGCCGCCATAATCACCATTAACAGACCTTCAGCATCAGCAAGCATAACGGTGCGTGTTAACTGATGAAGCTCCAGATGACAGGCCTGTGCGGCTTCTGCCAGCGAGCTGGTTCGTGGGTGATTCAATATTTCATACGATAGACTGCTGTTTTCCAGAAACTGTCTGATTGTGCCGGGCATTGCCATGAGTGTCTCCTGAACTGTCATAAATCCATGTGGTATTCAGGAAGTAAGCAATAAATGAACCAGTTTTATAGACCGGTAGAGTTTTTGACCAGGGCTGTTTTCTTTATGGAGGGTGATAATCTTTCTTATTTTAATTAATTCAATGAGTTAAATTGATTTCGAGTGTTTTTGTTTTGTTGATATTAGAGTTGGCATGGTCTCTGCATTATTTCTGGCAGTGCCGGATAACTGACACAACAACAAATACTTAAGAATTTTGAGGAGAATTTGATGGTAGCCGTAAACAGTCATACAGAAGAAGATAGACGCAGCGCTTCAACAGAAAAACTGGCAACGCTGGTGCAAACCCGAACAGCCACCCTGTCAAAGTATACTTCCCTTGCCGGTCAGCGCCCCTTTTCGGAGCAGGCCGATCTGAGTAATGTATTACGGGAGTTCTGTGAGACCCTCATTGATTACACGGCAAGCGCTCATTTTCAGTTATATCGTTACATCGCAGAAAAAATGGAACGACGCACTGCCGTCAGAGAAATCGCCAGCCAGGTATATCCCCATATTATTAAAACCACTGACACCATTCTGAATTTCAACGACAAGTACGAAAATATCATGTCCTGTAACAAGCGTAATGAGTTGTGTAAGACTCTGGATGAAGACCTTTCTCATTTAGGTGAAGCGTTGGCTGAACGCATTCATTTTGAAGACCAGGTGATCAGTGCTATTGCCGGGGAAGTCGTGCATTAGCACTTGCTAACTACAAAGAAGGCCCTGCCCTGATCATTAATCTGAATAATTGTTGAATAATCTCAGTAAATCGGTAATCTGCTGCTGAGAAATCAGACAATAATTTCGGAGGTGGCTGTGGACGATTATCAGGCGGGCAGTGATGTCCTGTTTATTTTGCTGGGCGCGATCATGGTGCTCGCGATGCATTCGGGCTTTGCCTTTCTAGAAGTAGGCACGGTCAGAGAAAAAAACCAGGTGAATGCTCTGGTCAAGATCATTGCTGATTTTGCCATGTCGACCATTGCCTATTTCTTTGTTGGTTTCAGTATTGCCTACGGTGTCGATTTCTTTTCCGGTGCCGATGTTCTTAGCCAGAAACATGGTTATGAACTGGTGAAGTTTTTCTTTTTGCTAACCTTCGCCGCTGCAATACCGGCAATTGTCTCCGGAGGTATCGCTGAGCGAGCTAAATTTAATCCGCAGCTTGCTGCAACATTCCTGCTTGTTGGTTTTGTTTACCCCTTTTTTGAAGGCATAGTCTGGAATGGTAATTATGGTATCCAGTCCTGGATAGCAGCAACATTTGGTGCTGAATTTCATGACTTTGCAGGCTCCGTAGTGGTGCATGCCGTGGGTGGCTGGATCGCGCTTGTCGCTGTGTTATTACTGGGTGCGCGTCATGGTCGTTACACTAAAGATGGACAAGTGATGGCGGCGCATCCGCCGTCAAGCATTCCCTTTCTTGCGTTGGGCGCCTGGATATTGTCGGTTGGCTGGTTTGGTTTCAACGTCATGTCTGCGCAGACCATTGACGCTGTCAGTGGCCTGGTTGCAGCAAACTCCCTGATGGCAATGGTTGGCGGTATTCTGGCCGCGTTATTTGTTGGCAAAAACGATCCGGGTTTTGTACATAATGGCCCATTGGCCGGACTGGTTGCTGTCTGTGCGGGTTCAGATATTATGCACCCACTCGGGGCATTAGCTACCGGGACTATTGCAGGCGCGTTGTTTGTCAAGTTGTTCCTGATAACCCAGAATCGCTGGAAAATAGATGATGTGCTGGGTGTCTGGCCGTTGCATGGATTATGTGGTGCCTGGGGTGGTATCGCTGCCGGCATATTCGGTAGTACACAGCTTGGCGGTCTTGGTGGCGTCAGTTTGGTTGCGCAGATTGTAGGTACTCTGATGGGTATTACTGTTGCGCTGGCCGGTGGTTTTCTGGTTTACGGTGGCATCAAAATGGTTGTAGGTTTGCGTCTGAGTGAGGAGCAGGAATATCAGGGTGCTGATTTAAGTTTGCACCATATTTCAGCAACACCTGAATCCTGATTCTGTTGTGCCAAACATTGTCCTTCGTGTTCTGGTCTTTTTTTGGCTTCGGGTGCGGAACAGATGCGCACAGGCGCCAAAAAAAGACCAGAACACGAAGGACACAACCGTCGAGGTTCATGGCTTTCTGGTGTGCTTGAATCTGAATGGTGCTAATCATTATAATTTCAGAGGGATACCGAATGGATGATTGTCAGCATCATGGGCGTCTTGCTGGTCAGAGTATCTGACATGTACCACTGGCATCGTTATTCATCCCCCGAAGTGGTTGCAGAAGCTGCTGCAGATACGATTGTGAAAATTGCACAGCAATCGATTGCGGAGTCTGGCTGTTTCCGGATTGTTCTGGCGGGTGGTTCTACACCTGCTATCTGTTACCGGTTGTTGGTCAAAGCGGTGACTGACTGGTCAGCCTGGCGGATTTATTATGGCGATGAGCGTTGCCTGCCGCCTGATCATGCTGACAGAAACAGCGTTATGGCCTGGGATGCATTGCTCCAACATGTCTCAGTACCTAAGCACAATATCTTCCCCATCCCGACAGAAACAGGCGCTGAGCTCGCAGCAGCGTCTTATCGCCAGGTGATTGATGCGGCGCGGGCCTTTGATCTGGTATTGCTGGGTATGGGCGAAGACGGACATACTGCCAGCCTGTTTCCCGGGCGTGAAATCATTGAAGATGCTTCAGTGATTGCTGTGCACGATGCGCCCAAGCCACCATCAGAACGTGTCAGCCTGAATTATTCTGCATTACGCAATACCCGTCATCTGATGTTGCTGGTGACAGGCGGCAGTAAACGGGCTGCGGTTGCAGAGTGGCAATCCGGTGAAAACACTGATCTTCCCGTTGCTCGGCTGCTGGATAAATTGGATTTTATCGCAGATGTATTTATTGATAAAGCGGCTGAAAACTGATATTCAGAGCAAGTCAAAGCGGAGATTTTTGTGAAAGTTATTTTAACCCGTCTATTATATATCCATGTGCTGCTGATTGTTTTTCCGTTGCATGCTGAATCGCTAGTATGGAAAGTTACCAAAGGCAATGACTATTTATACATTGGCGGTACAATTCATATGTTGGCAAAAAAAGACTATCCATTGCCGGTAGAGTATGAACGGGCTTATCGAAAAGTGTCCCAACTGGTTCTGGAAACGGATATGCAACGGCTGCAACAGCCCGAAGTGCAGGCGCAATTATTAAAGCAAATGACCTATCAGGGCAGTGATACGCTGGAGAAGCATCTTAAACCTGCGACCTGGAAAAAGCTGTCCGCCTATCTGCAGAAAAAACATGTGTCAATCGAAAGCTTCAGAAGTTTCAAGCCTGCAATGGTTATTCTGACGATAACCCTGCTTGAAGTGATGGAACAGGTTGATGTCAACAATGGCGTGGATACTTATTTTAGTAACAGGGCTCTGCAGGATGGCAAGGTATTGGGCAAGCTGGAAACTGTCGAAGAACAACTGGCATTTTTGGTCTCCATGGGGGAGGGTAATGAAGATGAAGCAATCCTGTATACCTTGCAGGAGGCAGTGCATTTTCGCGAAATGTTTATGCAGATGAAAAATGCCTGGAAGGCAGGCGATCTTGAAGCATTTAAGGATATTGCACTGTATCCGATGCAAAAAGACTTTCCCGATGTTTATCAGTCATTGCTGGTGAGTCGCAATAATGCCTGGCTTCCCCGGATTGAGGCGCTATTAACAACCCCTGAAATAGAAATGGTACTGGTTGGTGCTTTGCATCTTGTCGGCAAAGAGAGTCTGCTGGCAAAACTGAAAACGCGCGGTTATCAGGTGGAGCGATTGTAGAAGGCCTGGTTATCTGAGTTGAGATTTTTTAAAGGAAATTTGACATGAATTATTTAAATAAATGGATATTGAACTTGTTTCTGATCTGTTTTGCAGGTTGTCATAGCGCATTTGCAAAAGAGGTCACGGACGAATTCAGCGATATAAACATTCAAACCATAGAGCTCGGCAACGGAATTTATATGCTGATGGGCAAAGGTGGCAATATCGGAGTGTCTGTTGGGGAGGATGGCGTGTTTATGATTGATGATCAGTTCGCACCACTCACAGATAAAATCAAAGTAGCTATAGCCGGCATTTCTGATAAACCGCTGCGTTTTGTCATTAACACC
Organism: Gammaproteobacteria bacterium; assembly: GCA_036480335.1. Classification (GTDB taxonomy): domain Bacteria; phylum Pseudomonadota; class Gammaproteobacteria; order DSM-19610; family DSM-19610; genus JAZGER01. The sequence continues at coordinate 9,155 of JAZGGH010000021.1, read as the reverse complement.
CATTGGCATTTTGACCATACTGGTGGTAATGAGAATCTTGGCAAAGAAGGTGTTGTTATTGTTGCGCACGACAACGTGCGTGAGCGCATGAGCAAAGATAACTTTATTGCGGCATTTAATAAAAAAGTGCCCGCTTCTCCTAAAGCCGCATTGCCTGTTATTACCTTTAAGGATGCTGTGACTTTTCATTTAAACGGACTGGATATTCATGTTAGCCATCAGAGTAATGCACACACGGATGGCGATAGCATGGTGTTTTTCAATCCAGCCAATGTCATTCATATGGGCGATACATTTTTTAATGGCTTTTATCCTTTTATTGACGCTTCTACTAAAGGTAGCGTAAATGGCATGATTGGGGCTGCTGAACGTGTGCTTGCGATGGTGGATGAGAAAACAAAAATTATTCCTGGGCATGGCCCGCTAGGTGATAAAAAAGCCCTGATAAAATACCGCGATATGCTGGTGACGGTTCGTGACAGAATGCAAAAACTGATTGATCAAGGTAAGACGCTTGAGGAGATTGTAGCCTTGAAGCCTAATACAGATGTAGATGAAGTCTGGGGCAAGGGTTTTCTTGATCCTGAGGCATTTCTTAAAATATTGCATTCAGCAATGCCCAAAAATTAATGTAATTTGGAGTAATGCTGGACAAATAGTGATGGTCGGGGCGAGAGGATTTGAACCTCCGACCCCTTCGTCCCGAACGAAGTGCGCTACCAGGCTGCGCTACGCCCCGACTAATAGCTTCTGGTTACCGAGAATTCGGCAAGATTCAGCAGTGCTTCTTTGTAGGTTGACTCTGGCAGAATGTTTAGTGCCTTTACCGCCAGTTCAGCTTCCTGTTGAGCAACTTGCGCAGTGTATGCGATGGCCCCCGTTGATTCAATGGCATCCATGACTGCATCGATGTGTTTCAGGCCGCCTTCTTCAATGGCGTTACGAATCAGTTTGACCTGTTCGTCTGTGCCATGTTGCATGATGTGTATCAGTGGCAGGGTAGGTTTGCCTTCCGCCAGATCATCGCCAATGTTCTTGCCGATTTCTTTTGCTGATGAGCTGTAATCCAGAGCGTCATCAATAATCTGGAAAGCTGTGCCCAGATGCATACCAAATTTTGCCATGGCCTGTTCGATGTTGTCCGGTTGTCCGGCCAGGATTGCGCCCAGTTTTGATGAGGCTTCAAACAGTTTGGCTGTTTTGAAACGGATCACGTTACGGTACATGTCTTCCGTGGTTTCCGGATCGTGGCAGTTTAGTAGTTGCAGAACTTCGCCTTCGGCGATGGTATTGGTGGTTTTTGAGAGCACCTCCATAACGCGCATGCTGTCAACCTTGACCATCATTTCAAAGGCGCGGGAGTAGAGAAAATCACCCACCAGAACGGCGGCTTCATTGCCCCAGATGGCGTTTGATGTTTGTTGACCGCGGCGTAAATCGGATGCATCGACAACGTCATCATGCAGCAGGGTTGCGGTGTGGATAAATTCAATAACCGCTGCCAGTTCCTGATGGCTGCTGCCCTGGTAGCCACAGGCGCGCGCTGATAGCAGGAGTAGCAGGGGGCGAAGTCGTTTGCCGCCACTATTAACTATATATCTTCCGAGCTCATTGATCAGGGCGACATCGGATTTCAGGCGCTTGAAAATCACCTGGTCTACCGCACGTATATCTTCTTCAACCAGGCTGCGAATATTGTCTATTCCCGGATTAATAGCTTGTTTTTTTAATAATTCTTGCATACTAATAGCAGGCCACTGTAAATAATATAATTTAACAGTCTAACCCGCAAAAGGCGTGAGATGCCAGTTTTTTATCGTTGGTGATAAAGTCCATCTTTAATGGGGCTAGGAGCGAAATGGTGGAATGTGGTTGACCCTGGCCTGCGGCCGCTGTAAAATTCTCGCTCTTTCGTACACTGAATAATCTGGAGAGCCAGCGATGTATGCGGTAATCATGACAGGCGGCAAACAATATCGGGTTGCTCCTGGCGACAAACTTCGAGTAGAAAAACTGGATGTTGCCGAAGGTGATGCTATCGAGTTAGATAAAGTATTAATGATAGCTGAAGGTGACAATATTAATATTGGTAGTCCTTACGTTGCCGGTGGCAAGGTCGTGGCAAAAGTGAATGCACATGGTCGTGGCGCAAAAATTGAAATTATCAAATTTAAACGACGCAAACACCATATGAAGCGTCAGGGGCATCGTCAGGCTTATACCGAGCTTGAAATTACGGATATTTCAGCCTGATCGCAGTTATTTAATTTCTGGCTGAACAAAATTGAGTTGAGGATAGGGTAAAATGGCACATAAAAAAGCAGGCGGTAGTACCCGCAATGGTCGCGATTCAGAATCCAAACGACTGGGTGTGAAACGCTATGGTGGTGAAGCAGTGGCTGCCGGAAATATTATTATTCGTCAGCGTGGCACGCGTTTCCACCCTGGAGTGAATGTTGGCTGTGGAAAAGACCATACTCTGTTTGCAAAAGCAGATGGCGTTGTGCGCTTTGTGGTACGCGGCGCAAAAAATCGCAAGTTCGTGGATATAGTTACGGGCTGAGTGTATCTCAGGCGTGAATAAAAGCCCCGTCTATGCGGGGTTTTTTTGTGGGAATTTTTTAGTTTTATTTTGTTTTAGCATTACCATTCGGGATAATCTTTGCCATGAAATTTGTTGATGAAGCCAGTATTGATGTCAGGGCCGGTGATGGCGGTAGCGGGGCTGTCAGTTTTCGTCGTGAAAAATATATCCCGTTGGGCGGTCCGGATGGTGGCGATGGTGGTGATGGTGGCAGTATCTGGTTAGTGGCAGATGAAGAAATGAATACCCTGGCAGATTTCCGCTTTACACGTATTTTTCAGGCAAAGCGTGGGGAAAATGGCAAAGGTAGAAACTGTACCGGAAAAGGCGGTGAAGACCTTGAAATAGCCGTGCCTGTGGGGACACTGGTCTATGCACCAGAAACCAGCGAACTCATCGGCGACCTTGTAAGCCCTGGCCAACGTCTGTTGGTGGCAAAGGGCGGCTTTCACGGGATTGGCAATGCGCGTTATAAAAGCTCGACCAATCGGGCGCCACGTCAATTCAAGCCGGGTACACCTGGCGAACGCCGTAAGCTGGAGCTTGAGCTGAGCCTGCTGGCCGATGTTGGTCTGCTCGGCAAACCCAATGCCGGTAAATCTACATTGATCAGTGCTGTTTCGGCGGCGAAGCCAAAAATTGCTGATTATCCGTTTACTACGCTATATCCGAATCTGGGTGTGGTGCGGATTGCTGAATACCAGAGTTTCGTCATGGCGGATATTCCAGGGCTGATTGAAGGTGCTGCGGAAGGTGCTGGCCTTGGCATTCAGTTCCTGAAGCATCTGTCACGTACCGGATTACTGCTGCATCTGGTAGACGTTGCGCCTATTGATGGGAGTGATCCTGTTAATGATGTGCTAACCATTCTTGCCGAGTTACAGAAATTCAGCGATGCGCTGGGTCAGCGTGAACGTTGGCTGGTGCTAAATAAACTGGATATGATTGCAGAAGATGAGCAGGAGACTCTTTGTGATGCGATTGTTGAAAAGCTTGACTGGAGTGGTCCGGTTTTCAGAATTTCTGCTGTCACCGGACAGGGTACAAAAAAGCTGGTAACTTCGATTATGCAATATATTGAAGAACGCAGGGAAACCATTGACTGATTCATTCAAACGCGAGCCACTGGTGGCTGGCAACCGTTGGGTTGTTAAGGTAGGCAGTTCTTTGCTGACGGCAGATGGGCGTGGACTGGATATGCCGGCAATCAATGACTGGGTCCGGCAGATGGCACTATTGCGTCAGCAGGGTAAAGACATTGTGCTGGTGTCTTCCGGTGCGGTGGCAGAAGGCATGAGTCGGCTTGGCTGGACGAAGCGCCCGCATGCCTTGCATGAACAGCAGGCGGCGGCTGCGATCGGCCAGATGGGGCTGATAAATGCCTATGAGCAGGCTTTTCAACAACATCACCTGCATACGGCGCAGATCCTTTTGACTCACGATGATCTGATCAATCGTAAGCGCTATCTGAATGCGCGTGGCACACTGAATCATTTGATCTCTCTGGGGGTGGTTCCAGTCGTTAATGAAAATGACAGCGTGGCTTATGATGAATTGCGCTTTGGTGATAATGACACGCTGGCAGCTATGGTGGCTAATCTTGTTGATGCCGACCTGCTGGTGATATTGACGGATCAGCAGGGTTTGTATGAAGCCGATCCACGCAATAATCCGGATGCAAAACTGTTGCATGAAATCAGCGCAGATGATCCGGCATTGCTCGCCATGGCCTCCGGACACAGTAGCAGTGGGCTGGGCAGGGGAGGTATGGTGACTAAGGTACAGGCGGCTGGCCTGGCTGCTCGATCCGGTACGGCGACTTGCGTGGTAGGTGGCAGGGAGACTGATGTCCTGTTACGGCTCGCTCGGGCGGAAATCCTCGGCACTTGTTTCCATCCATTATGCAAACCGCTGGCTGCACGCAAACAATGGCTCCTGGGACAGCGGCATCTGTGTGGCAGTGTTGTGCTTGACGATGGTGCGGTTAGCCAACTGAAACAGTCTGGCTCAAGCTTGCTGGCTGTGGGAGTGATGGAAGTGCAGGGAAGTTTTGAACGCGGCGATCTGGTTGCCTGTCTGTCATCTCAAGGTAAGGCTGTTGCGCGCGGTATTGTCAACTACAATCACAAAGACACGGCCAGAATCATGGGCCAGCCCAGTGACAAAATTGAGAGCCTACTGGGTTATATTGATGAAACAGAGTTGATTCATCGCGATAACCTGGTGTTGTTATGAATTGCATAAAAAAGCCGGCAATCAGCCGGCTTTTTTCAGACCGTTTGAGTTTGCTATCCGGCCTGCATATTCCTGATATGCGTATTCAGACGGCTTTTATGTCTGGCAGCCTTGTTTTTATGCATCAGGCCCTTGCTCGTCATACCGTCGATAACCGGTACAGCTTTTTTATAAGCTTCAGTCGCCGCTTCAGTATTGCCCGTCGCGATGGCTTTGACTACGTTTTTAATGTGCGTGCGCAGCATGGTGCGCTGACTGCCGTTGTGTTGCCTGCGTCTGTCAGCCTGTCTTGCGCGTTTTTTTGCCTGTGCAGAGTTTGCCACGATTGAAGCTCCCGAAAATGAATCAATTAAACAGCCCACAACTATGCTTAAAGTTGCAGAGATTGTCAATAATAACCTTTCAGGTTTTTCACCGGAACGAGTTATCTAATGGATAAACGCAAACGCAGTAATATGGCCGGTCATGCCGTGACAGTTGGCGGTATGACGCTGATTTCGCGGGTGCTGGGGCTACTGCGCGACATCGTGTTGGCACGTTTTGGTGTCGGTCCTGCAATGGATGCTTTTTTTGTAGCTTTCAAAATACCGAATTTTATGCGCCGGTTATTTGCAGAAGGTGCCTTCTCGCAGGCGTTTGTGCCAGTATTGACCGAATACAAAACCACAGGCAGCCAGGCGGAAGTGCGGGCACTGGTTGATCGGGTCGCAGGCACTTTCATTGGTGTACTCGGTTTGATTACCCTGGTGGGTGTGCTTGCCAGCCCTTTACTGGTGTTGATTTTCGCGCCGGGGTTTCTGCAGGAACCGCTTAAATATGATCTTACCGCGCATATGCTGCGCTTTACCTTCCCCTATCTGATGTTCATGTCGCTAGTTGCTTTTGCGGCTGGCATATTGAACAGTTACGGCAAATTTGGCGCGGCTGCCTTTGCACCTGTCTGGCTGAATGTCATCCTCATCGGTATGGCGTTGTTGGTCTGTCCGCAACTGGAAGAACCCATGCTGGGTCTGGCCTGGGGGGTATTGCTGGCAGGTTTTGTGCAACTGGCTTTTTTGTTGCCATCATTGCGTTCGCTGGGTTTGCTGCCCAGACCTCGCTGGGGTTGGCACGACAGCGGTGTGCGCAAGGTGATGCGTCTGATGATTCCCGGCATTATTGGCAGCTCAGTGGCGCAGATCAATCTGTTGTTTGATACCTTGCTGGCGTCCTTTCTGTTGACTGGCAGTGTTAGCTGGTTGTATTTCGCCGACCGGCTGGTTGAATTTCCGTTGGGTATCTTTGCGATTGCACTGGCTACGGTGATTCTGCCACTGCTGTCACAGCGTCATGCTGAAGGGGATACTGCCGCCTTTTCCCGAACGCTGGACGCGGGTTTGCGTTGGGTGTTGTTGATTGGTTTGCCCGCCATGACCGGGCTCATGCTGCTGGCGCAACCCGCCATCACTACCCTGTTTCAATATGACGGTTTTGCTGCGCAGGATGTGCGTATGGCGGGACTGGCCCTGCTGGCCTATGCGGCTGGCCTGCCAGGGTTCATGCTGGTGAAGATCCTTGCGCCGGCTTTTTATTCTCGCCAGGATACGAAAACGCCGGTACGCATTGCAATACGCTCAATGATTGCGAATATGATCCTCAACGTTCTGTTTGTTGTCCCGATGTTGCAACTGGGGATGAGTGGTGCGCACGCCGGGCTGGCACTGGCAACCTCCATTGCCAGCTTTCTCAATGCCTTCTGGCTGTACCGGCATTTGCGCGCAGATAAAGTGTATTTGCCTGCTATGGGCTGGGGAAAATTGCTATTACAGATAGTTTTTGCCACCTCAATTATGGCGTTAGTCCTGTTTATTGGGGTGCCAGGGTTATCTGACTGGCTGCAGATGTCAGGCGTGACACGTGTCTCGACTCTGGGTTTCTGGGTGTTGGCAGGGGTTGGCAGCTATTTGTTGGCGCTGCGTTTGTCAGGTTTACAGCTGTCGGTGTTTATCCGGCCTTCGCAATAGATTGTTGTTGTCGTTATAATCCGGTCGCATGAATACAACACTGAACCCATGCACCTGATCCGGGGCTTGCATAATATCCGTCCGCAACATCGTGGCTGTGCGGCGACCATTGGTACCTTTGATGGCGTACATCTAGGGCATCGAGCGGTGCTCGATCAACTGGCGGGGCATGCACATCGTTTACAGTTGCCATCGGTGGTGATCACGTTTGAACCGACACCGCAGGAATATTTCGCAGCCGAGGTTGCGCCTGCGCGTTTGTCCAGATTACGGGAAAAGCTGCTGGCTTTTACCCGTGAAGATGTGGATGCCATTCTCTGTCTGCCTTTTACACAGAAGCTGGCGAGACTCGAAGCGGATGCTTTCGTCCAGTCCGTGCTGGTGGAGGGTCTGGATATTCGTCACCTGGTAGTGGGCGATGATTTTCGCTACGGACGACAGCGCAAAGGTGGCTTCGATGAGTTACTGGAAGCAGGGCAGCGACACGGTTTCTCGGTTGAAAACACCCATACCCATGTCTATGATGGCGAACGTGTTAGCAGCACCCGAGTCAGGCAGGCGCTTAAATCCGGCGATCTGGAACTGGCTACTGCATTGCTGGGCCGCCCCTATGAGATTTGTGGGCGTGTTGCCAGAGGCGAGCAGCGTGGCCGTACCATTGGTTTCCCGACGGCAAACATTGCCCTGCATCGAAATAGTACGCCACTAAGTGGGGTATTCGCGGTGCAGGTATATGATCTGGAAGACTGGCCATTGCCCGGTGTAGCCAATCTTGGAACACGACCAACGGTGGATGGTGTGGAACCCGTACTCGAAGTGCATTTGTTTGATTTTGATCGGGATATTTATGATCAATATTGTCGCGTCGAGTTTGTCCGTCACCTGCGTGATGAAAAAAAATTCGCTTCTTTTGATGCGTTGAAACAGCAGATACAGCTTGATGCACTGGCGGCGCGTGATTTATTCAGCGCTGCGATCGACCAAAAACGCGTATAGCGGGAACTGACAACAGAGGTTGCTGGTATTTACGCCTGAAAACAAACTATCATTCATTTTTGAACATTATCGGAATAAACGCGTGACAGACTATAAAACTACCCTGAACCTGCCAAAAACAACCTTCCCGATGAAGGGCAATCTGGCCAACCGTGAGCCAGAAATGCTCAAGCGTTGGGATGCCATGAATCTTTACCAGAAAATGCGCGAAGTGGGTCAGGGCAGGCCGGATTTTATTTTGCATGATGGGCCGCCCTATGCGAACGGTGATATTCATATCGGTCACGCAGTCAACAAAGTACTCAAGGATATTATTGTCAAGAGTAAAACACTGAGTGGATATAATGCCCCCTATGTGCCTGGTTGGGATTGCCACGGCCTGCCAATTGAATTGAATGTGGAAAAAAAGGTGGGCAAGGTTGGCGTCAAGGTTGATGCACCGACCTTTCGCAAAAAATGTCGTGAGTATGCATTGCGCCAGGTGGACGGTCAGCGTAAGGACTTTATTCGTCTCGGGGTGTTGGGTGAATGGGATCAGCCTTACCTGACAATGGACTTCAAAACCGAAGCGAACATCATTCGTTCGCTCGGAAAAATTGCTGCAAACGGGCATCTTGATCAGGGATTCAAGCCCGTTCACTGGTGTACTGATTGTGGCTCGGCACTGGCCGAAGCTGAAGTTGAGTATGAAGAGCGCACATCACCGGCAATTGATGTGCGCTTTGCCGTGCAGGATGAAGAAAGTGTCTTCGCACGTTGTCAGCATGTCGATAATTTCAAGGGCGAAGGGCCGCTGTCTGTGGTGATCTGGACAACAACGCCCTGGACCTTGCCCGCTAATCGGGGTGTGTGTCTTAATCCTGAGCTGGAATATGCGGTTGTTCAGGTCGATCTGGAGCATGGGCATGAGCGCCTGATACTGGCGGATGCTCTATTGAAAGATGTGATGATTCGCTACGATTGTGAGAATTATAGAGTCATTGCCTATTGCAGAGGCGATGAACTGGAAGGTATCAAACTTTCTCACCCTTTTTATGAACGCGAAGTGCCAGTGATTCTGGGTGATCATGTGACTACTGAAGCCGGGACCGGCGCTGTGCACACTGCCCCAGGACATGGTCAGGAAGATTATGTTGTGGGTCAGCGTTACGGGCTGGAGATTGATAATCCGGTTGGGCCGAATGGTGTCTTTGTAGAAGGTACGCCGATGTTTGCCGGCCAGCATGTGTTTGCCGCGAACGATGCGGTGATCGAAGCGCTCAAGGCAAAGGCAGCATTGGTACATGTGCAGGCCCTGCATCACAGTTATCCGCATTGTTGGCGCCACAAAACACCGA
>JAZGGH010000020.1:0-35588 GCA_036480335.1 Gammaproteobacteria bacterium | reverse complement strand
AATATTGCACTTCCATGACCACGCCACACATGTGATATTGGTTTACCTAACAATGGCTTTGCGTGGATTTCAGCATCTGCATTGGTACATATAGCGTTTATCATTTTTTCTTTTTACACATAACGCTTCGCATCAGCGGCTGAGGCAAGCGCAGCTTGCCGAAGTCCGGCTGCATGCGATTGTTATGCGTCATTTTGATTTAGCCAATTGCAAAACGGGTCCCTCGAGTTCACATCCCCAAATTCTGACGGATTTTTCACTATTTCGTGTGCTGTGCCAGGAATTGTCGTTTTAAACTCTTGTACCAGCCAATCTTGGTATTTCAGGTTGGGCTTTACTGTAAAGTCGTTCCTTCTGAAGGCTTCACGTGGCGGCGAACTAAACTCTTCATCCCAACAGATTTCGTCATAGCCAATTGCTATAAGTCTTAAGAAGTCGATGGGATCGGTGCAAAGAACGCATGCTAAGACAGAGCCTGAGCCCGAACCTACATGCACAATTTGTTGTTCACCATTGTCATCAAGCCAAAATGCTGCCACGGAACCATCCCCGCCGGTTCGGGCAAATACACGCATCCTATTTTTTGTATTTTCGTTCATGACATACCATAGGTTACTTTCTTGTTCGGCATAGAATTCGATTAGTGTGCCGCCCGGACGCTGGGTATCTGTCCATTCTTCTCTGAGCTTATCTATTGGGTACAGATAACCTATACGTCCATTGTCAGTATCTTCGTGAAATCCATTGCTTTCTATCCATTGGAATAGTTTTGCAAGAGCATCTGGAACTGTCATTGATTGAGGTAGGGTTTCTTCAATTTGGCTGCAAAGTGATTTCATGACATTTGTCTATGACGCCTAACAGTGTCTTAGACTGCTTACGCAATTTTGCAATTCGTACTGCTTCTGTATATGGTTATTCGCACGTAAGCGGTAAAGCACAATCATCTTACATTTCCCTCCAGGCAAGGATGCCTGGTTATTTTGACAAGGAGGTTACTTATGCCTGATCACTCCGGCAACCCATCTGACGCATCATCGCTCTTTTTTACTAACTACTTGAAAACTCTGGCAAAACATTCTATCCCTGAGAAACAACGGCGATGGTATGTCAAACACATCGAGACGTTTATTAAGGCTCAAAATGGAAACAAAATCAAGTCCCTCTCTGCAGAGGATATTACCCGGTATTTTGAGGCGCTAGGCCGCCAGAATCGCCTGGGAGGTTGGCAATTTGCGCAGCATATTAACGCCATACAGATTTTGTATTGCGAATCATTTGCATTGCCTTTGTGCGAGGATGTGAACTGGCAATACTGGCTGGATTCGGCCAGGCAGCTTGATATTGATCACCCTACAACGTCTCGTCAGTTGACGCCGGAAGAATTGACTTATCTGAAAGAACGTAAGGGCGAGGGACCTCTTCAGGATGTTCGAAAACATCATCGTGAGATGATTGTTCGTCTTGTCAGTGAAATACGACGCAGAGGTTACGCTTATAAAACAGAACAAACGTATGAACAATGGCTTTGTCGATACATTTTGTTTTGCAGAAATAAATCACCAGAGAAAACTGGAGCAAGTGAAGTAAGAGCATTTCTCGATTATCTGGTACTTCAACGCAATGTTTCTGCCAGTACGCAGAATCTGGCATTAAATGCCCTGGTATTTTTTTACGGAAAAGTACTTGATAAGCCGCTGGATGAAATGGAGGCTTTCATCCGGGCTAAAAAACCACGGAAATTGCCCGTTGTTCTCAAGCGCAATGAAGTCATGCTGTTACTTGATCAACTAGATGGTATTCATAAACTGCTTGCCTCATTGCTCTATGGAACCGGGATGCGACTGCTTGAAACCATGCGATTACGTGTTCAGGATATCGATTTTGAATACAGTCGAATTTATGTACACCAGGCGAAAGGCAAGAAAGATCGATATGTGCCACTGCCTGCTACACTGGTTGATAATTTACAAAAACAGATTGTGTTGGTACGCCAACTCCATGAAAAAGATCTTTCTGCAGGGCATGGTGAAGTAGTTTTACCTGATGCATTACACCGAAAATACCCTAACGCAGGCCATGAACTGAAGTGGCAGTTTTTATTTCCCTCCGGGCGTCTTGCAGTTGATCCGCGTGGTGGCACAATTCGCCGTCATCATTTGCATGAAAGTGCTCTGCAGAAAGCGGTGAAACGAGCCAGCGCAGCCTGTGGAATCAACAAACGGGTAGGTTGCCACACACTGCGCCATTGTTTTGCAACGCATCTGTTGCAGGCAAACCATGATATTCGCACGGTGCAAGTATTGTTGGGCCATGCAAACGTTTCTACCACAATGATATACACACATGTACTTGATCGTCCAGGCGTGAGTGCATACAGTCCTCTTGATCAGGCTTGATCGCTGCGGCTTATATGGCATCATGACGCAAACACTGACAGGATCATCAAATGGTATCGGATAAAGACATCGAAACAGTAAAATCCTACTTACTGGATTTGCAGGGCCGTATCTGTACGGCGCTTGAACAGCAGGAAACGGGCGGTAAATTTATCGAGGATAAATGGCAACGCGAGGAAGGTGGCGGTGGCCGTTCTCGGGTGCTTGAGAATGGTGAGGTATTTGAAAAGGCCGGGATCAATTTTTCTCATGTTTATGGCGGACAGTTGCCAGCATCTGCCACAGCGCATCGGCCCGAGCTGGCCGGTCGAAATTTTCAGGCGCTGGGGGTTTCGTTGGTGATTCATCCGCGCAATCCCTATGTACCGACATCACATGCGAATGTGCGTTTTTTCATTGCTGAAAAGCCTGGTAGTGAGCCGGTATGGTGGTTTGGTGGCGGCTTTGATCTGACGCCTTACTATGGTTTTGAGGAAGACGCTGTTCACTGGCATACGCAGGCGAAGGCGGCTTGTGACCCATTCGGAAAGGATATTTATGGTGATTTAAAAAAATGGTGTGATGACTATTTTTACCTGAAGCACCGAAAAGAACCGCGTGGCATAGGTGGGCTGTTTTTTGATGACTATAACGAACCCGGCTTTGAACAAAGCTTTGCTTTCATGCGCAGCGTGGGTGATCACTATATTTCGGCTTATGCGCCGATTGTTGAAAAACGTCGTTCGCTGCCCTATGCCGACCGTGAGCGTGATTTTCAGCTGTATCGGCGCGGGCGTTATGTTGAGTTCAATCTGGTGTATGACCGTGGCACATTGTTCGGACTGCAAACGGGAGGCCGTACGGAATCTATTTTGATGTCGTTGCCGCCAGAAGTGAAATGGCGTTATGACTGGCAGCCTGAAGCGGGATCGCCAGAGGCGGTTTTATATACGGATTTCCTCAAACCGCGTGACTGGATTTCGCTAGCAGGTTAGCTTGAATATCCACACAGGTTTTCAGTTGTGCCGCCCGTTTTAAAGCGGCAAAGTGGTACGGAATAATTCGACGATGGTGAGATAAAGATGAAAAAGTGGCGATGCCAGGTATGTGATTTTATCTATGACGAGGCAGAAGGCTGGCCAGATGACGGTATTGCTGCCGGTACCCGCTGGGAGGATGTGCCTGAGGACTGGGAATGCCCGGAGTGCGGTGTCACAAAGGATGATTTCGAAATGGTGGAAATAAAGTAGTCTAAGAAATCTCAGGCATAAAAAAAGCCCCGTACAAGTACGGGGCAAATACGCCTTTCGGCGTCGGAGGAGTCGTTACAAACTGTTCGGGTATACCACTGTTGTGGACAGACCCTTAGAAAAAATTCATCCCTGAAACTTTCATCCCTGGACCGTGAAACTCAACCTGCAATCCTTTGAGCGGCTGCGTTGGCAATTCCTTTACCTTCCTTTTGCCTGTTCCACATTCCTTGTAACACTCTGCTGCACATTAAATGCCAACTTTTTCAAAATCTGGTTAACGCTATATTTTTCAGTGTGTTACATAGTTTTTCACCGCTTTGCATTTCCTGCGGAGTGGTTTTTTTGACGATTATTCCGATTAGAGCCCTTAATCTCATGATTTCCTCTCAGCTGTTTTCGTCAATTCTGTGACACACACCCACACAATCTGACAGGCAGCCGCCGGCAAGGTAAACTGCCGACATAGATAAACTCAGGAGCTCACGTGACTTTTAAAGATACAAACCGAGGCCAGTTTCCCGCTATTCGCATGCGTCGGATGCGGCGCAATGATTTTTCTCGCCGCCTGATGCGTGAAACCCATCTCAGTGTTGATGATCTGATTTATCCGGTGTTTGTGCTTGAGGGCAAAAATCAACGTGAAGCAGTGGCGTCCATGCCTGGCATTGAACGCGTCAGCATCGATCTGCTGATGCAGGAGGCTGATGAACTGGTTGAGTTGGGTATTCCGGCGATTGCGCTGTTTCCGGTAACCCCTGCAGAGGTTAAATCGGATGATGCCTCTGAAGCCTATAATCCAGACGGTCTGGCGCAACGCGCCGTCAGGGCGTTGAAAGATCGGCATCCGAGCCTGGGTGTGATTACCGATGTGGCGCTTGATCCATTTACCAGCCATGGTCAGGATGGTCTGATTGATGACAATGGTTATGTCCTCAATGATGAAACGGTTGAGGTGCTGGTTCAACAAGCTTTGTCACATGCTCAGGCGGGCGCCGATGTCGTGGCACCTTCTGACATGATGGATGGGCGCATTGGCGCTATTCGCACCGCGCTGGAAGCTGCAGGTCATATTCATACCCGTATTCTGGCTTATTCGGCAAAATACGCATCCAGTTTTTATGGGCCATTTCGGGATGCCGTTGGCTCAGCAGCAAACCTTGGTAGTGGCAATAAATACAATTACCAGATGGATCCGGCCAACAGTGATGAAGCACTCTGGGAAGTCGGCCTGGATCTTGAAGAAGGTGCTGATATGGTGATGATCAAACCGGGTATGCCCTATCTGGATATTGTTCGCCGCATCAAGGATCAGTTTGCAGCACCTACTTTTGTTTATCAGGTCAGTGGTGAGTACGCGATGCTAAAAGCCGCTGCACAGAATGGCTGGCTGGATGAGCAAGCTGTGGTGATGGAATCTTTGCTTGCCTGCAAACGCGCAGGTGCTGACGGCATTCTGACTTACTTCGCCAAAAGCGCTGCCCGCTGGCTGCAACATGACTGACCGCTATGCGGTGATGGGCAATCCCATCGGCCACAGTAAATCGCCACAAATTCACAGCCTGTTTGCCAGACAGACGGGGCAGGATTTGAGCTACGAAGCGATGCTTGTGCCAGTCGATGAATTTGCTGCTGCAGTTTCCCATTTTTGTCAACAGGGTGGTCATGGCCTGAATGTTACCGTGCCTTTCAAGCAACAAGCCTGGGAGCTGGCGACACAGCTCAGCGAACGTGCTGAAAGAGCGGGTGCCGTCAATACGCTAACGGTTAACGATGGCGTGTTGACAGGTGAGAATACCGATGGCGTTGGCCTGGTCCGCGATCTGACGAATAACCATGCGGTTTCATTGTCCGGCAAACAGATTTTATTGCTGGGTGCCGGTGGCGCTGCCCGCGGTGTTATTGCGCCGCTCATTGAACAATCGCCTGCAACGATGACGCTTGCCAATCGCACCGTCAGTAAGGCGATTGAACTGGCCGATCAATTTTCAGACCTGGACATAATTAACGGCTGTGGTTTTTCTGATCTTGCGGGTGGTGTTTATGACATTATCATTAACGCCACTGCCGCCGGGCTAAGCCGACAGGTTCCGGATTTACCTGCAGGTGTCATTAAGCCAGGCACAGTTTGCTACGACATGATGTACAGTCAGGAGCCGACTGCCTTTATGGAATATGCACACACACAGGGTGCTGGAAAAGCAGTGGACGGGCTGGGTATGCTGGTTGAGCAGGCCGCTGAATCGTTTTATATCTGGCGAGGTGTTCGACCGGAAACGGCAGAAGTTATCAAGGCGTTACGTGCATAACCCTTAACTTATCTGATACCTGGCAGAAATAACCCAGGAATTTCCCGGACTGATTTCAACAATGTCCGGATCGGCGTTAGTGGTTTCAACACAGAGCAGGTTTTTGTAATCTTCATCACCCAGGTCTGCCATGCTTTTAGCAATATCCGACCAGGGATTCCAGACAACGGCCGATTGACTGCCGCTGGCATGGATATGAATATTTCTGCCAAGCGCTGCATCCTCAATCACCAGATCCGTTTTTACATCCGTATAAATACGATCAACTTCTCCCTGCACAGTGACAACGCCCTGCTGTATTTTTTCGTTGCCATTGTCGACTTTATCGATATAGGTTTTGCCATCAAGGCCTGCAACACTCACCTGCGATATATCGCCGACATAAAAATAGGTATGCAAAGCCTGGGTAATTGGCAACGTTTCTTTGCTTCGGTTGGTCGTCGTCAGTCTGAGCTCTAGCGTTTTGCCAACCACCACATCCAGCGTCAGCAGAAAGTCATGCGGCCAGAGCGACTGTGATTGTTCGTTGGGTGCAAGTTGCAGGGTGATGCGAGTAGCACCATCCTCTTCTGATTGTGAGCCGACCACCTGCCATTGGCTGTTGCGGGCAAAACCGTGCGCTGGCCGACCCTTGCCTTCCGGATCTGGTCCGAACCAGGGCCAACAAACCGGTACGCCGCCTTTAATCGATTTACCTTCTTCAAAATAGGCCGTATCACTGCAGAAAAACAGATCGTTGTCATCATCAGTCTGTCGATATGACAGCACCTGCCCGGCATATAATGAAACCTCTGCCGTTGCATGATCATTCGAAATTCTGGCAACCGGCATGTCGCCTCTCCCGCCAATAAAAATGACTTCATTCGGGATAGCGTATTCATCATTCAATGTCTGCAGGTCCATAAAATTTCCTTAGTGATGTTCGCAATGCGATGGCAAATCCAGCATAACATCCACCGCAGTTTTCACCCAGACATAATATTCCGTAGCGCCTGGATCACATTGCTGACAACTGCTACCGCAAGAAGCGGTCGCGAACTGTTTATATATCTTGCCCTTACGAATCCAGATTTCCAACATACCCTGTAACGCTTCTGGCGTGGTGTCAAAATGCAGGGCCATATCTCCCAGACTGGCCTGGCCTCTCTGCTCAAGGTAATTTTTGATGTCGGAGAGAATCATGTTTTCACCTTGGCCACAGGCTTAATAACAGGTTCACGTTGGCCCCAGATGCGCAGACTGGTGACAGCGGCAATCACAATAACAGTCATGCCACTCACCCAGGCAAAAGAAAACCCTGGATGCTGTGACCAGGTGGCTAACTGATAATAAACGGTTGATGCTATGTAAGCGACCGAGGTGGTCCAGCCAGCCACGAAAAATGCCCAACCTGTTCCAGTTTCCCGTCGGATAGCACCAATGGTTGCAACGCAGGGGAAGTACAGCAAAATAAACAGTAAATAAGCAAATGCACCGGCCTTGCCATCATAGCGTTTTACCATCGCACCAAAGACGCCTTCATTCACTTCCTGCGCGGCGGCGGCTTCACTCTGACTGGAAACAGAGACAACCCCGAAACCCAATGGATCGAGCAAATTGTTGCCGACCTCGGCAAGATTCTCAGGGACCGTTGCCGCAGCCGCCTGTAACGACTGCCAGAAATCAAAAGGCTCCTGAATAATATTCCCACCGGCGTCATCAATGGCCATTTGAGAATATAAAGTATCCAGTGTTCCAACCACCACTTCCTTGGCCAGTACACCCGAAATGATGCCTAGCACTGCCGGCCAGTTGTCTTCTTCAATGCCCATAGGCTTGAACACAGGCACCAATGCCTGACTGGTCACGCTAAGCACCGAATCATGCGAATTTTCATTACCGAAGCTGCCATCCGTACCAATAGAGCTCAGCAGATTGATCACCAGTACCATCACTACAATCACCTGACCGGCTTCCTTGATAAACAGGCGTACCCGATCCCAGGTTCTGAGCAGAATACCTTTTAGCGTTGGCATATGATACGGCGGTAATTCCATCATGAAACCCGTACTGGCACCGGGCAACAGGGTACGCTTCATAATTAACCCGGTCAGGATCGCTATGGTAATGCCAATCAGGTAAAGACCAAACACCAGGTTTTGTCCGTTAGAAGGAAAAAAGGCTGCCGCAAATAATGCATACACGGGTAAGCGGGCGCCGCAGGACATAAACGGATTCATCAATATGGTCAGCTTGCGTTCGCGTTCATTTTCCAGGGTACGTGTTGCCATGACTGCCGGCACGTTACAGCCGAAACCGACAATCAACGGCACAAACGCCTTACCCGGCAAACCGATGGCGCGCATAAAACGATCCATAACAAAGGCCGCACGTGCCATGTATCCGCTGTCTTCGACAAACGAGAGAAACAGATACAATGCAGCAATAATCGGTATGAATGTCGCGACAATCTGAATACCACCACCGATACCCTTCGCCAACACCACGGTTAGCCATTCAGGACTGCCAACGCTATCCAGAACAGCACCAAGCCCATCGACAAAAAAGGTTGCAGCAACGCCATCAAAAAAGTCAATGAATGCGCCACCGATATTGATGGCAAAAAGAAACATCAAATACATGATCGCCAGAAAAATGGGGATGCCAAAAATTTTACTGAGCACAAACTGATCGATGTTATCCGTCACTGTGCGGCCCGCTCGCCCTTGCTGTTCAATCACTGTTTGCGCCAGCATATGCGCATGACCATAGCGGCAGTCGGCAATATGTATGTCCGCCTCTTCACCCGAGCGATCTTCAATGTTCTGTACCGACTGACGGATTTTTTCCTGCATGCTGTCATTCACCATCGACAGCGCAAAAGGATCTGACTCCAGCAGCTTCAATGCCAGCCAGTGTCGGTTACCATTGACGACTGACTCTTCAAGATCAGGCATCAACTTACTGATAGCCTGTTCAACTTCTTCGGCATGCGCCAGACGGTAACCGCCGGTTTGCTTACCACTGATGACCGACTGGATTGCACCCTTTAACGCCTCAATCCCTTCGCCAGTTATAGCAACAATGGGAACCACTGGACAACCCAGTTCGCGTGATAATTTATCGGCATCTATCTGGATGCCTCGCTTGCGTGCCACATCCATCATATTGAGCACAAGCACCAACGGTACGCCCATTTCCAGCAATTGCACCGTCAGGTATAAATTTCTTTCAAGATTGGAAGCATCGACAACATTGATAATGAGTGATGCATCATGGGACAACAGATAATCACGGGTCACCTGTTCATCCAGAGAACTGGCATCCAGTGAATAAATGCCCGGCAGGTCAAATATACTCACCAGTTGTCCGTTAAGCTTGAACTGGCCTTCCTTACGATCAACGGTAACACCCGGCCAGTTACCGGTTTTCTGGCGGATGCCTGTTAAGGTATTGAACAGAGCAGATTTACCGCAGTTCGGATTACCCGCTATAGCAAACTGTAGCTCTGACGGCGACTGATTCTCATTACCCGGCTCACAACATCCCATAGGGTTTAATCAACAGGCTCAACAAAAAGATGTCTTGCGATGGATGAACCCAACGCAACCCGGCTACCCTGAGCACTCACAACGACACCCCGACCCTGTTGACTCAGAACATCAATCACAGACCCAACTCGTAGGCCCATTGATAGCATTCGTCGTAACAGGGTTCGGTCGCCCTTGATTTCTGCAATTTTTGCCCGATGACCCTGACCGATGGCGAGCAGACTGGTTGTCATTATCGTTGACTTCATCTTAATAACCATAAAAGAGAATGATTCGCATTAACAATAGTATATAGCAATTTGCTAAAATACAAGCCTATTATCCACAGTTAACTCAGGATTTCTTGATCCTTGTCATACTCATGGCGGTTACTGCCAGATAGTCTTTATCGATCGACGAATAGATGCGGGTATACTCTGATTCATTGTTATGGAACGAATAACCATGAATCAGCTTCTTCTATCGGTCATCGAATCACCAATGCATCCAAATTTTTCAAGTCTTTACAGGCAGTTGGACATTGAAGAAATCAGACTGGGCAGCCAGCGAAAAGCAATCAGTCAAATAAAATCGGTCAAGCCAGATTATATTGTTGCTGATTTTATGTACGGTTATGGCAATAACTATGCGGGAGTGAATATCAGTAATCTGGATGTGCTGCTTTATAGTATGCAGAAATATTGCCGTGATACGGGGATCATTGTCTTTGTTGACAAATCTGAAGCTCAGTATGTCGACAAACTGAATGACATTTTACCGCTGTCGGCCGTGATGACTTACCCAGTGAACGAGACACAGATGAAAGCTGTGCTAACAACAACCAACAATGGTTAACCTATGCAATTCAAAATCGATAACCGCCTGATTGAAGACAGCATCCCGCTGGGACAAATGAATAACAGCTTTCTCCGGCTCAACAAGAATGCACTCTACCCCTGGTTTATCCTCATCCCAGTCACACAAGCCACTGAATTATTTGATATGAACGCCGTAGATCAATTAAGCATACTGGACAGTATTAACCGCTTATCGCGTTTTGTGAAAGAAAACTTTGATATAGAAAAACTGAACATTGCGACCATTGGTAATATTGTGTCGCAAATGCACATACATATTATTGGTCGTCACCCAAAAGATACCTGCTGGCCTGAAACGGTCTGGGGAAAACACCCTAGCAAAGCATACACACAGAAAAGGGTTGATGAAATAGTCTACACTTTAAAAAATCATCTTGGCGAAAATTTTGAGTTAACACCAAATACCCTGAAGCCCCCTATATTAGCCACGGCTGACAGCCTGCAAACCTGACCAATAAAGCTGCAGTTGCTGTTGGTACAACGAACCAATTCGGCCAGGATCACTGCCCAACAGAATCAATGGCATGCCAAATAACAACGACAACAAACCTGCCATAACGGTCGGCAATAATGTATTTGAGGGTAGCTGGCCGGATGAAACAGCCGCCTGCAGCTGATTCCCAAGCAAACGATCAAACCCCAGCACCCGCATTTCATCGACACTGCGGTCATCCGGAAAATTAAACTGCCGCTCAAGCAGTGATGGTGCAAACTGCTCACTCAACTGACCACCACTGGCAACCCAGTGAATCACAGCCAGCATGAAGCCTGGATGTTCACGACTGTGCAGCGCCACCAGATTAAAAATAGTCTGAATACGCGAAATACCCGGCTGTGTCTCAGAGCGTTCCAACTGACTGGACAACTCCAGCAACCAGAGCTGAATGGCCAATTGCAGACAGTCCTGTTTCTGCGGGAAATAATTGAAAAAAGTGGCTTCGGAAAACTCTGCCTTGTCACACAACTCTCGTACCGATACATCCTGATAGGGTGTTTTTTCCATTGCCTTGAGCAAAACCCGACAGAGTGTCAGGCGTGTACGTGCGTATTTTCTTTCCCGCAACCCAACCATAGGTCTTTCTCCAGTTGATTTATTGGCTGAGTGTAAATTATTTTTAATTTATTGTAAATTATACTTTAAGTAATATTTATAGATGGCTATAAAAATATAGCCCTCTTCGATTTCATAGATCAGTAACGGTAAGAAACACCTAAGGAAACAACCGGGTAATATTCAAAATTATCAACATCATCCTGAATATTTTTTTCTTCCTGATCGACTGCAGCCTGAATACCAGGCAAACCCGATAATGGCCCTTCCGCATTCAGGGAGACATTGGGCGAACCCTGGAACAGCACACCAAGATCAACACTGAAAGAAAGTCGGCCAGCATGACCAAAAGCCTGCCCATAGCCGATACCCAGATACGGTGCCAGGGTATTGAAATCAACGTCTCCAGAGAGTTTGTCATTCGGCCCGAGTATAAATGTGGTACCGCCGATATCCACACTCCCGACAGATGTCGACTCAATACTGCCTTCATTGCCGTTGTAGAACAACCCACCTGTTAACCTGAAACCATTGGCCATCGGATGCCAGTCCAGCATTGCGGAAAAGGTCTTCAGCTCGACATCGGCATCATAATCAACACCATCCAACGTGTCTGACTCTTCATCACTATAATAATTAAAACCGAGTCGGCCATTCAGATTATTCATGCCCAATGGCATGGACAATTCGACACCCAGACCGAGCGTACCCGCCTTGATGCCAACAGACACGTTCTCTGCCCTGGCCGGCATTGTAGTCATTGCTACTGCGAGTATTATTAATGTAAAAACCTGTGTTTTCATAATCACACTCCCAAGCTTATCTGATGAATAAGATTCATGCCCCAGTTAGCCTTTCAGGCACTTGTTACGCCCCTGCTCCTTGGCTCGGTAAAGCGCCCGGTCAGCGCGATCAAGCAGTTTGGCGAGTGATTCGCCCTGACGATATTCAGTCAGGCCGCATGATGCGGTAACCACAACTTCCTTGCCACGGAAATGAAAGCCCATCTGACGAATTAAGGAGCGCAACTTGTTAGCGACAGCTAAACAGGAATCTATCGGCGAACCACTCATTAGCATGACAAACTCTTCACCACCCAGGCGCGCAGTAAAATCCGTACCCCTGATATTTCGATGCAGTATGCCTGCCAGAATCTTTAATACCTTATCACCCGCAGCATGTCCAAAATCATCATTAACGTGTTTAAAGTGATCCACATCCCAGAGCAGCAGAACTAATGGAGTCGCGGATGTTTTATAACTTGCCACTTCCTGCTCGAAACGTTGCTCGAATGCCAGCCTGTTCGGGATTTGTGTCAGCACGTCTGTGGTCGCCTGCTTGCGCTCATGCATCACCTGCTGACGTAACAGCTTTGATTCTTCTTCCATGATTTCCAGTTGCTGACTCATATCCTGCAACTCGCGTTGATTCTGAGCATCACGCTGATCTTCAATATCACGGAATCTGTTCATATGACCAACCACTGACTCCAGCTGTGATTCAACGGCGTCTTTCAACTGGCCAATCTCTGAAGCTTCGCGCATGCAATCACTAATACCTTCAACTTCACGGCGCACAGCGATATCCATTTCGCCACGATTTGCCCGCCCCCGTGCAGCAGATTCATCGCCAAAGCGCAGATAACTGTCCACCTCTTTAAGACGCTCGCTAACCGTCGATAGAAAACCGCCCAGACTATCCTTTTCTATTTCTGTATTTTTCTGGATCAGTGCGACTAATTCTGCAATTTCAACGATGATAGAAAGCCAGTCATCTGATATTTTCTCCTGCTGAATCTCGCGCCGAATATGTTCTGCCTCGTCTTTCAGATTTTCAGGCAACGGTATCCGATTCAGCAATTCAACCAGCGCTGTTTCTACAGAAACTGGCGCCTTATCTTGTCGGTTGATCAAAACAACCTGCCTTAATTTGTCTGCAATTTGTTGCAACAAATCAGGCAAGCGCATGATGCCCGCATCATCAGAAACAGCAGCTCTGACTTCTTTCAATAGTTCGTTTAACTGTGCATCTTCACCAATAGCACTTAACGCCAGGTGAGATACCGCCTGTCTAAGCAGGTCTTCAGTCCGTTTCCAGCGTACTTCCTCGCTATCATATTCTCGCAAGGCCGAAAAATATTTTTCTTTCCAGTGAATCGCATCCTGGGTTTTGGTGTCAGTTGTCATTCAGTTAATTCTTCAGTATCACTGTATTGGGCAATTGAATATCCACAGCTATTGGCAGATGATCCGAAATAGAACAATCCATAACCTCTGCATTCAATATTTTTACTGTGGGCGAAACCAGTATATGATCAATATTTCGTTTTGGTCGCCAGCTTGGAAAAGTATTCAATCCATGCAGTGGCTCACTCATCAATGTCCGATTAACAAGCTGCCCAATTTCCTCGCTTTCTGACTGGCAGTTAAAGTCTCCCATCAGCACCACATGACGATACTGATTTATCTGGTCAGCCAGGTAATCCAGCTGGTTCATTCTTGCTCGATGACTCAGTGCCAGGTGTGCGATCAGAACAACCAGAGATTCCTCGCCATCGCCATAACGCACAGCCAGGGCACCACGACCAGGAATGCGTCCTGGCAATTTATGTTCTGTAATACCTGTTGGCCGAAAACGACTCAAGATGCCAAGACTATGGTGCGCAAATTGCCCTATGCGCCGATTCGTCTTGTCGTCCCAATAGGGGAAGTCAGCATGTTCTGCCAGGTATTCGGTCAGATTAATATAACCGCTACGCAGGCTGCCAGCATCGGCTTCCTGAATGCCAACGATGTCAAATTCAGCCAACATATCCGCAATTCGTCGCAGATTGGCAAAGCGTTGTGGATGATGAACAATATGTTTCCAGCTACGTGTCAGGTAGTGATGGTAATTTTCTGTTTTGATACCCGCCTGAATATTATAGCTAAGCAGCTTGATGGTCTGCCCGGCGGATGCAGGTTTCTTTTTTTCGGCTGTAGCACATTGCTGCATAGGATGATTTGAAGCGTAAATTATAAAAACCTGTGTTGTTACATTGTAACTCTATACGATTTAAAGAAATATAAAGTATTTAATAAGTTTTCGGCTGGAAGGAAACAGGCTTTAGCGAGGATAGCCAACCTGAATCATTATTTTTGCAAGCAAATAATGGTTCAGGTCAGAATCCTAACTGTCAGACAACAACTAGTTATCTTTTTTACTTTGCACTCACTGCTGCAGGCTGTTGCTGACTTTCAGCCAACACCCTTTCCTGCTCGATAAGATGATTGATGACAGCAAATACTTTTGTATTTCCCCCCGCCATGCTGGGTGAAGTCACAAACTTGCCATTGATGGCGATTGCTGGCACACCATTTAACTGATAACGATCACGCACCTGACGGGCGCGACCCGTTTTTGTTACGACGGCAAAGGAATTAAAGGTCTTGTCAAAATCCTCTTTTGAAACACCTTTTGATACGAAGAATTTCTGCAAATCACCCACACTGCGAATGCGTTTACGTTGCTTATGCAAATATTCGAACAATGGCTTATGAATTTTTTCCGTTACGCCCAGAATCTCTGCCGTATAATACCCTCTGGCGAGTAATTCCCAGGACGGCCCAAGTATTGCCGGCATACGCATAAATGACACATCATCGGGAAGAGACTTCAGGAAGCTATCCACCTCGGACTCCAGATGATAACAATGCGGGCAACCGTACCAAAAAAACTCGATAACCTCGATTTTGCCTTCACTGGCAACCGGCTGCGGATTCGATAACACGGTATACTCTTTACCTGATGTATACACCGTCTCTGCAGTCACAGTAAATGACAGACAGGCAGCAGCAACAAATCCCAGAATTTTTTTCATACTGTTATTCTCCACATATAACAAAATTACATTAAAAGATATTGACTACACCATTGAAAAATCGTTCAGCGTAAAAAAGGCGGCCAATAGCCACCTTAATTTTACGTAATGATCAAAACACTCCGCTTAATGCAAGCCCTGAATATAAGAAGAAACGGCTTTCATTTCATCAACAGTCATTTTTGATGCAATCATACGCATCATTTTGCCGGCGTCATTATTGCGACTACCGCTCTTGAAATTCTGCAGCTGAACTTCAATATATTTTGCGTGCTGATTATGCACAGACGGGAAATTGGCTTCAGGGTTTCCTGCGCCTGTCGGACCATGACAACCGATACAGGCTGCAACCCCCGT
The DNA here is from genome assembly GCA_036480335.1 of Gammaproteobacteria bacterium. Taxonomy (GTDB): domain Bacteria; phylum Pseudomonadota; class Gammaproteobacteria; order DSM-19610; family DSM-19610; genus JAZGER01. Next base: position 19,997 of record JAZGGH010000020.1, on the reverse strand, counting down.
GGTTGGATTACCACCACGGTAAATTTTTTGTCCCAGGGTCGCCAGCGCTTCGTCAGCAGCGGCTACACTAATCTTCTGACTGGAAAAATAGGCAGCAAGATCTTCTATTTCCTGGTCATTCAGAGGGGCTGCCATCGGAGCCATGGTCGCATCTTTGCGCGCACCTTCCTTGAACTCTGCCAACTGTTTTATCAGGTATTTGGGGTGCTGCCCTGCCAGCTTGGGCCAATCCGGGTTTGCGCTGTTACCATCCGGCCCATGACAACCGGCACAGGTAGCAGACTTGGTCTTTCCAGCTGCCACATCACCAGCAGACCAGACCTGGGTACTGACACCCACTGAAATTATTGCAGCAAATACAAACCACTTGTTCATTATATTCCACTCCACGAAGAATTTAGGGAAATGATTATCCGTTCACTGGTAATATACTAAAAACCACCAGCCACCAAAAGAGCACACCTGTATACCAGCCGAAGACAAACCGGTCAACCGGAATCACGGTGGATTATATGAGAAAATGGCGATTATGACACTGACTTATGCGAAAACCACTTTTTTAACCAGCGTTCCCAACCATCGGCTTGCGCCTGAAGACAGGGGCGCCGAAGTTGCTTTTGCAGGACGCTCTAATGCCGGCAAAAGCAGCGCACTGAATACCATTACTAATCAGAAATCCCTGGCCAGAACCAGTAAAACCCCCGGCCGAACACAGCAATTAAACTTTTTTGCCATGGATGACGACCACAGACTCGTTGACCTGCCAGGTTATGGCTTTGCGAAAGTCCCGCAGAAAATGAAACTGCAATGGCAGGCCAACATGAGTGAATACCTGCAGAAACGTCAGTCATTACGCGGCCTGCTGATGATGATGGACTGCCGACGCCCATTGACGGAGTATGATATTAAAATGCTGCAATGGTGCCATGCCGCCAATCTACGTACACATATATTATTAACCAAGGCAGACAAACTCAGTCGTGGCCCGGCAAAGTCAGCACTGCTGGACACAGAAAAAAAACTGGCTGGCTTCCATCCCGATGCAACAATCCAGTTATTTTCATCGTTAAAAAAAACGGGCGTCGAAGAAGCAAGACAGGTAATAAATGACTGGTTAACTGAAGGTTCAGGATATTAACTGCATTTAGCTCAACGAAAGAAGCAGATTAAAAAAAGCCCCGGAGTGCAAGGGGGGAAGCACCGGGGCAAAAGACCTGACTTGGGGAAGTCAGGTTGGAGTCGTCCCGTCATAAACGGGCAGAAACAAATCTGTTTGATCACAGTAAAAAGAACAACTTCAAAAAAATCAATTGCCTCCTACAGTGATGTCGCGAACTATAACATAAAAAGCCCGTAAGTCACTAGTTATTAATGATTTTTTTGATTATTTCTGTTGTCTATTGGCGACAGGCATAACCAGAATGCCTGGTATTAGTCAGCAGGGAAATACGTTACTAAGGTGTACCAGAAGGTAAAAATCGTCAACTATTTTAAGGGTTTGTTACAAATTACTGCCTGGGAGCGGCAAAATTCTGTGTCCAGTAAAGCGAATAATATGATCCACTGTCTTCATACATTGCAGCACCCATCTCAGTAAAAACTGACTGCATAATATTGGCACAATGCCCCGGACTGTCTATCCAGGCATCCATAACTGCCTCAACCGTCCTCAGAGTCAGGCCGGCAGCAATGTTTTCGCCCACTGCGCGCCACTGATAACCCGCATTGGGCACCCGTTCAGCAGCCCCCAGACCATCTGAGCCGGTGTGATTAAAAAAATTGTGCACACCCATATCGCGGCTATGCCCCAGAGCGGCTTCTTCGAGCGTACAATGCCAGCTCAGTGGCGGAACTGCCGGGTATTGCTGCTCACCACAAAGCCAGGAACTGGCACGAAAATCGTTCACCAACGTCAGCATTTTCTTGTCGGCTTCTGACATGCATTGCTGCACAACCGCTTCCGGGGTATCGCCAAGATTGAAACTGGCAGATGGGGACAAACCGTCACTTGAACCACCATCTGGAGACACGCCATCAGGGCTTGATATAGAACTGCCAGAATCCGAACCACCGCCACAACCCGCAGCAAGCAGCACAAAAACAACCAGGCTGGCGCTAACAACACATTTGATTTTAGACGGGGCATACATAATGCCCTGTGTAACGGCATGCCTGCCTGAATGTTAAAGACCAACTAATCTAACTGTGAACCAGTCTGGTATTCCTGCGTAGCACACACACCCAAATTGCCCGACTATTTTTGTCTCTTACGATTTTCAGTATTCCATATAATCAGAGACTTACAGGCATGTTAAAGCCTCAGTCCCGGCGAAGGTGTTGGGCCGATGCACTGAGTGTTAAACGACATTATATGAAATTTTAGCCGCTGTTTCTTGCACAACAGTTTCAATGACAGGGTCATTCAGATGTCGATGGAAGATACATTCTTGCGGTATCGCATCTACTGCTCGTTCAAACAAAGCTATGATTTCATGGCTACCGTACATCGATGATGCATACAGTATCCCGTCAATATCAGGATAAGCTAAATAGAGCTGCTGTGACCATCGGCGTGCACGAGGCCTTGCACCTGAATTAATTGCGGTGGATGCGCCGATGGTTGTTGCGAAATGCCCTGTTAAATTTAATAAATGGAGGGAACGGGTAAATGCAAAAGCACTAAGCACTGGGCTATTCGATACGCGATTGATAATCCGGTTAACTTGAAAGACTTCGGCTAAACAGGTGGGTATCGCTTCATTACCCGTCGCAAGGTACATAATGCCACGAGATTGGTGATACGCCTCTCCATTTCTATCGAATAAGTGATGATCAAATCGGCTCGCGGTTGGACCAAAATAGCGAAATGCATTCCATCTCGTTGGATAATGGCCTCGGCTGGAAAATAATCGTGTCGCTTCCGTAGCAGAATTAATCAACCGTATTTCTGGTTCAATACGGGCCAACGATTCGCTCGATGGCGGCTCTGGAAATTTTGGCATTACAACTCACGAGCGAGTAATAAAACCGCTTCGGGCGGGTGTCCAGTCATTAGCCATTCACGGGGACTTAAAGTATCTCCGATTGTCTCAGAAACTAAATCTGCTGACTTATTCAGAAAAAAACGTTCGACTGCCACCGGATGCGCTTCCTTACTGATAACAGCGAGGATTTGCTCCAGTCCTGGCAAGGTAGCATTCTCAGAAAATTGCCACTCAGGGCAGACTCTGCCATCAATTCTGTCAATGGTGTAAAGCGTATGATTGCTAATACGTTGTCGAATTCTGCTCGGCGAAACGCCGAACTTTTGAGCGACTGCTTTTTGACCCAGTGATCTGGCAACTAATTGGGCATATTCGCTCGCAATAACCATGATGTTATCAACCACGGCATCACTATGAATTTTATCAACACCCGCTGCACCAGCACGCTTTAGAAACGCCTTTTCTGTAGCTGATAGCGCATTCCCCATTAACGATGTCGATGTTAACGGGTGTTCCCGTATGTATGAAGCAGCGATTGATAGTAGGGAATCAGGGTCTTCAATCCCAGCTTCTTTCAGTGTTCGGCGGTCATTCTCTGCGAGCATATTCACTACTCCTTTCTAAGTTAGTATTAGTTAATACTATATTAACGTCCCCTGTTTTTCAATCTTTGACAACCTCACCACCCGAACCGCGATTCCCGGCATATGGAGTGACAGCAAGAGTTCATGGCAGGCCGGCCCAGTTGACCATGTCAGACTCGGTTTTTAGGTTAATAAAGCTTGATTTGCCTCATCCTAATACTTCTATAAAGAAAGCAACAACTCTGAATTCGTCGGCCTCTTCGACTGGCACCACAATTTCTTGATATTCAGGGTTAATTGGTATCAAAGAGATTCTTTCATGTCTCCAGCCAGCATCTGCGTCTGGACTTTTGGTTGAGCTGTATTTTTTTAGAGTATACCCAGCACCCGTCTCTGGATCTTGATGTTGTGCAAGGACAATCTGTCCATTACGAGTACCTCCTACCTCAAAGGTAAACAGACAATACGAACCATCCGGGATATCTGGTTCCATCGACTTCCCCTGCACCTGGGCCACGAACATAGATTGCGAAAATACGTTTCTTGAACTGAGCTTATCGACCTTAAACCATGTTTCCGGTTCAAGTGGAATTTCAGAATCCATAAACTCTCCTGCTGCAATACTCAATGGATAAAAAGGCACCACAGAGGAATATTTTGCGCTTTCCGTCGGGGAGTCATTAAAAGATTCCAAAGGCTCTTCACTTGGCTTTTCAGGAAACAGAAATAAATAATCTACATCGATCAGGGTAATATCCAATTTTTCATAGTAGTCAATAAGATCATCCTTCATCTGTTCACGGATTTGCTTATATTCTTCTGTAGTCAGGCTTTTTACCAGGATAGGATCCATTGCAAGGTAGTTCAGGTCTTTGCAATGATAGAAAAAACGTTTTCGCTCGAACTTTTCAAATGGGTTTTCCAAAAGACTTCGCTGCAAACTTTTACTATCATTTAAGCTTTCCTGTCGATTTAACGGACAGTTTTTACGTTCATTCTTACCCATTCTGTTTAGCAAATTAAGGTAAAACCTCTGATATAATGCAAGGAGATCAGGAAGATATGCTTCGGAACGTTCATTACCTACTTTCAGAAATGCCAGCAGGAAAATAATTTTGTATGAAAACGTGTAATCTCGTTTCTTGAGGAACCCATGAAAATCAACTATTCTTGTTTCTTCTGTATGTACCTGCAAATTTAAAGATATCCTGATTCCTGCAACCTGTGCAGGATCAAAAAAATGGAGTTTTTTTCTCCCAAAAGGATACTGAACGTCGGATACGATCTTCTCTTGTTTAATCCATTGCCTGACAGTGCCTGTGGATACAAACAATTCTCTGGCTAACTGCTCTTCATTGAGGAATGTCCCATACATTTCCTCAAAACTGAATATATCAACGGGCTCTATACGTCTTTCTTCTTCATGCAGGCCATCAAGGATGGTAATCTCAGTTGTAGAACCTTGTTGATCCGGATTAATCAAGTTGGCAAAAGGTTGATAATTCGGGTTTTTAAACAGGCTGTGCAGCGACATCGGCTGAAGCTTCGCACCATAGTTATCTACTACATCAATAACATATAATGCCTCTTTTCCGGGATGGTTACGCAGTCCTCGCCCTAATTGCTGGGCATAAAGAACTTTCGAAAAAGTTGGCCGCGCCATGATCAGCAGAGAAGTCTGGGGAGCATCCCAGCCTTCTGTCAGCAGATCACATGCGCAAAGAAAGCGAATGTTACCTAAGTCATAATCCTTTTGAGCTTTAAGAGCTATCTTCCGATCCCTGCCATTAACAGCAGTTGCACTAAAGCCCTCACTTCGCAAAAGGGCTGCCATACGATTAGCATGTTTGATATCAACACAGAAAATCACCCCCTGTTTATCTGAAAACTTTCCAGAGAAATATTTCGCCAGAAGATCAGCTATCAGTTGATCTCTGGAGGGAATAAGGAGAGTGGATTGAAGGTCGTTTTTGACATATTCTTTCCCGTTAAAACGGACCTCAGTAAGATCAATGTTTGATTTGACTCTAAAACAGCGAACTGGTGGCACAAGACCTTCACGAATCGCATCCTCCAGAGACATTTGAGGTTCATATTCTCCAAACAGATCCTCAAGGGGCTGCTGATCAAATCGATCAGGAGTCGCAGTAACTCCTAATAAATGATCTGGAATAAAATGTTCCAGAATATTTCGCAGACCTCTGGCCACTGCATGATGTGCTTCATCAACAACAATATAATTAAAATAATCCGCTTTGATTTTATAGTAATGACGGTGAAGGTAGGCGGCAGTCTGGACAAAAAAATCAGCACTATTATCGTCCAGAATTTTTTCGGAACAGTCTCCCTGGTATTGATAGGGCAGGCGCAGTTTCAGGCGTGCAAGAGTTTGTTCTCTCAGTTTTCTCGTTGGAACAATAATCAGCGCTTTAAGCTGTGGACTTTCCTTTTTCAGACGAACAATATCTTCTATGAAAATTTCTGTTTTTCCGGTTCCTGTTGGCAGGACAAGAAGAAAAGTTGTCTTACCATTTCTTCTGGCATCCCTTATTTGTTCCAGTGCATTGAGTTGATGATCGTGCAGACTAAAATCAAATGTTTCGACAGGACGTGACACCTTAATAATTGGCTTATCACGAAACGGTCGGGCAAATCCCATAAAACGGGATAGTTCCAAAATAAACCGTTCACGATCATTCATTCCATTTAATGACCAGCGAAAAACTTTAAATCCATCAGATACCAAAGAGTTTTGCTTGAAAAGTTGCGAACGATATCTTTTGGGACCAATGGCCACAGGATGGTGAAATTGCTCCCCATTCAGTTCAATAGCAAATTTGGTGTCCTCTGCAAAAAGAGCGTAATCAATATAGCGTGTTACACCCTCCAGATCGACATAAGCAAATTCACGGTGTAATGCCATTCTGGCGTTGTCTCCAAATGCTTCAAGAAAACAGTCTTCAAATGTTGCTTCCGGGAGGGTTGGGTCTGGTTCCTGCTCTGTTCTGTTCCCGCCAAACCTTTTAATTTGCTCGGGATCGCTGTCTTCATCAAGAAATATTTTTATGTCCTGCTGAAGATCATCAATAGAGGTATTATGATCAAAAAGAAATCGAAAGACTTGTGCGTGATCAGCCATCAATTCGTTTTGACGACTGGTATAGGAAACATACGGATAATTTGAAAGACCACAAATTACCGTATCAATGATAAGACATCCATCACCTTCCGCTTTATGAAAAGTGCAACCAGATTCGATATGATTAACCCGTTTGAAACCACGATCTGTGAGCCAATCGCAAATACGGACTGGAAGACATAGAGATTCAGATAGCATCATTCATCCTCAGAACATAGCCCAACCAGATATCATCCGAACGTATTTTTGAAGTTTGCCGTGAGAAATCTAAAATTTGGAGATGTTGCTCTGCAAAAATCTGTTCGAGATCTTTTTGACTCCATAAAGTAAAAATTCGGCCATCATCAACTTGAGAACAGCCAACACCCTCTTTCATGGTTACAAAAACCAATCCTCCTGATATAAGAGCCCGGCATGTTGATTTAAGAATCATCGGCAATTCTTTTTTTGATAAATGGACGAGAGAACCAACAAAAACAAGAGCTGTAAAACGAAGTTTTGAAAAATCGTATGAGAAAAAATCCCCTTCAATGACCTTACAAATAGAATGTTTTCTGGCGAGTTTAGCAAGACCAGAGGACTGCTCAAATCCCACAGCCTCATAACCCTGTTGTACTCCCCACAGCAAATCCCGGCCAGAGCCACAACCAATGTCGAGCAAGGAGTCTCCAGCCTTTAGGTGCTTAGCCAGTGGAGATAAGAAGGTATCAGCATCGATTTTGAAAGTGTTGTCAAAATAGCTTTGATGATTTTTTTCGTAAAAACTCATATTTTATAGAAGCAGATTCTCTATTTGATGATTCATCCTCTGGCTAGTGCGCTTCATCCCAGTTATCACCCACGCCCGCCTCAACCAGCAGCGGCACAGACAGTTCCGCTGCAGCTTCCATGCGTTCGCAAATAGCCTGTTTTGCGATATCCAGATCGGCTGTTTTTACCTCGAACACCAGTTCATCATGCACCTGCATAATCATTCTGACTGCTGGCATTTCTGACTGTATCCAGCTATGCACCGAGAGCATGGCACGTTTGATAATATCGGCGGCTGTACCCTGCATCGGCGCGTTGATGGCGGTTCGTTCTGCTGCCTGTCGCCTTTGCGCATTGCGCGCCCTGATTTCCGGCAGGTAGAGTCGACGGCCAAACAGGGTTTCGACATAACCCTGCTCGTGCGCCAGCTTGCGAGTGGCGTCCATGTAGGCCTTAACGCCGGGATAGCGCTCAAAATACAGATTGACATAATTCTGTGCTTCACCGCGTGCAATACCGAGCTGTTTGGCCAGACCAAATGCCGACATGCCGTAGATCAGGCCAAAGTTAATTGCCTTTGCTGAACGCCGCAGATTATCGCTAACCTCATCTGCGGCAACAGAAAATACTTCCGCGGCTGTCGCACGGTGAATATCTGCGCCTTCTGCAAATGCCTGCAACAAACCTTCATCCTCAGACAGGTGCGCCATGATCCGCAGTTCTATCTGCGAATAATCAGCCGCCAGAATTTTACAGCCATCCTCCGGGATAAATGCCTGCCGGATACGCCGCCCCTCTTCTGTTCGGATTGGAATATTCTGTAAGTTAGGCTCGGATGAAGATAAGCGCCCGGTGGCCGCAACCGCCTGATGGTAGGAGGTATGTACCCGCCCCGTATCGAGACTGACACGTTGGGGCAACTTATCTGTATAGGTGGATTTAAGCTTGCTCAATGAACGCGATTCGAGAATCAGTTTCGGCAGAGGATAATCCAGCGCCAGTTCCTGCAACACAGCTTCAGCCGTAGACGGCGCACCTTTGGGCGTTTTCGCCAGCACTGGCAAGTTCTGCCTGTCGTACAAAATATGCTGAATCTGCTTCGGCGAACCAAGATTGAAGTTTTCTCCAGCCAGTTCCCAGGCTTGCTGTTCAATGATGTGCAGTTTTTCAGCCAGCTCCTGACTCTGGCTGGCCAGCATGGCCGTATCTACGCGTACTCCAGTCTGTTCGATATCACTGAGTACCGTGATCAAAGGCAGCTCAATTTCCTGAAATATTGACATTTGCGACGGCAGCTTGTTTAGCCGAGGCCAAAGCACCTGATGCAAGCGCAAACAGATATCGGCATCTTCAGCAGCATAGGGCGTTGCTTCTTCCAGCCCCACCTGATTAAAGGTTAACTGTTTAGCACCCTTGCCCGCCACATCTTCAAACTTTATATTTCTGTGCTGCAGGTATTTATTTGCCAGCGAATCCAGATCATGGCGGCTGGCTGTGCTGTCGAGCACATAGGACTCCAGCATGGTGTCAAAGCCGATGCCATTCAGTTCAATGCCATGATTAGCCAGCACATTGCGATCATATTTCAAATGATGTCCCAGCTTGGTTTGACGGCTATCCTGCAGCCAGGGCCTGAGCTTTTCCAGTGTTGTTTCCCGATTGAGCTGATCCGGTGCACCGGGATAATCATGTGTCAGTGGCAAATAAGCGGCCTTACCTGGCTCCACTGAAAAAGACAGGCCAACAATACGCGCCTGCTTGTAATCAATGCTGGTGGTTTCGGTATCAAAAGCGACCACATCAGCCTTTTCCAGCACACTCAGCCAGTGGTCGAGCTGTTTTTCTTCGAGAATCGTTTCGTAGTCGACAGCCACTTTCTCAGCGGGTAAATCATCTGCAATCAGCTCCGAATCACCGTTATCCAGCCTCTCCAGCCAGGTTCGAAACTCCATTTCCTTGTACCAGCCATGCAAACTGTCGGTATCCGCTGCAGCAACCCGTAATGCTTCCGGCGGGGTATCCAGCTCGACATCACAACGTATCGTTGCCAGTTCTCGTGATAATGGTAGCTGCGATAAAGCATCGCGCAAATTTTCACCCACCTTGCCCTTTACCTCATCCGCCTGCGCAACCAGTTCGTCCAGAGAGCCATAATGTTGCAGCCATTTTGCCGCTGTTTTCGGCCCCACCTTGGGGACACCGGGAATGTTGTCCGAGGTATCACCAACCAGCGTCAGGTAATCAATAATGCGTTCCGGCGGTACGCCAAATTTTTCGCTGACACCGGCAGTATCCATGGTCGTATTGCTCATGGTATTCACCAGCGTCACTTTCTCATTCACCAGTTGCGCCATATCCTTGTCGCCGGTTGAAATCAGGGTATGCATGCCTTTCGCCGACGCCTGCACTGCCAGCGTGCCAATCACATCATCCGCCTCGACACCGGACACCTGCAGCATCGGCAAACCCATTGCCTGCACAATCGCTAGCAGTGGCTTGATCTGGCTGGATAACTCATCCGGCATCGGTGGCCGGTTAGCCTTGTATTCGGCGTATAAATCATCGCGAAAAGTTTTACCCTTTGCATCGAAAATAACCGCCATGTGTTCTGGCTGATATTCATCCAGCATTTTGCGCAACATATTGATCACGCCATACACAGCACCCGTCTGCTGACCCTGCGAGTTGGTGAGTTCGGGCAACGCATGGAATGCCCGGTACAGGTAAGAGGAACCATCAATCAGAATCAGGGGTTTGGGTGTCATAGATGTCGCCAGCCATGTCTTCGGTTAAAAATAGTGATGGTATCATCACAAGTACTCCAACAACATTGCAGGCAGATGAAATAATGGACAATAAAACCCGGCCAACCCTACCCGACTCTTCACCGCTGATCGATAATCAGTTGACCCGTGAATCATGGAAAATTTTCCAGATTATGGCCGAGTTTGTTGAAGGCTTTGAAAAACTGGCCAAAATCAAACCTTCTGTGAGTATTTTTGGCTCCGCAAGAACAGACCCGAAACAACCTTACTACAAGCTCGCTGAAGACATTGCCAGAGCCTTGTCAGATGCCGGATTTTCTGTCGTCAGTGGCGGCGGCCCTGGTATTATGGAAGCGGCCAACAAGGGCGCTTTTGCAGGGCCATCGCCGAGTGTCGGCCTGAATATTGCCCTGCCGCATGAGCAGGTGGACAATCCTTACCAGGACATCAGCCTGGTTTTCCGGCATTTCTTTTCGCGCAAGGTCATGTTCGTCAAATACGCCTCCGCGTATGTTGTCTTACCCGGTGGTTTCGGTACACTGGATGAACTGGCGGAAATGCTAACGCTGGTGCAGACCGGAAAAACCAAACGTATACCGATCATTCTGGTGGGTAGCGAGTTCTGGAAGGGGCTGATTGACTGGTTCAGCAATACGCTGGTAGAAGAAGGCACCATTTCAGCGGATGATATGGAGTTGTTCAAAATCCTGGATACGCCAGAGGACGTTGTAAATGCAATATTCACACACTATGAGGACCGGGGCTTTGAGCCTTCCGTCTCTGAAGAACAAATTCTGCTTGATCTTTAGTATGGGTCTTGCCTTCGCATTGCTGGCTGCACCTGTTGCTCAGGCCGAACAGGATACTGCCCTGGCTCCACCCACGCTGAATAAAGACGAGGCACTGGAACCGGAAGTTCGCATCATCAAACACGACGATAAAACCGTGCATGAATACCGTCTGCGCGGTGAGCTCTACCTGGTGAAGATAGTGCCTAAAAAAGGCAAGCCTTACTATCTGGTTGATTCTGATGGCAACGGTTCGCTGGAAACAGAAACCAGTGAACTTGATCCCAGACTGCTGGTACCGACCTGGGTTCTATTTCGCTGGTAATTCATCTTGCTCAAACTGCAAATCTTTCTCGATCAACTGGCCGAGTGGAGCGGGCGACTGCTTTCCTGGCTGGCCCTGTTTCTGGTACTGACCACCTTCACGGTGGTAGTGCTACGTTATGTGTTTAATTTTGGCTCCATCGCCCTGCAGGAATCCCAGCTCTATCTGCATGCCAGTCTGTTTCTGCTGACGGCTGCCTACACCCTGAAGCATGAAGGCCATGTCAGAGTCGATATTTTCTATCGCGGTGCATCAGCCGTCACCCAGGCCTGGGTCAATCTTTTCGGTGCCCTGTTTCTGCTATTGCCAACCTGCCTGTTCATTAGCTGGATAAGCTGGGATTATGTAGCCACCGCCTGGTCACTGCGCGAAGGCTCACGTGAAGCCGGTGGCCTGCCCTATGTCTACTTACTCAAAACACTGATTCCTCTGTCTGCCATACTGCTAGCGCTGCAGGGCTTCAGGCAGGTGTTGCAAAGCTATATTGTATTGCTTGATCTCGACAGAGAACCGACATGACCGGCGGCATTGCATTGCTCATGTTTGCGGCCGTTTTCATTATCCTGCTAACCGGTTATCCGGTAGCCTTTGCACTCTCCGGCACCGCCCTGTTATTCGCTGGCATTGGTCAGATGACCGGCCACTTCGACCCGGTTTTTCTGCAAGCCATTCCGAATCGCCTGTTTGGTATCCTCACCAATGAAACGCTGATGGCGGTGCCATTGTTTGTGTTTATGGGTGTGATGCTGGAACGCTCAAAAATCGCCGAAAACCTGCTCACTACCATGGCCTCAATGTTCAGCAGCATACGTGGCGGACTGGGAATTTCTGTCATGCTGGTGGGTACTTTGCTGGCGGCCAGCACCGGCATTGTTGGCGCAACTGTAGTAACCATGGGGCTGATCTCATTACCCAGCATGCTCAAAGCGGGCTATGACAAACGCATTGCCAGCGGTCTCATCTGCGCCTCTGGCACACTCGGCCAGATCATCCCACCTTCAATCGTGCTGGTGCTGCTTGGCGATGTGCTTTCATCCGCCTACCAGCAGGCGCAACTGAAACAGGGTATTTTTTCTCCCAAAACAGTTTCCGTGGGCGACCTGTTTGCCGGTGCAATCATACCCGGCCTGATGTTGGTCATGATGTATATTCTTTACCTCCTGTTCGTCGCCTGGCGACGCCCCGAAGCCATGCCTGCACCCGAACCACAACCGATTAATATCATTAGTGCACTAACGGCATTATTACCCCCCTTACTGTTAATCGCAGCCGTACTGGGTTCCATTCTGGGCGGCTTGGCGACCCCTACCGAAGCGGCCGCCGTGGGTGCCATGGGCGCTATGTTGCTGGCCATATTACAACGCCACTTCAGCTTCGAGATCCTGCAATCGGTTGTCACCAGTACTGCCCGCATAACCAGCATGGTGTTCATGATTCTGATAGGCGCCTCAATTTTCTCGCTGGTATTTCGCGGCTATGGTGGAGATACGCTGGTAGAACAACTGCTTACCAACCTGCCTGGTGGAACTGTTACTGCCATGCTGGTTGTTATGCTGATCATGTTTCTGCTCGGGTTCGTGCTCGATTTTATTGAAATCACCTTCGTCGTGGTACCCATTGTCGGCCCAATCCTGCTGGCCATGGGGATCGATCCTGTCTGGCTGGGCATTATGATCGCCATCAACCTGCAGACCTCTTTTCTCACTCCACCGTTTGGCTTTGCTTTATTTTACCTGCGCGGTGTTGCTCCTGAATCCATTAGCACCGGTGATATTTATCGCGGCGTCATGCCCTTTATCCTCATTCAGTTGCTGATGCTTGCCCTGCTCAGCCTGTGGCCGTCACTCGCCACCTGGTTACCCGCGCAAATATACTCGTCCTGACTACTTCTACTAGAACAAAAGTAAACAATCTTTAAACTCAGCTATAGACATATAGACATACTATACAGCATTGTGATTAACTTCTCACTAAGTTAACATCTAATCCAAATAGACTTATGGTATAAATGAATAATCTGGAGGAGTTCGAGGCATCATGAAAACAATATTTTTAAAGTCACTGGGGGCTGCCGCATTAGTAATAATGAATGTAGCTACTGCCGAAGCATCATCAACTGTCTTGCTCAATGAAACATTTGGCAATCATCAGGGCGATCGTCCTTTTGAAAAAGTATCCTGCGGCAAAAGTCAAAAAGGAGCGGGCTGCTTCCATAACGTTGATGTGGGATTGCCAATAACTTCTTTTGATGTTCTCGGGAGAGAAACTGCCCCAGCAAACCGATATGCAATCGATGCAGACAATGACTGGTATTCCGCCCTGTTTGAAACAAACAAGGGCAACACCATATCAAGAAATACTGGTATTCAGGAAGCGGGTGGAAAAGGAAACACTACTCCTACTGGCCTGATCAAAAATAATGCGGGTATATTAATCAAGCTGGATGCCAGTGGTAAAGAAAACCTGAATCTGACATTCGACTGGCGAATTTTTGTTGGCCAGAGTGCAGACCGCCTTGTGGCCGGGTATTATGTCGGTGAACTTGAAGGCTTTAATGACCTTCGTGAAATAGATCTTACTTCGGGTGAAAGCTGGGCAGATGGATGGACTGAATTACTCCGCGGAGAAGAAGGCAATAACAGGTGGTCTACTGAGACATTCTCCCTGGATCTGGCTGATAATGCCTCTGATGTCTGGGTAGCCTTCTGGCTGGACAAGCACAAACATGGCATTGGTAAAATCGATAATATCACGGTAACTGGCGAAGATATTGCCGTTATTCCGGTCCCAGCTGCTGCATGGCTATTTATTTCAGGCTTACTGGGCCTGCTAGGAATGAATCGACGTAACAAAAGATAAGTTTTTAATGACTTTGTTGCAGTAAAAAAAGCCCGGTAGATACCGGGCTTTTTTATGTCAATCCACTCGATTTAATAAAACCTGTATCTGGCGCTAATACTGAAGAAATTGACATCTTCTTCAATAAGGGTGAACTCACCTTCCAGACTGATCATATTATTGATGCGAAAACCCAGCCCCGCCCCAACAGATAAGCCCGTATCCGATTCAGAATCAATTTCTTCGCGTAAAATACCAAGCCTGCCTTTAGCATAAAACTGCGGGTTAATATCAAGTTTTCCAGTCAGGTACAACGCCTGACTGTCTAATTCAAAGTCAACATTTTTCACCACTTCGCCATCTTTCAGCGAAGTCGTAAATTCCGCTTCCAGCCCAAAGGTAAACGCTTCGGCACTAAAATCATAGCCCAGCACAAGCCCGCCATTGAGTGGATTGGAATCAGCACCATCGACATCCATAACACCCAAAGACAACCCGACATAGGGGCCCACGGCAAAAGACGTCTGTGAAACAGCCAGCAAACTACCCGCCAGGCAGGTTTTAAAGAAAGGTTTCATGGGTATTGCTCCATACGTTTAAATCAGCATTGATTCTATCCAACCACGGCAGTCACAACAAGTTGTTGAAACCATGACAGAGTCGCGGATAATAGCGTTTCTTTCACCCCGGTTATCATTCATTAATGAAACAGCACATTATTGCACTCCTGAACACAGCTCTGGAAAGCCTGGTCGCAGATAATTCAGTTCCCTCTGATCACAGCATTGACATCATTCTTGATCGTACACGCAACCGTGATCATGGCGATTTTGCCTGCAATCTGGCTATGTTACTCGCAAAAGCCGCTCGCACAAACCCACGTGAACTGGCGACAAAGCTGGTTGCTGCGATACCCTCTTCCGAACAGATTCGCAAAGTCGAGATTGCCGGACCGGGTTTTATTAATTTTCACCTGCATAACCAGGCCTGGCATCAGGTGATAAATACTATTCTGGCGAAGAAAGAGCGTTATGGCCTGAGTAACCTTGGTGCCGGCCAGTCGATTCAGGTTGAGTTTGTCTCAGCCAATCCTACCGGACCGCTGCATGTCGGCCATGGTCGTGGCGCCGCTTATGGAGCAACGGTGGCCGACCTGTTACAGGCAGTCGGTTTCAAGGTCCATCGCGAATATTATGTGAACGATGCCGGGCGGCAGATGGATATTCTTGCCACCAGTGTCTACCTGAGATATCTGGACCTGTGTGGTGAAAAAATTATTTTTCCAAGCAATGGTTATAAAGGTGACTATGTCTGGGATATTGCTGCCAGCATACACCGTAAAAACAGTGCCACGCTGCACCACTCCGCCGATGAAGTTTTTGCCGAAATTGCTGCCGATGAACCAGCAGGTGGTGACAAGGAAGCGCATATTGACGACCTGATTAAGCGCAGTAAAACGTTACTGGGTGAGACTCATTACAGGGAAGTCTTCGACCAGGGGCTTGATGAAATCCTGAATAACATCCGTCTCGATCTGAAAGAGTTCGGTGTAGTTTACGACGAATGGTTTTCGGAACGCAGCCTGAATGAATCCGGCGCGATCGACAAAGCCATTGAACGGCTGCAGCAATCCGGACATATCTATAAAGATAAAGGCGCCCTCTGGTTTCGCTCGACAGACTTTGGCGATGAAAAAGACCGCGTCATTGTACGCGAAAATGGCCAGACCACCTATTTTGCATCCGACATCGCTTACCACATGAACAAACTGGAACGTGGCTATGATCGGGTCATCGATATCTGGGGCGCTGATCATCATGGCTACGTCCCCAGGGTCAGGGCTGCACTAACTGCACTGGGTGATGACGCCAGCAAACTCGATGTTTTGCTAGTGCAGTTTGCCATTCTTTATCAGGGCGGCAAAAAAATGCAGATGTCCACTCGTTCTGGTGAATTTGTTACGCTGCGCGAACTGCGCCAGGAAGTCGGCAATGATGCCGCGCGCTTCTTTTATGTGATGCGCAAATGTGAACAGCACATGGACTTCGATCTGGATCTGGCAAAATCCGAATCCAGCGATAACCCAGTGTATTATATCCAGTATGCTCATGCCCGCGTGCATAGCGTCTTCAAACAAATGGAAGATAAGGACATGCGCTGGGATGCTACCAGCGGTCTGCAAAATCTCGCGCTGCTCACCGAATCGCATGAAAACGAACTGATGGTCAACCTGTCGCGCTACCCCGAGGTACTGGAATCATCCGCATTACAACATGAACCTCACCAGCTCGCCCATTACCTGCGTGATCTGGCCAATGATTTTCATACCTATTACAACGCTCACCAGTTCCTCGTCGATAATTCCGACCTGCGCAACGCACGATTGACTCTGATACAGGCCACCCGCCAGGTGATCGCCAACGGACTTGGCTTGTTGGGTGTAAGCACACCGGATAGCATGTAATGTCTAGAGACTACCGCTACCACACGCCGCGCAAACGTCGTCGCAAAACCAAATCATCACCCTGGGCATGGATGGCGGCCGGCCTGGCGATTGGTCTGTTCACCACCTTACTGGTCTTCCTGAAATACCGGACGCCAGACCACACTGCAGTACCCGCAGCCCTCGTTCCGGCAAAACAGGAAGCTCGCGAGCAACGCAAGCCTCCCCCAAAAGCGCCGATCACCGCTAGCAAAAAACAGTCTGGCTTTGATTTCTACGATAAGCTACCGAAAATGGAAATCATCATTCCTGAAGAAGAAATTACCGGCAGCCGTAAAAACGGTGTTAAACAAGTCACCAGACCTGGCCTCTATCTCCTCCAGGCTGGCTCTTTCCGCAGCCATGAGCAGGCGGAAAAACTGCGCGCTAAACTCGCATTTCAGGGCATGGAAACCCGCACCCAGACCAGCGGTGAAGGCAATCAACAGTGGCACCGGGTCCGGGTAGGTCCATTCAATGATTTGCTGGCATTGAACAAATCACGCGCCACACTCAAAAAGACCGGGATTGACGCGATTGTTATTCGTCTGCAACAGTGAAATAAGTATAGCCGGATAACCCCGCCTCCAGTTCCGCCAGGTATTGCTTCGCTGCATCTGCAGACAAATCCGCCTGTTGAATGCGTTGCTGATATTGTTGGCTCAAGGCATCCAGCTCAAAATGCACCCGCGTTAACAGCTCATCGGTGCGATCGCCTTTTTCGGCGCTACACACCATCACTGAGCCATCTGTCTCTATTTCTATATTGACGACATCGGTATCACCAAACAGGTTATGTATATCGCCCAGAATTTCCTGGTAGGCACCCACCAGAAAGATAGCGAGGATGTAATCCTCTCCTGGCTGAACAGCATGCACAGCCAGGGTTTTATGTAGCCCCTGATGCATAGCGTAGTGCTCAATATGACCATCTGAATCACAGGTTAAATCCTGGAGTATTGCTCGACTAGACGGCTCTTCATCAAGGCGGTTAACCGGAACAACAGGAAATATCTGATCGATGGCCCAGACATCAGGCAGCGACTGAAAAACGGATAGATTCATAAAATACTTATCCGCCAGCTTTTCATCCAATATCTCCTTAAAGGCTATATCTTGCCCTGAAACAGGCTGCGCCTGCTGCTGTAACTGGCAACAGAGAGCTGTAAATAACTGTTCGATCTGTGCCCGTTGCGCCAGCCCCAGACTGCCCTGACGGTATAGTTCCAGCATTGCCCGCATCAATTCTGATGCCTGCCGGTAACGGCTTTCCGGAGTATCCCCGGACTGCTTCAATGCCTGTAATTGACTAGATATGGATGTTAATGGCTGCTCTTCAGCAGCCTCATCTATCTGCGCACAACCTCTCTCAACATCCACAATATTCGTCAACAGGAAGGCATGATGCGCTACCATGGCGCGGCCGCATTCAGTCATCAATTCTGGCGCAGCCACGTTTGCTTGCCGACAGATGTTGTTGACGACAGACACGATACAGTCTGCGTACGCCTCCATGGTGTAATTAACGGAACAGAAACTGTTGCTTCCACGCCCCTCATAATCAACCCCCAGGCCACCACCCACATCTATAACCTGAAGTGGCACACCGGAGCTTAGCAGCTCAACATAAAAGCGCGCAGCTTCGGTAATGCCTGCACGGATATGTTTGATATCTGACAGTTGTGAACCCGGATGAAAATGCAACAGTTGCAGACAATCAAGCATACCTGCCTCGCGCAAGCGTTCGATCATCGCCAACACCTGCGTCGAACTCAGGCCAAATTTAGATTTTTCACCACCGGTATTCTGCCAGTTACCCAAACCAATAGAGGCCATGCGCACACGCACACCCAGCAGCGGACGAATTCCCATGCGTTGACTGTGCTCGATAATGGTATGAATTTCGGAAAATTTATCGACCACCAGAAACAACCGATAACCCAGACGACGTCCAATCAAACCAAAACGGATATATTCACTGTCCTTGTAACCATTACAAATAATCGTCGCAGCCGCTGGCGATACCCCCAGCACGGCAAGCAGCTCAGATTTGCTGCCAGCTTCCAGCCCAACCTGACATTCCTGCTGGCTGATGATTTCGGCAATCACGCTCGACTGCTGGTTCACCTTGATCGGGTAAACAGGCAGATAACTGCCGGTGTAGCCATGCTCCTGCTGCGCCTTTGCAAAAGCCTCCTGCAAACAACCAATCCGGTGTCGTAATAGCGTATGGCAACGCACAAGCACCGGCCATTTCACGCTCTCATCTCTGAGTTTTTCAATCAATTGCTTAAAACTAACCACTGACCCCTGTGCACTCGCCAATGGCCTGAGCTGCAGCCAGCCATCCTCAGCGACATCAAAATACCCTTCGCTCCAGCGAGACAGGTTATACAATTCACGCGCGTTATCGATACTCCAGTTCATTCGCTTATTTTAAACCAAACCTGGACATCATTCTCTTCTGATAGAATATATCGGCCGTGTTTTCCACACAGGCGATCACAATAGAGCCGCTAAGATTTGACTATATATCTATATCCTGCTAGAAATTGCCTAGACAATTAAGGTGGGTAAATAAATGAAGCACGGTGAAAAATTTAATACAGTCACTCATTTATTGGCAACAATACTGGCTTTTCCAGGCATGGTTTATCTGATTTATTTTGCATCAGAAACAGCCGACCCCTGGAAAATAACCAGTGTCACAATTTATGGTACAACATTATTTTCTCTATATTTATCATCAACTATTTATCATGCGCATAATGGTCGTTTTAAAAAGATTTTTCAAAAATTAGACCATCTTTCCATATATTTACTCATTGCAGGAACCTATACCCCTTTTATGCTGGTTACATTGCGTGGTGCATGGGGATGGTCAATTTTAGGGATAGTATGGGGACTAGCCGTTATTGGCATAATTATAGACATGCTTCCAAAAAAGAAAACAGCAAAAGAAGATAAACGTATCCCTCAGCTAATCATTTATTTATTGATGGGTTGGTTAATAATAATTCCATTAAATGCTCTTTCCGATAATCTTCATAGTGACGGGATATATTTACTCGCTTTAGGTGGTCTATTGTATACGACAGGAATTATATTTTATGTTTTGGACTATCGCCTAAAACATGCTCATGGGATTTGGCATTTATCGGTTATGGGAGGTAGTGTCAGCCACTATTTCTCAATTTCGGCTTATGTTATTTAAACTGAATTCAAGTAATAAGTGCATAACCGATTAAAGTATCTTGCTTGATGCCGGTCAGTTCTTCAAATACTTCATAGGGTGTTTTATATCCCAGGCATTTCCTGGGTCGGCTATTGAGTTTGTGTACG
>JAZGGH010000019.1:0-2431 GCA_036480335.1 Gammaproteobacteria bacterium | reverse complement strand
CGTTCATCAAAAGTATCAGCCACCAGCGCAGAGTCGCGATCCAGGCCCAGTGTTAATTGAGTCAGATCATTGGAACCAATAGAAAATCCATCAAAGTATTCCAGAAACTCATCGGCCAGTAGCGCATTGGATGGTAATTCGCACATCATAATCAGACGCAATCCGTTTTCACCCCTGACCAGTCCATTCGCCACCAGTGCTTCGGTAACTAACTTTGCTTCATCAAGCGTACGCACGAATGGAATCATGATTTCCAAATTACTGAGACCCATACGGTCACGCACGTGATGTATAGCTTCACACTCCATATCAAAACAGGCTTTGAATTGTTTAGAGATATATCGTGCGGCCCCCCGAAAGCCAATCATCGGGTTTTCTTCAGTGGGTTCGAATAGATGACCCGCTAGCAGATTGGCATACTCATTTGACTTAAAATCCGACATTCGCAGAATAACCGGTTTTGGATGAAAGGCAGCGGTTATCGTTGATATGCCTTCTGCTACCCTGCTAATGAAATATTCACGCGGGCTGGCATACGCGGCCGTGCGATTGATAACATCATTCCGTAATTCAACTGGCAGATTATCAACATCCAGTAGTGCCAACGGATGAATGCCGACCATATTATTGATAATAAATTCAAGCCGCGCCAGACCAACACCCTCATTCGGCAATTGTGAAAAACTAAAGGCACGATCCGGGCTCGCTACATTCATCATCAGCTTTACCGGAACTTCAGGCATTGTTTCGAGCTCAATGCGCTTCAACTCAAATTCAAGTTCACCCTCATAAACAAAACCAGTATCACCCTCTGCACAGGACACCGTCGCCATAACACCATCCTGAATCTTTTGTGTGGCGTCCCCACAGCCCACCACTGCTGGCACACCAAGCTCACGGGCAATAATGGCAGCATGACAGGTGCGTCCACCCCGGTTGGTCACAATCGCAGAAGCACGTTTCATGACTGGCTCCCAGTCTGGATCAGTCATATCAGTGACCAGCACATCACCGGGTTGCACCAGTTCCATATTGGCGGCTGATTTAATCACTCGTGCCTTGCCAGCACCGATACGTGCGCCAATTGACCGGCCTTCGGTCAGAACCGTTGAATGTTGTAACATAGTATAGCGTTCAATCACTTTGCCACTGCGGCTCTGCACCGTTTCAGGACGGGCCTGAACGATATACAACTCACCGTCATTACCATCCAGCGCCCACTCGATATCCATGGGTCGCCCATAATGCTTTTCAATCTCTACGGCATGCCGGGCAAGCGCTTCTATCTGCTCATCGTTAAGACAAAATTGTTGCTGGTCTTTCAGATCCGTTTTCACTGTCTTTACAGGCGATGATTTATCACCACTGTAAATCATCTGGATTGCTTTATCTCCAAGATTACGCCTTAGAATTGAGGGTCTTCCCGCCGCAAGTGTAGGCTTGTGCACATAAAACTCATCGGGATTAACAGCACCCTGCACGACCATCTCACCCAGACCATAACTGGCCGTAATAAATACAACATCACGGAAACCACTTTCAGTATCCAGTGTAAACACCACACCACTAGTGCCAATATCAGATCGCACCATTTTCTGAATGCCCGCTGAAAGCGAGACCTGGGCATGATCGAAACCTTGATGCACCCGGTAGGCAATTGCTCGGTCATTAAATAAAGAAGCAAACACCTCACGGATGGATTGTTTGATATTATCCAGGCCAGTGACGTTTAGAAAGGTTTCCTGCTGTCCTGCAAAAGACGCCTCCGGTAAATCTTCGGCTGTCGCAGAAGAACGTACTGCCCATGAGACTTCTTCTCCATACTCTTTAATCAGATTGCTATAAGCCTGCTCAATAGCCTGATCCAGTTCCAGGGGGAAAGAAGCGTTCATTAACAGGTTACGGATTTCTGCACCGGTTTGTTTTAACTGCACAACATTTTCGACATCCAGATCTTGCAAAGCGGCAGCGATTTTATCTGCAAGCTGATTGCTGTGTAGAAACTGCTGATAGGCATGGGCAGTAGTCGCGAATCCACCCGGCACCCGGACATTGGCATCTGCCAGGTTTTGAATCAGCTCTCCGAGAGAAGCATTTTTTCCGCCCACACGTTCAACATCTTGCATTCCGAGTTCGTGTAGCCAGATAACGTAATCGTTCATTTGCGCTAATTTCCTTTTTATTAAACTTTTCGACTTCTCTACTATCCATAACCCCCTCTCCCTCAGGGAGAGGGTTGGGGAGAGGGGATCAAATAAAATGCTTTTTTATCTTACCCCCTCTCCCTGCCCCTCCCCCTGAGGAGGAGGGAACGCTATTAATTTATCTTTATAAAATATCAATCAATGGCTTCTGACTACATATAATTCCATCTTCATCCGCATACACATAATCACCGGGTGTAAAACGTACACCAGCAAAATGCACCCTG
>JAZGGH010000018.1:0-40993 GCA_036480335.1 Gammaproteobacteria bacterium | reverse complement strand
AAGCTGCGACGATCCTGTATCTGGTATTCCAGTTGATCGTCACTTAACCCATAGAGGTTTTGTATCACCAAACCTTTAAACATCAGGACAATATCTTTGGGGCGTGCGCCTGCATTACTTTTTCGAGTTTTCTTATGAACTATTTTAAGAAGACGCCGAAAGGCACTCCAGTCAACCGCTTCATCCAGTTCAACCAGGGGATCACCCAGTCGATCTAGTCGATTGTCCTGGATTTCAAAGAGCGGGTTAAATATATCTCGAGTCATGTTGTTTGTTCTGTGCGTTTGGGTAGATAGCTATTATACTGGGTTTTGGTGAATTAATAGAGATGCCCTTACGATAAAAGCAATCGATATGATACCGAAGAAGCCTATTATGGGACACAGATAAACTCCGATGATACAGATAACGACGGTGCAACCGATCGTGATGAGATTGTTCTCTGGGGGACCTCGCCAACTGATAATGACTACGATAATGACGGACTTTACGATGGTTTTGAAATCCAGTATCGACAATATCCGGGGATAGATCCTTATATTGATGAAGGCAGTGCAAATGCCGACCTGGATGGGGATGGTTTAACGAATATTCAGGAGCAGGTCGCAGGGTCAAACCCTGCTGATCCAGATACTGACAATGATGGTGTAGGCGATGGACTTGAAGTTAGTATTGGTCGTTCGGCTGCTGTAAATGAGGCGGTGTTAGTGATGATACTCAATAACCTGATACTGGACTGTGAAGATACCGATATCGATGGGCTGGATGATTGTTTTGAGGAGATTATTGGTACCGATCCCTTTTATTATGATTCAGATAACGATGGAATAAGCGATTATGACGAAGTGAATTATGATGCGAGCCTGGCCTATAATCCATACAGTTCTGGTAATCCAGGCGGTACCGATTTAAACGCGAATGCACCTGATACTGATAGCGATGGCTTTAGTGATCTGGTTGAGCTCAATGGTGGTTCGAACCCCTTAAGTTCGTCGAGTACACCATCTGGAACATCGGCTGATGGTGACATGAATAACGATGGTATTGTGAATGCAGCGGACGTGCTCATTGCCACGCGGATCATTATGGGGCAAATCACTATCACACCAACTCAAATGTTGCACGGTGATGTAGCGCCTTTAGTGAATGGAACACCATCGCCAAATGGTCAATTTAATCTTGGAGATTTATTAATCATACAACGTAAAGCATTAGGAGCGCTTAGTTTCTGATGGGATTTTACACATGGTTAGCAAACCCTACACCCGACAATTTAACATAATATACATTATGCACACCTTTATATGAATCTCTTCCCAAGCGGAATATAGTCTCTTTCTTCAGGCCCCACGTACAATTGCCGAGGCCTGCCGATGCGTTGATTGTCTTCAGCAATCATTTCCATCCACTGGGAAACCCAGCCAACGGTGCGTGCAATGGCGAACATGACGGTAAACATATTGGTGGGTATTCCAAGCGCTTTATAAATCAGCCCGGAATAAAAATCGACATTCGGATACAGTTTGCGTTCGATGAAATAATCATCATTGAGAGCAACTTCTTCTAGCCTCAGTGCCAGCTCGAACATAGGGTTATTATCATCACCGAGTTTTTTCAGTACATCGTGACACATTTCTCGAATAATGCGCGCACGTGGATCAAAGTTTTTATAAACACGATGCCCAAAGCCCATTAAGCGAAATTTGTCCTGCTTATCTTTTGCACGGGCAATAAATTCGGGAATGTTTTTAACATCTCCTATTTCATTTAGCATAGCGAGCACGGCTTCATTGGCACCGCCGTGTGCCGGTCCCCAGAGCGCTGCAATGCCGGATGCAATACAGGCAAAAGGATTGGCTCTTGAGCTGCCAGCCAGACGTACGGTTGATGTACTGGCATTCTGTTCATGGTCTATGTGCAGCAAAAATATCAGGTCAAGTGCCTTTTCTGCAATCGGGTCTGGTGTGTATTGTTCACAGGGTACGGCGAACATCATATGCAATAAGTTGCCTGTATAGCTGAGGCTGTTGTCTGGATAGATTAAGGGTTCGCCGATGGAGTGTTTGTAGCTGGCGGCTGCAATAGTTGGCATTTTTGCGATCATTCGGTGGGCGGCAATTTCCCGGTGTCTCGGGTTATCGATATCCGTCGAGTCATGGTAAAACGCCGATAGCGATCCAACGACACCCACCATGATCGCCATGGGATGTGCATCATGATAAAAACCGTTGAAAAAACCTTTCAGACTTTCATTCAACATACTGTGATGCATAATGATGTCGTTGAACTCTGTTAATTGTTTCTCAATGGGCAGTTCGCCATAAAGCAGTAAATGGGCGACTTCTATGAAACTACTATGTTCAGCCAGTTGTTCGACCGGGTAACCACGATACAACAGTTTGCCCTGCTCCCCATCCAGGTATGTCAGCGCACTGTGACAACTGGCTGTTGTTACAAAACCCGGGTCATAAGTAAAATACCCCATTTCGCGGAAAAAATAGCCTATATCAATGGCGGAGGGTCCATGAGTGCCCTGTTTTACGGGTAGCTCAATTGTCCGGCCAGTAGCGTTGTCTGTTATTGTGACAGTGTTATTCTTCATGGTGCCTTCCTATTTTTTATAGAACAGGTTCTTTTATTTTTAGATAGTGATTGATTGGCATAGTTCAGCCCAGTTTGTTTTTCAGGTTTGATATTGTTAACCATTGATTATAAAACAGATCTGCGACCTGATGCAGACGTTCAATCCTTGTGTCAAGATTCTCTGTCATCTGTTTATCAGTCTGCACACATTCTGACGGTTCAATGAGATCACTGGCGTATTTTCGTGATAATTCGAGTATCACTTCTGCGGTGAACTCAAGATGAAATTGCATGGCAAGGATATTGCCTTTTATGAAGCCCTGTTGCTGGATACAGTGTGCACTCCACAAGGGGATTGCAGAAGGTGGTACAGAAAAGGTGTGTGCATGCCATTGAAAAGCTTCAAACTGTGAAGGCAGTGGTTTTAACCAGTGGGCACCCTCTTCTATTGTGTCAACCGCCCTTACCTGATGCCAGCCTACTTCTAGCGTTTTGCCCGGATAAACCTTACCACCCAGTGCTTTGCTGACGAGTTGAGCACCAAAACATATTCCCATAACAGGTATATTGTGTTGATCCGCCTGCTGTATCAGCTTTAGTTCTTCTCTGATCCAGCTTTTGTCATCATGGACACTCCCTGCCCCCCCATAAAAACGAATCCTGAAATATCATCAAGCATCTGTGGTACTGCGATCCCATTATCCAGGCACAGCAATTCATAAGGTATGTGTTGATTATCCAGCCAGGTACAGAGGTAGGCAGGCGGTTCACATGAGGCATGCCTGAATATACGCAGAGGTTTCATGATCGTAGTATAGTCATCAATAAGCCATCATTGAAACACCTCTTATGCCGGTTTCGCACGAAGAAAAAGAATTTGTCATTATGTAGTTGACCTGATGCAATCAATTGGCCCTGTTTATGCCAAAGGCATGTTTGGTGGTCACGGTTTGTTTATTGACTGGCTAATGTTTGCCCTGATAGTCGATAATGTGCAATCGACATCTGTGGCCAATAACCTGCCTGCATTTACTTATCATAAAAAAGGTAAAATCTTCAAAATGTCGTACTACCAGGCTCCTGGCCAATCTGGCCAATCTGGCTTATTCGGCTGTATTGCGAACGGCTAGACAGAAAGGCTGATAATTCTGGTAGCTTTATCAGTATATTTTAATATAATAAAAGTTTACATTTCATGATCAGGCGGTCAGGAGAGAATCGAAATGGCTGATAATCCCCATCAGGACGATAAAAAACCCGTAAAACGGTCAAAGACAGGTGCCACGAAGAAGAAAGTGGCTAAGAAAACTACGGCTCGAAAAACCAGCGCCAGCAAATCTGAACAAAATTCACCCGAACCCGGCCGTCGTGCTGAAGACAGAATAATGCCGGGGCTGTTGCAAAATCTGGAAGGCGTATTCGATAAAATCTACAAAGACAACCGCGAACAGGACAAGACGCGAGACCTGCTAGCAAAAGATATGGGTGAACATGTCCAGCAGTCGTTCAAGGCTATGCATGAACAACTCGAAGAGCGCGAGCAGATACTTGACCGAAAGTTGAGCAGTATTGACCGGTTGCATAGCCATCAGTTGCAGCGCGTTAAATGGATGTCAGTGCCGGTGATGATTTTTTCTCTGGTTGCGGTTGTCTATCTGTTTTATGTGGTTCGTGTCATGGAAGTCGCCATGAGCAGCATGTCGGAAAACATGGCCCAGATGACCGGTTATATGCAAACCATTACAACGGATACGCATGACCTTTCAAAAAATACAGAGGAAATGGTGTCAAAGGTTCATGAAATGAATACGGAAATTTCAGCCATGAACACCAGTTTCACGCAAATGAATACGAACGTTAATAATCTCATGGTGGATGTACGCCATATGAGCCGTACCGTTTCACCCGCCATGCAGGGCATCAGTCGCTTTATGCCCTGAAAGCAGATTGCTAGAGAGAGAACAGTATGTCACCAAAACATGAATTCATTGAACGCATGAAAACCTTGTTGGATGAAGGGAAAGATGAACTCAAAGATCTGGAATCGTCGGCCAGACATCTTCGCAGCAGCTCAGAAGATAGATACCAGAGATTGCTCTTAGATTTTCATGAAAAGCGTCTGGCGGCAGAAAAAAAGCTGGAAGATATTGAAGTCGCTGGTGAAGATGTGTGGGATGAGATCAGGGATGAGGCTGAAAGAACCTGGTCTGCCTTTAAAACAGGGCTCGAAGCTTTCCGAAATTATACGGATCACTCCTGAGATAAAATCTTGCTTTAAGGGTGCCTTTATTCATATTTTTCGCCCGATTTCTGGCGTCGGCTGAATATTGCCTGATCATATTTCGAATCAATAACCTGCGTTTAATTACGATAGGACAATTTATTTGCACTGAGCATCCATATAGCAGAAGATGCCATGAGTAAAAACAACAATTGATCAGGCTTATGAAAAAACGTTTCTTTATTACCCTTCTCGTTCTGTTGCTGGTAGTTGCCATTATAGCGGGTATCAAGACCTTGCAAATCAAGACTCTGATACAGGCAACCGATGCCTTTGTGTCGCCACCGGTCACGGTAACCACCTCTGTGGTTGAGCAACAGCAATGGGAAACTACGATTCAGGCGAGTGGTTCGTTGAAAGCGGTCAACGGTGTCATGGTATCACCAGAAACGGCGGGTAAAATTATTCGCATTGCGTTTAAATCCGGGGCCACCGTTAAACAGGGTGAACTGTTGGTACAACTGGATGTTTCTACTGAAAAGGCGCAGTTACGTGAAGCTGAAGCCAGCAAACGACTTGCCCGGTTAAACCTGAAAAGACTGAAAAATCTGATCAATTCCAAAGCTGTCTCTCGTTCCGAAGTGGATGATGCGGATGCTGCATTTCAGGAGGCCAGCGCACGTGTCGAAAGTATTCGCTCGCAGGTCGCCAAAAAAACTATCAAGGCACCTTTTGCTGGCAGACTTGGAGTGAGCCGAATAAATATTGGTCAGGATTTATCTGTTGGAGAAGCGATTGTTTCATTACAATCGTTGAATCCTGTGTATGTTGATTTTTATCTGCCGCAACAACAGGTGGTGCAAATCAAACCGGGATATGTG
Organism: Gammaproteobacteria bacterium; assembly: GCA_036480335.1. Classification (GTDB taxonomy): domain Bacteria; phylum Pseudomonadota; class Gammaproteobacteria; order DSM-19610; family DSM-19610; genus JAZGER01. The sequence continues at coordinate 35,308 of JAZGGH010000018.1, read as the reverse complement.
ATTCGCGTGCAGTCAGATTTGCTGGGTGATGCCATCATCGAAGGTCGTATCAACGCTATTGATCCACAGGCGGATTCCAGAACACGTAATGTGCTGGTGCAGGCAACCATTGAAAATACCGAAGACGAGAAACTCTACCCTGGCATGTTTGTAAATGTGTCGGTTGTACTTCCGGAGATACAAAATATACTCGCCATTCCGTCCACGGCGGTCTTGTATGCGCCTTATGGCGACTCGGTATTTGTTATAGAAAAACCCGATGACAAAGATACTCCATCCACAGCCAGACAACAGTTTATTCGCAGTGGTAAAGCGCGAGGAGACTATATATCGGTGCTCACAGGTCTGGATGCCGGCCAGGAAATTGTTAATGCCGGAGGCTTTGCATTGAGTAATGGTCAGGCGGTGATTATCGATAACACACATTCGCTGAATTACCAGTTGAATCCAGAACCTGCAGATAACTAAAATGCGATTTACTGATTTATTTATTCACCGCCCGGTACTGGCTGTTGTTGTCAGTCTGTTAATTATTACGGCAGGCGTGCAGGCCATTTTCTCTCTTAACGTTCGTCAGTATCCGCGCAGTGATAATGCTACCGTCACTGTTACCACAGCTTATGTGGGCGCCAGTGCCGAACTGGTACGTGGCTTTATCACCACGCCACTGGAACGTGCGGTCGCCGCTGCAGATGGCATTGATTATGTGGAATCAAGCAGTTCGCTGGGACTATCGACGATCAATATTCGTCTGAAATTGAACCACGACCCCAGCAAAGCGCTTGCAGAAATCAGTTCGAAGGTTGACCAGGTACGCAATGACCTGCCACCGGAAGCCGAAGTTCCGGTCATCAATATTGAATCGGCTGATAGCAAGTTCGCGGCAGCCTATTTGAGTTTCAGCTCGGATATTCTCAAACAGAATGAAATTACCGATTATCTGGTGCGTGTGGTGCAACCGCGCTTATCGGCGCTCGAAGGCGTGCAACGGGCGGATATTCTTGGTGCGCGGACCTTTGCCATGCGTATCTGGTTAAAACCTGAGCGTATGGCAGCCATGAACGTAACGCCCATGGAAGTACGACAGGCACTGGCGGCGAATAATTTTCTCACCGCTATCGGCCAGACGAAAGGTTCGTTGATCCAGGCTAACCTGACTGCCAATACCGATCTGCATTCGGTCGATGAATTCAAACAGCTCGTGATCCGAAATACAGATGGTGCCAATATACGATTACAGGACATCGCTGATGTCGTGCTTGGTTCAGAAGATTACAACACGGAAGTTCTATTCTCAGGACAGACAGCGGTCTTTATGGGTATCTGGCCGTTACCGAATGCGAATTCCCTGGATGTGATCCGGCGGGTGCGTGAGGACATGGCTATTATTGAAGCGGGCTTGCCAACCGGCCTGACATCACGCATTGCCTACGACTCGACAGAATATATCAGCGCAGCGATTAAAGATGTCATCATAACTCTCAGTGAAACACTGCTGATTGTTATTGTCATCATTTTTCTTTTCCTGGGTTCGATTCGATCCGTGCTGATCCCGGTAGTGGCAATTCCACTGTCACTGATTGGTGCCCTGTTCCTGATGCAAACAGCGGGTTTCACGATAAATCTACTAACACTGCTAGCCATTGTGCTATCAGTGGGGCTAGTGGTGGATGACGCGATCGTTATGGTGGAGAATGTCGAACGTCACCTCAGCGAGGGGTTGAGTCCATATGATGCGGCTATCCGTGGCGCTCGCGAACTGGTTGGCCCGATCATCGCTATGACCATCACACTGGCCGCTGTGTACATCCCCATCGGCCTGCAGGGTGGACTAACCGGTTCTCTGTTCCGCGAATTCGCACTGACACTTGCCGGTGCAGTAACCATCTCCGGTATTGTCGCGCTCACCCTGTCACCAATCATGGCGGCAAAACTGTTAACGCCGGGAATCGAAGAACATGGTTTTGCGGCGCGGGTCTCACATACCTTTACCCGGCTTCGAGAAGCCTATGGACGCGCCCTTGCTGTGACGCTGAATACACGCCCTGCCGTTTATATGGTCTGGATTATTATCAGCCTGTTGACCATTCCGATGTTCAGTATGTCAGCAAAAGAGCTGGCACCGATTGAAGATCAGGGCGTAATTTTTGGCATTATCGATGCCTCAGCGAATGCGACACTGGATCAAACCGGTGTGTATGCAAAAGCGGCCAATGATGTTTTTTTAAGCATACCGGAAACCGATTTCACCTTTCAGTTGACCAGTCCTTCTTCCGGTTTTGGTGGCATGGTAACAGTACCCTGGGAGCAACGTGAGCGAAACATCTTCGAAATTCTTCAGGATCTTCAGCCAAAACTGGGCAGTGTTCCTGGTATCCGTATGCTGCCTATTACACCGCCTGCCCTGCCGGGTGGCGGCGACTTCCCGGTTGAATTTATTATCGCCTCAACCGATGAACCCGAACGTATCCTTGAATTTGCCCAGAAGTTACAGGAAAAAGCCACAGCCAGTGGCCTGTTTGCCTTTCCACCATTGATTGATGTGAAAGTCGATCAACCGCAAACCGAACTGATCATTGATCGAGACAAGGTTGCTGATCTTGGTTTAACACTGCAACAGGTCGGTGCAGATGTATCGGCAATGATGGGTGGGAATTATGTTAACCGCTATAATATTGGTGGCCGCAGTTACAAGGTGATTCCTCAGGTAAAACGCATTGACCGCTTGACGCCCGAACAATTACAGGAAATCTATATTACCGGGCCAGAGGGTACGCTGGTAAAACTGAGTACGGTCGCGACACTCAAACATTCAACCGTTGCTCGTTCACTGAAACGCTTTCAACAGTTCAATGCCGTTAAAATCAGTGGCGTTTCCACCGTGACACTGGAAGAAGCCCTGAGTTTTCTGGAAACAGAAGCCGCTAAAATTCTGCCCGGTGGTTACACCCTCAATTACACGGGAGAATCACGGCAGCTGAAACTTGAAGGCAACAAATTTCTGCCAGCGTTTAGCATGGCGATACTACTAATCTTTCTGGTGTTGTCGGCGCAGTTCAACAGTTTTCGCGATCCCTTTGTCATTCTTGCCGGTTCCGTGCCACTGGCATTATTTGGTGCACTGATATTCACTTTCCTGAAAATGCCAAATCCGAATATTCCCTACTGGACCAACGGCTGGACGACCACATTGAATATCTATTCACAGGTTGGTTTGGTCACTCTGGTAGGGCTGGTCGCAAAAAACGGCATCCTGATTGTTGAGTTTGCCAACAAGCTGCAGGAGAAAGGTCTATCGAAAATAGCGGCCATTCAGGATGCAGCGAAAACCCGGTTAAGACCGATTTTGATGACGACTATTGCCACGATTGCCGGACATGCCCCACTGATCTTTGTCACCGGACCAGGCGCCTCGGCGCGGAATTCAATTGGTCTGGTGCTGGTTGGGGGGATGGCCATCGGTACGCTGTTTACTCTGTTTGTGATTCCTTCGCTGTATGTGCTGATCGCCAGAAACAGGCAAAGAATAGAGGTGACCTAGAAATAAGCCACATTTATCCATATCAGGATCCAGCGCAAGTGGCCCATCAGGGCAACGCTTGCGGCAGAGCCAATGGAAAAGCAGGTAAAAAGAAAACCGTGAAGAGAGCGCGATACGCTGTGGCCATAGCTGGCTTCTCTCTGAATTAGTACAATAGGTTCATCATTGTCAGCATAACGATCAGGAACAGGATACTCATAATGCTGCCTGCACGCATGTAATCTGGCACCCGATACCCTCCAGGCCCCATCAATAGTGCATTAACCTGATGGGTTGGGATGAGGAAAGAATTGGATGTGGCCAGAGCAACAGTCAGGGCAAACACGGCTGGATCCGCGCCGGCCTTGATCGCCAGGTTAACCGCCAGTGGTACCAGTAATACGGTGGCACCCACATTTGACATAACCAGTGTAAAAAAGGTTGCCAGGATAGCGAGTGCGGCCTGTAAGACCCAGATGGGTACATCGCCGAGGAAATTCAGCGTCTGTTCGGCAATCCATGCGGCTGTGCCGGTATTTTCCACCGCCATTCCTAAGGGGATCAGGCTGGCCAGTAAGAAGACGGTTTTCCAGCTTACTGCTTCATAGGCCTCGTCCATGCTCAACACACCTGACAACACCATGCCCAATGCACCTGTGAGTAATGACACCGACAGACGCAGATCAGAAAACAACACCAGACTAAGGGCAATCAGGAAAAAGAACAGTGCGTGACAAACCTTGTTTGGACGCATTTCTTCATGTGGATATTCTGTGGTAACAACCAGGAAATTTTTATCCTTTTCCAACCGTTGCAAGGCATCCCAGCTCGTGTGTACGACCAGAGTATCACCGGCCTGAAGAGGTAAATCTCGGATATTATCGCCTTCACGAAGCGTTTCGCCATTGCGATGTAGACCTACCAGAGCAATACCGTAGGTGTTGCGCAACCAGACATCACGTGCACTTTTACCAACAAGTGAGGAACCCGGAGGGATAACCACTTCACCAATACCTGAAAGAGTTGATGACAGGGTTTCGCTAAAAGCCTCTATGGTTTTATGCAGGTTCAGGCCATATTTTTCAACAAAATCACTGACATTTTTGGGTGCTGCCAGTAGACCCATAATCATGCCTGCCTCAATGCCGACATCTCGTGCCAGAGCACCCGGGCCGATGCGAGTTTGTTTATCATTGCGTAAGGTTGCAATAATACGGATTCTTGAATCAGACTCGACATCATCAAACTTCAAACCAATGAGTGGGCTACCTTCAGGCACATGAACTTCAAACAGCGCATAATCAATGCCATAGACTTCATTGAAATAATTGGCTGTATTCGAACCAACTGTGCTGCTTTCCGATTTTACCTGAGGTAAAACAAATCGCCCCAACAGCAGAAAATAGATGATACCCGTCACCAGCAGAGCAATCCCGATCGGGGTAACATCAAACAGATGAAAGGTGCTCATTTTCTGGTCTGCTGGCAATGCCTGATTGGACGTCAGAATCAGATCATTGAGGAGAATCAACGGGCTGGAGCCAACCATCGTGACTGTACCGCCAAGAATCGCACAGAAGCCCATTGGCATAAGCAGGCGCGAGAGTGGTAAACCTGAACGGGCAGAAATTCGACTGACAACCGGCAGGAATAACGCTGCTGCCCCAACATTTTGCATAAAACTGGAAATGATACCCACAGTACCTGAAATCAGTGGAATAATCCGCCCTTCCGTTTTACCGCCGTACTTGAGAATTGTGCTGGCAACAACGCCCATAAGACCGGTTTTATCCAGCCCCTTACCGATAATCATTACCGCAATAATTGACATCACGGCATTACTCGCAAACCCATCAAACAGGTGAGATGTCGGCACAAAAGGCTCCTCCAGCCCAACAAAAGGACCAAACAACGACATCAGGCCGAGTAATACCATGATGCAGATAGCTGCAACATCAACCTCAACAATCTCAAAAACGAACATATAGATAGTGAGTAACAGAATGCCGCAGACCCAGGCGACTTCAATAGTGGGAACGATAGTTGCGAGCCAGATCCCCAGAATAGCAAAAATGACAGCTGCAATGCCCTGTGTGAGCCACGGCCTGGTAGTATCAGGTGGCCTGGGTGTTTCAGCAGGTCTTGACGTTGTCGGTACTTTTTCTGACATTCTTTTAAGGGCTCCCGGGCATAAATTTGGTGTGAAAAACCAGTCTCTGCATACCATCCAGGGATTCAGCCCGGTTATACAAGTCTGTTGATTCTGATAAAAATGATTCTGGCAAGTGACCTATCTGCCGCGCGATATCATACCAAATTCCGGGAATTGTGCCAGCATGGAGCTTTTCCGATAAGAAATGTCAATTCAAACAACCACAACCGAGTTTTCAGTATCACCAACACCGCTGGGCATATAATCATCTGCTTCCCAGTCGTTTTCCCAGATCTGTCCGTCATAGAGATAGCGAAACTGGTAACTGTGTTCTGTGGGTAAATCAAGTGTCAGGGTAAAGTCACCTGATTTCAGTTGCTTCATGGGTAAGGAATCCGTTTTCCAGCTGTTGAAATCGCCTGCCAGTGTGATTTTTCTTGCAGAATTGCAAGCTTCTCTTGGAATCCGAAAGGTCACTTTACACTGCGGCCGGGTTTTTAGATAACGTTTCGATAGACTCATTGTTAAATCTCCTCTCATATTTCAGGCGACATGTACTGCCACCTGCTGAGTGTCGCTATGCAATAGATAGCAAGCCTGTTCTACATCATTGCGTTCACCATGAACAATCAGTAAACACTGATCTGCCATGAGTGCTTGCTCATAGCGAGCAATACTGCTTCTGGGTATGCCGATATTGAAAAAGGCGGCAGCCAGTGTGTCGAAGCCAAAGCAATCACTGGCATGGCTTGTGTCGTGCCCTTTAATCAGTATAGGGACGATGGCTCCAGCAGCCACCAGTGGACCAAATTCTGACACCCAGAAGAAAGCGGTATTCTGTTTGCCATGAAAGCATATAAGTTCATTTGTACGGTAAAAATCAATACTGTGGACAGCATTGTGAAACCCTGTGTCAATGATAGAAACATGCTGCAAATTGAAATTCTTCAGCTTCAGATTGTCAATTGCCTCGCCTACAGCTATGCGTGTTTTGTAAATCGAAACACAACTGTTTTTCCTGGAATAAGATAGACCCTGAAGCATTTTTTCATGTTACTAATTTATACTGGCGTTGCTGTCATCCAGGTGACAGTATTCAGGATGCCTTTTTATTTTTTTCGCTATGTTTGAGGGCATCCCCGGCATACGCATGTAGAGACTCCAGATCAGCAACCTGCATCTGGAATTTATGCTTGTGCAAAACACCCTGTTTCCGCCAGTACTGAAGATGGCGGTTAACGATCTGGCGTACTGATCCGATCATTCTGGCAAGAGATTCATCGTGCAGATCGTTAATAAGAGTCAACGGGTATTTATCATTTCTGCCATCAGGATGCTCTGGTGCAATATGCCGCAGGATCAATCGTGCCAGCCGTGTCATGGTGTCATGCAAGGCAAGGTCTGTAGCCAGGTCTTCCATCTGACGTATCTGCTCACCCAGATACGGTAGAAAATTCCGGTTGAATTCCGGATGCCGATCTATCCACACACGGGCATCCTGTATCGGTACAGAAATCAGAGAAATATCATCAATTGCGACGGGTGTAACTTCATGAGGCTGTGTGTTCAACAGGGTGACAACATCAATTCCATCACCCGGCCCCAGTAAGCTCAGGGTAATGCTTCGACCTGTGTCCGGGTTAATGCGCATGACTTCAAGTCGGCCCTCTATCAGGAGGTAAAAACGTTCCTGGAAAACAATCGGGTCAAGCTGCACCCCCCTTCGCCAGGTATCGCGACGAAACAGGGATAACATGTCATCAAGTAGCCCATCCTCCAGCCTTTCGAACAAAGGTGAATGGGACAATACCTGCTTACAGTGGTTAAAATAACCCGGATCCCGTTTCATGGGTTTTCTCCGTAGCATTGATTGCAATGGAAAGGCTTAAATATAGCAGTATATAGAATTTTGCATGGCAGGCAATGGCAATTCCTGTCACTTAAGTGACATACACAACAGCATTACCGGATTATTTTTTCTCTATAGAAACTTATTCTGTAACGTGGAGCAATGAATGGAGTTTAAAGATTATTATGCAGTCTTCGGTGTCAAACGTGACGCCAGTCAGGACGAGATCAAGCGCGTCTACCGTAAACTGGCACGCAAGTTTCACCCCGATGTTAGCAAGGAAGCGGATGCAGAAGTCAAGTTCAAAGAACTCGGGGAGGCCTATGAGGTTCTGAAAGACCCGGAAAAGCGTGCAGCCTATGATCAACTTGGCAAAAACTGGAAAACCGGTGAGGATTTCAATCCGCCACCGGACTGGGATGCCGGTTTTGAGTTTCGAGGTGGTGGTTATACCGAAGCAGATGCCGCCGCATACAGTGATTTTTTTGATTCCCTGTTTGGGCAAGGCTTCGCGGGTTCCCAGTCTAGTCAGGCTGGACGGACGCACACGGGTTACCATGCACAAGGTGAAGATCATCATGCCAAAGTATTGATTGATCTTGAGGATGCCTATCGTGGTGCATCGCGCGGAATTACACTGCGTTCGCCTGAAGTCGACAGACAGGGGCGTGTAATTACCCGCGAACGTACCTTGAATGTAAAAATCCCGAAAGGTGTCAGGCAAGGGCAGAGAATACGCCTCTCTGGTCAGGGTTCACCCGGTATCGGTGAAGGCAGATCTGGCGATTTGTACCTGGAAATTGAATTCAATCCACACTCTGTGTATCGGGTAGAAGGCCGAGACGTTTATCTGGATTTGCCGATTACTCCATGGGAGGCTGCCCTGGGAGCGAGTGTGAAAGTACCAACACCCAATGGCGCTCTGGATATGAAAATTCCTGCTGGCACTGGTACTAGCGCTGGCAGTGGACGCAAACTACGCCTGAAAGGCCGTGGGATACCGGGTAAACCACCGGGCGATCTTTATGTGATGCCGCAAATCACCGTACCCGCAGCCGATACTGACAGCGCAAAGGACCTTTTCCGTAAAATGGAACAGGAACTGGCTTATAACCCGCGCAGCAAACTGGGAGTGTAATACCGTCATGAATGAAGAAATACTCACTGGACTATTACTGGAAGAGCAGCTTGAATTGACTCTCGGTGATCTTTGCAATGCCTGTTCGCAACATGCGGAATGGGTTATTCAGCTGGTTGATGAAGGTGTGCTGGAACCTGTCGGTGTTGAGCAGAGGCAATGGAAGTTTTCTGCCATCAGTCTGCAACGTGCGCAGAGAGCGATGCACCTGCAACGTGATCTGGGTGTCAACCTTGCGGGCGTCGCTCTGGCACTGGATCTACTGGATGAAATCTACACACTGCGTACTCGTTTGGGGCGTTTTGAGGTGGATTGATTTGAAGCTCATCAAAGGTATACATGCGGGTTGGCCTTTTGTATAAATATAGTCAGTGTAACAGTGGGATTCTTTCGTGATATTGATTTTCATCAATGGAAGGTGATTACTGGTAACGTTAGTTATAGTTAAGGGAACCTCTGATTAATTCATGAATACTCAAATGTCCATGCAGTGTAGGTTGGGCTGAGGCACGAAGCCCAACCTACCAACAGCTTTTTACTGAATTAATCAGAGGTTCCTAAGGTTTAGAATATATGGCCAAAATAATTATTCTGCCGGCAAGGAATTTGCTGTTTTCATGTTACAAACAAAATACTTCTCCAACTCAACCAAAAATAATACAGAGGAGGAGACGAGCAGAATGCGTAACCATATATTGAAATCGATAGCGGTGGTGCCAAATAAGGATTGCATCGGAGCCAGGTAGGTAAAACCCAGTTGAAAGATGATCAGAACACCGATAGCGATCAGCACATAACGGTTACCCGTTAATCCTGCCCAGTTGAATACCGATGCTGTGATATAACGAGAGTTGAATAAATAAAATATCTCGAACATAACCAGTGTATTCACAGCAACCGTCCGTGCATGTTCAATACTGACGCCGCGTTCCATATCCCAGATAAAAAGCCCAAATGTTCCACTCATCAAAATAATTGAGACAAAAGTTACACGCCAGATAAGATGAGATGTCAGCATGGGTGCATGGGCATCGCGGGGTGAGCGCCGCATCACATTCTGTTCGGGTGGTTCAAATGCCAGTGACAAAGCCAGCGTAACGGCTGTGATCATATTCACCCAGAGTATCTGCACGGGTGTTAAGGGCAGTTGTTGGAAACCGAACAGGATAGCCGCAAGGATAATCAGTGCCTCTCCTCCATTGGTCGGCAAAATAAAGAGGATGGCTTTCCTGAGATTGTCGTAAACTGTGCGCCCTTCTTCGACGGCAAGAGCAATAGAGGCAAAATTATCATCAGCCAGAACCATTTCGGCGGCTTCCTTGGCTGCTTCCGTTCCATTTTTCCCCATGGCTGTACCTACATCGGCACGCTTCAGAGCCGGCGCGTCGTTTACGCCATCACCCGTCATAGCAACGATCAAGCCCTGTTCCTGTAACCGTTTTACTAAAAGTAACTTGTGCTCTGGACTGACTCGCGCATACACATCAACATCCAGCACTTTTTGATTCAGCTCTTCCTCACTCATTAATTCAAGTTCCTGCCCGGTGAGTACGTCATCGGTATTAACCAGCTTGAGTTGCCGGGCAATAGCGCGGGCAGTGGTACCGTGATCACCGGTAATCATTTTTACTCGAATACCCGCCATGTCACAGCTGCGTACTGCCTCAATGGCTTCCTCGCGAGGAGGGTCAATCAATCCAAACATGCCCAACATCGTCAGTCCATATTCAACGTCACTGAATTTGAGTTCCAGTTTGTCACTGCTTACCGGCCTGGCGGCAATGGCCAGCACTCGCTGACCACGTTCCGCCATTGCCTCAATATGTGTCAGCCAGTAGTCTCTATCCAGAGGTTGATCACCATCAAATGCCCTTTGGAGAGTACACATGTCTAAAACCCGTTCCGGCGCACCTTTGAGAAAAACAAAAGCATCACCTGTGTGACTGTGATGGAGCGTTGCCATAAAGCGATGCTCTGATTCAAAAGGTATAAGATCGGTGAGCGGGTAGTGCTTACCTTCTTCCTCAATATCCAGACCTGTCTTTAAGCCGGCCACCAGCAATGCCCCTTCCATAGGGTCTCCGTTAACCACCCATGCATTATTATCCTGCTCCAGCGATGCATCATTGCAGAGCACTGCTGCACGCAGCACCTCTAGCAAAAGGGGGCGTTCCTCCGGCAGCACATCCCTGTTAGCGAGAGAAATGGCTCCGTGGGGATCATAACCGGTGCCACTTAGCTCGAATAGATTACCGCCGGTAACGATCGTGCGTACAGTCATTTCATTGCGCGTCAGGGTGCCGGTTTTATCAGAGCAAATAACCGTTACAGCACCCAGGGTTTCGACAGCAGGAAGCCTGCGAATGATGGCGTTCCGCTGCGCCATCCGTTGTACACCAATAGCCAGCGTGATGGTCATGATGGCCGGTAATCCTTCGGGAATCGCAGCGACTGCCAGGCTAACAGCAGCAAGATACATTTCAGCGATGGCATAATCGTGAACCAGTACACCGAAGGCAAAAGTAATCGCCGCAATCATCAGGATGGCTACTGTCAACCAACGGCCAAACTGGGCCATCTGGCGTAACAGTGGTGTCGTCACAGTTTCCACTCCTGCGACCAATGTACTGATGTGGCCAAGCTCCGTTTGGGCACCGGTTGCAACCACCACACCGCCGCCCTGGCCGTGAGTAACCAGTGTGCCTGAATAGGCCATGCAGCAGCGATCACCGATCACGGCGTCCAGTGCGACGGGATCTATCGTCTTTTCAACGGCGACTGACTCACCCGTCAATACCGATTCCTGAATTTGCAGCCCCTTAACCCGAAATAATCTCAGGTCTGCCGGCACTTTATCGCCGGATTGCAACAGGACAATATCACCGGGCACCACTTCTTCAGCCTGGATGGTCATTTTCCGACCATCACGCATAACCATTGCATGGGGTGAAAGCATCTGCCGTATTGCTCTTAAAGCATTTTCGGCCTTGCCCTCCTGCACAAATCCGATCACTGCATTGATCAGAACAACGCCAAGGATCACACCTGCATCCACCCAATGTCCCAGTATGGCTGTAACAGCACTTGCTGCAATCAACACATAGATCAAAACATTATGAAACTGGTAGAAAAACCGCACCAGTGGGCCACGTGTTGCTGCTTCGGGGAGCCGATTCTGCCCGTGTTTGGTAAGCCGGTCAGCTATCTCTTTTCTGCAGAGACCGTCCGGGTTTGTATCGAGCGATGCCAGGACTGCTTTAGCGTTTTCGGTATGCCAACTTTCTGATCTCGGAACTGGCTTACCTGAGGGACGGTTTTTCTTTCTGAATGCTTTAACGGGCTGTTGAAAAAACCTCATACGGCACAATCCCGCGTTAAAAATCGGCTCAAAATGCTCATATCAAGAACGATTAACCATTCGATGACTGCAACATCAAATTTCCATGTAAGATCATCATTCATTTGAATGCCCTCTTCTTGAAGTAAAGCACGCGGGAACCTCCGTAGTTTACCATCCACGGAAACGGAGATGACACACGCTTAAACTCCTTTCAGTATAGAAAACTGGCCACGAATATCCTATGATCTACGTCAATGGTCACTTCATAATACGTTGAGTACTGAAGTTATAATAACTGATAGAGTAAAAAAGCTGTTGTCAATATGAAGCCAGCCATAGGCACCCAGAGAGGGATAGCAAAGGGTGCTGGTTCATCACGGCGCTTTAATTTGATACGCCACAAGGCCAGATTAACCAGTGCAAATACCGTCAATATGAAGTAACTGGTCACCTTCGCGAGTGTTTCAATTGGCAGCCACAGTGCCATCACCAGAACCAATACTGAAACCAGGCCAGTTGCCAGTAATGGTGTTTGAGTACGCGGGTGAATAATACCCAGTGTTTGTGAAATCCAGCCTTGTCTTGCCAGGCCATAAAACACGCGTGCTGCCATGATGATTTGTATAAGCGCACCGTTGATAACAGCCACCATGCCAATCAGGCTAATGACTGTGGGCGTTTTCCCGGTCGCCTGTTGATACATGTAGGCCAGTGGTGCTTCGGAGGTGGCCAGTTCGTCTGGTGTAAATTTTGCGACAGCAACAAAGGCAACGGCGAAATACAACAGGCTTGAAATAAATAATGCTGCGAGGATGGCCAGCGGTAAATTTCGCCAGGGATCCTGCACTTCTTCTGCAACATTCACCATGTCTTCAAAGCCGATAAAGGCATAAAACGCCAGAAAGCTTCCCATCAGAATCCCCTGCCAGATAGCGGTGTTGGCAGGGGGTAAGGTATGGCTTAGTTGCTCAAAGGCCAAATTGATGTCTGGTCTTAATACCCAGATAATCAGCAACAAGCCTAAAATTTCAAGCACAGTAAAAGTGGCTGCAACACGAATCGATTGACTGATACCCCATGCAGCGAGGCCGCCTAACAGGGTAACCAGTAACAGCATAATCAGTGCAGGTGGGACGTCAATAAACACCTGCAGATAGCCAACGAAACCTCTGGTAAGCGTTGCTGATGATACGACACCGGCAAGAATAATGAGTAACCCCACCAGTACCGATAACCAGCGTTTAGCAAACCCTTTATGTAAATACACGGCTTCACCCGCACTGACTGGATAACGTGCAACCAGTTCCGCATAGGTGAAAGCTGTCAGGCAGGCAAGCAATGAAGCAAGTAGGAAAGCAATCGGCGCATAGATACCTGCATGCCCGGCAACCTTCCCTATCAGGACATAGATACCGGCGCCAAGTATGTTGCCCAGGCCATAGAAAGTAATCAGGGGTAGTGAAAGGGATCGTTTAAGTGCGGGTTCTATTCTAGTATCAGGTTTCATGGATAATGATGTATCTCTATTTCAAATTACGTGTGCTGAGTTTCAGCAGGATCGGTGTTGCCAGTGTGGTGACAATGACCATCATAACGATGGCGGAAAATAATGCATCATCAATAACCTCCAGGCTACTGCCAATCGCCGCAAAAATAAGGCCTACTTCGCCTCGCGGCATCATGCCAATACCAATTGTCCAACGGTCAACATGCTTACGGGCAGCCAGACCGCAGGCAAGCTTTCCTATCACTGCTACAATCAACAGGACAGCCGCAATCAGGACAGATTCGAAGTTGAAAAACGTTTCCAGCTTCACCTGAATACCCATCAGTACAAAAAATATCGGTACCAGGATAACTTCAAGCGGCATAATCAGATCACGGATTGAATACTCGTGTTTTTTATATTCCCCCCAGTGGGAAAAATAGGCATCGTGCAGTATCAGGCCTGCAGTAAAAGCGCCAATGATCGCGGCCAGGCCGGCCAGGTTGGCCGTCCAGGCCAATGTCATTACAAACATGTAAGAGACAAACATTTTTGCTTCTATCAGATCGAATTTGCGGAACAAGCCGATAATGAAACGCAGTATGTAGGGTCCGAAGAAAATGGCACCACCAAGAAACATGACTGCAATCAGGACAGTCAATCCCATATGAGCGAAATCAATGCTGCCAGAAACAATAATGCCGGACACGATTGCCAGAATCAGCAGGCCCAGTATATCGTCGATAACTGCGGCACCAAGAATAATTTTTGCTTCCTGCGAAGTGGATTTCCCAAGATCATTGAGTACACGTGCAGTGATACCGACGCTGGTAGCAACCAGGGTGGCAGCGATAAACAGAGCACTGTTTATGGATAGATCGGGCAAAAACAATCGTGTTGCTGCCAGCCCGAGTAAAAAAGGCAGTACCACACCGACAATAGCCACTCGCGTAGAATCTGTCCCGACTTTGCGCATTTCCTCGACACTGCTATCAAGGCCGACCAAAAATAACAAAAAAATAATTCCGTAGCGCGAGAAAACATCGACGGCATCAACAACATGCAACAACTCTGTGCCATGTGGGCCTTGCAACAGACTGGCAATATGATTTGAGCTGGTGTTGCCAAAAGCAGTCGCTGCTGCATTTTCTACACATTCACCCGCCAACATCTGTTCTACAACATCAAAAATTGCCGGTCCTTCGCGCAGAACCAGGACCAGATCTATTCCTAATGGAATGGCAAGATTACCCAGCACAATTCCCATTACCAGTTCACCGACCACCGGTGGCTGGCCCAGGTGGCGAGCACCGATTCGGCCAATAATAGCGACAAACAAAATACCGGTAACACCAAGAATAATGGGTGCAATGGGATCGCGATGCAGGGTGTCCAGTATTGCGGCATCAACGGAGAATGCTGTGAAACCCAGTATCAGGAATACAAGAGGCATAATAATACGGCTGTATGGACTGGTTCCTGTTAGAAAGTTGTTTGTTTTATTTTTTGGTAACATCGTGTAGCCCGTTTTTATCATGCGTGTAGGTTGGGCTGAGGAACGAAGCCCAACAGATCGTCACAGAATGTTGGGCTTCCTACCGCCAGCCCAACCTACAGTTTTTTAAGCCATCTCAAGGGCGCCTCTATTACAGGATTTTCGTCTGAGTTCAAGGCGGATGGAATTTGAGAACCGCAGTGTATAAGGCATACATGAGGATCGCAAAAAAACCATCCAACGCAGAAATCGGGCGAAAAGACAATTAATAGAGGCGCCCTCAACAGATTCTGGGCAGCGGATCATCTTCCAGCTCTTCGAGAATACGTTCGCCGCCCAGTTCGGTTTCCAGTACAACTTGCTGATCACTCGCGCTGATGTGTCCAATGATTGCGGCATTTTTCCCTGCCGGGATATTTTGCCATACCTGTAACAGTGTACTGGCCTGCTGGTTATCGATTATAGCAACTACCCTGCCCTCACAAGCCAGATACAACGGATCATAACCGAGCATATCGCAGACTGATTGCACCGCATCGCGTATGGGTATGGATGCCATCACCAGGCGCTGACCCATACCCGTTGCACGGAGTATTTCGTTACACACGCTTGCTAAGCCACCTCGTGTTGGGTCACGCATAAAGCGTAATCCACTGCAGGTCAGCGCAGCCTGGGTTAGCGGTAAAACACTGGCTGCATCAGAGCGGACATCACCGCGCAAACCGAATTCTTCCCGCGCCAGCATGACGGCGATGCCGTGATCGCCAACCGGGCCGCTAACCAGAATGGCGTCACCATCCTGAATTTGATTCATTGCAATCTTTGCACCGCTCCTGACACCCACACCGGTCGTCGCTAGATACAGGCCGCCACCTTCACCCCGGCGTAATACTTTGGTATCTCCGGCAACAACTGACACGCCAACTTCCTGTGCGGCTTTGGCAAGGCTCGCAATTATTCGATCCAATGTTGCCAATTCGAATCCTTCTTCAATGAAGGCGTTCAGGCTGAGATATTTGGGTATTGCCCCTGCAACGGCAAGATCATTGGTGGTCCCATGAACAGCTAGCGAACCAATGTCGCCGCCGGGAAATTCCAGTGGCTGGACGGTAAAGCCATCGGTTGTGAACAATATATCACCGCCATTTAATGGGATCTGCACGGCATCAGCCTGTACATCCAGCGTGGGGTTAGCCAGGTGATGCGCGAAGACTTCTTCTATCAGTTGACGCATATACCGGCCACCGTTGCCGTGGGCGAGTGAGATATGTGAATCCAGTTTAGAAGCCATTTGATGACTCATGCTGGCTCGCAAATTCGATAACCTGGCCATAACTTAATCCTGCGTCGTTGACTGGAATGGTTGCTGGAAAATGCACATTGAAACCCGCATTTTTCAAAATATTTATCGCTATTTCAGAAAGAATTTTATTTTGAAAAACCCCGCCGCTTAACGCGATATGGTTAATAGCGTGTTCATCACGTAGTCGCTTCGCCTGATGTAGCAGACAGTGCGCCATTGACGCATGGAAACAGGCTGCACGTTCTGCAACCGAAATCGATGCATTCAGGAGCATGGGTAATAACACTGACCAGTCAGATACCCACAGGCCAGACTCACTGCGGGTCAATGGCATGTCGATAGCGCTTGTTTCAGTGTCAACCAGCGCTTCGAACATCATCGGGCCCTGGCCTTCAAAGCTTGCCTTGTTGCATACACCGGTCAATGCGGCTGCGGCATCAAACAAACGGCCAACCGCTGTGGTTACTGGTGCGTTGATGTGTTTTGACCAGGCATTGTGTAATAAATCTGCATCATCGGGTACCCCGGACCAGTCAGTATCCGTCTCCCAGCATAATCCTGCTGCACTGCGCCAGGGTTCGCGTCCCGCACGTTCGCCACCGGGTAATCGAAATGGACGCATGGTTGCTACACGTTGCCAATGACCGGGCTGACCCATCAAGGCTTCACCGCCCCATAGTGTGCCGTCATTACCGTAACCCACACCGTCCCAGGTGAAAACCAGGCAGCTATCTACAGAATCAGTTTTTTCAAATACCGATGAGGCATGCGCATAATGATGAAATACTTTGCTTACAGGTAAACCACAACGCTCCGCCCAGCGTGTACTGGCATAGCCGGGATGTGCATCACAGATCACCTGTTCGGCCTGTATCTGGTAAAGCGACTGTAAATCCTCAATCATCTGCTCAAATATTTTCAGACTGCGTGGTGATCTCATTTCACCGATGTGTGGCGAAATGACAGCTCGATCATCCCAGGCCAGGCAGATCGTGTTTTTCATGTGCCCACCCACAGCCAGCACCGGTTGTTTCAATTTGCACGGCAGCTTTACCTCAAGCGGTGCGTTGCCCCTGCCCAGACGAATCGATCGTGGAACATTGCCAATGATTCTTAACACTGGGTCGTCTGCCGGCCGCTCTATCGGCCGGTTATGGTGTAAAAACCCTTCAGCAATATTCGAGAGCCGCTGTTCAACCTCCCTGTTGTCAGTCAAAACAGGTTCGCCACTCAGGTTGGCTGATGTGGCAACGACTGGCCTGCCAAAATCATTCAGTAACAAATGATGTAATGGGCTGTATGGCAAGAATACACCGGCTTCTTTCAAACCCGGTGCGATGTGTGCTGAAAGTCTGGCACCATGTCTTTTTCGTGCCAGTAAGATGGGCCGTTGCGCTGACAACAACAGTTGTTGCTCGCCAGGAGTTAACTCAACCGCTGCATTTACCTGACCAAGTGGATTGTCCTCGGGTGCGGGAAACATCACTGCCAGCGGCTTGTGAGAGCGTGGTTTACTGGTACGCAGATGCTGAATAGCCTGATCACTGCTAGCATCACAAATCAGGTGGTAACCACCAATCCCTTTCATAGCAATCACCCGGCCGTCATGCAGTGCTGTTACACAGGCAGCAAGTGCGGCATCGTCACCCTGGATGATATCGCTATTTCTCATTCGAAACGTCAGTGATGGCCCACAATCCGGGCAGGCGACAGGTTCTGCATGAAAGCGCCGATTGGCAGGATCATTGTATTCCACTGCGCAGGCCGGACAGAGTTTAAAGCCAGTCATGCTGGTATTCTGCCGGTCATAAGGCAGCTCACGAATCAATGTATAACGCGGACCACACTGGGTGCAGTTAATGAATGGATAGCGATAACGCCTGTCAGCAGGATCATTGAGCTCTCTTATGCAAGCATCGCAGGCAAACAAATCTGCCGGCAGATGAATATTTGCATTGCCACCAATAGCACTTTCCAGAATGGTAAAAGTATCCAGTTTGCTGACCGTGACAGGTTCACTGGAAAGGACTTCCGGCTGCGCCAACGCCGGTGTGTCGTGGAGTAAGGCTCGCTCAAATTCCTTGAGTGCGGTTGCATCACCCTGAGCCAGTAATTCGACAACGCCTAAGCGGTTACGTACCCAGCCGGTTAAACCTTGTTGTTCGGCCAGCCGAAAAACAAAGGGGCGAAACCCGACGCCTTGTACCTGGCCTGTCAGTATCCAGCGTCGGGCCATGACTACATTCTTGCTAATACGTACGCTGCTAATGCGCCCCATTATGTGCACACTCGCTGTGAATATATCCCTGTATGCTCAGCGGTAGCTGCCCTGCTGCCGATGGTCTGCAAATACTGTGTCATATAAGCACCGTACTGTTTGGAGTAGTGCCGTAGCGAGGTGTTTGTTTTTCAGAAAGTGCTTGCATTTGCAATGCACTCTGAAGGTTTTATGGGTGTGGCTTCACGTACACCCCCAGCCCACCAGATACGGCAAGCGCCTTCATCAGACACCATGCAGGGTCCGATCGGATGCCGGGGATGGCAGGCGGCACCATACAGCTGGCATTGATTGGGATATATCTTGCCCAGCACTACCCTGGCACAGTCACAACCCGGTGGCATTTCACCGACCCGTTTGCGCGATGTATCTGCATAAGAAGGAAACTGCTGGCGTGTATCCTGCGCGCGGTACTGTTGGTTGATGGTAAACCCGGACGCGGAAATAGTCCCGACCCCGCGCCAGTTCGCGGCGCTGACATCCATAGTTTGCTGTAAAACTTTTTGTGCCGTACGGTTACCGCCCGGTTTGACCAGTTGCGGGTAACAATTATCGAGAAAAGGTGTTTGCTCACTGTGCTGCCGCAGCACAGAATACATTGCTGCCAATAATGATTCCGGTGTAAAACCGGCAATCGCGGCGGGCAACTGGTGTTTGTCGACAACAAACTGCCATTCCTCCGGACCCATGACAGTGGAAACATGGCCGGGGGCGATCAGCGTATCAAAACAGGCTTCACCCGTATCCAGCAGCATGGCAACGGCCGGCCAGGTCAGGCGACCGGACAGTAACACGCTGAGATTATCAGGCACGCCTTGTGCAAGCATGGCCGCAACCGGTGCCGTGGTCGTTTCAAATCCAGCAGCAAAAAACACAATTTGTTTGTCTGGTTCGGTTTTCGCGATACGCACGGCATCCAGAGGTGAAGCAATCGGCCGTATATCGGCACCCTGTGACCTGGCCTGTTCAAGTGTGCGCGCTTCACGTTTCGGTGCATTGACCGGTACGCGCAACATGTCACCAAAGGCTAGCAGGATAATATCTTCATTCAGTGCCAGCTGGATGGCTTCATAGACGTCTTCTTCCGGGCATATACAGACCGGACATCCCGGACCGGGAATCAGTTCGACCTGTTCAGGTAATACCTTGCGCAGGCCCGCCATGGTAATGGAACGTTCATGACCGCCGCAGACATTCATAATTCTGACGCGCGCGGTTAACGGCAGTTTGTGAATTTGTTTCAGCCAGTGTGCTGCATCAGGCTGCATTGGTTCTACCCTGCCTGCATTGATTACGTAACCAGTCCAGCCAGAGCTGCATACCCTGACCGGTTTTTGATGACAGCTCATAGACCGGTGCACGACTGGCAAGATTCTGCAAATATTTACGCGCCCTGTCGGGTTTGAAGTCATCCAGTACAGCTAACAGATCTGATTTGCTGATTATGACCAGATCGGATACGCGGAACATCACCGGATATTTAGCCGGCTTATCATCGCCTTCCGGTACAGAAAGCAGAGTAATGTTGTAGTGCTGCCCCAGGTCAAAACTTGCAGGACAAACCAGATTGCCAACATTCTCAATAAATAGCAGATCAATATCATCCAGCTGCAAACCATGCAGCGCGTCGTGAACCATGTGGGCGTCCAGGTGGCAGGCGCTACCCGTGGTGATTTGTATTGCCTCAACGCCTTGTTTACGAATACGCTCTGCATCATTTTCAGTTTCCAGATCGCCTTCAATGACGGCAATTGAAAATTCGTCTTTGAGTTCGCTAATCGTGGCTTCGAGCAATGCGGTCTTACCCGAACCTGGCGCTGACATCAGGTTTATCGCTAGTGTTTTGTGTCGATCAAAGTGTTCACGGTTATGCGCTGCGAGGTGATTGTTTTCGTGTAACAGATTTTCGAGCACGCCGATCGCTTCTCTGCCCGATTCTGTTTTATTATGCTTGCCACCGGGTTCGAGCAGATGTGCATTGCCGTGAGTTACGTTACATCCACAAGTGTCACACATGTACAGTTTCTCCTAAATGAGCCGATGAAAATTTATTGTTCACGCAGAATAGCGCTCAAGCTCGACAGCTTGTAGCATGAGTTCATCACCAGAAACCAGCCTGGTTTTCCAGTCACCGCAGTGACCACAGACAAGCCGGTTAGGTAATGCGTCGGTCTCTTTGTTGCAGTCTGGACAAAATACGCGAACCGGCAGTGCTTCCAGCTCCAGCTCTGCATCTTCTGCAATACTGCCTGCAGCGGCGAGTGGATAAGCCTGTTCTAACAACTGTGGTTCGATGCCGGATAAAGGACCAATTGCTACCCGAATACAAAATACCTGGCGAGCATTCTGCTCGCTGGCAATCGCAGTAACACGATCTATCAGGGCCTGACAGATGGATAGCTCATGCATTTGGGTTCGGAGCCGTTAGCATCTGATCGTAGAGTTCCCAGGCAGTGCTGGCTTCTGCGGGAGTAATCTTCTGAATAGCATAGCCGACATGCACCACTACGAAGTCGTCAACAAGAATTTTTTCATCCTGCAACATAAACAGACTAACATCACGTTCCACACCCTTAGCTTCACAGCGTGCGGTAAAACCATCGATAACTTTTATCTGCATTGGAATACCAAGACACATAATGAAACCGCCTCCTCGGTAATTACACTGAATCCTGCATTTCATTTAACTATAGTTAATTGGTCGTGATATTGATAGGGATCAAAGAATAAAACTGCAACAGCGAGTAAAAAGGTTTATATAATCTGGAGGAGGAACCGATGAATAAGAACACATTGGTACTAGGAGTTGGTAACACACTGCTTTCCGATGAGGGTGCAGGTATCCATGCACTTAACCAGCTAGAAGAAAAATACCCAGATATCCCTAATGTCAACTATATTGATGGCGGTACACTCAGCTTTACTCTTGCTGTTCATATTGAAGACTGCGACAACCTCATAGTCTTTGATGCGGCAGAACTCAAAGCCCCGGCCGGTACGGTAAAAACCATGCTCGGCACTGAAATGGATGCCTTCCTGGGCACAGCAAAACTCAGCCCGCACGAAGTCGGGATGCTGGATTTACTGGACATTGCACGTCTGACCGAATCGCTTCCCGCCAACCGCGCACTGATTGGTATTCAACCTGAATACATTGGATGGGGCATGCAGCCTGTAGACGTTGTAAAGCAGGCATTGCCTGTCGCTGTTATGGAAGCGGTTAACCTGATCGAGTTGTGGACTAAGCAACCATTAATCCGAGACACGCCTGCAACTCGCGCAGCCGTATCTGATATGGGAGCCTGAAAAATGGAACATACGATACTAATCCCAATAGACGGTACTGAATCCGCTGATGAAACTTTACTCTATGTACGATCAATATCGCCGCAATCCGAAACCCGCATCGTACTCATGCATGTAACACCACAGGTTGATACTGCGAATGCTGCCATCGAAATCCACCCTAATGTCAATGCAATACATGATGTTTTGCAGCGCGAAGGCTGGAACGTTGAACGCGAAACGTGTATGGGCGATCCAGTGCATGAAATTATAAAAATGACCCTGTTGCTGCCAGCCACCATGCTGCTGATGTCGACACATGGCCGCTCAGGCATTGAACGGATTCGTGCTGGCAGTGTTACCGAACAGGTGTTAAAACAATCGCCCTGCCCCGTATTTATATTGCACAGTGCACGACCTGAACCGGCAGACAAGCGCACAGAAGATTTATTCAATCGGATACTTGTACCTCTTGATGGTTCATCTGCATCTTCGGCCATCCTCAAGTGCGTCGAACGGTTTGCAAAGATGCATGATTCTGAAGTGATTATGTTCCATGATGAAATAGAACATGCGGAATCCGAACAGGAAAAATCGGCTATAAAGACCAGACTCCAGGATCAAAGTGTCGAACTGGCGAATACCGGTCTGAAAGTATCGCTCGACATGAGCACGTATAAAAGACCTATCCGCGAAATTCTGGACAAAATCGATGCCATGAAGATTGATCTGGTTTCAATGGCAACTCATGGTGATGGTGGCGAAAGGCGGGCAATGGACGAGTCTGTTACGGCAGAAGTGGTACGGCATTCCAATTGCCCTTTATTAGTGTGGTCGGCAGAACCGCAATGTCCATCAGTAAGCGAGTAAATCACATGCCAGAAGCAGCTGCACCTCAATTTAATATCCAGATCGGTAACGAACTTACCTGGAATGTACAGCCGTTGTTGCATGAAATTCGACACGCACTCAGGAATTTACTGGACAGCGGTGAATGCAGTGTTATCGACTTACGCAGTATCCCGCTTGCACCAGGCGAAGAAGATAAAATCCTGTCAACCCTGGGGCGTGGAGAAGTTCAGGCTCAACTCGATGCATTAGGCCCCAGTGAGATTATTGAAACACAGTACGCAGGCGTGTGGATAGTCACCCACTATAACGATGAGAACAACATCATTAGCCGTTTTATCGAAATCACAACCATACCGGACATTCTTCGTTCACAGATAGAAGATGTCACAGCCGCCTGTAACCGTCTTGCCAATATTCTGACAGACGACCAGGAAATTAATGCATCATCGGTGGAGAATTCTTAAATGACAAACAGACCGAATGGTAAAAACATAACCCTTGCCGATGCGATGCGAAGTCAGGGTATATCCCGGCGCAGTTTTCTAAAATTCTGTGCCGCAACAGCGTCTATGATGGCATTGCCACCCGCCATGATCCCGAGGATCGCCAACGCACTGGAGAATGCAAAAAGACCTTCCGTGATTTGGCTGTCTTTTCAGGAATGTACCGGCTGTACAGAATCGCTGACCCGCGCACACACCGCGACGATTGAGAATCTGATCTTTGATTCGATTTCACTGGACTATCACCATACCTTGCAAGCGGCGTCCGGCCATGCTGCAGAAGCAGCGCGCGAAGCGGCCATGGAAGAAAATTATGGCAAGTATCTGTTGGTTGTTGACGGTTCTATACCGCTTGATAATCCCGGCTATTCCACCATAGCGGGTATCAGTAATTATGATATGTTAATGGCGACCGCCAAAGGTGCAGCTGCCATCATTGCAGTGGGTACTTGCGCAACTTACGGTGGCATTCCACACGCCAAACCAAATCCAACCGGTGCGGTTTCAGTCGGCGATTTGATTAAAGACAAACCCATTATTAATGTGCCTGGCTGCCCGCCCATCCCTGTTGTTATTACTGGCGTGCTTACACATTACCTGACATTCGGAACGATTCCCGAGCTAGATCACATTGGGCGACCAAAAGTATTTTATGGCAAGAGTATTCACGACCGCTGTTATCGCCGGCCTTTTTATGACAAGGGACTGTTCGCCGAAACCTTTGATGATGAAGGCGCAAAGAAAGGCTGGTGCCTGTTCAAACTCGGCTGTAAAGGCCCGACGACCTACAATGCCTGCGCTACAACCAAGTGGAATAATGGTACCAGCTTCCCGATTGAAGCAGGTCATCCCTGCCTGGGTTGTTCTGAGCCGGATTTCTGGGATGGCGGTGGTTTTTACAAAGCATTGTCCATGCCAACAGAAAATATTTCTAAAACTGCCGTCTACACTGCAGGCGCGGCGGCGGCAGCCGGTGTTGCTATAGGCGCTTTAAACCGTTCGAAGCAAGCTGCCAGCAAAAAGGCGCATATAAAAGTGACTGTTGATGACCTTACTAAATAGGCCTGGTTGGCTGAGGAAAAGATTATGACTGAAATCGAGTTCCTGAACTGGGTGCGAGGGCCCGGATTCCAGATGGCAACGATTATCTTTGTTGCCGGTATCGTAATCCGCATTTTCGAGATCCTGCTGTTAGGCAGAAAGAACAACCTGGCTGAAGCTAAAGGATCAGAGATGTCCAGTGGGTTTAAAACTATCCTCACCCGCTCGGTTCCTGATGCCAGTACTTTTAAACGCTCAACCTTCACCATCGTTGCCGGATATATCTTCCATATCGGCCTGTTCGTTATCATCTTTTTTTATGCGCCGCACATTCTGTTATTCAAGGATGTCATAGGTTTTGGCTGGCCAGCACTACCAACGCCTGTCGTTGATGCCTTTGCTGTTATCACTATAATTGCCCTGCTGGCGGTACTTGTACACCGGTTTAATAATAAGGTACTGCATTACCTGACCAATTTCGAAGACCTGCTGGTTTGGTTCGTGACGATTGCACCGCTAGTAACAGGTTACATCGCTTTCCACCGTATTGGCATGACCGCACCGGCACTGCTGGGTCTGCATATACTGAGCGTGGAATTGCTGATGGTGGTATTTCCATTTACCAAACTCATGCACGCCTTCACCTTATTCATGTCTCGCTGGTATAACGGCGCCATATCAGGTTATCGGGGGGTTCAATCATGAGCGCATCCCTGGAAAAAGGTATCAATGCACTGAAACAACAGGTCGATTCAACTGTTGCTTCGTTTTTCAGTAGCTGTGTGCATTGCGGCATGTGTGCCGAGGCTTGCCTGTTCTATACGGAAACCGGTGATCCGCAACGTACGCCAATTTACAAGACCGAACCCCTGCGCCGTATCTGGAAATCGGAATACACTTTGTTTGGCCGTATTGGAAAAATGTTTGGTCTGACAAAAGCGGTTGATGAAAAACTGCTGGCCGACTGGGAAACCCTGGTTTATGACAGTTGCACCTTGTGCGGGCGCTGCTCGATGGTGTGCCCGGTCGGCATTGACATTACATTGATGATCCGTAAAACACGTGAAGGACTGGCAGCAGCCGGTCATGCGCCCGAAGGATTGATCGGCGCAACCAAACGTGCGGTAACTATCGGCAGTCCAATGGGTGTGAAACTACCGGCGCTTAAGGCCCAGATCGCACACGTGGAAAAAGACACCGGCTTAACCATACCGCTCGATGTCGAAGGCGCGGAGTATATGTTATTGCTTTCGTCGATGGAAATTATGAATTTTCCTGAATTCATTGAAGCCGTTGCCAGGATTTTCAAACACGCGGGTGTGTCCTGGACAATTTCAAGTGAAGCCTTCGAAGCGACCAACAGCGGTATTCAGATCGGCGTGTCTGACATTGCCGCAGAACTGGTGCAGCGTATTGTCGATGCGGCAGGCAAACTCAAGGTGAAGACAGTTATCAGCCCGGAATGCGGCCACGCTTACATGGCGATACGCTGGGATGGACCCAACCTGGTCGGCAAAGCATTTAACTTCAAGGTCAGACATATACTCGAAGTGCTGGATGAACTACGCAAAGATGGCCGTTTGAAAACAACGGGTAAAGAAGAGCAGCGCCTGACCTATCACGACCCCTGTCAGATAGCTCGGCGCGGTGGTGTGATTGACCAGCCACGCAATCTCATCAATATGATTTCTGATAACTTTGTAGAAATGCCGGATACCGGCAAGATGAACTGGTGCTGTGGTGCAGGTGGCGGTGTCAGTTCGAATGAACGTGCTGATGAGGTTCGTCTCAAAGTATTTCAGCGTAAAAAAGATCAGCTGGATGAGGTAATGCCCGATGCCATTGTCAGTGCGTGCTCGAATTGTCGTATCCATCTTGAAGACGGTCTGGAGGCATATCATATGGATATTCCCCTTCTAAGTCTGACTGAAACCATTGCAGAGCATCTTGCTGAAAAATAACTGTTTGGGAGTTGAGACGAAATGAATCAAATAACCAATGACAGCAAATTCAAACAGGTAATTCAGAAACTGGATTTTACACAGCAAAGAGAAGTCGCTGCCCTGTTTGTTGAACACGTTCTTCCATTGAGTAATGATGAACGCTTAAACCGTGTGGTCAAAGTTGTGCGCGACAGCAATGCTTCAGCAGATGAATTAGCAAGCGCGCTCAGGTCAGCCAAAGCTGTGACACTGGACAGTCACACACGTTGTGGCTCTGAGGGTAAGTGGACTGATCAGGCTGGTTATTTTGTTGCCCGTGCAGCAACCGCAGCTGCGACACCCGAAGCACAGTCAAAATCTGGTGGGCCAGCGTGGCAGGCGGCCATGAGTAGCAGAATGGCACAGACCAGTGTATTTATAGATAGCGAAGACGAAACACCGGTGGGTACTGAGTGGCAGTACGACATACTGTCAAACTACCTGAATTCATAACAAGAGAGGCAAAATAACCATGAGCGAACCCGGTGGAACAGAAAGAGTCGTTGTAGACCCGATAACCCGTATCGAAGGTCACCTTCGAATAGAAGCAGAGATGGATGGCAACCGGATTGCGAGTGCTTATTCGGCAGGTACCATGGTGCGCGGCATTGAAGTCATTTTACGCGGCCGTGACCCGCGTGATGCCTGGGCTTTTGCACAACGTATTTGTGGTGTCTGTACATTAGTACACGGACTCGCCTCGGTGCGCGCAGTGGAAAATGCCCTGGACTATAAAATTCCGCCCAATGCACAGTTAATCAGAAACCTGATGAACGCGGCACAGTATGTGCACGACCACGTTATGCACTTTTATCACCTGCATGCGCTGGACTGGGTGGATGTAGTATCGGCGCTCGAAGCAAATCCGAAAGCAACTTCTGAACTAGCACAATCATTGAGCAACTATCCCAAATCTTCGCCTGGATATTTTTCCGACATGCAAAAGAAGCTGAAGGGTTTCGTTGAAGCGGGACAGCTAGGTATTTTTGCCAAGGCCTATTGGGGTCATCCAGCGTACAAGCTGCCACCCGAAGCCAATCTGATGGCAGTGTCGCATTATCTGGAAGCCTTGTCATGGCAGCGTGATGTCGCCAGGCTGCATACTATTTTTGGCGGCAAAAATCCACATCCCAACTTTCTGGTCGGTGGTGTGCCCTGTCCCATTGATCTGAATTCTGATTCGGCGATTAACGCCAAGAGGCTGTCGCAGGTGCAGGACATCATTAACCAGATGCGTACCTTTGTCGATCAGGTCTATGTTCCCGATACGCTCGCCATTGCAGGTTTCTACAAGGATTGGGGCACGCGGGGCGAAGGCCTGGGTAATTTTATGACTTACGGAGACTTCCCAGAAAAAGGCATGGACGATCCGGCGAGTTTCCTGATTCCTGCTGGTGCGATATTAAACCGTGATCTATCCACCATCCATGACGTCGACATGAATGCCGCCGATGAAATCCAGGAATATGTCTCGCACTCCTGGTATGACTACAGTGACGACAAGAATAAACCCTTACATCCTTATGATGGTGAAACCAATCTCAACTACACAGGTCCGAAACCACCCTACGAACACCTCGACGTGGATCAGTCCTATTCCTGGATGAAATCACCGCGCTGGAAAGGTCATGCCATGGAAGTCGGTCCGCTGGCGCGTGTGCTGATGTTGTATGCCAAAGGTCACGAGCAGACCAAAGAGCTGGTAAACATGACATTGAGCAAGCTCGATTTACCGGTTGAAGCATTATTCTCGACGCTGGGACGTACTGCAGCACGAACATTGGAAACCAAAATCATCGCCGATACCATGCAGACCTGGTATGACAATCTGATAGTAAACATCAAAGCGGGTGATACCAAAACTTTCAACGAAACCTGGTGGGAGCCTTCCAGTTGGCCCAAACAGGCTAAAGGAGTTGGTTTTATGGAAGCGCCACGCGGAGCACTGGCGCACTGGATTGTCATTGAAGATGAAAAGATCGCCAACTACCAGGCGGTGGTTCCAAGTACCTGGAATGCTGGGCCGCGCGATAATAAGGGGCAGCCTGGCGCCTATGAAGCAGCGCTGCAGGACAACCACGTCTTACACGACCCGAAACAGCCGGTTGAAATTCTACGCACAATACACAGTTTTGATCCGTGTATTGCCTGCGCTGTACACCTGACTGACCCGGACTCCGGTGAACGGATTGAAGTGAAAGTACGCTAAGCGCTCTGATTGCGCAAATGGTTTGCCATTTCCTGCAAGCGGAACATCAGGGCATTTTTATCAGCATCGGGCCAGTCCATATCATCAATGGATTTTTGCGCGCAAAGTAACCACTGATCGCGTTCGGCATTACCAATCGGGATATGCATGTGTCGCCGACGCAGACGGGGTGGACCATATGTCTGCTGATAAAGGGGTGGACCACCGAGCCAGCCACTCATGAAACGAAACAGGCGTTCGCCGGCCTCTTCCATTGAGTGACTGTGCATATCGCGCACAGGTTTGACTTCTAACAGGCTGTCCATGTATTCGTACAGCCTGATAACAAAGTCGCGCAGTGGTTGTTCACCACCAATCTGCTCATAAAGGCTGTCAGCGCAGGGGATCGTTTTTATCCCGGTTGTCATTTATTCAGTGGGATATTCATCGGTTGTTTGATGCTAACAGCACCGCGCAAATCTCCTGCTTTGTAGCCTATGGCAGTATCATTCGGGTAATCCTCTTGTAACCTGGCCTGAACATTTGCAGGAATTTGTTCTGAACTGCCATGGCAACTCAGGCACACAGGTTGGGTGCCAATGGCTTTCATGAAGCGAAAATATTTCTGACCACCCTCTTCGATAACCTCGCTGAAAGCCATTTCCGTATATTTCTCACCCTTGCTGGCGCGTGCGCGAAAGTCTTTCAGTATCTTGAGTTCCCAGTCATCTGCCATTCCCAGCATCGGATTGCGCACTTTTTCGCTTACACGAGTGATCCGCCAACCATGTTTACGAGAAAGTTCACTTGTAATCTGTGGCGCAGCATCTCGACAGACGCTGATGGCACCGGCAGGTCCATTACTGCCCATTTCCTTTTTCATTTCTCCACCCAGCTGTTTGACTAACTGCCCTGTCACCTGTTTCGCAGCCTGTTGACGATCGGCAATTTCATCTGTCCAGGCCAGGTTAGGCAATATCATCAGTAATCCGGAAATCAGTAAAGTCGGTGTTGCAAAACGGCTTTTCATGTTTACTCCTCAGTATATAAACGATTTGGCATTGTTAAGTATTTAGCAACTGTTATGCCAATATTTTAAATACTAAAATATATTTAATGCCATTTCTTTGATATATATTTAACATACTGTTATTTAATGAATAATATATAGGACAAACGTAGAAATCATGGTGAATACTTACTCACTTATAGTTCATCAGGGAAATGCCACTTTAGTCATTTTTACATTATACTGTATGTCACATTTGTCATTTTACGAGAATTCACAATGACTTCGGAAAATCAGGTATTCAACAAGCCACTCCCCGAAACGGCTGCACTACTCAATGGTATTGTTGAGCCAGCTGTGCTTCTCAGTCCGGATTATCGCATCCTGGCGGCAAACAAGGCTTACCAGGATGCTTTCAGTGGGGGCAAATCATTGCTCAATCGACACTGCTACGAAGCATCACATCACTATTCTGTACCCTGTGATCAGGCGGGTGAAACCTGCCCGCTGAAAAAATGCCTGGAATCCGGTGAGCCGCATCGCGTTTTACATTTGCACCATACATCAGCCGGTGAAGAACACGTTGATGTCAGCATGACGCCGATTCGCGATGGCCAGGGTAAGATTATTTATCTGCTGGAAAAGAATCTGTTGATTCGCTCCGCCAGCACAACACCGGCGACAGAAGGGTTGGTTGGGCGTTCGCCGGCATTCAATAAAATGCTGGGTTTGATTGAGCGTGTTGCCCCGAGCAATACCAGTGTTCTGCTATTGGGTGAAACTGGCACAGGCAAGGAACTGGTGGCACGTGCGATCCATGAAAGCAGCCAACGAGCCGACGGACCTTTTGTGCCGGTAGAATGCTCGGGATTGTCTGAATCTCTGTTTGAGAGTGAATTGTTTGGTCATGAAAAAGGCTCTTTTACCGGGGCACATACACGCAAGACAGGCCTGGTCGAGGCAGCGCAGCAAGGCACTCTGTTTCTTGATGAAGTTGGCGACATCCCGCTCAGTCAACAAATCAAGCTACTTCGGCTGCTAGAAACCGGCACTTATCGACGTGTCGGCGGCGTTGATTCATTGAAGACCGATTTTCGCCTGATTCTGGCAACCCATCGGGATTTGATGCAGCAGGTTAATGACAATACATTCAGAAAAGATCTGTATTACCGAATCAGCGCATTTCCGATTCCGTTGCCGTCGTTGCGTAACCGTGGAACGGATATCGATTTACTGATTGAAACGCTACTTGGCCGGCTGCAAACAGGCAGATCATTAAAATTACATAAAGACACCTTGAATTGCCTGCGACGCTATGATTTCCCGGGCAATGTGCGTGAATTGCTCAATATCCTCGAACGCGCTTCCCTGCTAGCTGATGGCGATACTCTGCTACCGGAACATTTGCCGGACTATTGCCGTTGTAGCCGACATCCGGACCAGCCTGCTGATCCAGACGCAATCATCACCCTGGAAGAACATGAAAGACGCTATTTAATCAAGACCCTGGCCAGTTTCCCAGGTGATCGGCAACTGCTTGCCGAAAAACTGGGTGTGAGTAAACGCACCCTGTTCCGCAAGCTTCAGAGCCTGAAACTGGAGCAATGAAACGAATCAGGCATTTGATTGCTCCAAATGACCTGCATCAAATGCAGTAAAGTGTTAATGGGGTAATATCTTTAATATCAGGTATTCAGCCTTTCAGGAGGACTATCCCATGTCTAATTTTCTCAGGACATTATCTTTTTTCATGCTGTTCAGCGCCACTGCGCAAGCCAAAGTAATTGATTTTAGCGCCCTTAATATAGGCCAGACACGCAGCTGCTCCGCAACAAATTTCTCGCAGTGTCAATTATTCGATCTCACCGGTGACACTATTATCAATGAGGCTAGAACAGAAGTATTTGATGACGAATATCGGTTTTCGATCACTCAACCAGTCAATCTAGAAGTCAGTATTCACACTCATAACACGTTCCGCAATACGGGCCCCTTTTTTGATCACTGGTCGTTACAAACACAGTCGGAAACTCCGTTGATCATTACGAGCAATGACTGGACTCTGGTAACAGACAGGGGTATCCGCCCTGATGACCCTTATAATGCATGGCATATTGCAAATATTCTTCTGGATACAGGGAGTTATGCACTTTTCACTCGGGGTGAAACAGACTTGACCCGCGGCCATGGTATTTATGAGGTAACAATATCAACGTCATCTGTTCCTTTGCCTTCATCGGTGGTGTTGCTTGGATCTGTGCTGCTGGGAATATCGTTAATTTCCAGAGCACATGCTGTCAGAATTCGTACAAAACAACTTGAGGTGCCCTTGACTAAATTCGACATAATCAACGAATAACAAAGAGGATTGCCGCGTGAAAGAGACACAGGATCATATTCGCTGGTTTGAGGAACTCACCATTGATGATATTCCACTGGTGGGTGGCAAGAATGCATCACTGGGTGAAATGTACCGCGAACTGACACCTCAGGGCATCAAGGTGCCTAACGGTTTTGCGATTACAGCACCGGCTTATCGTCAAATGCTCGACGAGGCAGGTGCCTGGAAGGCATTGCATGCTGCGCTGGATGATCTTGATCCAGACAGCATAGATGATCTTTCTGCACGTGGTGAAAAGGCGCGTGACATTGTCTATGGTGCTGGCCTGCCAGACAGTGTGCGTGAACAGATTCTGAGTGCCTTTCATCAATTGCAGGCACAATACAGCGGCAACATCAGTGTTGCTGTGCGCAGTTCAGCAACAGCTGAAGACCTGCCTAATGCCAGTTTTGCCGGACAGCAGGATAGCTATCTGAATATAAAAACGGATGAGCAACTTCTGGAAACCTGTCGGCGGTGTTTTGCCAGCCTGTTTACTGACCGGGCCATTCATTATCGCATCGATCAGGGCTTTGATCATTTCAAGGTTTCATTATCTATCGGCATAATGAAAATGGTGCGTTCGGATATTTCAACCAGTGGCGTTATGTTTTCGCTGGATACTGAGACCGGTTTTCGTGATGTCGTATTTATTACTGGCTCTTACGGGCTAGGCGAAAATGTCGTGCAGGGTGCAGTAGAACCTGATGAATTTTATGTTCACAAATCAACCTATACACTGGGGCATCGAGCCGTATTGCGCCGCACACTGGGTGCAAAAAAAATCAAAATGCAATATGCCTCAGGACGTACACGTGAACCGGTACGCAATATCCCTACGCCCAGAGAAGAAAGACAGGTGTTCTGCATCAGTGATGAGGATGTACTGACATTAGCAGGCTATGCTATGACGGTTGAAAAACACTACAGTGCCAAAGCCGGATACGACAAGCCGATGGATATGGAGTGGGCAAAGGATGGCATTGATGGCGAATTATATATGGTGCAGGCACGTCCGGAGACGGTTGAATCACAAATTTCCGGGACCACACTTGAAGTGTTTAACCTGCGTGAGAAGAGTGATGTCCTGACGACTGGAAATGCGGTAGGTACCCGCATTGCTAGCGGGAATGCACGTAGGATTAA
The DNA here is from genome assembly GCA_036480335.1 of Gammaproteobacteria bacterium. Taxonomy (GTDB): domain Bacteria; phylum Pseudomonadota; class Gammaproteobacteria; order DSM-19610; family DSM-19610; genus JAZGER01. Next base: position 2,361 of record JAZGGH010000018.1, on the reverse strand, counting down.
AGATGTCAGCCACCTGAATGAATTTCAGCCCGGTGAAGTTTTGGTGGCAGATACCACCACACCGGACTGGGAACCCGTGATGAAAAATGCAGCAGCCATCGTGACCAACCGGGGTGGGCGTACCTGCCATGCTGCCATTATAGCGCGCGAGCTGGGCATACCGGCTATTGTTGGTTGCACCGATGCTACCAACACTATTCCCGATGGTGAACCAGTCACTGTGGATTGTTCGCAGGGAAATCAGGGGCGAATCTATACGGGCAAACTGGATTTTATTATAGAAACCACAGACCTTGGCAGCCTGTCTCGTCCTCAAACAAAGATTATGATCAACCTTGGCAACCCGGACCTGGCTTTCAAAACGTCATTCCTGCCGAATGATGGTGTTGGTCTGGCGCGCATGGAATTCATCATTAACGAATCCATCAAGGCGCACCCAATGGCATTGTTGCAACCCGAGCGCGTGCATGATGCTGAACAGCGTGCACAGATTGAAATCCTGTGTCGTGGTTATGACAGCCCGACTGATTTTTTTGTCAAACAGCTGTCTGAAGGTGTTGGCACCATCGCCGCAGCATTCTGGCCAAAGCCGGTTGTGGTACGCATGTCGGATTTCAAATCCAATGAATATGCTTCTTTATTAGGTGGCAGTTTCTTTGAACCTGAAGAAGCTAACCCGATGTTGGGCTTTCGCGGTGCCTCACGCTATACACACCCGGATTATGCCGCTGGATTTGCAATGGAGTGTGCTGCCATGAAACGCGTGCGTGACGATATGGGATTAAGCAACGTTATCCTGATGATTCCTTTTTGTCGACGCATTGATGAAGGCAAAAGAGTATTGAAAGCGATGGCAGACTATGGATTGAAACAGGGTGAAAATGGTTTGCAAGTATATGTCATGTGCGAGATTCCAAACAACGTCATCCAGATTGATGCTTTCGCCAAACTCTTCGATGGCTTTTCCATTGGCTCAAATGATCTCACTCAACTGACTCTTGGCGTAGATCGTGATTCGGAAATTGTCGCTTTTGACTTTGATGAACGCGATGATGGCGTTAAGGAAATGATTCGGCTGGCTGTTGAAGGTGCCCGGCGTAACCAACGCCATTCCGGGCTTTGTGGGCAGGCGCCTTCAGACTACCCGGAGATGGCGGAATATCTTGTTGAGATAGGCATTGATTCACTCAGTCTCAATCCGGATACTGTGCTCAAAACAACCCGACAGATTCTTGAAGTTGAAGCGCGCCTTGCTCAACTGAAGAGTTATGAGCAATAATCCTTTCACCCTGTCCGATGCCACTGGATAAAGCGCTCCTGCCAGTAATGCCACTTTGCGGTATAATGCGACTAAATTCATGTGCAAGTGATCAATAAACTGGAGAAAATCATGGATAGTTTTGCTCAAAAACTAAAAAAACAGCGCTACCTGGCCATTTTACTGCTCTGTCTAACTGTGCCTGCCGCATGGGCAGATGTTCTCGACATCACCCCCTTTGGTGGTGTTCGATATGGTGGTGAGATTGAAAATGTTGAATCAAATGACCCGAATCAGAATCTGGACCTGGATGTTGATAATGGCGATTTCAGTTATGGTGTGATTGTGGGTATTCCTGTTTATCAGGCGCTTAAAATCGAGCTGATATATAGCCATCAGGAAACACAGCTTAGAGCAAATAATGGTTTTTTAAGACCTGAATCGCGTTTCGCTGATCTCGATCTGGATTATTATCATGTTGGTGCTTCATGGGAATGGAAAACCGGAAAAACAGTTCATCCATTTGTGGCAGCCAGCCTGGGTGTAACGCGGTTTGAACCGGAAGGCGATATACTTGATGATGATTCACGTTTTTCCTATAGCCTGGGCGGCGGAGTCAGGTTTTTCGTGATGGAGACCCTGGCATTAACATTAAGCGGGCGTTTTTTTACAACCTATATTGACAGCCATGATCGGAATAATTGCGATGATAATGATAACTATTGCTACCGATACCGTGATGACGATTATCTGACTCAGTTTGAAACGACGCTTGGATTAACGTTTAGATTCTAATGGGTTCTAACCACCAGCACATCGCAGGGTGACTGGTGAAGTACACTGCTGCTGACAGAACCCAGTAAACGTTCCAATCCATGTCGACCATGTGATCCCATTATGATGAGATCCGTATTATGCTCACGAGCCCATGAAACAATACCGGATTTAGGCATGCCCCACTGTACTTCCAGTCGAGTCCGGAATGTGTCAACCTCATATGGACAGTTAATTAAAAATTAAATTATATTTCTCTTTAACCCGCGTGAGTGTTGGGAAGTTCACGACATTACTGACACCTTCTTCAAGGTCTTGAGCCGTGATGG
>JAZGGH010000017.1:0-5303 GCA_036480335.1 Gammaproteobacteria bacterium | reverse complement strand
CAGCCAGGACCCTGCACTCGTTGTGGAACAGGATGACGCATCCCGTGACACCCATGCCAGACTGGCCGATGCGCTCGCAGGACTCGATGATCGGAGCCGGGTCATTCTGGAAAGGCGCTGGCTGGCTGAAAGCAAGTCCACGCTTCATGAACTGGCGACTGAATACGGTATTTCTGCTGAACGGATTCGCCAGCTGGAAAAAAATGCGATGGGTAAACTGCAGAAAGTGCTAGTTGCTTAATTGCAACTAATGCACAAATAGCTCAGTCGACCTGATTTAAACTGTCTGTCACTTCACTTCAGGCAAAAACAATGACAAGAAGCTCAACCACGCCATAACGACCAGCACAATGACGATCACCATTGGAAAACCTTGAAACGTAAACATTATCACCACCCATCATCTATATTAGCGTTATCTTATCTTAATCGAACGGATATTGCATCTGCTTAGCCTGGTCAGATGGCTGGCGCAATCAATCCTTACTGTCTTCTGGCTCTTTTTTTGACTGATTTCCCGGAATTCGAGGATCATCATCATCCATCAAAATCCGGTGAGCCGGTCCTTCGAGGTCTTCATACTGACCACTTTTTATTGCCCAGAGAAAAATACCGATAGCAATTCCCATGACAACAAGGCTTATCGGTATGAGTAAAAACAGTATGTCCATGCTGGAACTATTTACACGCCATTTTTTTGTTGAACTTAAGGACTGCATTTGAATGAGCCTCAGCTATTAAAGGAAGGACTATCTCGAAGGTTTCTTCCTGTGGGTTTAATATCTGAACCCAGGACATCCAGCCGTAAATCGGATGTGGCATCAATACATTTAGCTCTGCGAAATCGTGTCCAGTATTTATGATGCCACCTTTGCCTGGCCTTTTAGCTCTTTCGCCAAATTCTTTTTCATAGGATTCTTTGCTGATACCGATGCTTAATCTAAATACTCTATTACGATCTAAATTTGATGATTTGTCATTATCCCCATCCTTTTCTTTGATAGTACAAAAGTAAACTCCGTTGGGTAGAGCCTTACCAGGATTATAAAATAATGAAGTTTCTCCCCAACTGGATTTCGGGATAACGCCATCAAATTTACCCATTACCTTCTCTATGATTTCTTCTGATTTCACAATATTTCTTTATGACTGCTAACGAGACTGTAGAAAAACCCAAAAACAATCGAGCATACAATGCTCCCACGTATTTTTGAAAGTATGGATACTGTTTCAAATTTCATCACTTGTTTCAAGCCTAAACAATAATACCGCTTTTCTTTTTGGCTATGCTCCATATCCTCAGCAATAATACGATTTGTGTCTAAAAGGCGTGTTGAGCCTCAAAGAAGGAAACACCGTGCTTGCTTTGATTTTCAAGATCTTGTGCCTCATTCCAGAATGAATATAGCAGCCATATGGATATATGGCTAAATAGCCATACTTTTTTAGACGCTAACGGCAGCATCAGCTGCCGTGGAACGTGGCGCTTCTTTTGCGGTTCTTTGCAAAAGAAGTGACAGGTTTCGCGGTCAGCTGCATGCTTTGGTTGGACGAAGCCGCTATCGCGGAGAAAAGCAATCCGGCCCGATTCATCTAAAATGTAACCTCACCCCTCATTCAGAGGGACATTCCGCAATGCATATGAGGTTACACGACTATGACAACACCAACCGATTCAAACTTCAAGCAAAACTACCAGGCGCATCTTCACCATCTGACACTGAAGGGGTTACGTCCAAAGACCATTGACGCCTATGCGCGTGCCATCCGCCGAACAGGTAACTATTTTGACCATCAAATTCTCGATTTAACCGAACAACAGTTAATCGCCTATTTTACCGATCTGCTCAAAACCCATTCCTGGAGTGCCGTGAAGCTGGATCTGTATGGGCTGAAGTTCTTCTATACCCACGTCCTGAAAAAAACCTGGGTGAACGTTGATTTGATCAAGCCTCCCAAGGCCACCCGGTTACCGGATATTGTGACACGTGAGGAAGCAGCCACTCTGTTCAATGCCACCCACAGGCTCAGCTACCGGGTCTTCTATTTTACCGTCTACAGTCTGGGTTTACGCCTGGGTGAAGGCCTGCGGCTGCAGGTCGGTGATCTGGATGCCGGACGCCAGCGGGTGCATATCCGCAGTGCCAAAGGCAATAAAGGTCGCTTTGTACCCCTCCCGGACGCCACACTCACCGTGCTGCGGCGGTTCTGGTCAGTGCACCGTAATCCGCTGTTGTTGTTCCCCAACCGCAAAGGGGGGCTTAACGGCAGCCGCTCGGCTGTCACGCCATTGGATCGGGGTGGCGTACAGACCACGATCCGTCAGGTCGTCACTGCCTGCGGCTTAAAAAAAAGATCACCCTGCACAGCTTGCGCCACAGCTATGCCACTCACCTGATCGAAGCCGGGGTTGATCTGCTGGAAGTCCAGAAAATCCTTGGCCACCGCAGTGTGCTGACCACCGCCCGATACACCCATCTGACCACCCACACCCACCAGAATGCGCAACAGACAATCAATGCCGTGATGCAGGATATTGTCATTGATTGGGGGCATGTCACATGATACGGCTATCCACACTGATCAACACCTTTGAATCCGCCTTTCTTGCGCAATACCGGCATGCCATCCTGCCGTCTCACCGCAACGCGCTCGCGGCGATGAAAACCTGCCGAACCGAGCAAAGCTCCTTGATGCAGGCGCATTGCACCGACTGTGGCCAGGACCGCTTCATGCCACACTCCTGTGGCCATCGACTCTGTCCGCATTACCAACACCATGAAAGCCAGCAATGGCTCGAACGTCAACTCAAAAAACAGGTGCCCGCCGACTATTTTTTAGTCACCTTCACTCTGCCAGCCGAGTTCAGATCACTACTCTGGTCACATCAGCGTCGGCTCTATACCCGGATGATCCAGTGCGCCTGGGCAACACTGCGCCGCTTTAGTCAGAATGATCAACAGTTGCAAGGTATCCCCGGTGCCATTGCCGTCCTGCACACCCATTCTCGTCGTCTGGATTATCATCCGCATGTGCATGTCGTTATACCGGCAGCCGCCATCGATACACACCGACACTGGCGGACGAAGCTTTCCACCGGAAAAAAACACTATCTATTTAATCACAAGGCACTGGCAACGGTGTTTCGGGGAAAAATGCTGGCTGCCATCACTGGCGAAGGCCTGTCTCTGCCTGCACGCTATCCTGAACAGTGGGTGGTGGACTGCAAGGCCGTGGGTAACGGTGAAAAAGCCTTACTCTATCTTGGCCGCTACCTTTACAAAGGGGTGATCCAGGAGAAGGATATTCTTGCCTGTGATAACGGACAGGTCACATTCCGTTACCGGGACAGCCAGACGAAGCAATGGGCAACACGCACCCTGTCGGGTGCGGCATTCCTGTGGTTAATCTTACAGCATGCCCTGCCCAGGGGATTTCGACGGGCGCGTAATTTTGGATTTTTACATCCCAACAGTAAAAAACTGATCACGGTGTTGCAGTATCTGAAAGGGGTTGATCCACAAAGAATGCTGGCCTGGATAAAACACCGGCCCTCTATCCCATGTCCCTGCTGCGGTGCACCGATGACCATTGTTCAAACACGAATACGCCGCAAGCCGCCGCGATTACCGGATCAGGCACTGGCCCATTTATCGGCGCTCGTTGGATAACCGCAGAGAAAGGTCTTAGCTGATGTAAACACACTGACAACGTCAAAAAACAGAGCGGGTAACCGAGGCGGCTGCTCGACTGTCATATAGCTAAAGTCACAGAAGCGGCTGAGTGCTGAAAAAGCTATTTGCTTTATAGAGGGGAATCAATCCGGGCTTGTCCAACAAACGGTTAAGATCGTGGCTTCACGCTGCGCGTGAATCACGATCTAACCTTATTCGTTATGTTTTGTCACCATTGAGCTTATCTAATAACCGTTTTTTTTCTTCTGATGTTCTCTTCCTTTTCTCTAACTTGGTTTTGAATGCTTCGATCTCTCGAAACGAGAGCAATACATATACGAAAAATACGACCTCGACGGCCAATGCTGAAGTAACCAGCTTAAAATACCAAGGTGCAAATTCAGGAAGATGATTAAACAGATTAGACATAGCGAGCAGTAGAGCAACAAGAAAGCCTAACAGTACAAATATTGTAATATGTCCTCGTCTCTTAGTAATAATAGAGTTCAATCTGCGAAACTCAGACTCAGTGAGAGATGGGTGCTCAATTAGTTCACTGTACTTAGATCTTACTTGATACCCGATTGTTGCACAGGCAGCAGCTACGAAAGAAAATTTCCAAAGAGCGGCCAACAAGTCAGTATGTGGGATTGCTAACCAAGCAACATTTGCTAAGAAAAAGACTAGTGCAAAAATTACTACAATTGTTAGAAACCTTCCGATACTAAGGTACATGGCTCACTTGACTGTTCCTTCTTGAATTCTGGCCTTTAGCCATTCGTTCATTTCAGCATACAGGTCATTTGAATCGGCTACTCCATTGTATGTATCTACATTAATGTGGCCAGTCATTTTCAGTTCATTGCCTTTTAAAACGGTACCCCCTTGTAGCTCAATTTTGACATCATCTGGCTCGGCGTGTCTCATTGCTGTTGCGATATTGTCCAAGACTTCGTGCGCTTTTTCTGTTGTTTTACGGAAGTAAGTAACTTCCAAACTAACTTTAAGATTTGCTTCATCAAGAGAATCTTCTAATCGTAAGCTGTTCCGCCAATTCTCTCCAAGTACTGCTTGCAGTATATCGAAACCTTTGCCATAAGGACGAAACTTAACTGATTTACTTGATTGAATCTCCTTAGAGTCTACAGGAGTAGCATCTAGCTCAGCACCGATGGTTACTTTTTTAACAGGTAGTTTTTCAATTTTCTTCCGAGCTTCATCTGAAGGTTTGTCACTCAAATATAGTGCATTATCTTTAGGGAAAACTGATGTACGTTGCTTTACCAGCCACTCAATATGTCGTTCATAGTCACGGGCTTTCAAAGCCTGAGACTGAACAAGAATCACATGGTTTTCGAGAATACCAAAATACAAAACGGATTCCACTACTTCTCGTTTCTTACCATCGTCGCTTTCACCTAACGGAATTTGTTCTACTGGGTATTCATTTGACTCATCATCCATGACTACGACAGTTTGATCTTTGCCGGGTTCATAACGAATCTGACGTGGTCCAATAGATTTGTACACCCCAGTTAAGGGTAATGATGTTAACTGAGGAAAGTAAAAATGACGACACGAAAGAAATATTCTAAAGAGTTCAAATTGGATGCAGTCAGTCTGGTCATT
>JAZGGH010000016.1:0-4543 GCA_036480335.1 Gammaproteobacteria bacterium | reverse complement strand
AAGCTCAGTTCGAAAGGCCCCGTGTTTTTTATGCAAAGACGCTATGGCCTGGATGGTAAACCTATCAAGGTGTTTAAATTTCGTTCCATGCGAGTAATGGAAAATGGCGAGAAAGTCACGCAAGCGATCAAAGATGATCCCCGTGTGACAGCTTTTGGAGGTTTTTTACGTAAAACGTCACTGGATGAATTGCCGCAATTGTTCAATGTGTTATTCGGCACAATGTCACTGGTGGGTCCTCGGCCGCATGCGGTGTCGCACAATGAAGAGTATCGGCAAGTCATTGGTGGTTATATGTTAAGGCATAAAATCAAACCAGGCATTACTGGATGGGCGCAGATTAATGGGTTTCGCGGTGAGACAGATACGCTGGACAAGATGGAAGGGCGAGTGCTCTATGATATTGACTATATTCGCCACTGGTCAGTTTTTCTCGATCTGAAGATTTTATTTCTAACGATCTTCAAAGGGTTCGTGAGTAAACAGGCCTACTAGAAGGTGTAGAGTGCTATGGACAATTGGGAGGATGCGTTTCGAACGGCATTCCGTGGTGGTTTCTCTGGCGTGTTACGTTGGCCACAGCTGGATGACCTCTGGACAACAATCAAAAAAAACAATCGGGAAGGCTGGTATATCTACGCGATTGGTACGCCGCCCCCTGTAGAAACTTCTTCAGCAGAAGATTTCGACCACTTTCTAAATGAGGTCGATAGCTTGCTGAGAACTGAGCATGCTGAAGAGTTCTGTGGCGTAGTATACGTCGATAGTGTTAGCGACCCATCCTTCGTAAAAATATTTGATCCGAATAATCTGGGCGTCTCCTGCGGTTACAGTGATAATCCACCGCTCCCCGGTTGGATAATCTCCAGATTGCAGCCAGTCGATCTGCAAGCACAAGGGCCTCTGCCGGGGAACCGGCGTCGTTGGTGGCAGCGATTGTTTTCCAGGTAAGTGTTTTCATTTTTATTATTTCCCCAGTAAGACGATTTCGTAACAAATCAGTAGTGTATAAATTCCAATCATAATACCTAGTAAGTGTTTTCCTTTGATGGTATTAAAAAGGTAGAAATGTGCATGCGTCGCTAGCGCAATGGTGCCAAAAACGGTTAATCCAATTTTAACGGCAAAAAATACATTCATGTCGATTGACATTAAGTACGCCATGAGTAAATTCGCTTCATAGGCGTTCTGCTGCAATAAACGCGACGTAAAGAATGCATCCAGGCCACTCAGCAACAAAAGAGTGAAGCCCATTAAAAATAATTTCGGGCTGTAGTAATCCAGGTAGTAATTACCCTTTGTTCTACGAGCTCCCATGCGCCGCCCCCGCCCACTTAAACCGCTGTATGTCAGGGTTTGGAAAGAGTGGCTGCGACGATCTTCGCGGATTCGTTTTTCTTTATCTGTCATAATCGCTGTGGGTATATTTGTTATTGTCATTAGCGAGTCCTGAATGTTGTTTTGATGTGTATAGGAGCAATTCTTATGCCTAAAAATATTTTCTATTACTATCAGGATGTTGAAATTTTTCCTTGTTGCTGGCTGTAAGCTGTCTCGACACGCTGTCGTCAGGCGTCATTCGATTTATGATTATTAGACAAGAAGATAGAGTAGGCAGTTAAAGAACTGCTGATGTAAAATCTTTCGACAGCAATGGGGTTTTATACGGTTATTAGAAACGGGGTAACCATTTTGTCCCAGTTTCCGTTTCAATTTTTTCAAAGGGTTGATTATAAAGGGTTTCCAGGTTTTCCCTGGTCATGATCTCTCGAGTTTCCCCAAGCAGATGTTCACCATTTCCCATTAGCAACAAACACTTATCGGTCAGGTGCGTGGCAAGGTTGATATCGTGCAGGGACATGAAAACAGTTTTGTTTTTTTGCTTAAGCGCTGAACACAAGTCAGGTAACAGGGACGCCTGGAAATGTAAATCGAGGTGATTGGCGGGTTCATCGAGGAGATAGATGGCCGGATCCTGTGCAAGTAGTGTAGCAAGGGCAACTCGGCGCTTTTCTCCACCAGATAATGTATTGACCATACGATGAGTGAATGAGGTCATTTGAACAAATGCCAGTGCGCTCAGTGTTTTTTCCCGATCGACTGCTGATTCAAGTTGCCAGGATTTCATATGTGGATAGCGTCCAGCCATAACGCTTTCAAAAACAGTGACTGGAAAGCTGTCCGGGTATTCTTGAAATAACATCCCCATTTTCTGTGCTATGTTTTTTCGATGTAAATGAACGAGGTTTCTGTTGCCTAGAAATAGCTGGCCTGAAGCTGGCGGCTGAAGCCCTGCCATTGTTGTCAATAGCGTCGTTTTACCACTGCCATTTTTTCCAAGGACACACCAGGTCTCGCCTGGGTAAATATTGATGTTGAGTTCGTCAAGCAGTACGCGTTGCCCGGCGATGAGCTGAAGTGACTGCGTGTTGTAAATTGTGCGAGAGTCAGGTTGCGACATGAGAGTCGAGCATTTGTTTATGCAGCAAAAGCAGGAATAAGGGTACGCCAATTAATGCAGTGATGACCCCGACCGGGAGCTGGGCTGGCGCAATCAGGGAGCGGGATATTGTATCAGCAATCAGGAGCAGACTACCGCCTGCCAGCAAGCAGCCAGGGAGTAAATAGCGATGGTCACGAAAGCCTGACAGCCTGAGTAAGTGGGGAATGATCAGGCCGACAAATCCAATCGGACCAGCTAACGTCACTGCACTAGCCGTTAACAGAGAGGCTGTGATGTAGATGATGACGCGAACCTGGTGTGTTTCTACACCTAGTGCGGCAGCCTGACGGTCGCCACTTATCATCAAGTTCAACGAGCGGCTGAGAAACAGACTGACCAGCAGGCCGGTTATTAAAAGCAGGCTGGTTAGACCAGAAAACTCGACATGGCTAAAGTCACCCATAAGCCAGAAAATCATACCTCGCATCTGCATATTCGTGCTCAGACTAAGCAGCAGGCTGATAATCGCACCCCAGCCAGCAGCAAGGACAACGCCTGTTAACAGTAAGCGTGTAGAGTTCCACCGGCCATGGTCTCTGGAGAGCATGAAGACGAGAGCGGTCGTTATCATTGCACCCGTGAAAGCCATACCGTGTAAAAAGATACCTGAAATACCCAGCAAAGTGGCACTGAGTGCGCCGACTGCTGCGCCGCCAGACACGCCCAGTATATAAGGGTCAGCCAGAGGGTTTCGAAGTAACACCTGCATGAGAGCGCCCGACATGGCAAGCGACCCACCGACAATAAAGGCACTGATAATGCGAGGTAAGCGAAGTTCCCATACGACTTGCTGATGTAAAGCGGACCTGGGCGAAATGATTTCAGAAAAGGGTATGGTCATACTGCCCTGGGTCAGGCTATAGGCAATACAAAGTAGGGAGAGAACTAATAGGAGTATCAGACGAAATATCACGTTATTTCACTGTCTTTACGAGAAATTTTCACGGTGCGCAGTATACCCATTTGTTTTTAAAATATGAGGCTACAGCAAACTGGGTGAGTTCAATTCAGCCGCCTGTTCACGCAAGGAAAGGATATGCTCTTCCCAGTAACGTGAAGATTCAAACCAGGGGAAGGCGATTTGAAAAGCCGGATCATCCCAGCGTTGAGCTAACCAGGCGGCGTAATTCATAATGCGTAAGGTACGCAGAGACTCAATCAGTGCCACGGTCGAAAAATCAAAGTCATAAAAGGTCTCGTAACCTGCCAGCAGGTCTTCCAGTTGTTGCCGCATCTCCACTGCATCGCCTGACAGCAGCATCCATAAATCCTGGATTGCAGGGCCGTTACTCGCGTCGTCCAGATCAACAAAACGTGGCCCCTGATCAGCAGACCAGAGTATATTGCCGGGGTGGCAGTCACCGTGTAGGCGAATCTGTCGATAGGGCGAGACGGCTGAAAATGTATTGTTTATTGCCTGAAGCAAGTCCTCGGTTAGCGTGCTGTATGCTGGCCTCAGGTAGTCTGGAATAATCGTATTTTCAAGTAAAAACTGTTGAGATCGTCGGCCATTGTCAACCGTGAATGTTTGACGGTGTTGAAATGGTTGAAGCGCGCCAATGGCGTGGATGCGGCCTAGTAGACGCCCCATTTGTTCACGTTGTTCTTTCGTATTTAAATCTGGCCAGTGACCGCCACTGCGCGGGCTTACAGAAAACAGAAAATTTGCGCTGGAATGTAGTGTTGTTCCATTCTTGTCGCGAAACGGGGCGATCACAGGCAGCTCATTCTGAGCCAGTTCATGAGAAAAATCATGTTCTTCCTGAATGGTTTCTCTTGACCACCGGTCCGGCCGGTAAAATTTGGCAATGACAAATTCTTTTTCATTGATGCCAATTTGATAGACTCGATTTTCGTAGCTATTCAGGGCCAGTAGATGGCCATTGATCTCGTACCCCAGAGCTTCGATGGAGTTGAGTACTCGATCGGGCGTCAGGGTTTCATAAGGGTGTGAGCTATGTTGATCCATAATTCATCATACGCTAGCGGGAGCGTTAAAAACCATCAAATAACAGAGATCGCGACCTCTGCACGATGCAA
>JAZGGH010000015.1:0-3661 GCA_036480335.1 Gammaproteobacteria bacterium | reverse complement strand
TGGGCGGTGACCCTGTACCAATGGCCGTGGTTGGCGATGATTTTGAGCCTTATGCAAAGTGGTTTGATCAGCATGATATTGCTCGAACCCATATTCATACGAAATCTGGCACCTATACAGCGCAGGCATTTATCACGACAGATCGGGATGATAACCAGATCACGGCCTTTCATCCTGGCGCGATGGACTTTGCGCATGAAGCGAAAGTGAGTGACGTGCAGGGAGTGACTATCGGTATTGTTTCACCTGATGGTCGTCAGGGCATGATTGACCATGCGGCTCAGTTTGTGGCTGCAGATATCCCTTTTATTTTTGATCCCGGTCAGGCGATGCCACTTTTCAATGGTGATGATTTCAAAAGCTTCATTGAGCAGGCAACCTGGATTTGTGTGAATGATTATGAATCGCAGGTTTTGCAGGATCGAACTGGTTGGTCGCCTGAAGAGATTGCCAGTCATGTTAAGGCCTTGATTGTTACCCGTGGTAGTAAAGGCTCCTGTCTCTATACGGATGGAAAGGAAATTCAAATCCCAACGGCGAAGACGGGTGAGCTTAATGATCCGACCGGTTGTGGAGATGCTTATCGTGGAGGGTTGTTATACGGAATAATGAATGATCTGGATTGGCCGACGACTGGAAGGATCGCAGCTTTGATGGGTGCGATCAAGATTGAAAAACATGGTACGCAAAACCACCAGTTTACCCGGGCTGAATTTGAGCAGCGTTATCAGGACAGTTTTGGCACAACCGTTTCGTTTTGGTGATAAGGGATTGTGGTAGCAAGACAACAGTTCGTGAATTCTTTTCATACCTGTTATATATGGAATCTGCTGAAAAAATTCTGTAAAGGGCATGGCTGTCCGGTTTGTCTTCTAGTGATAGTCCCTTCCAGATGAATTGTACTAGTGCTGTCTGGCGGCGATCCATAGCGGGTTGCCTGTTGTTTATTCTCAATGCGTTTCCCATGAGTCTCACGCTTGCACAAACCTGCGTGTCTGAAAATCAGCTGCTTGTCCTGCAGGGAGAGCAGTTGCCCGCACTCTCTGGAGTTCCGGTTAATCATCTGTCAGTCAAACGCTGGAATGGAAAACGTTTTCAGACAATGATTTTCCAGATTGATCGCAGAGACAAACAAGGGAGTTTTGATTTTTCGGAAGATAAAAATGCACTGTTCGATAACAATGATGAGCTGGTTATCCTCAATCAGCTGGCTGGAGATCGTTACGAAAAATACAGGGACAACGCGCACATACTCGCTGAAGTTAGTGTGTCGGCAGAAAAGCAGGGCCGTGATCAGTGGATTTATGTTTTTAATGGACGTAGTGAACATTTACCCGTATACGAACCCAGGGTAAAATATGATGCGATAGAAGATACCGTCCAGACCAATACCTACCATGCCGGGTTTTCGACTACACATCCATTTCTAATGACAGATTTCCGTTGGCGCGACCCTGAAACGACTAACTATAGCAAGGATCTCGTTGATACCATGAAAATCCGTCACCATGGGCGACTGTTTGGATTCTTGAAATTTCATCGATCTCAGCTGGATTACACCTCAAGATTAATCGCTGTTAAGCAAGGCCCATTGCGTGTCATCCGCCGCACTGAAAATCGCGTCAGGGTTTTCTGGAAACTGAAGTCTCCTTCTGTGTTGATTGATTACGTCATGATGCCAGACAGTTTTGTGATGGATACATTAATTGATTTGCCCTTTCGCATAGGTGCATTTTTTAAAGACCTGGAAACGGTGACGACGGTAGACTGGAATCAGCAGGTACTGGATTTGCAATTTTCAGGTGTCGATGAATCGGGTGATGAACTGTTCCGAATAGATGGTTCGATGAGCGAAACTGAGCGCCAGTTGAATGTACAACAGGAGAATATGTTTCAGTTGGTAAGTGAGTATGGAAAGATGCTTATTGCCCTGGAGCTGCCGCAGGATTTGCCAATACAATCCTGGAAATATTATGTAGATGATAGCGCAGCGATTGATCCACCTGAATTTACCCCAGGCCAATACGGTAATCTGGGGTTCCGAACAATCGGTTGGGAGAATGTTATGCCAGGCTTGAGGCATGTTGATTTCACGGTATGTTTAACATCAAGATAATCTGAATTACTGATGCTATAGTATTTTTTATAGGAGCAAACAGTAGGTTTGATTTAAGTATAAAGATCCAGTGCCGTTTAGGTTTCTACTGAAATTTATAATCTAAAGGAACTCCTATGCAAATAGTCAAAGTAACCGTGTTGCTATTTTTAGTTTTTTTGAGTGGTTGTGCAACCTATACCCCCGCACTTACTGAAAAGCAGAAGGCGGCTATCGATGTTATTGATGTTTATCACGCTGTTATTTCAAACGAAATCAAAGTGCAGCATGCGCGTTCAAACGCTGGAGCGATGGGTGCTGCATCAGGAATGGGGGCTTTAGGTGGGCTTATTGGTGGGTTGATTGAGGCTGGAATAAATAAAAACAGAGCGATAAAATCTGATAGGAAGGCTGTCAAATATAGAGAGATGCTTGGGGGGTATGACTTTAACGCTGTTGTAAATAACGCAGTAGCATCTGTTTTTTCTGATTCAGAGTTGCTGTCCTTTAATCCTGTAAAAAGTTTTCCTGAAGGTACAAAAAAATTCGATATACGCACATCTTCTGATTCATCTGCTGTTTTAAAACTTCGTTCTGAATACTTGCTTTCACCCGATCAAAAAAACCTGGAGCTTGTCCTTTACTATAAAATGCAGATTTCCGGTAGTGATTCTGATTCTTCGAAGGAGCGCAAGGTGGTATTCCAGTCCAGTGATTTTGACTGGAGTAGAGACGTGTTTGAAGAGCAGATTGCTTTTGGCGCAGGCATCGTTGCACAGTTATTACTGATTGATCTCAACGATACACGGTCGCCAGAACAAATGAAAGAACATCTACAGGACATCCAGGTGGCTCAATACAGCTACAATGGGAATATTTCAAAAATGAAAGCGTATACTCTGGGCGCTTCTGAAGAAACGGGGTATCGATATTACCGGCTGAAAAATGGCGATGTATATGCTATATCTTCTGATGAGTCTTTGAAGCTCCAGGCTAAGGTTTCATAGTAAACTAACGAAGATGAGTACAGTAAATGGATGAATCGATCAATGTTTTTGGTGAGCCGCTCGCTGCCTGTGGAGATAATCCAGAGACAGGGTATTACAGAGACAGTTTTTGTAATACCTGTAAAGAAGATGTCGGCTCGCATACCGTTTGCATAGAAGCCACACGCGAATTTCTAGAATTTTCTCGGTTCCGGGGCAACGACCTTTCCACACCGGCACCACAGTTTGGCTTCCCTGGGCTACAGCCCGGAGATACCTGGTGTTTATGTGCCGCCCGCTGGCTTGAAGCACATGAACATAGCATGGCGCCAAGAGTCCATCTAACCCGAACCCATGTGCGAGCACTGGAAATTGTTGATCTGGACATACTCAGGCCTTATGCGGTTGATTTGAATTAAATTATCTGCCAGGCATATTAATTCACCAGAATATTAGATAATTCTCATAAATGTTTGCAAATCACCGAGTTCTGTCTGCAAATGGCAACACAATTAGAGTCTTATCGCTATAGCTGATTGTTATTGGCGTTGGTATTATTCGATATAGAACAAGTTGGCAG
>JAZGGH010000014.1:0-2053 GCA_036480335.1 Gammaproteobacteria bacterium | reverse complement strand
AACAGGTGTTGCGTGATTTTGTTGAGAAAGGGCCGACTGAAAAAGAATTGATTTTGGCGAAGAAAAATATTACTGGTGGGTTTCCAATCCGTGTGTCGAGTAATGGAAAGATTATCGGCTATCTTGCCGTGATTGGTTTTTATGATTTGCCACTGGATTACCTGGATAAATTCAACAGTCAGATTGAGGCGGTGAGTCTTGAGAAAATACGCGATGCTTTTAAGCGTCGTGTGAATCCAGATTCAATGGTAACGGTTATCGTTGGTGGCTAGTGGTGTTTAAGTGTCGGGGTGCCCGCTCAGTTATTACCAGAGGATCGCGTTACCGCTAAATTCCTGATCTTCTTCGGAAACCTCTTCCCTGATGCAGTGATATTCCACTAAAGAAATATCATCGCTGGGGGGTGCGCCGTCGGCAAAGGATTGCACAGCATGCCTAATTGTTTTCATTCGGCTATTGTCGCTTGCGGGTTGCGCAATGATTTCCTTAAAAGCATCGTGCCCGAGCATGCCCCCCTGGGGGTTTTCTACCTCTGTTATGCCATCTGAGTAGATGTAGATAAAGTCATCATTTTCCAGCGCCAGATGGGTCGTGTCGCTGGCTTGCATTGTGGACAGTTGAATCCCTAATGGAAGCTGGTCGGATGGCAGTATTTTTGTCAGACCGCTTTGCTGGTTGGTGAGTATGACTTCTGGTAATCCACCATTCCAGAGCGTTGCGCTGTTTCGGTCAGAATCAATCATCAGGACTGCAGCACAACAGAAATAGCCCGTGGGTAATAGCTCACATAACTTGCTGTTGAGTTCGTTCACGATTTCATGAACAGGCAGGCCTTTCTGTGCCATGGTTTTGAAAATTGCCGAGGTCGGTACGGCGCCCAGTGCAGCAGGTAAACCGTGTCCGGTGAAATCACCGAGTAATATATACTCTTCATGTTTAGGGCCGCGAGCTAATTGTATGATGTCGCCAGAAAATGTCAGCATGGGTTTCATCCAGTACTGGCAATGTCTGGGGGGTTCCTCAGACGTCTGAATCAGCTGATTAAATACGTGCCTGGCCACTTCTTCTTCTTCGTCAATAATGTCCTGTTTCGCCTGTAGTGACTTGTTCAGCGTTTCAAGGCTTGTATTTTTCTCATGAATTTTATCAGCCAGATTTTTCACTTCATGCTGGAGCCAGAGTGAGTCTGTAAGATTCTTTTCAAGCCGCCGGCCGCTCGCAAAAAGTAACGGGAAAGAGACTAGAAATGCGATACCAACGTACAAGCCGCTAACGCCATGAACGGTATAGATGCCAGCGATGGCTGAGATCGCGACTGCGACGAGAAAAATACAATAGATTGATGAGATGGCTGCAAATGAAGTCATGCTGACTGTGGCGACGATGGCCAGAGCAATCACCGAAATATTCATGGCGGCATCAGTTTGCCCCTGGCCGCTATTTAACATAAGCAAGCCCCAGACAAAGCCAGCAATAGCGACTAAGGCACCGTATTGCGCGAGCTGATTTTCAGAACACTGTTTAGCCCCCTCCGGAATTGTCAGGCGATGCAGAAAATAGATGCGCACAGCACCCAGAGCGCACAATATGAATGCCCAGGCAAGTAGCAGGGGATTAAAGCGGTCTGCTACAGTCAGTATAGTAAATACCAGTCCGGCAGCAAACATGGAGCTATAAGCGCCCGTTTTGCCGTGCTCCAGTAAATAGCTGATCCGTTCCTTGCGGGTTAGCTGTAACTTTGTTCCGAAATCCATGCCATGTTATGGGATAAATGCCAATAATCTTTAGGCTATGCTGGCGTGCGTCTGTAAGATATTTTTCCGGCAACAATAAATGATTGAATTGCAAGAATATTACAACTTATTAAGTTTGTGACTATGGGTATAAAAATAGCCGCTAATTGTTAATTAGTATTGCTTGCGATGGTAGGTTGTTGAATGGCACTTCGGGCATTGAGGTATCTTGCCAGGCTGATGAAACGTAAGGATTTCCTCACACTCTGCACAGTGGAGTGTTCCTGGTCCAGTCACTTCTCCCGTGTGGTAAGTGTTTT
>JAZGGH010000013.1:0-4542 GCA_036480335.1 Gammaproteobacteria bacterium | reverse complement strand
CTCGCAGAAAGTTTGATAAATGCGACGTCAGGCGACACTATTTTTCTTGATGCCTCAACAAGTATTGATCCGGCGGGTGGAACGCTAAGCTTTAGCTGGCACCAGGTTGACTCAACTGGCGTGCAATTGGCGCTGAATGCGCCCAGTCGTTCTACGCTGCAATTTCAGGCACCTGATCTTCGTTCCTCGATTACCTTTGAAATCGAAGTTTCAATCAGTAATGCTGCAGGCGCTACGGCCTCTACCATCGCGCTTGTTGCAGTAGAGCCGCTGGTGATGCCTGCTACCTTGCATGGCCGTTTACCTGCTACACCCGGCGGAATAGATTACCAGGCCTATTATGATGAAGAACTGGATATCACCTGGCTGGCAAATGCCAATATTGCAGGTGAAATGACCTGGGAAGCTGCTATTGGCTGGGCAGAAGGGCTGGCGGTTAATGGTGTAACAGGTTGGCGTTTGCCTGCGTTGAGTCCGGTGAATGGTAGCAGTTTCAATCTGAATTTCAGTAACAATGGCACAACGGATAATGCAACAGCGATCACCAGCACAGATGGACTCGATGGTGGTTGGCGAGGCCCTCAGGGTGACTCAGTTTCAGAGTTGGGGCATTTGTTTTATGTGACGCTGGGTAACACCGGAGGCTGCAGGCCAAATGGTAGCGGTTCTCCTGCAAGCTGCGATAGACCCTCTAGTTTTGGATTCACAAGGACTGGGCCGTTTAGCCATATCCAGACATCGGCAACGTACTGGTCAGGTACTGAGCTGAGTGGCCTTGAATCCTGGAGTTTTGAAAACAGCGAGGGCCGCCAGATCCATACTATTAAAACAGAAAGCCGGTTCGCCTGGGCTGTTCATTCAGGCGATGTGATCGAAAATCCCTCCGTTCTCTGTGATCTTCCACCTGTAGCCGTTGGCGGTCGTTGCGTGAATGAAGTGGTCGCACGTTCAGTAGCTGATATTGATGCCTATATCACCAGTAATTTTGGTCGAAAAACTGGGGCTAATGGGAAAGCCGTCTTTAAGAGTTTGCGCTTAATAGGCTCCATCGGAAATCTGACTCAACCATTAGTTGTGACGTCCCCCTGTAGCATCGTCGTTAACGCAAAATCCATATTATCTGGATCAGAGATTGGCTTGCATGCCAGGCAAGGGTTGAGTGTCAATTGGTCAGCGGATATAGCAAGTAGCGGTGAAGTATGTTTGATTGCCGACAAGCAAAATGTCTTTCTTAATGGTGGTCATAGCATTGCCGCGAAATCATTGGCCATAAGAGCAGATAAAAAAGCATTTATCGGTTTCCGGTCAACACTGACGGTAAACGGAGAAGTTGAATTAAGCTCAACTGGTCGCAGTTTCCTTGGCCAGGTTAAAGTGGGCAATAAGACTAAAATCACCGCCAGAAACTTCACCATGCAAGCAGAAAATACTGCGGAGCTTGCTTTTCAGGCAGAAGTATCCACGACAGCTGAAATCCGCATTAATAGCGGGAGTCGACCTACCAGCAAAACCTTGCTTTCAAACCGCAGCAGTATACAGGCTGGAACGGCTATTGAACTGGGTAGTCTGGGTGAAACACGCATAGGTTTCCATGCAACTGTCGCTGCTGGAGATAATCTGGATGTCAATGCAAAAACAGATGGGGATTGCTCGGTAGCCAATATCTCTTCGATTACCTACAGCAGTAAAACAGGTAATTGTGCTGGAAAGCTGCCGTAACCGTCGCTGGTAAGCGTAGGTGGATCAGACGCAGCAGACAACGTGGTATGCCAACAAAGTGGGTGTGATTTACCCATGCGATTTGGGTTAAGTTGGTCAGATTCGCGGCATATCGAGAGGCGTGGTTTTCGTGGATTAGCATGACGGAGTAGTGGTTGAAACATGCGGTACCGATTTATCGCCGATTGGAATCAGGCAGTGCCACTATGGACCCGCAACTATTTCATCAGGGCGTGTTTTTTGCCCTAATCTTTAGTTGTATTGAATTCCTATAATAATGTTCTATTGTGTTTATATGTATTGCAACATTTGAGATTCGCAACTTTACAATTAACCTGGCACTTTAGGTTAAATGAATGAAGAACGGAGCTAGTATATGAAAATATTTCAAATCCATCGAATTGTATTTTTATTCTGCCTGGCGTGTGCTACGACCTCTCCAGTGGTGAATGCAGATAGCGTATTTGATCCTGCATTACTCGATATTTTACGACCTCCACCGCTTACGGTTGATTTGATTGACCAGGGTCTCATTGATCAACCCTTTTTTGATTTAGATAATCTTTTGCTTACTAAGGTGCCGGGTAATAGATTGCTACTTGAGGCAGAGAAAGCAGGGTTGATTCGTGGGAGGGAATTTGATCGGCATCTGGATTTTACCGGCTCCGGTTACGTGGTGCTTAAAGGGGAGGGGGCGATTGCCTGGAGTTTCAATGTTCAGCAATCGGGGATCCATCGACTTCAGTTTCGTTACGCACTCAAAACGGGCAACCGGCCTGTAGATATTGCTGTCAGGCATATAACGGATACTGATGATGTGCCTGCTCAGCTTGACGTGGCTTTCGCCGCAACAGGGAGCTTTTCTGAATGGCAAATAGCATCCTTCATTGTGCGATTAAAAAACGGCATTAACACGATCAAGCTATCCGCTACGGGTAGCGGGGCAGCCTTTATTGATCATCTCGTATTGACAGAGGCTCGATATCTTACAGAGGGCGGTAATATTTCGCCAAAGGCGGGTGAGCCTGAGTTTGGCGAGGCGGGTTACCGTAATACCTATTATGGAAAAGTTGATCCTTCCGGTAAACGTACAACACTGGAAGACTGGAAACGTGAAAATGGATTTACCGGGAGTTCGAGCCAGCCTGGGCTGGTGACAGCAGAATATATTAATGGTCACGACCTGGGTTTTGGTCGCAGTATGTTTTGTCTGGATGGCAGCCGTGTCTCCTGCTATGTAGAAAATTCGCTGGATCCGAAAAACCTGTTGCCCGATACACCCGATGGTGGGTTATTTGCCGCGACGGTGACCATGGAGCGAATGGATTTTCTTGGGCGGGTGATTACTGCGTTTTTTGTGTTTGATCAGAACGGGAAACGTACAAACCAGATTGCACTTGATACTGAAGGGCCTAAGTCTGTGCCTGAATCTTGCTATGCATGCCACCTGGGGTATACCAGTGCCGGTGGCAATCCGGTTGGTGGGCAGTATCTGCCATGGGATCTTGCACTCCTGGAAGACTGGCCTGGAAAAGCGCCTTTGTCTGCCCAGCTGGATGCCATCAGGCGTTTGAATCAAATTGTCTGGCGCGATGCATCCAGGTTATACAGCCGGGCAATATTCACTGATCCGCTGGATCCTGGCACTTTTACAGGGAATGAAATACGCCATAGAAAGCCCTCATTAAAGACTCTGATTGAAGACTGGTACGATGGTCCGCCGGTTGCGGGATCTAATTTTTCGAGTTTAAGAGCGTTACCCAAGACCACCTGGTTTGATGAGGACGTCAGAGTCGACCCATGCCTCAATACATCAACTCCGGCAGGCTTAGAAAAATGCAATCGCTTTGCACATCAGTTTTCGCTATTTACGGGCGTCTACGCCAGGGCATGTCGTACCTGTCACATTGCGCAGGGAGAAGCGCAAAATGTCAATCCATCGTCCCACGGCCTTGACTGGGCATCTGCAAGGGAGTTTGAAACTCAAGCCTATAATACGGTATGCGTGCCGGGTCCGGGTGTTCCCGTCATGCCTCATGCGGAAGTGACTTTTAAGCGTTTCGAGACGGATGTGCTTCGGACCAGGACATCGAAAGAAATTCTTTGTTCAACACCCCCGGTTCCGCCCCCTGTAATAACTGGGGAAGGACTCTATGCAGCTAACTGCGCATCATGTCATGGACCACTGGCAAGCAGTACAAAAAGAGGTAGATCAGTTGGCCAGATTATGGCTGCAATAAGTTCGGTTAGCAGCATGAATCGATTAAATAATCTTACAGGTTTAACCAACACAGAGATAACTGCAATTGCTGAGGCGTTGGGCAACTGATGTTTGATCTAGCTATCGAAAAATTCAAGAATACGCGGGAGAAAATTATGACTCTATCCACCAGATCTATTGTTTCTCGAATACTGTTTCTAATCGGTTCATTGCTAT
Organism: Gammaproteobacteria bacterium; assembly: GCA_036480335.1. Lineage (GTDB taxonomy): Bacteria > Pseudomonadota > Gammaproteobacteria > DSM-19610 > DSM-19610 > JAZGER01. The sequence continues at coordinate 386 of JAZGGH010000013.1, read as the reverse complement.
CAAGCACCAGCCTGGTTGCAGCAACATTATCCTTTTCGGGTGATTTCACTCAGGATGACCAGGTTGAATTATTCAGCTTTAGTGTGGACGTACCCTCTCTGGTGCTTATAAACACCTACTCCTATAACGGAGGAGGACAGGCTAATGGCAATAATGTCTCTAGTGGCGGTTTTGATCCGCTGCTTGCTCTGTTTGATAGTACAGGTGCTTTAATCAAACAGGACGATGACTCTGGGGAAGAATCAGATGCTCAGATCTTTATACTACTTGAACCCGGCGACTATACAGCGAGCCTGGCTCAACTGGAAAATTTTGCCAATGGTCCCAATTTATCAGATGGGTTTTCCCGTGCGGGTGAGAGTGATTATACGGGGGTTGAGTTTGGG
>JAZGGH010000012.1:0-15515 GCA_036480335.1 Gammaproteobacteria bacterium | reverse complement strand
GAGTGGAGATAAGGGAAAACCCTGCCTGATTCGACAGATTAATGCTAAATACAGGTTAAAAACCTGGAATTTATAGTTCGAAAGAGATTTCTTGATTTAGGACCGTCAAATTTCAACAGCCTGCTAGAAGCTTAATGTGACACGGGCATCTACGCTGTCAACATCATCACTGTCAGCATCGTCTCTGGCATATTCTACGGTGAACATGGTGTGTTTGTTGTAATGGTAGTTCCCACCCAGGCGCCATGTTGTTAAATCAAGTTCGTCTGCAGCAGAGTAATCAAGATAGACCCGGTAATCGCTGTTTGGCATATAGCTGGACTCCAGAATAAAATAATTTTCATCATGTGCAGTGCCGATGAAGGTCTTGTCCAGCGCCTGATATTCAGCAGAGAAATCCAGTTGAGCATTCTTCCAGCCAGCTCCAAGAACAAAGATATTTTCACTATCATCAACCGAATCACCCACGTAGCGTTTTTCTATTCCGGTATTGGCATAAATACCTGTGCCGAGAATATTCTTTCCGCTTAACTGGATAAACAGGTTGTCAAAAATACCGGAGCCATTATCGACAAGTGGGTCGGAGGCTGCTCTTGTTCCGGAATTCTGATAATCATTATGATCGAAAAAACCGCCTCGTAGCGAGAAACTGTCGGTGATGTTCCAGTTAGCTACCACAGCAGGTCCTGCCTGATTGGATATGGCAAATGCGCCACCAGCACCATATTCAACACTGCCCTGTATGGAATGATCACCTGGATAACCCTGAGGTTTTAAACCAAACAACAATGGCTGGGCACCAACAATAAGATCAACAGGGGAGAATTTCATAATGACAAAAGCATCCTTGATATCAATGTTGCCATCTTCCGTACTGTTATTTACTGAGGTTACTTCAGAGCCGAGAACGAAAACACCCTGTATGTTTTTATAACTGGTTGTTACGGCAAAAGCAGCTTTGGAGACACCCAGCCTGTCGTCGTCATGGGCTTTCCCATAACGATCGCCAACACCAAGGTCGGCACGAATAAATCCACCGAAGCCAATATCAATTTCATCGTTGATCGTGATTGTGTTTTCTGCTATTGCAAAGTATGGGTATAAACAACTTACTGCTACTACAGCTAATAATTTCTTCATCAATGCGCCCTATTATGAATATGTGTTTGAACAGTTGAAATCCGGTTCAGGACTGTTGTGGTTTTATGTTGAAGTGATTCATACGATGATGAATTGTTGAACTGTAATACCCAGCTATTACTGCTGCTTCCCTGTTTTGTCGCACTTCATTTTCTTGCATCAACGGCTTTGCGGCGTTCTTCTTTAGGCGATTGTCTAGTGTTTTTTCATTGAGGCCGGAAATTTGATCGGGCTACTTTCAGACAGTAATTAAAGTGGTATTATGAAATCAATGGTTTAACAGGGGCAATTATTTATATGGCAATTTTATGGCGCCGCCTGTATTCGGGAACAGAATATGAAGTTAGAAGCGCAGGCCGCACAATTCGCCTGTATAGCAATGGTGTTCTGCACACCCAATTTAATCCTGCGCAGGCAGTGACTGGCAATATCTGGGATTTGCTGTTTTTACCAGCCCTGTTTTTGCCGGCAGACAGTGTGAAACGCGTGTTGGTATTGGGTGTTGGGGGCGGTGCTGTCATCCGGTTATTGCTGCGCTATGTGGCGCCTGTCGAAATAACTGGCGTGGAATTGAGTGCTGTACACATTCAGATTGCTCGCCGTTTCTTTGCTGTCGATAAGAAGGTAGCCAGATTAGTCTGTGCTGATGCCAGCGAGTGGGTAGATGAATATTCTGGTGAAGCCTTCGATCTGGTGATTGATGATTTATTTATGCATGTGAATGCAGAGCCTGAACGTGCTATAGCGGTTGATCGAGCCTGGGCAAAAAAATTGCTAAGCTTAGTTAAGCCGCAAGGAATACTGATCGTAAATTTTGAGTCTAGCCGACAGATGAAGCAGTCGGCATTGATCTGCGAGCGTAAAATGCGTGAGCAACTTGAAACAGTATTGATGATGAAAGGGCCGCAGAATGAAAATACCGTGGGCGTCTTTTCAAGAAGCGAATTTACCAGCCAGACTTTACGACAAAAAGTCCGGATGATACCTGCGCTGACAGCTGGAAAAAAGACAACCGGGCTCCGGTATACTGTCAGGAAATTGAAGAATTAACAGGTTGTTGAAAAAGCTCTCAGGCGAGCGCAAGACAAGGCAAAAATTGGCGAAAAAGCGCAGTGTACACGCAGTACATGAGCATTTTGAGCCAATTTTTAACGCAGAATGGTGCCGCATGAGGGTTTTTCAATGGCCTGTTATAAGGGTGAAAATAAATGCAGGCAGACATGACAGGTAGTCAACTCGAACGGGTGCAGGAAACAGCACGTATTACCTGGCCTGAGCTTGAGCCGCATTTTGCCAGAGGTGTTATTCTTCATATTGATAGCCACCTTGATCTGGTGCAGGTGGCAGCAAAATTTGTAGATGATGATAAGGCAGGAATTCAGGCATTGCTTGAACGTGGACAAGTTGAGTATTTGTCGACAGATTCAGCGAAAGACTGGTGTTCACGCCTTCCGGAATTATGGGCGGTCGTGGCAGCGCCCTGGGTATTGGTGCAGGAAAGGAGAGAAAATGATGATAAAGTTTGAATGGATGTTGATGGTCTTTGTGCTCTGGGTATTAACAGGCTGTGCTTCGTTAACGCAGCGACCAGAAGCGCCAAAAATCAGCATTGCAGGTATTCAGCCGGTGACAATGGGCTTGTTTGAACAGCGTTATCTGGTGAGTTTGCGGGTGAAAAATATCAATCAATTCGCTTTACCGATACGAGGCCTGAGCTTCGCGATAGAAATAAACGGCATCAAGTTTGGCAATGGTGTCAGCAACCAGCGAGTAGATATTCCTGCCCTGGACGAGGGCACGCTGGATGTAGAAATCAGCTCTAACCTGTTGCAGTCATTCCGGCAATTTAAGGGGTTGGCTGCGGGGGGATTTAAGCAATTTGACTATAAGCTGAGTGGATCGCTGGCATTGATTAACAGCGCTCTTTCCCTGCCTTTTACAGTGGCTGATAGATTCAGTCTTGCGGCGGATGAAAAACCTGCTGCCGGGGACGCACTTTGAAGCCAGACTTATCCACATTCGTTGTGGATAAGTCTGTGGACTAATACAGAAGGCTAATCAAAATACCTGTATTTAAGCCATTGTATTTAAATTGATCATTTTTTGATCTATTTATAAATCCTATTAAAAACAATTGCTTATTGAGTAATTGTCAAGGTTAACTAGAGATAAAAGTCATTTAGAACAGCGTTTTATGTGATGGCTTTGCGACTGTGTATAAATCTTAATTGGCTTTTGTGATAAATAACTCTGGGTGAAGCTAAGCAGTGTTCAACAATAAACAAAAATCAGTCTTTGAAAAGGCTGGTCTGCATCTGCAGGCGTTATCGGAAGAAACCGTTTTCAGGCTTGCTCAGCGTGAGCTGGATGAAGGCAGCTTGACTGATGAGCAGCTCATCGAATTTATCACTTTTGCCAATGCACTCTATCGTGGTGGCGAGCCAATCATCTCTGATGCAGATTATGATTTTCTCTATCTGGCAGAGTTAAGCAGCCGGCAACCTGATCATCCTTTTTTGCAGGAGGTTGAGCCTGAAGCTGGCTTTGTCGGAAAGACGGTGCCTTTACCCGAGCGCATGCTGTCGACTGATAAGGCTTATACGCAGGAAGCGGTTGAGAAATGGATTAATCGTCTCTGCAAGTCTGCGGTGACTATAGCGCTTGATGAGGTAAATATAGATATCAGGATAACGCCAAAGCTCGATGGCTTTGCGGCCTATGATGACGGACAGAAACTGTATACGCGCGGAGATGGCCGCAAGGGTACCGATATCAGTCGCGTGTTCGTTCGTGGCCTGCGAGTGGGGGGTGATGGTGTCCGCGGCCAGGGCGCTGGAGAGATCGTTATCGATCAGATCTATTTTGATAAGTATCTGTCACAACAATTTGATAACTCAAGAAATTTTCAGGCGGCTGTTCTGGCAGAAAAGAAAGAAGATCCACTGGTGCAGAAGGCGATTGATGACGGTGCAGCCGTCTTTATGCCGTTTGCGCAGTTGCCGGTAAAGCAGCTATTGATTCAGGATTTGCTGGATGATTTTGATGGCATTATTGGTGAAATGTGGCATACCACGGCGTACGATGTTGATGGCGTAGTGCTTGAAGTCGAAAGCCCGGCACTGAAGGTAGAGATGGGAGCGACCCGCCATCACCACCGCTGGCAAATTGCCTACAAGGAAAATGCAGAAAAGGCGACGGTAACCGTGGTTGAAGTAAAGCCGCAAACCTCACGTTCTGGGCGTGTGAATCCGGTTGCGATTCTTGAGCCGACCCGTTTGAGCGGTGCGGTAATCAGCCGGGCGAGCGCACACCATTATGGCATGGTGAAAGAAAAAGGCATTGGCCCTGGCGCAATTATCGAACTGGTGCGTAGTGGGCTGGTGATTCCGAAAATAGAGAAAGTTGTTCAGCCAGTCGAAGCGCACATACCGGATACTTGTCCGAGTTGTGATGCTGAGCTGGTCTGGGATAACGATTACCTGTTCTGTACCAACACACAGCGATGTCCGGCCCAGCTCGAACACAGTCTGGAACATTTTTTCAAAACCCTGGGTAATGTGGATGGCTTAGGTGGCAAGACAATTCAGAAGTTGTGTGCCGACGGCGTTACCACGATATCGGATGTTTATGCGTTGCAGGAAGTGGATCTGCTTGGAATGGGCTTTGGTGAAAAAACGGCAGCCAATTTACTAAATCAATTGCGTCGTAGCCGTAGCGAGCAAATTGAAGACTGGCGCTTTCTTGCGGCCTTTGGCGTCATCCGGCTGGCGGGCGGCAATTGCGAAAGGCTGCTGCAGCAAGTGCCTCTTGAATCAGTGTTTGAACTGAATGTCGAGCAAATAGCGGAGATCGAAGGATTCGCAGAAATCACATCGAATGCGATAGTAAAAGGGCTGGCTGCAATTCGGGCTGAGTTTGAACAGGTATTTGCGTTGGGCTTTTCACTGTCTATTACACCTCTGGTTACAGGTAGCGAATCTGTGGATAGCCCTGTTGCCGGGCAATTGATTGTTTTCACTGGCGCGATGCAGCAGGGGCGTGATGAAATGAAGCGCCAGGCAAAAGCGCTGGGTGCGAAGATTGGAAACTCGGTTACGGGTAAAACTGACCTGCTGGTGACTGGAAAAAATGTGGGGGCGGCAAAGATATCTGCTGCTAAGGAGAAGGGGGTCAGGGTTTTGTCTGAGCAGGAGTATTTTGAGTATATTAATCAATAAAAACAGTGAAATAGAATGTCATATTCAAGCAAACCATATGATGGTATGGTTTGATTTTTAGTATCACTTAAAGTTAGGCTGATCTACAGCTTGTAGATCAAGGCTATTTTCTCTTGTACAAGTCTTATTAATTGAGGTGCTGGTGGTTTTAGAAACGTTTGCAACTCTTCGGATTTTTTCTGCTTCAATATGTCCTGAAGTGATTACGGATCGATTAGGGTTAGAATCAAACACTGGCTATATTCGCGATCCAGATGCGCGCAGGAGGTCGAAAAGAGAAACAAATTATTGGGGGTGGTGCACAAAAGACGAGCTGGAATCTACTGACAATCTTGTACACATTAAAGCAATTATCAAACGGTTCAAGCAAAAGGCCGTTTTATTAAAAGAGCTTCGGTCTGAAGAGTGTCAAATGGATATTTGTTGTTATTTTGTGACATCTGGGCAAGGTGGACCCTATATGGATTTAAGCGCCATGAACGCATTGTATAAACTGGGGTTGGAGATTTGGTGGGATGTGTATTTTGGAAGTGAAGATGAATCATAACAATCAAGCAATTCGTGGGCTTTAGTGTGCTTAATCGCTAGATTTTATGTATAAAAACGGTATATTTTAAGGGTCAATGTACTTGAAAGTCATTAGAATGTTAAATAATTACATAAATAATAGTTAGTTATGTAACATTGATTATGTAATTACTAGGATTGAGGGTTCTGTTCCTGGAGTCGTTTTGATTAATTGCCACATCATTAATTTATGTTGTTAATGCTTTGACATAAATTACACGCCTCCATATAATTAGCCGCTTATGCTTGATAAATTGCCCGATGAGGTTGAACCACTGGGTCTTGCGCTGGCAGGACGTTCCTTTAAGGGTGATATTGGTCTGTCAGACATGCAGCGATTGTCAGTGGCATTGGCGTCGGATTCAGTATTAGCGGTACAGGCGGTGTTTGAAGTTGATCAATGCCGCTTGCCAGTCATGCGCCTGGTCGTCACAGGGCAGGTGTTACTGGTTTGTCAGCGTTGTATGGATGCACTGCCGCATGCACTGGATCTTCGCCCTGTGCTCGCCATTGTGGCGGATGAGGAAAGGGCAGATGTGTTACCGGAAGGGTATGATCCTCTGATAGCAACCGGCAAGCCTGTGCGCTTATCTGAGTTGATCGAAGATGAGATTATGTTGGCTTTGCCTTTGATTGCAAAGCATTTAGATGAATCTGTATGTGATGTGTTTATCAGGCAGAAAGAAGCGGCAGAAAAAGTTTTGAATCCTTTTGGGGTTCTGGAACAGTTGAAGAGAAATAAATAGTTTAGTTTTTTTACAGTATTTTTGGAGAGACAGGCAATGGCAGTTCAGAAAAGTCGTAAAACACCATCCAGACGCGGTATGCGTCGTTCACATGATGCGCTTAAGGACAGTACGTTGTCTGTTGAGCCGACTACCGGTGAAAAACACTTGCGTCATCATATTAGTGCTGACGGTTATTACCGTGGCCGCAAGGTGATTGAAAAAGATCTTGATTAACGGATTGTTGCATCAGTCCTGATGCCGATTACGATTGCTCTGGATGTAATGGGCGGCGACCTTGGTGTTAATGCCGTCATTCCTGCTGCTCTGCGTATCCTTTCTCAACGCGACGATATCTATCTTGTTCTGGTCGGTGATCAGGACAAGATCGGTCAGGTAATCGAGCAGCCTGATCATCAGGCATTTTCAAAATATCAGCAGCGTTATTCAATCCAGCATGCTTCACAGCAGATAGCGATGGATGAATCTGCTTCATCTGCGTTACGTTCCAAAAAAGATTCTTCAATGCGGGTGGCAATCAATCTTGTCAAACAGGGCAAGGCGGATGCCTGTGTCAGTGCCGGTAATACCGGGGCACTGATGGCAACGGCACGTTTCGTTCTGAAGACGCTGCCGGGCATTGACCGACCGGCCATCTGTACCTCATTGCCGACCATACACGGGCATACCCTGATGCTGGATCTTGGTGCGAATATAGAGAGTACGCCTGAGCATCTGTTTCAGTTTGCGGTGATGGGATCTATTCTTGCCAGTGCGATTGATGGAACCTCTGCGCCAAGTATTGGACTATTGAATATCGGCGAAGAAGAGATGAAAGGTAACGAAACGGTCAAAAATGCAGCGGCCCTGTTGTCTTCAAGCACCCTTAATTATATTGGTTTTGTTGAGGGTGACGATGTTTACAAGGGAACCTCTGATGTTGTTGTATGTGACGGTTTTGTTGGTAATATATCGTTGAAGACCAGCGAAGGTGTAGCAAAAATGATTGCGCATTTTATTCGCGCCGAGTTTTCACGGAATATTTTTACCAGACTGGCGGCTGTTTGTGCGATGCCTGTATTGAAGGCGTTTCGACGCCGCATTGACCCGCGCCGATATAATGGTGCTAGTCTATTGGGGTTACGTGGCACCGTTATTAAAAGCCATGGCAGTGCCGATGCGTTATCATTCGCCAATGCCATTGATGTTGCGGCAACGGTTTTCAGTCAGTCGGTTCCTGAGCGCATCAGTGAGCGGTTGACGCAGGTACTTACGGAGAAACAGGCGGTTTGATTTATTCACGCATAACAGGCACCGGTAGTTACCTCCCTGACAGGGTGATGACGAACCATGATCTTGAAAAGATCGTTGATACCACCGACCAGTGGATTCGTGAGCGTACCGGTATTGCCAGAAGGCACATTGTTGCAGACGATCAGACAACGGTTGATCTGGCGGAGCATGCAGCAAAACGCGCACTGGAAGCGGCGGGCAAGAATGCTCAGGATGTCGATCTGATCATTGTTGCAACGACCACTGCGGATCGGGTATTTCCGAGTACAGCCTGTCTGTTGCAGCAGCGTCTTGATCTGCATGGCTGCCCTGCGTTTGATATTCAGGCGGTTTGTACCGGCTTTGTTTACGCGCTCGGTGTTGCTGAAAAATTTATTCGTTCGGGAACCGCAAAATGCGCACTGGTTGTCGGCGCTGAAGTGCTTACTCGCATGCTTGACTGGTCCGACCGGGGTACCTGTGTATTGTTTGGTGATGGAGCCGGTGCGGTGGTGGTTGAGGCCAGTGATACTCCGGGGATTCTATCGACGCATCTGCATGCTGATGGTGCCTATGCTGATCTGCTGACTGTGCCGGGTGGTGTGGGTCAGGGCATGGAGTCTCTGGAAGGTGACGCACGTTTTGTGCAGATGCGCGGCAATGAGGTTTTCAAGGTTGCGGTAAACACGCTGGGACGCATTGTTGATGAAACGCTGGCTGCAAATAACATGGAAAAATCAGATATAGACTGGTTGATCCCGCATCAGGCGAATATCCGCATCATTCAGGCAACGGCTAAAAAACTCAAAATGTCGATGGACCATGTCGTGGTGACCGTTGATGAGCATGGCAATACGTCGAGCGCATCGGTGCCGCTGGCGCTGGATACTGCGGTGCGCGATGGCCGTATTAAACCGGGTGAAACGCTGTTAATGGAAGCATTTGGTGGCGGCTTTACCTGGGGTTCCATTTTACTGACTTTCTAATTCCATCCTGATTTTATCTTGATAACAGAAACTAATTCATGACAGAAAAAACTTCAGACCACCTGGGTATTATTTTTCCAGGGCAGGGGTCTCAATCTGTGGGTATGCTGGCCGAACTGGGTGAAGCATTTTCAGTTGTCGCTGATGTTTTTAACGAAGCATCCGGCGTACTGGGTTACGATTTATGGCAGCGGGTTCAGCAAGGGCCGGGTACTTTGCTGAACCAGACAACCTCGACGCAACCTGCAATGCTGACGGCGGGCGTTGCTGTCTGGCGATGCTGGCAGGCGCAGGGTGGACCGATGCCGGCCGTGATGGCGGGCCACAGTCTGGGTGAGTATACGGCACTGGTTTGTGCCGATGCTCTGCAATTTTCTGATGCGGTAAAGCTGGTCGAGCAACGTGCTCAGGCTATGCAGGCTGCGGTTGCTGATGGTGAAGGTGCTATGGCAGCCATTCTTGGTCTGGATGATGAAGCTGTGATCAAGGTTTGTGATGAAGTTGCTCAGGGTGATGTGGTCAGTGCAGTGAATTTTAATTCGCCCGGTCAGGTGGTTATTGCCGGACAAGCTACCGCTGTTAATCGAGCCATTGAAGCGGCTAAAGATGCAGGTGCCAAGCGCGCCCTGTTGCTGCCGGTTTCTGTGCCATCTCATTGTGCCCTGATGCAGCCTGCTGCCGAGCAACTGTTAGCGCATCTACAGGATGTGGATATCAGCTCAGCCAAGATACCTGTATTACATAATGTTGATGTGAGCAGTCATGCCGATGCAGCGGATATCCGTCAGGTATTGGCACAACAGTTATATATGCCAGTGCGCTGGGTAGATACGATTCGGGCCATGGCTGATCGTGGTGTTTCGCAGCTTGTTGAAGCCGGTCCGGGAAAGGTGCTGACTGGCTTGAATAAACGCATTGATAAAAAACTTTCGGCGTTTGCGGTTCAAGACAGTGCAGGTCTTGAGAAAGCCCTGGAAGCGATTGCTTAGGAGAAATCAGTATGTCATTAAGTCAGTCATTGAATCAGGATGTCGCGCTTGTTACCGGTGCCAGTCGTGGTATTGGTAAAGCCATCGCTACGGCGCTGGGTAATGCAGGCGCTACCGTTATCGGTACTGCGACTACAGAGTCTGGTGCGCGGGCGATTGCTGAGTATTTTGCAGCCGGGAATATCAAAGGCACTGGCATGATGCTGAATGTCAATGATGCTGAGTCTATTGATGAGGTGGTAAAAGCGGTAAAAGAGCAATATTCGTCTCCCACTATTCTGATTAATAATGCCGGTATCACACGTGACAATTTGCTCATGCGAATGAAGCAGGATGAATGGGACGATGTTATTGGCACAAATCTGGGTTCAGTATACAGGCTAAGCAAAGCCTGTTTGCGCGGCATGATGAAAGCCAAACGCGGGCGCATTGTCAGTATCGCTTCGGTGGTCGGCGCAACCGGAAATCCGGGGCAGGCCAACTATGCGGCTGCCAAAGCCGGAATGGTCGGTTTCAGTAAATCGCTGGCGCGTGAAATTGGTTCGCGTGGCATAACAGTCAATGTTGTTGCGCCTGGTTTTATTGATACCGATATGACCAAAGCGTTGGCTGAAGAGCAGATAAATACATTGACCGCACAGATTCCACTTGGGCGATTGGGTGTGCCAGAAGACATTGCCAATACAGTGGCCTTTCTCTGTTCGGACAATGCAGCTTACATAACCGGCGAAACATTGCACGTAAATGGCGGGATGTATATGGCATAACAGACTATTCTATACATTCAAATTATCTGTTATCCCTTTGATATTTATAGTATATTATGATTTTACTTTATTTTAATTATACTGGGTAAGTGCCAGTATTTTGTCACAGTGGCATCGACGCAAGCTTTTCACTACAATATGCGCGCATGTACACTGTAGTTACTGATATATGAGGACTAAGGAATTATGAGCAACATTGAAGAACGTGTTAAAAAAATTGTGGTAGAACAACTCGACGTAAACGAAGATACTGTTAACAAAACATCATCTTTTGTTGATGACCTGGGGGCGGATTCTCTCGACACTGTCGAGCTGGTTATGGCGCTGGAAGAGGAATTCGAATGCGAAATTCCGGATGATGAAGCTGAAAAAATCACGACTGTTCAGCAGGCGATTGATTACGTTCAGTCAGCTCTCGGCTAACATCGTCATTTCTAATTAGCAGGCCACCTGAAGTGTGGCCCGCGTAATTTTGTATTCACTATACTTTCCTGGCTTCAACTATGGAATTACTGATCCAGTTTATGCACACGCATACAACAAGAGGCTTCTAGCATGCGAGGTCGGCGTGTTGTTATCACCGGGTTGGGTATTGTCAGTCCTGTAGGGCTGGACATACCGTCTGCCTGGCAAAATATTCTTGCAGGTAAAAGCGGCATTAGAGCTATTACTGCTCTTGATAATGTTGAAAACTTTCCGGTGCGTATTGGTGGCAGCGTGGAGGGTTTCGATACTGAAAAATACATGTCGAAAAAAGATGCCCGCAAGATGGATACCTTTATCCATTATGGCATGGCTGCAGGTATCCAGGCATTTGAGGATGCAGGGCTTGAAGTCACGGAGCGCAATGCACACCGTATGGGCGTTTCTATTGGCTCCGGGATTGGTGGATTGCCTGGTATCGAAAAAAATTACGATGCCTATCTGAAAGGTGGGCCGCGGAAGATTTCTCCCTTTTTTGTACCCAGCAATATTATCAATATGATTTCCGGTAACCTGTCGATTAAGTATGGTTTAAAAGGCCCCAACATTGCGCTGGTCACTGCCTGTACGACCGGTACACATAGCATTGGTGAAGCGGCTCGTATTATTGCCTATGGTGATGCGGATGTGATGTTTGCCGGTGGTGCAGAAATGGCGACCACGGCAACGGGTCTAGGTGGGTTTGCTGCAGCCAAGGCCCTGTCTCCCAGAAATGACGATCCGGAAACCGCGAGTCGTCCCTGGGATCTGGATCGCAACGGTTTTGTGCTCAGTGATGGTGCCGGTGTGTTGGTGCTGGAAGAATACGAACATGCAAAAGCACGCGACGCCAGGATTTATGCTGAGATCTCCGGCTATGGTCGCAGTGGCGATGCTTATCACATGACCCAGCCTTCGGCGAATGGTGAAGGTGCAGCACGATGCATGGTAAATGCATTGATGGATGCCGGCCTGACTTATGACAAGGTCGACTATGTGAATGCGCATGGTACCTCGACACCCGCCGGCGATGCGGCTGAGGTGAATGCGATGAAAACCGCTATGGGTGATCATGCTCATAAAGTTGCTATCAGTTCGACAAAATCCATGACAGGGCATCTGTTGGGTGCAGCGGGTGGCGTTGAAGCGATATTCACAACACTCGCAATTCATGATCAGGTTGCGCCGCCCACTATCAATCAGTTTACAGCGGATCCGGTCTGTGATCTCGATTTTGTGCCTAATGAAGCCCGGCAAATGAAGATTGAAGTTGCGTTGACCAACTCCTTCGGTTTTGGTGGCACTAACGGCACTTTGGTTATTAGCAAACTGCCGTAGCGTGTCATCCCCAAAGTCAGTGAATGCAGAGTCAGCTTCAATCAGTATTGCTGTTTCCTCTGCATTTGATTTGCTGGATTTGCATCGTCTTAATCCATCGCGTTATCCCCACCTGTTACAGAGTGCTTCAATCGGCCCGCAAGGTCGTTATGATGTGCTGTTTGCCTGCCCCGGAAAAACCCTTCGCTCTGATGATGCGGGTATTGATGTGTTTCTCGATGCTTTGGAACACTGGTATGAGCAGGAAAAAATTAGCGTTTGTTCTGACAGTATCAACAGTGGCAAAATCCCGTTTTCAGGTGGCTGGTTTCTCTACCTGAGTTATGAGCTGGCAGCAGAAATAGAACCGACTCTGGCGTTACCTGATTACAATGGCAAACTTCCGGTTGCGCTGGCAACCCGTTTTCCGGCTGCCGTGATCCATGACCGCGAAACCAATGCGCGTTTTGCCGTTGCAGAAAATACTGCCTGTTTGCAGAAAATAGAAAAGGATATTGCTGTATTGCCTGCGGCCAGTGTGAAGACAGCTGACAATTTTCCTGTTGATTCTATTCCCGTTGTTTCTATAACAGAAGAGCCGGATCAGGATTATACAGATGCCGTGCGGTGTATTATTGACTATATTATCGAAGGCGATGTGTTTCAGGTGAATCTGTCGAGGAAATGGTCTGCATCTCTCACGCAAGAGCTGGATCATCATGCCCTGTATGCAAAACTCAGAGTCGCCAATCCTGGTCCATTCAATGGCATGGCAACCTGGGGAGAGAGCGCTATTTTCAGTTCATCGCCTGAACGCCTGGTGAGTATGCAGGGTGATCTGGTGCAGACGCGTCCGATCGCCGGGACGCGTCCCAGAGGCGAACAAACACAGGAAGATGTAGAACTGTCAGAAGAATTGCTTGCTCACCCCAAGGAAATGGCAGAGCACATCATGCTTGTGGATCTTGAAAGAAATGACATGGGACGTTTTGCGGTGCCAGGAACGGTCGAAGTTGATGAGCTGATGGTGCTGGAATCCTACGCGACCGTACATCATATTGTCTCAAATATCCGCGCAACCAAACGGCCGGAGATAACACCCATAGATGTGATCAAAGCCGTTTTTCCAGGCGGAACTATCACCGGCTGTCCCAAGGTTCGATGTATGGAAATCATTGCCGAGCTGGAAAAAACCGGGCGCGGCCCCTATACCGGTTCGATGGGTTATCTTGATCGTTGCGGCAATCTGGATCTGAATATCCTGATTCGCACCATTGTCCGTGACGGTTCGCAACTGCATTTTCGTGCCGGAGCCGGTATTGTGGCGGACTCGGATCCTCAACGTGAACTCGATGAATCACGCGCGAAAGCCAACGGCATGCTGGCAACATTGGGAGTGGCGAGTAAATGATGCTGGCTTCATTTGTCAATGGTGAGACAAGCAGTGTTGTGAATGCTGCCAACCGGGGGTTGCAGTTTGGTGATGGTGTGTTCGAAACCATTGCCGTCCGAGAAGGCATTCCCTGCTATTTGAATCGTCATCTATCCCGTTTGCGAACGGGTTGTGAAAGACTGGGTATTAAGGTTGTCAATTTCGGTATTGTTTCCGATGACCTGTTGCAACTGGCCTGTCAGTTTCCGCAATCGGTGATCAAATTGATGATAACGCGTGGCGAATCTTTACGGGGTTATGTCTATACATCTGTCGGGCAACCCGTTATCGTAGTGCGCGTCTTTACAGCGCCGGATTATCCAAATGAGCTTGCGACTTCCGGGGTAGTTGTTCGTCTCTGTACAACACAGCTTTCACGACAGCCGTTGCTGGCTGGAATTAAGCACATGAATCGATTAGAGCAGGTGCTGGCGCGTAATGAATGGAATGATATGACCATCAGTGAAGGTCTGGTTCTGGATACCGGTAACCAGATCGTGGAAGCGACCATGAGTAATGTATTTATAGTGAATAATAAAAACCTGCAGACACCCGATCTTACGCAGTGTGGTGTCGCCGGGATTATGCGTTCTGTGGTGATGGACATAGCCTCAGCGCAAGCGATGGATTGCAGTGTGCAGTCGATGACGCTTGATGATGTCTGTAACGCCGATGAAGTATTTTTCTGCAATAGTCAGTTTGGACTCTGGCCGGTGCGCGAAATAAAAGGCCATACTTCGTTCCAGCCTGGGCACGTGACTCACCAGCTTCAGGATGCCATCAAACAGGCGCAGTTAACTGACTCATCCTCAGAGTGGTACACCTGATGATCTGGCGAGTATTGAAGCTGACTACTAGCTTACTGTTTATCGGCATAGTGTTGACCGCCTTCTGGTTTTATCAGGATTACAAAGCCTATCAGGAAGTGTCGTTGTCAGTGCCCGAGCAGGGTTATGTGCTGCATGTTAAAAAAGGCATGACGTTAACTGGCATTGCCAGAAAACTCAGTCAGCAGGGGATCACCGATAAGCCAAAATATCTGGTTTTACTCGGTCGACAACTGAAACTGGATTCGAGTATCAAGACCGGCGAGTTTGAGTTGCAGCCAGATTTGCTGCCTGTGGATTTGCTTACACTATTGAACAAAGGCAAGGTGATTCAGCATAGCCTGACAATCATCGAAGGGCAACGCTTCAGGGATATGCTTAAGAGTCTGTGGGCTAATGCAGATATTGAAAACACCCTGCAGGGCTTATCCGATAATCAGATCATGACTGAACTGCAGCATCCGGATGAAAAACCCGAAGGACGCTTTCTGGCCGATACCTATTTTTTTACTCGTGGTGCAACAGATCGAGAACTGCTGCAGCGTGCCTATACGGCGATGCAACAATACCTGCAAAAAGCCTGGGCTGAAAAGAGCAGTGACTTGCCGCTAAAGTCACCTTATGAAGCTCTGATTCTAGCATCCATTATTGAAAAAGAAACAGCCATTGCCGATGAACGGCCGCGTATCTCTGGAGTGTTTGTGCGGCGTCTGAACAAAGGCATGCGCCTGGAAACAGACCCCACGGTTATTTATGGCCTGGGTGACGCCTATGATGGCGATATCCGTTATAAGGATTTGCGTACCGATACCCC
>JAZGGH010000011.1:0-2802 GCA_036480335.1 Gammaproteobacteria bacterium | reverse complement strand
TATTTCTCTCGACTGCTATCCTCGCGAACACGAAAAGTCTCTTTTTCCTCCCAGTTTGCCTGGGTTCGTGCTTCAATCTCTGCGGGCTGGTAAACGTCTTGCATGGGTTCTGATAATCCGGCTTTTTTGGCAAAAGCCAAGGATACCGTAGGGGCTGTGGAATGGACAACAGTAATTGATGATTGCGAGAATCTCACTATTGGAGATAAAACCCCATCTTGTGTGATTGAGTCACTATAAAACATCTAAGGCCTTATCGTATTTTATACTCTGTGTGATCAAAAATGAGCCAATGTCAGGATAACTCAGGAGATAGTAATGAAAATAACAACAGTATTTATACTATTTATGACGCTGTATACCACTGCAATCGAAGCGGCCCAGATTGAGATCGAAGGTCTGCATATTACGGGTGGGACATTTACCCTGAACAATGCACCTCTACAGGAAATTACTAATGCTGCTGCCACCGATATGATGCTGCAACCCACAGCACCTGACTGGGATCTCACACAAGCACAAACAGAACCCGCTACAACGTCACTTGCTTCTCTACAGTTTGCAGGCTCATGGATAAATTCCTACCTGGATAAGCCGGCTACAGGCAGTATCCGAAAGTAGCGGAAATCAACGGTGCCATTGCAGAAAATGATACTGCCGAAGTGAATCTCTCAGGTTTTCTGGTTAACTGGAACGGCAATATCATTGACCAACGCGGCATAGCCACAGGTACTGTTTTCAACACAGGGCGACAGGGACCTGCCGGTCTGGAGTTATTTGACTTCCGCATAGAACTGAATACCGTTTCGGTACAGGATCCTAAATCCGGCATACCCTCACAATGGGTATTTACAGGTTTTGGTGCCATCGCAACGCCCGTTCCCCTGCCAGCGGCTTTCTGGACGTTTGGTTCCGGGATGCTATTATTCATTACTGCAAACACCTTACTCAAAGTTACAGCATCAAGATTATAATGAATAGTAAAGTGGTCACTAAAGATAGTGTCATAGCGGAGTAAATTAATAGAATCAAGCGTTGCAATTACCGGATTTATTGTCTGCACACTTCCAGCAACAGTTAAAACAACAAGGAATGGCATTGCAATTCCCCGTGGCGGGCCAAGCACCTTGTTATTCGTTGCTGAAAAAAACTGGCCAGCTCCAAATGTAAATTCCAGAAAACCATCAGTAAGGTTAACTGAATCAGGAGATCCCTGAGGCACCAGGAAGCCACCAGTATCGGTCGAGATAGTTATTTCAGAGCCAACTGTATTTACAGGCACTTTGCTTAATTCAATTGGCAGTCTCAGTGTTAATGCCCTGTTCAGGTGGATATCCTTATCACTGGTTATGACAATACCTGATTTTGAAAGTACTGTTCTTCCCAGTAGCGCCCCATCATTGGCTGGCAAATCCGTTACAGGCAGTGTTGTCGATGCAAGGCCAATCTGAGCAGATTCACCAAGTGCACCTGGCGGGATGGTCAAAGTTGCACCCGCATGCTCAATGACACCGCCTGAAACAGGATCAACAATCATACTCGTCTGGGAAATGATCCGAGCAGATCTGAAATCTGGTGCAAAACTTTGATTGTTATCAGTATCCGCACCACCCCCTGAGCCACCGCCACATGATACGAGCAAGACAAGCGTAAAAAAACTGATTAACACATGTGAAAATTTGAACAGGTGTGTGATTAACATAACACGTCTCCCCTTAGTTACAGCCTTTATTTTAATAATTTATGTTTTCAGTATAGGCAAATAAACGTCTGCAGATATACAATTTCAAGTGTAAAACACGGTTTAATTGATGTTGATCAAAAACCCTTCTGCAACTCACATTGATAATTACCATTGACTAATTAGATCAGTGGCTTAAAAAATGAACTGGAAAGCTCTCGTGGCTGGATTTATTTTTATCATTGGCCTGGGGCTACTGATGCAACTGGCATTCATTTTTATCTCAGTAGGTTATATAGCACTGGGTAGAACATTCCCTGTTCTGGCGCCATATTCCGATATCTTCTTACAGCTTTCAGTCATACTTGGCCTATTTATTACATTGATTGCTGGCGGCTATCTGACCGCCCTGATAGCCGAACGCAAACCACTGGTACATGCTGCAATTGCGGGTGGGGCAGCTTGTTTCCTGTCACTGCTATTTTCCAGGTCTGCAGGTGAATTCACACTGACCAGTCTGATATTTCTCTCGTTTGGAATCGCCTTTGCAATACTAGGTGGATGGTTCAGAAACAAACAACAAAGCACTATTGCCAGCCAGCATTGAGCGAGATCATCTTCCCGTTACTGATTGACTTCCTGTGACTGCAGCGCAATCAGGCATCAGGGAAATCGTCGCGGTAAATAAGGAAATATCCCGAGGTATTCTTTTTTCCACCAATTCCAGATTACCTCTCTTTCTTCTCTGGTGGTGAAATGATAGCGGAATACACGCGCACGTAGATATCTGGCCTCCTTATAAAATAACAGGTTATCCTGGATTCATGCCCCAGACAGAGCGGGCATGAATCAAATAATTGCAAATGACAGGGTGATGCCGGACCTGGCAGATCACCAGGCCGGCTACCCTTCGTCCGCTGTTCATCATCAGACATTATCTGACGACCTTGAACCCACTGGTCCTATGCCTTTGTTCCCCGTGATAACGATATAGCAGGCTGTTGAAATTTGACGGTCCTAAATCAAGAAATCTCTTTCGAACTATAAATTCCAGGTTTTTAACCTGTATTTAGCATTAATCTGTCGAATCAGGCAGGGTTTTCCCTTATCTCCACTCAACA
>JAZGGH010000010.1:0-2259 GCA_036480335.1 Gammaproteobacteria bacterium | reverse complement strand
CAATATCGTCATGGGGCATGGCTGGGGTATTATTTTTCCACTCAGAATCAATTGCGCATCAATCTTTGCTACTAATAATCCTGGTTATGGGAGCTTCTGCAATAACCACAACCTCAACGGCTTACAGCCCTACATTCTACCCTGTAGTCATGATGTTATTACCCATGTCCTTACAGCTTGTTATTACTGGCGATACAGTCTATCAGTTACTCGGCGCATCATTCTGGTTATTCATCGGGATGCTTTTTTTCTTGCACCGTAACACCCATTCAACCTACGCCACAGCGCTCAGATTGAGGTTTCAAAATGAGAGCCTGGCGGAAGAACTGGCTCTACAGAAAGATATCGCTGAACAGGCGAATATTGCCAAGTCCCAGTTCCTGGCAGAAGCCAGTCATGATCTACGGCAGCCGTTGCATGCCTTGAGCCTGTTCTTTGGTAAACTTCAGCAGAATGCAGATGAGCCATTGAAGCGGAAGCCTCTTTTGGAGAATATAGATACATCTATTAATACGTTAACCGATTTATTTAATGGCCTGCTAGATGTGTCACGCTTCGAAGTCGGAGTGGTACATACTGAACCGATAAATTTTTCAATGAATAACCTTCTGGATAATTTGCGACAGGAATACACGGCACGCGCACAAACAGAGGGATTAGTCTTTTGCTGTGTGCCTTGCAGTGCATTGACTTACACGGACCCTCTATTATTACAGCGCATTGTCCGTAACCTGGTTGAAAATGCAATACGCTATACCTCCACAGGCCGCGTACTGGTCGGTTGTCGACGCCTGGGGGATTCACTTAGTGTGCAGGTATGGGACACCGGTATTGGGATACCAGCTGAGCATATTGATGCGATTTTCACTGAATTCCAGCAGTTAAATAATCCGGGAAAAGATCGAAGTAAAGGACTTGGCCTTGGGTTGTCGGTTGTAAAACAGCTTGCCAGAGCGCTTGATCACGAACTGTCGGTACGATCTGTACCAGGTAAAGGTACAGTTTTCAGTTTGCAAATACCTCGCAGTTACCCGGTGGGCGCAGAGAGTGACGATCCAACAACACCCTATACAATTGCAGACAAGCTAGGAAGCGCTTGTGTGCTCGTTATTGATGATGATAGTAAAGTCAGGGAAGGCATGCGAGAGCTGATATCCTCCTGGGGCAGCAAGACGCTGACAGCTTCAAGTGTAGTAGACGCACTGTCTGCTGTTGACGAATCACCCTGTATGCCTGATCTTATCGTGTCTGATTTTCACCTCGGTTCTCATATGACTGGAATTGATGCCATTTCAAAGCTCCGAAAAAAATGTGGCAACAATATACCTGCGGTACTGATTTCCGCTGACACGAGTGAAAAATGCTTAACAGTTGCAGAACAAAACGACGTGCCACTTTTACACAAACCCGTAACCCCTGGAGAGCTTGCCACACTGCTCCGATTTTTGTTATCAGAACACGTTTCTGATCACTAATTATTCCCAGCACTCTTAAGCAACCCTTGTTTTTTTGCTTGATGAACCGCCTGCGTTCGATTTCCGACTTCAAGTCGTTTGAAAATGTCTGACAAGTGCGCTTTCACAGTCTTATCTGAAATTGCAAAAATACGCGCTATTTCCTTATTAGTTTTGCCAATAGCAAGCTGCTCCATTATTTCCTGCTGTCGGAGAGTAAGCATTTCACCGTTATTATTTGTTCTAGATAATGCTGCCCATTGGGCTGGCAGATACAGTCCGCCAGATAATACAAGGCGTAACGCATTTTGCATTACCTCATTGCCCGATGATTTAGGGATGTAACCGTTTGCTCCACTATTAATCGCATTACGAATATCACTTGCTTCTTCGGATGCAGAGACAATAACAATTGGTAAGCACGGTCTTGTATGACGTAATTCAACAATCGAATGCATGCCATCCATTTCTGGCATTGCAAGATCCAGGATAACTAGATCCAATTTCAATTCTTTAGCAATGATTTTTTTTGCTTCCGAAAAATCCTTAGCCTCCAGGACGCATAAATCTGGTTCGATGCCTTGCAACAAAGTTCGAATCCCTTCCAACACTAGTGGGTGATCGTCCGCAACAAGTATTTTTAGTGTCATTAGTGATTATCATCCTCGCCGTATTGTGTTGGCCAATAGGACTTTTGGCCTATATCTCAACCCCTAATGGCCTATTTACCCTGAGCACTAGACAGTCGTAGTCTGAAGTGGCCTTGGCAAAACAATATCACACATAATTAGGAGGAAGCACATCA
>JAZGGH010000009.1:0-18680 GCA_036480335.1 Gammaproteobacteria bacterium | reverse complement strand
GAGGAACAGGAAGAGCGCCTTAAAAAAGCAGGCTACCGCAGCCAGATACAACGCAAGGGGCGTCGAGGCAAACCGTTGAGTGAACGCGAACAACAAGGTAACCGTAGCCGGTCGAAAGTCCGCAGCCGAATTGAGCATATTTTTGGGGCGCAAAGTAATTTACGTCGTAAAGCGATTCGCTCGATTGGTATTGTACGTGCCTGTACCGAGATCGGCCTGATGAATTTGGTATATAACATGAGGCGATTGTGTTTTCTTGAACGGGCGAGTGTGTCCTGATTCTGGAATCTGAAAGAAAAAGGCAGGAAATAGCGCTTAAACAGGCATTGTAAGCAGATTTTTTGAGAGTTTTCCGAATAGGAATCAAAGTGTCTGGGCTGGATCAGAAAACTGTTAATTTATAGAGGTGCCCAATAGCAAAAAGAGATGTCGAGGGGAAATGAAAAGGATTAATATTACCTTTAATAGCAACACCTACACTTAGCAATGAAAACGACCCTGTAAGCACTGTTAAGAATACTATTAGCTCTGGTTTTTCAGGGTTTAAAGCTACATAAGCGTATGCTCCGCCCATTAACAAAGTAAAAATGGTTGTTATATGCCATGTGTAATAATTTAACCATTTTGAAGTTATAGGTAAATCTTTATTATCTAATAATGGTTTTGCTACGCGGGAGCTACCAACAAAAGTGTGTATTACAAAAGTGATAAAGCTCATTATCACTGCTGACCATAATAAATATATTTGCATTACTAGCGTTTAACCTCATACCAATTCTTATCTAGGTACTCGCGTTCACTTCCAGAGACGGCTCTTCGCACTCGTAATGGGTTACAAAATATACGAACGAAGTGCCAGTCCCCAAATTGATCGAATTTTCTACAAGAGGTTGTTATTGATTCGAGCGATATTATTTTGTGTTGTCGTCTAGTCTTGCGCCCATGTAATTTGAGTCTTCTAAGGAAGTCTACATCCTCCGCGATATGCCGGTCTTCATCGAACCCTCCGATAGCATCAAAGTCTGTTTTCTTGAACCAATACATCCCAAAAGAAAGGCCAAGGAAAAACGCAGGGATCAGCATCATCCCATACCCAACAGCTATTCCAGGCGACAACCTTTCTGGCTTGACTCGTATTCCACCACCAAGAGAATTGGGAGATTTTGCATGCCGGTATATTTCGGCCAATACACCTTTGGACATCCAACTATCGGCATCAATTGTGATTACCCATTCAGCCTTTGCATGAGCAATCCCTGTATTTTTAATTGCCGAAATATTTTTTGAGTCATCTGATACAATGACGGTTCCGTGAGCTTTTGCAACTTCTCCAGTTCTGTCTGTGCATCTATTTAAAACCACGATGGTTTCCACCTGCACGTCATGTGGAATCAACTGAGCATCTATCGATGAAAGGCATCGTCCAATGTACTCCTCTTCATTGTGGGCTGGAATTACTATGCTAATTTTCATTTTACATCCACCTCTGTTATTAAGAGTACCCAGTTTATTCCTAACTTATATAGATTCAGGATATTATTCTCTTGCGTCGCAGACACATAACGAGACTGTAGAAAAACCCAAAAATAATCAGTCATATGAACACCGCCCTGTTTTTTGAAAACTATCTCCACTGTTACAAAATTCACGATAGCTTTCAAGTGACTCTCCTGAATTTCCGGCTTGTTGACTGCTCGTGATCTCTGCAAGTTTCACCGTAGGCTCAGGATATGCCGTTTTGATGGTTTCTCCATCAATCACGCTGCTAATGCCCCATAATTCGCCAGCTTCTCAATATTCTGAATCAGACAAAACAATTTCCACTGTCCATTTACTTTATTCTTCCCTCTCAGGCTGAATCGGTTCAGTCGCTTGTTGATCGACAGGTTGCCAAACACCGGCTCGACAACCGACATGCGATGGCTGTAAATCCGTTTGCCTTTATCACTATCTACGCGATGCTTCATCCAGTCTGTGTAAGTCGGTTTTCTGTTCTTGTTGAGGATGAAAGAGGCTTGTCTGCCATGGCCTTTGCGGTGATTCGCTGAGGCTGGATTTGTCATACATCAGAAATATGACACCCACCTATTATACACTTATCATAAAACCACAACCATTTGATTTCTGTCATAATAAATAGTGGGTGTCTCTTATTTGTTCGCTCTGCCAGGTGCATTTTCAGAAATAATTTCAGTTGTTCAGTAATTTTTTTGTGTCAATACTGACGGAGGCTAAATCAATGCAAGTGCCCTCCACTCAACCTCAACCCCATCCAGCAGCCTGTCCATAAAGCCCGTATTACTCATCTCTATCACTTCCTTTTTCAAGAGGCTTTTCGAGGTTTTCCAGCGATGCTATTTGTTTGTCAAAATCAGATTGATATAGACGATCTTGTACGATGCGGTATTTTTCAAATTCACTAATAGCATGTGCTTTGGCGATTTCTGCGCTGACTTTGCCTGCATCTTGCAAAATATCTCTATCTGTCGCGGCAATAAAGCGATTCAGACGTTCTTCCCAGTCCGCCATGGTCATGGGTATTTCCCTAAGCGCCATATCCTCGGCGACATCCAAATAAGCATTGACCAGCCTCTGTAATTGGGCAATTTCACTATCACTTAGGTAGTTTTTAGCAATAGTCACATCGAACTTTTGAATCTTGCCTTCGGGAGCATCTTTCCATGAGGTTAAGCCCATGTGTTTTTTTTCAGCATCGGCACGACTATAAACGACCTCAGCGGCAGTTTGCCCGTGAATAGCCCAGTGCAATTTGTTTTGTACCGTAGCAAAGAAGCGTTTGGTCGCAGTAGCGGTAACATCGTAATCAATCGAGGTGGCGTAGATATCGGTAATCTTCTGGTAGAACTTCCGTTCGCTGAGTCGTATTTCACGGATACGCTCAAGTTGTTCTTCAAAGTATTTTTTACCCAGCACAGAACCATCATTTTTGAGGCGCTCATCGTCCATAACATAGGCTTTGATGGTGTATTCCTTGATAATACCCGTTGCCCATTTTCGGAACTGAACAGCACGTTCGGAGTTTACCTTGTACCCAACCGCTATGATTGCCGAGAGGTTATAGTGCTTTGTATGGTAGTTTTTACCGTCTTTGGCAGTTATTCGAAAATCTCGAATAACTGCCAGTTCTTCCAGTTCACTATCTGAAAATATTTTTTTTAGATGATAGTTAATGGTATGGGTTTCTACACCATACAAAGTGCCCATCATTTTCTGGCTGAGCCAAACATTTTCATCAGCATAAAGCGCTTCAACACCTCCTTCACCACTTGTTGCTACGAAGCTCAGATATTCGGCTGCGGATGATCGAATGGTTGGCGCCGGATTTTTCTTTTTGTTCATGCCTTAGCACCTTCCAGATTTTTAATGGTATTATCATCGGTCAACAGACGCATCTGCTAGATAGCCGCCTGGCTTTTAAT
The DNA here is from genome assembly GCA_036480335.1 of Gammaproteobacteria bacterium. Lineage (GTDB taxonomy): Bacteria > Pseudomonadota > Gammaproteobacteria > DSM-19610 > DSM-19610 > JAZGER01. Next base: position 15,240 of record JAZGGH010000009.1, on the reverse strand, counting down.
TATGGCGAATTCGCCATAATTAAAATTGGGGTTATGCGGGTCGATCAGGGTGTTGCCTAGTTGCATATTGAACTTGTCGTGCCGAATACATATTGCTTGAAATCCCAGCCATCTACCGAGCCGCAAACATCGTTGGCAATTTGCCAGGATCTGGCGTTGCAGTTCGGCACGTTGTTGGGCGCTTGTCATTGTTAAATTCCTGTTTAAGAGTGTTATTAATTCTGAAATACTTATTATGCTATACATCACACTATGTGTGCGACAGGCAAGAGTAATATTACTTAATTTTCCACATCATAATTCTCTCGTTCCGTGTGGCATATCCTGCAAAGACCACAGAGCAATTATTTTTTCCTTTATCGACTCGTAGTAAGCATCTACATCATTATTCTGCATACACTTGATGACACTGTACTAAGGTAAAGTGACTTAGCGTCAGTAGCATTCAAGATTTCCTGTCTCACCGCTGTCTCTTTGGATCAAGGACACGAAATGTACCATAAATGTCAGCAATGGCAGCAATCTGCCTGAAATATGAACGGTAAAAAAATAACATTGGATACACGGCAGAATACAGTCTATCAGAGTAGGGTTTGATCTATCCTGTTAAGTCAGACATCAAAATAACCGGCGCCCCATAGAAAAAAGCACCCGCCAGAAAGAAAATAACCAACATGACAGATATCCAGTGTTTCATTTTGTAAAAAACAATCTGTAGTACCGCTCTGAATAACCAGAGAGATGAAATCAATACCAACAGGGCATTGCCGAGTTTTGTATGAAGAGGATGTGAAACAGGATCAGCGCGATTGTATAGAAACCGCCTGAGAGGATGAGTATTTCCTGCATGCGTGGTTGTTAGCGTTTTCCCGTTAGCCGCTGCCGCTTTCGTTGACGTCCTGGTTTCCCAGGATTCCTCGGCAATCCGGTATGCTGGGTTTTGAATGGTTTGCCTTTCTGCCCCTCTTCTGTTTCGCCTGTGCCTTTTGGCTGCCATGCAGGAATCAGATGGCGTTTACCATTGCCGATCAAATCTGCTCGACCCATGCGTTTCAATGCATCACGCAATAGCGGCCAGTTGTTTGCATCATGATAGCGCAGGAAGGCTTTGTGCAAGCGGCGCACTTTTATACCTTTGGGAATGGCAACAGTTTCACTTTTTCGCGTCACTTTGTGTAGCGGATTTTTACCCGAGTGATACATAGCAGTCGCCGTTGCCATCGGCGATGGCAGGAAGTTTTGCACCTGGTCAGCGCGAAATCCATTGCGTTTTAACCAGAGAGCCAGTTGCAGCATATCGTGATCTGTGGTGCCAGGGTGTGCAGCAATGAAATAGGGAATCAGGTATTGTTCCTTACCTGCCTGCTTCGAGAACTTTTCAAACAATACTTTAAAGCGATCATAAGCTTCCATGCCGGGTTTCATCATTTTCGATAATGGGCCACCCTCAGTATGTTCAGGTGCAATTTTCAGGTAACCGCCAACATGATGAGTAACCAGCTCTTTCACATATTGCGGTGAACGTACCGCAAGATCGTAACGCAGGCCTGAAGCAACCAGCACTTTTTTAATACCGGGTAACTCCCTCGCCCGCCGGTATAACTGAATCAGAGGCGAATGATCGGTATTCAGGTTTGAACAAATCCCCGGGAACACACAGGAAGGTCGCCGACAGGCAGCCTCAATAGATGAGCTCTTACAGGCCAGTCGATACATGTTGGCAGTGGGTCCGCCTACGTCGGAAATAATGCCCGTAAATCCTGGCACGCTATCACGAATGGTTTCTATTTCACGGATAATGGAATCTTCTGAACGGTTCTGGATAATCCGTCCTTCATGTTCGGTAATCGAACAAAAGGTACAACCCCCAAAACAGCCGCGCATGATATTCACTGAGAAGCGAATCATTTCATAAGCAGGTATTTTTTTACCCTGATAGCGAGGATGCGGTTGTCTTGTATAGGGCAGTTCAAATACGCGATCAAGATCAACCGTTGGCAATGGAATCGGTGGTGGATTCAACCACAGTATACGATCACCATGTTGCTGCATCAGAGCGCGCGCATTGCCGGGATTGGTTTCAAGATGCAAGACTCTGGAAGCATGCGCATAAAGCACCGGATCAGTTTTTACCTTGTTATAAGCTGGCAAACTGATCACACTGTGCTCACGGTCTACTCTTTTGCGGCTTTGTTGCAAATCCTGCAGCGACACTTCAGTGGCCTTTTCCTGTGGACGACAGCTAGCAGCCTCATTTGATTGCATCGCATAGGGATCAGTGACCGGATCTATTTTTCCAGGGCTATCAACGCTTGTAGAATCAATAATATGCCAGCCATCAGGTATCTGTCGGCTGATAAATGCTGTCCCGCGTATATCAGTCAGTTCACTCACCGCTTCACCACTGGCAAGTCGATGTGCAATTTCTATCACCTGACGCTCTCCATTCCCGTAAACCAGCAGATCAGCCTTAGCATCAAAAATAACTGAACGCCGAACCTTGTCTGACCAGTAATCATAATGCGCAATACGGCGCAGGCTGGCTTCAATACCACCAACAATCAATGGCACATCTGACCAGGCTTCGCGGCAACGCTGCGAGTAAACAATCACCGAACGATCGGGTCGACTACCGCCTGCAGCATCTGGCGTGTAAGCATCATCAGAGCGTTTTCTACGATCCGAAGTATAACGATTAACCATTGAATCCATATTGCCGGCTGTCACGCCAAAAAACAGATCAGGCTTACCCAGCCGCATAAAATCTGTTTTATCAGACCAGTCTGGCTGATCAATAATGCCTACCCGAAACCCCTGCGCTTCCAGCACCCGACCAATCACCGCCATACCAAAACTGGGGTGATCAACATAAGCATCGCCGGTGACCAGAATAATATCGCAGCTATCCCAACCGAGCAGTTCCATTTCAGCGCGTGATTTAGGTAACACTTCAGCAGGCCCCAGGCGTTTTGCCCAGAAAGGTTTATAGGAAAAAATGGAGCGTGTTTTTTGCATGATTTGGTAACCGGGAAAATAGGAATTTTTGCATATAATGATTTAATTATATCAGTAACATCAAAAACTTAATGCAAGACTAATTTGTTAAATAAAAGTTCAATTCTGTAAACTATAGTATATAATAGCATTGTGTCTGCTGAATAAAGACACATAAAGTATATTGCTTGTTCCGTTAGGATAATTCAGAAGTGGTTTATTCCTTCCTGTAATTTACCTTTAGCCGATCAGCAATTGAATAATTTTATAGTTTTGTATAGAGGTAATGTTCATGGTTACAGGTACTGTCAAGTGGTTCAACGAATCCAAAGGTTTCGGCTTTATTGCTCCTGCTGATGGCGGCGAAGATGTCTTTGTGCATTTTTCTGCTATTGAAGGTGACGGATTTAAAACTCTTGCTGAAGGTCAAACTGTCAACTTCGAAGTTGAAAAAGGCCCCAAAGGACTGCAAGCTGCAAAAGTAAATGGTCAATAATTTCTGATAAATATGATCATCTAAAAAATAATTCTAAAGAGCCTCTATATCGAGGCTCTTTTTTTATCCCATGAATTATCGACCACCACCAAACACCGGCCTGGATATACTTTTCCAGGATGCAACATTACTCATTCTGAATAAACCGTCCGGATTATTGTCTGTGCCCGGTAGAGGCGTAGACAAACAGGATTGCCTACTCAGTCGCGTACTGGAAGAATATCCGCAGGCTTTGACAGTCCATCGGCTCGACATGGATACCTCAGGCATTATGCTCATTGCGCTTGGCAAAGACAGCCAGCGGCAGTTCAGCGGGCTTTTTCAGAACAGGACAATTCGTAAAACCTATCATGCAATGGTTAATGGTTACCTGAAACAGACTGAAGGCCAGATAGATCTTCCCCTGATCACTGACTGGCCTAACCGCCCCCGGCAAATTGTTGATCACCTGAATGGCAAAGCCTCAATTACCTGCTTCCAGACACTGGAATACAATACAGATAATGATTCGACACTGGTAGAGCTATCACCACTCACCGGACGCAGCCATCAGTTACGCGTGCATATGCAGGCCATCGGGCATCCGATACTGGGCGACGCGCTGTATGCCACCCCTAAAGCAAAAGACAAGGCACCACGATTATTACTGCACGCCAGCCTGATCGATTTTGATCACCCGTATTCAAAGAGGCGCATTATCATCAAAAGCAAATATCCCTGGAGTATCAGTGGATCAGAGCACCCCGCCTCCAATCATTGATCCGTATTGCATATAGCTGGGTGCTGATCAAGAGTTGTGGTACAGCGCTTGTCAACGCTGCCTGGGCAGTAAAATTCAATTGACAATCATACGGCAATGCCGTATCATGCTTGCAAATGGTATTTGTTGAAACGTCGATATTCACCAAACTCATTTCGCACTATTTGAGTGATGATGAGTATCATGCATTGCAATGGTATCTGCACCAGCATCCAGATACCGGTGACATTGTAAAGGGTAGTGGCGGAGTAAGAAAGGTGCGATGGGCCCAACCGGGCAAAGGTAAGCGCGGTGGTATACGTGTTATCTATTTCTGGAAAGTGTCGGCTAGCGAAATATGGTTACTGACGCTCTATTCAAAAAATGAAAAATCCGCGATACCTGGTCACATACTGAAACAGATAGCTCAGGAAATCGATGATGAGTAAACGAAATATCGGACAAGAAATACTGGATGGTGTGCGCGAAATAAAACAGCACAAAAAAAACAATGCAAATCTCGTAACAAGACGATTGGAAGCGCCATCACCTCCCAAGGTGATCCGCGAAAAATTACGCCTTTCGCAATCAGCGTTCGCAAGCTTGATGGGAGTGAGTACCCGTACAGTTCAAGACTGGGAGCAAGGCAGGCGTATTCCGCAGGGACCGGCGATGTCGCTACTTAGAGTTGTGGAGCAGCATCCAGAGGTATTTACAGATTTAAGGTAGGTATAATCGAATTGACACGTGGCGTATCAATTGCCGGTTACTAACCTTTAATTTGCTGTAAAAGATTATGAAATTATCTTTAATCGATACATCGCCAGAAATGATAACAGCATGGGATCGGGTATTTTTTGATACTCCTGATGTTGAAATCCTACAGGGTAATATTCTAGACTTTGCTGAAGATACAATCGTGTCACCAGCAAATAGTTACGGTTATATGGATGGGGGTATCGACAAAGTATATAGAGACCATTTTGGCATTGAAATTGAAAAAACAGTTCAAAATGCAATAAAAAAAACTGGCAAGCAATTTCTACCGGTTGGCTCTGCACTCATAGTGAAAACGCATGATGCCAGGGTTCCACATATGATAATTGCTCCAACCATGTTTTTACCTGAACCAGTTAAACCTAAAAACTGTTTTTTTGCCATGAGCGCAATATTAAATATTTATACAAAACACCATACAACAATACAAAACATTTACTGTCCAGGTCTAGGCACAGGTATTGGGCAGGTAGAGCCATTGGACTCGGCTAAAGAAATGAAAGCAGCATATATACAATGGCAAAAAACAACGAATAATGGCGATATTAACCCAGCCACTTGATCAGATAATAAAGCTGTTGGCTCTCGGAAGATGTTGAAGGCCCTGCTACCACAGCCGGGTAGCGTTTTCTCTCAGGATCCGCAGCTTCTATCGCTGCCGCCTCTGATGGCATCTCGGTCACACAACTGGCAGACAGGCGTTTTTTCTTTTTCGGGGCATAGACAACGGCAAAACATTGTTTAACAACCCCACCCCGGTCCATCATCAAACCCTGTATCGAGACACCCATTTTTTATCCTTGTCAGTGCTAAAATTTCTATGTTGAGTATGTTCCACATAATAGCATTTATGGCACCCCCCTATAACATTTATACACAATGGTTAAGCAAGTGCTATTTTTATTGAACAGAATGTTTGTTAGCTACGATTCAATGTCACATAAACTCTCTATCTTATTGATATTAAATGATATAATAAATTGATTAAAAAATAACCAATCTGACAAAAACGCCCTGTTCTCCGCTAAAAAATGATGGCTGAATAAACATACACACAAAGTTATCCACAGGAAGTGTGGATAACTTTTTCTATCAAATAATTGACTGCTATGCATTCTTTTTTCCCCCTGTTTCCTATAATCTATCTTCCTGGAAATACTGGTTTGGCAAACACTGAACCCTGACAAAAAGCGAGCACTCAATGAAACAATCCTGGAAAGACAGCATCCATGAACAGCGAGAAATCCTGGCTGAATCCTTAAAAGAGCCGCTTGAACTGATCGCCTCACAATGCGCACCTGTCTGGGGTGACCGAGACAAACTGAACAAAGTGCTGCTGGCATATTTTGGAAAAATCCCTAATTGCACTTATCTCTACACAGTTACCACGAAAGGTATTCAGATCAGCGATAATGTCGGCTCGTCAGGATTGCTACCGGAGCATTTCGGGCGTGACAGATCAGAACGCCCCTACATGAAAGAAGCGGTGCCTGCCTGGGGATACCTGTTATCCGGTGCCTATATCAGCCTGATCGCCAGGCGACCGTCGCTAACCGCGCTACAGGTGATTCGCTCAGAAGAGGATAACCGTACTCTGGGGTATTTGGGTGCCGATTTCGATCTGCGAAATCTGCCAATGACGGCAGAGCTGTATACAGAACCTGATCACTGGCGGCAGATCAAGGGCGACCCAGCGATCCGCGGAACCGTCTTCCAGCAAATGCGCATCGATAGCCCAATGGATAAAAACATTGTCCAGGCCATGGCAATTCTGGAAGAACTGATCACTTTTCACGGCATGTTCCAGTGTGTGGTTCATTTTTCCAGTAGCCGGGCAACCATCTGGGTTGTAGATGATCCGTTTCGTTACCGCATCCTTGATCAGGAAGCTCTGGACGATCCAGATGTCTGCTTCGCTTTTCCAATCCGTCCTTACCCGGAAGATGCCTTGATGCCGATATCTGCCATTGGGCCGGTGCTGGAAACCATGCGCAAGTTACGCATGGCCGATGAAACCTTTTATCTACGCTCAGCTTCGATCAATATTTTCAATGGCATGTTGAGTCTGACCTTTTCCTGTGACGGTTCGCATTATATGTCATACCGGGAATTTCTGGAAAAAGATCTGTCGTTCTGGACGGGTGAAAGTGACAAATCCACCTCGACAAATACCGTCTGTAGTCTGCCCAAAGATTAACCTGGCGCTCCATCTACACGCGCCTGAAAAAGCATCGGCGCATACATCAGCACAAACAAACCGAAACCGGCAATCCACAACGTCTGCGAAATTTCTATCCAGAGGGCATACTGATTACTGGCGATCAAAGGCAGGCCGACTCTTGTGACTACAGCCAGCGCCAACAGTGTCAGCGAAATGCCCGTCAATTTTGGCGGGGCGTTGACAGCGCGCCCGGTATGCCCCAGTGTCACACGTGACATCATACTCAATGTCATCAAACCAATACCGCCAACAGCAAAAGCATGAATAGCAAGGTATTTGGAAAGCTCGGTGTAATACGAAAGCCCCAGCAACAGGAACCCCACCGTTATACTCAGCAGCGCAAAATACAAGCTCCACAATAAAGGTTTCGACCAGATTCCCGGCGTATACCAGCCAACCAGTCTGACCGCATTGATAGCAAACACCGCAAAGGCAGCGATGGCAGCAATATGGGGAACAGAAACAAATAGCTCAGCAACGAAGAAGATCACAAAGACAAATAATCCAGCCCGATCAAGCCAGACTGAATTAGATAATTGAACAGGGGAATCAACACCACGTTCGATGAAAAAAGGCACAACTCTACGCCCCATCATCAATATCAAACCGATCACCAGATACAATGCGCCATACAGACCCCACTCTATGCCTTGATCGACATAACCAGCCAGCCCCAGATAGAACAGCAGATTAAACACCGTCAACAACACCAGCTTGGCAAGAATGCCTATCTGCTTTTTCCATTGCCCTGCCCTGAAAATGGGAATAGCAATGGCGATGCAGAGTACCACCATAAACAATAAATCGAAAAAAGCGGTTAATGGCATTTGTGAACCGGCAAAAGAAAAACTCAGGCGCGCTGCAACCCACAACAGAAACAGGATAGCTAGCGGCATACCACGAAGTGTTTGCACACCGGTCCAGTTCTTAACTGCCGCAAGCAGAAAACCACTGATCACCGCCAAACTATATCCATACAACATTTCATGGGCATGCCATTGATAGCTGGAGAGCGTATCCAGCGGAATGGAGATCTTTGCGCGATACAACAAAGCCCATAACAGCATGGCAAGGATTGAAAAAACACCTGCACCCAGAAAAAAAGGCCTGAAGCCAAGGCGAAACAGTGCCAGACTATTATCCTCAGGCTTTGTAGCATTGAGAATTTGAGAATTCATGCAGGAAATACTCCGATAATTACTCATCCGAAAATGATTTTTCTAAGGTCATAAGGGTATGCGATTGCCTGCAAAACACGCCTTGATCTAAATCATTCAGAACCGTAAACCTGTGGACAGTTTACCCTGTTACTGTCACACAAATAACTCACTAAAAGGAATGAATTCAACCTGATCCCCGATGACAATGATTGTATCTGGCGGGATAATTGCCAGACCGTTTGCCCAGCTTGCGGATGTCAGCACGCCAGAACCCTGATGCGGAAACAGACTCAGAGTAGCAGAACCTGATTTATCCGTTTCCATCCGTACACGAATATATTCACAACGCTTGCCGGTTTTTTTCCACTCAAACCCGGCTGGCACCCTAAAGCTGTTCGCCTTTGTATCTGTCATACCCTGACGCTTCAGTATGTAGGGTCTTGCAAACACACAGAATGTGGCGAACACGGAAACCGGATTACCTGGCATTCCCAGAAACGGGGTCTCAGCTATTTTACCGAATGCCAGTGGCTTGCCCGGCTTGATATTGATGCGCCACATATCCAGTTGGCCCAGCTCTTCCAGTGCGATGCGAATGTAATCTTCCTCACCGACGGATACACCGCCACTGGTCATAACCAGATCAGCAACATCAGCAGCTTTGAGCATGGCATCGCGAGTCGCTGCCAGAGTGTCTTCTATGATACCCAGATCAATCACCTCACAACCCAGATTTTGCAGCAAGCCGGTCATGGTATAGCGATTTGAATTGTAGATTTGACCGGATACCAGTTTTTCACCCGGCTCGCGCAATTCGTTGCCGGTAGAAAAAATAGCCACCTTGAGACGCCGATAGACAGCAATCTCGGCAATTCCCACAGAAGCTGCCAGACCACAATCCTGTGGTTTAAGCCTTTTACCCGCAACAAGAATAGTATCGCCCGAGCGGATATCTTCTCCTGCCCTGCGCACATTGGTACCGGCAGACACCGGGCCAACAATCATGACGTTATCGCCCTGAAGCTTGCAATGTTCCTGCATAACAACGGCATCGGCTTCAGGCGGTATCGCTGCACCTGTGAATATTCGCGCCGCAGTTCCGGCATCCAGTGCCAGCCCGATGTCTCCAGCGCAGATACGTTGACTGACCGGCAAACTTACTTCCACTGCAGCTGCCGCTAAATTCTCGCTACGAACCGCGTAACCATCCATCGCACTGTTATCTGCTGGTGGAACATTGATTGCTGACACCAGATTTTCTGCAAGCACTCTACCGCGGGCATTGAGTAAATCCGTTTTCTCGATATCCGTTACTGGAATAGCGTTATCCAGTAACAATGCCAATGCCTCATCAACGGGCATCAAACTCTGTTGCACATCTCTATTGTCATCACACCCACATCCGGCCATTATTTATCCTCTTTCATAGATGTTGTCAGCAAAACATAGCAGAAAGGTACCTTGCATTAACAGAATTCACAAGTCATTCTCCCGCTGATTTTCAACGCTAAATACGATGACAGCCATTCATTTATTGCGGGTATTTGATCTGCATCAAAGTATTGGCAAGGGGCAATTGTTCGAATGCGATAGTGAAATTACCTTGCGAGGTTTAATGATGAAACACTGCGTCTATATCCACACCAATCACAAACAAATCGTGGGTGCCTACGTTGCCGAGCGTTCTCTGCGTCGCTACTCAAAACACAACGATAAATTTGATGTTAAATTTATCCAGCTTAAAGACCACCCCTTCTTCAGTGACTATGAAGATAAAATCTACCTGCGTGATAGTATGAAACGCCCCTGGTACAACAATGACCTGCAATCATTCACACCACTACGCTTCATGCCACCCGAACTAATGAACTACGAAGGCCGATCAGTCGTTATTGACCCTGATATTTTTGCTGTTTCCGATGTCTGGGATTTACTCGACCGCAATATGCAGGGCAAAGCGATCATGTGCCGGCCGCGTGGGGGCACCAAAGGACGTCGTGATAAATGTCTTGCCAGCAGTGTCATGTTACTGGACAACAGCAAACTGACACATTGGAAAGTCGAAGAAAATTTCAAAGAAATGTTTGCATTTAAACGTGATTACATGGACTGGATCTGCCTCAAGCTGGAGGATCGTGAGAGCATTGATTTTTTCGAAAATGAATGGAACGATTTCGATAAACTGACCACTGAAACCCGTCTATTGCACACTACCCATCGCAAGACCCAGCCCTGGAAAACCGGTTTACCCGTAGATTTCAGACCCCGCGAGAAATACCCCTATTTTCCACCGCTGGCCTGGCTCATGAAAGCTCGCCGCAAGTATATTGGCGAATATGCCATGCTCGGTCACTACAAGCAGCACCCGGACATAAATCAGCAGAACCTATTTTTTGGTTTACTGAAAGAATGTATTGATGAAGGCACCGTAACCGAAGACATGATTCGCGAACAAATGGCGCAGAATCATGTACGCCATGATGCCTTTGAAGTGCTGGACAAGACACCTCCACTCGAACCGGTAGCAGCCTGATGGACTATTGTGTCTTTATTCACACCAATCACAAACAGATTGTGGGTGCACTGGTTGCAGAACATGCACTGCGAAGAAATTCTGAAAACAATGACAAGTTTGATGTGAAGATCATTCATCACAAAGACTATCCATTCTTTCAGAAACACGAAAAACAATTATACCTTCGAGATGGTGTTAAAAGACCCTGGTTTAATGATGACCTGCAATCATTCACGCCATTACGTTTTATGCCACCTGAACTGATGAACTATCAGGGCAGGTCTGTGGTGATCGACCCGGATATTTTTGCTGTTGGCGATGTCTGGGAACTGTTGTCGCGTGATATGCAGAGCAAAGCCATCATGTGCCGGCGCCGTGCCGGGCCCAAGGGCATAGTTGATCGTTGCCTGGCCAGTAGCGTTATGCTGCTCGACAATGAGAAACTCAAACACTGGAATGTCGAAGAAAAATTTAACCGGATGTTTACCTTTGAGCAGGACTACCAGCCATGGATTTGTCTGCGTGATGAGCTACGAGACTCTATCGGGATTCTTGAAAATGAATGGAATGACTTTGACAGGCTCGATGCAAACACCAAAATGATGCATAACACACGACGTAGAACCCAGCCCTGGAAAGCCGGTTTACCCATTGACTGGCGGCCGGCCGAAACATTTCGTGCCTTTCCACCTTTTGGCTGGCTGATGCGGGCACGGCGACGCCTGTTTGGTGAATATGGGCTACTGGGGCAGTACAAACCCCACCCGGACCTGAAGCAGGAACAGTTTTTCTTTGGTCTGCTCAAGGAATGCCTGGAAAATGGTAGCGTTACTGAAGCCATGATTCAGGAACAGATGAACCAGAACCATGTACGTCACGATGCGATGGAAGTCCTGAATCGAACACCAAAACTGGTAAATAGCTAGCTAACACTCACTATTGCAACCCTGCTCTAGCTCTAACAAAAATTGTTTACGCCAGACTTCACCACCATATCCAGCCAGGCTACCATCTTTTGCAATCACACGGTGGCAGGGAATCAGCACAGACAGCTTGTTATGATGATTGGCATTGGCAACAGCCCGTGCGGCTTTAGGATGATTAATTGCACAGGCCTGCTGCTGGTAGGAACGCGTCTCGCCATAAGGAATTTGCTGCAGCGCCAGCCATGAACGTTTCTGGAAATCTGTCCCTCTGAAATCCAGAGAAACAGTAAACTGTTTTCGATTCCCCGAAAAATATTCAGCCATCTCAGTTTCTAGCTGATCAAGATATGCATGTTTTCCAGAATTTACAGTAGCGGAAAAAACTCTCTCCAAACGTGAAAGTTGTTTTTTAAGCCGTTCTTCTACATCCATAAACTCAAACAAACAGACACCCTGCGGCGTCGTTGCTGCCAGCATGTTGCCTATAGGCGTTTTGATTGTCCGACTAATAATGCGCATATCAGTATTGTAGTGCATTTATGCAAGAGAACAAAAACGCGTAATAAGGAATTCTCTATTTAAAAATTCGCCTTAAATATTGCTTTATGCACATCGCCAATACTGACAATACCCAGCAGCTTGTTATTTTCGGCAACCGGGATACGGCGAATCTGGTTCACGCACATCATTGATGCCGCTTTCATAATTGGCATATCCGGACTCACCGATGAAACCGCCCTGGTCATGAGGTCTCCTGCCTGCAGTTGCAACAGATTGCCATACTGACTTTCCATGTTTTCAAAATCTGGCCGACCTTCATCTGCAACCGTAGCAATATCCGGAAACATTTTTTTCAGCAGGTCTTTTTCAGAAATAATACCCAGAATGTGATTTTCCTCATCAACGATAGGCAAACCACTGATCTTGTGCAGACACATGATATTGGCAATTTCTTTCACTGGGGTATCGATTTGAGCCGTTTTAACAGCGGTTGTCATAATGTCTGAAACTTTCATTGCAACTCCACAGATTTAATTAGCCGTGAATTGTATCATGTGAAAAGCTGTATCATTCAGCAAAAATATTGACTCATATCAATGAAGGGTCCTAGAAATCGGGCGAAAAGACGATTAATAGAGGCGCCCTAATAAACTTCTGGCCAGATCAATCTGAAAGACGTTGATAATAACGCAGGCGGTACAGGCATCGTGGTTGCCTTGCGTTATCTTCAAAGCCAGAACGGTCATGCAGAACATTGTTACAGATCAACCCCTGACCGGGTTGTAACGTGGCACGAAAAATATAGGCTGAATCCGACGCCAGAAAATCCTGCAGTGCCTGGATGGCAGCCTGCGTCACAGCATCCTCCTGCCATTCAATGCTCCGGGTGCGTGCGGTATAACGCATATGCAGGGCAGCGTCATTCACACCCCCATTCACAATAGAAAAGACCGGCCCACTACGCGCTGGTCGAATCTCTTCACCATTATTGATATTCGCTGGAATGATCATGGCATTCGCTGCCATCAGAGCACGAATATACTCAGGGTTTTTATCGCGCAAATGAATATAGGCAATCTCAGGGTCAAGCAATGCATTTTCTCCTCCTTGAGCAGCAGTCGACACACAATGCAATATCAATCCCTGGATCTGTTGTGCGCGTGTATTGTAATAACCATCGGTATGCCAGTGAATGGGGCGGTTGGTGTAAGGAATATATGTCTGCCGCCACTCACCGTCGCGAACCTGAAGGGAGGTGATACCATCATCATCTGCTCCCATATTGCGATCTAGATGGGTCAGACCAAAAGACGCGCCGAATATCCTCGGAATCTCCTTGTCGGGATCCGATGATGTATTACCTGCATAAATTGCCATGTTTGTTTTCTGGCAAAGATCCTGAATCGCTTTATGTTCACTGACCGACAGCCGACGAGGATCACCTGTTTCAACCACCAGATTATCAACATCCACCGGATAGTCTTTTAACTTATGATCTCGCCAGTGTTCATAAGCTGCACTATTATCCAGATCAAACGGGTTTTCCAGTTTTGTATTCATCCAACCACATCCAGTTCGCGACGCCTGAATTCAACACCGCAGGCTTTGGCCAGTTTTTCACAGGCGTCAATATCAACGCCTTCCAGCCCATTGATGGCAGTCGCCGTCACCTGTGGAATATAGTCCGACGCAGCTTTTAGAAATGACAGCATGGCATCAAAAGATCCTTTCATTGCCGGGTGACAATGCATATTATAAACAGCCTCATTCTGTGCATTCATCGATACAGATATAGCATCAATACGGCCCTGCATCTCTGGTAACACATTACGTTTATGGAAACGATTAGCCAATCCATCTGTGTTTAAGCGGACAAAACCATTATTTTCCTTAACAAACCTGGCGACTTGCAGAACGACAGCCAAACGCAAGGTTGGCTCACCAAAGCCGCAAAATACAACCTGTTCATACATAGCTGGATCATCAATTTCGGCTATGATCTCTTCTGCCGATGGTAATGTTTCAAGACCCAGATTGTATTCATATACATGGACATCGTTATCCCTGTATTTTGGACAGAAACCGCACGCCAATGTGCAGCGATCACATACATTCAGGTAGAGACTGTCTCGTATGCTATAGGTTATTGTCTGTTCAGGTGGGTTATTCAATTTTGATCCAGTAAAACACTCTTTTTTAATATACGCTGAGGATTAAAATCGATTTTGATGAATATCAACTAAACCGTTCATTTGGAATGACTAATCGCTGCGTAAATACTCGCAGTTCAGGGTGCCATTAAATCCAGACGAATAGCAAGACGAGTAAGCCCTGCAATATCTGCAATGTTTAATTTGTTTGGCTCTTCCTCAAATACTCTGGACGCATTTTCCATCATCCTTGAGTAACTAGCATAATTGTCATCTTCACTAACTTCTTACAATATTTTCATCGACCCAGTGATACCTTTGTTTATAACAGACTGTATAAAAAGGATAATTTTTCTGCCGAATCAGTACCGTCTTCTGTCTCTGGCATTGACTAAACCATTAAAAATATCCAGTTTATTGACATTCATCAATGACAAACACACTGCCACTCATATACCTTGCCACAAGGTCTTGATTAATTTATGAACTCGTATATTGAATACAGATTGCTCGCTCGGCCCAGAATTAATCAAGGGTTCCTGATTTCACTAAACTATCAATCTCAATATGTTTATGCGGGAACTCGTTAGAACCTACACTGACAAATAATATCTGCAACTTTTCCATCTATAAATATACTGTGGATACTGTCATCAGGAGGAGCCATGAGAATACAGTCCAAACCAACAGAGACCTCATCTGTTGATCATTCAACACTGACCAGCATCGAAAATATTCACAAAGAAATGAATAAATGGCGT
>JAZGGH010000008.1:0-3453 GCA_036480335.1 Gammaproteobacteria bacterium | reverse complement strand
GGGTATCAAAATCAATCACGCTCAAAGCAATCAGGGCCCAGGTTAAAACCAGTGCCGCCAGTGCTTGCCAGCCAAAGCCAAAATGCCAGGCGACGATGACTGACAGCAGGGCGGTAACAAGTTCAATGACTGGATAGCGGATCGAAATAGATGTTTTACAGTCCGCACATTTACCACGCAACAACAGCCAGCTAATGACCGGAATGTTTTCATAAAAACGAATCTTGTGGCCACAACCTGGACAAGTGGAGGCTGGTTTGGATAACGAAAGGGGTTCGGCTTCTGTATCGCTTTCCTGCTCCAGATACTCGCGGCACTGAGCCTGCCAGTCGCGTTCCATCATTTTCGGCAGGCGCAGAATGACAACGTTCAGAAAGCTGCCCACCATCAAACCCAGCACAAAAACAGTGCTGAGAAAAAAGACAGGTGTGGATTGGAGGAGGTTAACCAGTTCCATGTGGTGAGAGTGTACTCCACGACCGCATGGCCGTGGAGTCAAAGATAATTAAACGACAGCGCCGAGTTTGAAGATTGGCAGGTACATGGCAATGATTAGGCCACCGACGAGAACACCAAGTACACCCATAATTAATGGTTCAAGCAGGCTGCTCAAGCCATCGACAGCATCATCAACTTCCGTTTCGTAAAAATCAGCAACCTTACTAAGCATGGCATCTAGTGAACCGGATTCCTCACCAATGGCCACCATTTGGTTTACCATGTTTGGGAACAGGCCGGTCTGGGTCATGGCTAGGGTAAGTTGCTGACCAGTTGAAACATCGTCACGCATACCCATAATAGCTTCTCTGTAAACTTCGTTACCTGAAGCACCGGCGACAGATTCCATGGCATCAACCAGTGGAACACCGGCGGCAAACATGGTTGACATGGTGCGTGCGTAACGGGCGATAATGGCTTTAGTGATAATTTCGCCCATAATTGGGAGTTTTAACATCATTCGATCCAGGCCATGCCGAAATTTTGGCGAGCGTAGTTTTGCCTGTTTAATACCATAAATGGCACCACCAACAACAATGATCAGGAGCCACCAATATTTCTGCATCCAGTCTGATATTCCAATTACAAACAGGGTGAAAGCAGGCAGATCTGCTCCAAAGCCAGCAAATAATTCCTGAAATGTAGGCACAACAAAGATCAACAGTATGGCGGTAACTATAAAAGACACTATAATAACCGCAGTCGGATAGAACAGCGCCTTCTTGATTTTGGCCTTCATGTTTTCTGTTTTTTCTTTGTAGGTTGCAATCTTGTCCAGCAAACCGTCAAGGATACCAGCTTGCTCACCAGCATGAACCAGGTTACAAACCAGTTCATCGAAATAAACTGGATGCTTGGCTAATGAATCAGACAAGGTGCTACCAGATTCAACATCCCCTTTGATAGTAAGAATCAATTCCTGCATGGACGGGTTTTCATGACCACGACCGATAATTTCAAAAGACTGTACCAATGGTACACCTGCCCCCATCATGGTGGAAAGCTGACGCATAAAGATAGCGATATCCTTTGGGACGATCTTTTTCTTATTGGCGTCGGCCATCAGGGCTGACTTTTTCTTGACCTTGATCGGTGCAATACCCTGGCGGCGTAGTTCGGCTTTGACAATAGAAGGACTATTGGCCCGGGATTCGCCTTTGAGTTTTTTCCCTCTTTTGTCAGTGCCTTCCCAGGCAAATGTGCTTAGTTTGATTGCTGCTGCTTGTGCCATGATTTAGTCCTTGGTAACGCGGTTAATTTCATCGAGGCTGGTAACGCCGTCTTTCACTTTCTTGATGCCGGATTCACGCAGGTCGGCGATGCCTTCTTTTTTGGCCTGGTCGGCTATGTTCAGAGCATTGCCATTTTCCATGATGATCCGTCCTATGGCTTCGGAAACCGGCAAGACCTGGTAGATACCCACTCGTCCCTTGTAGCCATCGGCGCACTGATCACAACCGACCGGGCCGTAGAGTTTTAGATCTTTGAGGTCTTCTTCAGTGAAACCTTCTTCAATTAAGGCTTCTTTGGGTATATCGGCCGGTTGCTTGCAGTTATTACATAAACGTCTGGCAAGACGCTGGGCAATGATCAAATTCACAGAAGAGGCGATGTTGTAAGGTGGTATGCCCATATTTGCCAGACGGGTCAGGGTCTGAGGTGCATCGTTGGTATGCAAGGTAGACATCACCATATGGCCGGTCTGTGCGGCCTTAATGGCGATTTCAGCGGTTTCCAGGTCACGAATTTCACCCACCATGATGATGTCTGGATCTTGCCGTAGAAAAGCGCGCAAAGCAGTGGCAAACGTCAGGCCAGCCTTGGGATTCATATGACACTGGTTGATCCCGGTCAGGTTGATTTCAACAGGGTCTTCACAGGTCGAGATATTACGGTCTTCGGTATTGAGTATATTCAGGCCGGTATAAAGAGAAACAGTTTTGCCGGAACCGGTTGGTCCGGTAACCAGAATCATGCCATAGGGTTTGTTTAAATTTTCCAAATAGAGCTGTTTCTGTTCTTCTTCGTAACCCAACGCATCGATACCCAGTTGTGCGCTGGTAGGGTCAAGAATACGCATGACAATTTTTTCACCGAACAGCGTCGGGCAGGAACTGACACGAAAATCGATGGAACGTTTTTTGGACAGCTTCATTTTGATGCGGCCATCCTGTGGTGCACGCCGCTCGGCAATGTCCATTTTGCTCATCACCTTGATACGGGAAACCAGACGAGTGGCCATAGCAACAGGCGGCGAGGCAACTTCCTGTAATACACCATCCTGGCGGTAACGAATGCGGAAGGACTTTTCATAGGGTTCGACATGAATATCGGACGCACCCCGGTTGATTGCATCGAGCATGACCTTATTGACGAAGCGTACAATTGGCGCATCATCAATATCTGCATCATTCTTGTCATCCTGGGCGTCGATGTCATCGCCGCCAGAAATATCCAGATTATCCAGGTCTTCATCCAGCAGGTCTGTCATGGACGTATCGGCTGAATCTAACGCTTTTTCGATGGCTTTGGTGAGTTTATCTTCTTCGACCAGAATAGCTTCGGTGCTGATGCCGGTGTTGAACTTGATTTCATCCAGAGCCTGGAAATTGGTCGGGTCGGATACGCCGACAAACAACCGGTTGCCACGTCTGAACAGGGGCATGGCATGGTGCTGGCGTACTAATTTTTCATCGACTAGAGAGATGGGCGCATTTTCAAGCTCGAGAACGTCCATATCCAGCAATGGCACACCGAACTCATGCGAGGCTGCCGCCGCAATTGCGGTGCTATTGATGAGTTTGTTTTCGACCAGATAGCTGACAAATGGCGTCTTGCTTTTCAGCGCCTTTTCATACGCTTCAACAGCTTGTTCATCGACCAGCAGATTATCTACTACTAATCGGCGGGCCAGTCCACTGAGTTGGGTTGTCGGATTGGGTGTTGCCATATCGT
>JAZGGH010000007.1:0-2377 GCA_036480335.1 Gammaproteobacteria bacterium | reverse complement strand
AGATTATTGCTAGCGGGGGAGTTAAATAAAAATAAAATTGACGAGGAAGTAGTCATATGAAAATTCTTAATAAATGGATATTAGTTTGTTTTACGGTACTAATTTTTTCTCATCAGGCTTCGGCTGCATCCTTCGATGATATCTTCATTTTTGGAGATAGTCTTAGTGATAGTGGTGCTTACATAGGCAATGCGGATGCTGCCGCTGGTGGTAGATTCACAACCAATCCTGGCCCTGTCTGGACAGAAACACTTGGGGCATTTTATGGCCTCAGTGTCGTATCAAATAACCCGAATAACCCGGCTAATACCTCTGCGACAGGTAACAACTATGCTCAGGGTGGTGCACAAGTCACAAGCCCTATCGGCATCGGCCAATCAGCTTCTCCCCAAAATGCTATCCCCATTGCGACCCAGATTAACAACTATCTGACGAGTGTTGGAGGTGTTGCTAACCCTAACGGTCTTTATACAGTCTGGGGTGGCGCAAATGATATTTTCTTTAATGCAGGCCTGGTTGGCGGTGGTTTAGCAATCCCATCGGCAATTAATAATCTGGTTACCAGTGCAATGAGTTTGGCGGGACTGGCACAAACACTGGGTGATGCTGGTGCCGGTACTATCCTTGTTCCTAATTTACCTGATATTGGAACGTCACCGACGGCTGTTCTCCAAGCAATTGGTTCGGTTGGTAATGCGGTTGGTGCAACCGGTGCGGATATAAATAATGCCCTGCTTACAGCGACATTTTTATTACGTACACCGGCAAATTCACCAGCAGACCAAGCTACTGTCGTAGCTACTGCGATTGCCGCTGCTGAAGCTGCGTTAGGTGCCGCTGCCACTGGTGCTCTGGCACCTACTGTTGCTCAGACAAGTGGTTTATTATCTGGTTTGACTGCAGCTTATAATGCAAGCCTTGCAGGATTTATTAATGCAAGTACTGCAAACATAATTTTGCTTGATATTGCTTCTTTCTTTAAAGATACGGTGTCTGTTGATCCATCTGGATTCGGTTTAACAAATGTTACGGGTACAGCTTGTAACACTTTATCTTCATTGACCTGTACATCACCCTTTTTTGCTTCACCAACTGCGGCACAAGATTTCCTGTTTGCTGATTCTGTACATCCAACAACAGCTGGACACGCAGTCATTGCAGGATTTGCTATCTCTACTGTAGAGGCAGCTGCTGTACCTGCACCAGCAGCGTTATTTTTGCTTGGACCTGCTTTAGGTATTCTTGGTTTCAGACGAAAAAGAGTTGCTTGATTCTTGATTTATGACTATCAGGATCCTTTAATTTATTTAAAGGATCCTGATAAGTTTTTATATATTTTCAGCGCCAGAATTAGTTAACACAGGCATTAAGTGTTTGATGATACTCTCAGATGACACCAAGCCATCAAGATTAACAATAGCCTGAGAATCACCGCCTGAAATAACCCCGGTTAGTTTTGTTTTGGTTACCGGATAAATAGCTACACCTTCTTTTTCCAGAGCCGCTGCAATATGCATCAAACCAGTATCCATCCCAACCACGGCTTTTGCCCCTTGAATGATTTTGGCCAGGTTATCCAGATCGAGTTTCGGTAAAATGATTGCTTCAGTACTTTCAGCAATTCGTCTGGCTCGATCATGCTCCCGTTGATTTCCCCAGGGCAATACAAGAGGTGTCGCCAGACTATCAAGGTGTTCTGCTAACTTAAGCCAGTTTTCTTCCGGCCATTCCTTATCAGGTCGGCTGGTGCCGTGTAAACCTACGACATAATTTTCAGGTAATTTAATAGTTGTTTCTGAACGATCAGATGAATCATTAAACAGATCAGGCAAACCATAATCCAGCGGTAATTTTTCACAGGAATAGCCCAGAGCACTGGCAGTGATCTGTCGGTTCCTTTCGATTGCATGCAGATCTCTGGAAACGGCAATTCGCTGATCATACGCCCAGCTTGATAATGGCTCACGCGCACTTTGAATGTTGTAGCCAAAACGTTTGCCTCTGGCCCAATGTGTGATCACCGAGCTTTTGAACAATCCTTGGGAATCGATGATCGCATCATATTCTGTTGAACGAATGATCTGTTTTGTTGATTTGATCTCACGTCGGATCTGCGTTGAAAAGAAATTTTTCCGCCAACGACGAATGGCAACAGGGATGACTTTATCGACAACAGGGTGCCAGTTTGGAACGGCCTGAAAACTTTCTTCAACCACCCAGTCAACTGTGAGATCTGGAATCATTCGAGCCGCATCTGTTATCGCCGGTAGCATGTGAACAACATCACCCAGCGATGAGGTTTTGACGATCAGGATTCTCATTCTTTAGTCGCGGCGCTCATTCAGATACATGAGTTTAAGATAACGGTAGTAAGAAC
>JAZGGH010000006.1:0-2905 GCA_036480335.1 Gammaproteobacteria bacterium | reverse complement strand
AATAGATGGTGGATAAATTTGAGTCAAAACAACGCTAATGAAGCTCACCGATATACATTTCACAATGTTTTTAAAAAAGCTTGCTGATAATCAGGTATTTGCGCTAGACTCATAAGCGTTGTTAGTTTCATCCTTGAAAACATAAAAACATATATTGGGAGTTTATTATGGAAGCGATTATTCCACTAATTATTCAGGCTGTATCAGGTATGGCTGGTGGCGGTTTTGTGGGTAGTATGGTCAAAAGTGCTGCGATGGGCTTATTGCCCAAGCTAATTTCAGGCGCGTTAGGCGGTCTTGGCGGTGGTGCTGCGCTTGGCCCTATGCTTGGCGGTCTCATTGGTGGCGCATCGGGTGGTGATACCGCCGGTGGCATGGACATGGGTAATATCCTCGGCAATATCGGTGGTGGACTAGCGGGCGGCGGCATATTGAGCGGCCTTGCCGGGATGCTGATGGGTGGTAAGAAATAAATTCACTAGCATAGTAAACCCAGGGATGGCCTGAGGGCTGTCCCTTTTATACTCACTGCTGCATTAAGCTCGCTCTCAGCAGAGTGACGTATCGGCAATCTTTGAAATCCTCCGGTATCACCCCTAAAATTAATTGACCTAAAAGTAGAATTTTCTCGTAAACTGAACGAAGAAATACCTTGTCATCTGGACAGGGTTTGAAGGCTACTTGTTAAACGATGAATCCTTTTTGGACCAACACTTAAAACGTGGATTATCTTTATCTATTGTCAGAGCTTCGATCATAAAGAAACCCGGCAAAACCGGGGCCAAATTGGATACAAAGGCGTGAATAGACAATCAAAATAAAGCGATTAACTTATTTTTTCACGCCTACGACGTGCAACACTCGCTAGACCAACCAGACCAGAGCCGAACAACCAGGCAGCGGCAGGAACAGGAACAGAGTTGATTGTACCTTCAAGATGCAAAGAGTAAGGAACAGAAGCGAAACCCACTGGAATGTGTGCGTCCATATCCAGAGTGTAGCTGCTAGTATCACTACAGGTAACGGTAGAACAAACCAGAGTTGCAGTTCCGGCCAGTGAGATAGTGCCGCCAGAAGGGCCGCCAGGGCCATAACCAGCCCAGTTAAAACCCCAACCGCTCATATCGATTGAGCGTATAGAGCCAGAGCCGGTGTTATCAATCATAGCAGCGGTATTCGTGTGCATACCCGTGTTTAAGAAGAAATTCCAGGCATTATCAATAGCAGGAGATTCGCTGCCATCGATAACGCCTGTGTGCTGACCTGAAGATAACTGAGTGCCACCGAAGTGTAGGGCTGCAAACTGCGAAATTGCATTCTTCTCTGATGTTTCCACTGAACCATTACCACTGGTATCCAAAGTAAAATAGGAACCACTCATATCAGTAATATCACCTGCAGTATCAGCTATGCCGCCTAGCGTACAACTTGTGCCGGTGAAAACGTATGGGGTGTTGCAGCCGATTATTACTGGCGACCCAGCATCGAAAGATAACGTACTGCTACTGGTCAAGGCTGCCTGCGCACTAAAACTGATGCCGCTGAGTGCCAGGGCCATGCTTGAGTGAAGAACTGATTGTTTTAGCATTATTCTTTCCTTGGTTTGAGAGGATTTATTTAAATGTGCAAAATATATTCCATAATTATAATAACATTAAAAATCAAATAGTTAAGAATTTATGGATCATTTAGAGCTATACATAAAAGTAAACTATATCGACATTCAATTATATTAAGCAGTTCAATATCAATAGGTTATGCTCAGCATGTGAATTATGATTTTTCGACAACCTGAGCTTTATTGAGTGTATTCCCAGAGTTTCTATTACTTTCCAGAAGAAACAAAGAGGTATCGCTATTTCTGTAAATATTGTAGATATTTTTCTTGTCAGTTGGCTGAGATAACAGTGTATTAGGGGTAGCTCCAGCACAGCGACTGCAGTCTGGTAAAGGCCTCATGTGGCGTCCTATACCCAAAACAGTTCTTTCAACCCGAGCGTAATTTTGTGTCGCCAGGATCAATAAGTTTCTACTCGATTAAGAACTAAACATTGCCAACTCAACTCACTTTCCGGTATCGCCCAGACTGATATGCTCCAGAACCGGAAACACTTCGCGTACATGGTGCAAACTAGCAAGATCAATCTCAGCACAAATGGCCCCAGGTCCATTGGGTTGCTGGACAAGCACAGTCCCCCATGGGTCAACTATCATGCTATGCCCATAGGTTTCACGGCCATTCACATGAAAACCGCCCTGGGCCGATGCTGCAAAATAACATTGATTCTCAATCGCTCTTGCACGAATTAGCGGATTCCAGTGCGCTCTTCCCGTGTTCGCAGTAAAGGCGGCTGGCAGAAGAATGACTTCAGCTCCTTGCCTGACCATCGCGCGAAACAGCTCAGGAAAACGCAGATCATAACAAACGGAAAGCCCGACTCTTCCGATCGGCGTATCAACAACTACGACATTATCACCTGGCTCTATGGTCTGAGATTCTATATAACTTTCTTCACTATCAATCAGCGTAACATCAAATAAATGTATTTTGTTATAGTGCGCAACTGCTTTCCCATGCGTATCAAATAACAAACAGGCGGCACTGATTTTTTCCGGGTTTTCTGAAGTGAGAGGAATCGTCCCACCAACTATCCAAAGCGAGTGTTTCCTCGCCTGCTGCGCCAAAAAATCCTGGATGGGCCCCGAACCCAATTGCTCTTTTATTCCAAGCTTATCCTGTTCGGTCGCCCCCATAATGGCAAAGTTTTCAGGTAGCATAGCAAGTGTTGCGCCTGCATTCTTTGCAACCTCAATCAATCGCTCCGCTTCAAGCAGGTTTGCCTGAACATTCGGGCCTGATGCCATTTGTATGCATGCAATTTTACTCAAACCAATCCCCTGTTAC
>JAZGGH010000005.1:0-86118 GCA_036480335.1 Gammaproteobacteria bacterium | reverse complement strand
AAAAAGCAAAGCCGCCGTATCGCATTATTGCACCGGGACGTGTTTATCGTTGCGACTCAGATCTGACGCATACACCCATGTTTCATCAGGTGGAAGGTTTGCTGGTGGATGAATCCATCAGTTTTGCCGACCTGAAAAAAATGCTCATCGAATTTTTACAGCACTTTTTTGAACAGGATGATCTCGCGGTGCGTTTCCGTCCATCCTATTTTCCGTTTACTGAACCTTCTGCCGAAGTCGATATTGCTTGCGTGATGTGTGGCGGTGAAGGTTGCCGTGTTTGCAGTCATAGCGGCTGGCTGGAAGTGCTGGGTTGCGGCATGGTGCATCCGAATGTGTTTGCGCATGTGGGGGTTGATAACGAACAGTACACCGGGCTGGCGTTCGGGATGGGTGTGGAACGTCTGGCGATGTTGAAATATGGCGTGAATGACCTGCGCCTGTTTTTTGAAAATGATCTGCGTTTTCTGCAGCAGTTCAGATAAGCTTTTTTAAAGAGATTAGACAACCATGAAAATCAGTGAATCCTGGCTACGTGAATGGGTAAACCCCGAGCTGGATACGGCAGCACTTGCTGAAACTCTGACGATGGCGGGTCTGGAAGTTGATTCCATAGAACCAGCCGCGGCCGAATTTTCAGGCGTGATAGTGGCTGAGATACTCTCCGCCGAGCCACATCCTGATGCCGACAAATTACGAGTCTGTGAGGTGAATACCGGTGCTGATGAGCCAGTACAAATCGTCTGTGGAGCTGCGAATGCCGCTGCCGGATTGAAAACAGCGCTGGCGACTGTGGGTGCTGTGTTGCCCGGTAATTTGAAAATCAAACAGGCCAAACTTCGCGGCGTGCCATCTTTCGGTATGTTGTGTGGGGCAAGTGAGCTGGGATTAAGCGGTGATAATGAGGGCTTGATTGAGCTCGCGGATGATGCACCGATCGGTACATCATTGCGTGATTATCTGTTGCTGGATGACCATATTATAGATATCGATCTAACACCCAATCGCGGTGATTGTCTTGGCATGGAAGGCATCGCTCGGGAAGTGGGTACGTTAACGGGTTGTGATCTGCACATACCAGACATTCCTGCAGTTATCGCCACAACCAATAATGCTTTCCCTGTGCAGGTTAAGGCGCCTGAAGCCTGTCCGCGCTATCTGGGGCGCGAGATCATTGGTATCGATTTGAAACGGGCAACAACACCTGTGTGGATGCGAGAGCGTTTGCGCCGTGGGGGTATTCGTAGCATTGATCCAGTGGTGGATGTAAGCAATTATGTGATGCTTGAGCTGGGACAGCCCATGCATGCATTCGATCAGCAAAAATTGCAGGGTAGTCTTGTAGTGCGTTTTGCTCAGGAAGGTGAAAAGCTGACCTTACTGGATGACAGTGTTATTGATCTGAAATCAGATACGGTGCTGATTGCAGATCAGTCGAAACCTCTAGCACTGGCTGGTGTAATGGGTGGGAAAGACTCGGGCATTTCTACAGAAACCAGCGACCTGTTTCTTGAAGTGGCGTATTTCACACCCCAGGCTATCGCCGGTCAGGCACGCAGTTATGGTTTGAATACAGATTCAGCACACCGATTCGAGCGTGGGGTTGATCCACATTTGTCATTGCGGGCGATTGAGCGGGCGACTGCATTATTGCTCGAACTGGTCGGTGGCCGAGCGGGCCCAGTGATTGACCATACTGCCAATATCCCGGACAAACCTGAAATCTTGCTGCGTCGGAAACGTATACAGCGTTTGTTAGGCTTTTTGCCGACGGATGAGCAGATTGACGATATTCTGCAACGATTGGGTATGCGGCTTGATAGAGTCGTTGAAGGCTGGCGTGTTACACCACCCTCTGCGCGTTTTGATATTGCCATTGAGGCAGATCTGATTGAGGAGGTTGGGCGCGTATACGGCTATAACAATATCCCAGTGCCTGAGGGGCGTATTGTCGCGCACTCAAAAGCTATTCCCGAATCGGATGTGCCTGTAAGCCGATTGAAAAATCTGCTGGTTGATCGGGGTTATCAGGAAGCGATTACCTATTGCTTTGTTGACACCGAACTGAATCAGAAGATCAACCCGGCACTGGATGCGATCAAACTGAAAAACCCGATATCCTCTGAAATGTCCGTTATGCGAACCGGACTCTGGGCTGGTTTGCTGGAAGCCATGAAATTCAATATTCAACGTCAGCAGGACAGGGTAAGGCTATTCGAGTATGGTCTTAGGTTTATTAAGCAAGATACTGAATATAAACAAATAAATACTATTTCTGGTGTCGTGTATGGATCGCTGATCCCACCCGGCTGGGCAAAGGGCTCTGAACGAAAAATTGATTATTTTGATGTTAAAAGTGATGTTGAGGCGTTGCTGGCGCTGGCCGATACTGAGGCTGTACGTTTCGAGGCGCGTAGCCATGAAGCCCTGCATCCCGGCCAGTCAGCCGCTATTCTGGATGAAGATGAGCAGATAGGCTGGCTGGGTAGAATTCATCCGGCTCTGGCAAAATCACTGGAAATAAGTACTGAAACCTTCCTGTTCGAGATCAATGCCGATAGATTACTGACAATAAACGTCCCAAGCTTTGAAAAACCCTCAAGATTTCCTTCAATCCGCCGTGACTTGTCTGTAGTGGTGGACGTGGATCTTCCGGCTTCTACCCTGATGCAGACAATCAGAGAATCAGCGGGCGACTTGCTGAAGACTCTGAATGTTTTCGATATTTATCAGGGTGATGGCATAGAATCCGGGCGTAAAAGTATCGCTTTTAGCTTGATTTTACAGGATTATTCACGCACACTCGCGGACGCGGATGTGGATTCAATAGTGGCAAACATTATGAATCAACTCCAGAGTAAATATGCAGCAGTATTGAGGGAATAGATATGGCGCTGACCAAAGCCGATATGGCGGAAAAGTTGTTTGATGAGGTGGGTTTAAACAAGCGTGAGGCCAAGGAACTGGTCGAAATGTTTTTTGAAGAAGTGCGTGCAGCACTGGAATCAGGTAGTCAGGTCAAGCTGTCTGGTTTTGGAAATTTTGATCTGCGCGAGAAAAATCAACGGCCAGGACGTAATCCTAAAACCGGTGAAGAAATTCCGATTTCTGCACGCCGTGTTGTGACTTTCCGTCCCGGACAAAAACTAAAGGCGCGTGTGGAAGCTTATGCTGGAAGCCAGCAATAATAACGAATTACCTGCAATCCCCGGAAAACGCTATTTTACCATTGGTGAGGTGAGTGATCTTTGTGGTGTTAAACCCCACGTCCTTCGCTATTGGGAACAGGAATTTCCGCAACTCAAACCTGTCAAACGACGTGGCAACCGGCGTTATTATCAACGCCATGATGTTATTCTAATTCGTCAGATCAGGGGCTTGCTCTATGAACAGGGTTTTACCATCGGTGGTGCGCGCCAGAAACTGTCGGGAGAAGAAGCCAAAGACGATGTCTCCCAGCGTCAGCAGATTGTTCGCCAGATGCGTATTGAACTCGAAGAACTGCTACAGATCATGAAACGCTGAATATTTGAAAAACTTTTTAAATACTCTGACCCCCTGAAGGTTTTGCGGTATGATAGCGTCCTTCTTTCGGGGCGTAGCGCAGCCTGGTAGCGCACCTGCATGGGGTGCAGGTGGTCGGAGGTTCAAATCCTCCCGTCCCGACCATACAATCAATAACCTATCTGCATTTTTAACCCATTCTTTCTAAAATACTCTGTTGGTAGTGTGATCGTGCGCATTAATCATAAGCAGGTTAAGAATGCAAATATAAACTCATGAGTACAAATACCCAGTCAGCTATGAAGTCAATTTGCGGGCATCTGCTCATATTCTCATTATTATTGATATTCCTTCAGAGTTTCCAGTCCCAGTTGATTTTTCATCGCGAAGCTATCCATGCAGGTGAGTTTTGGCGAATACTGACAGGTAGTTTCGTACATACAAATTATTTCCATCTTTTCCTGAATTTAGCCGGTATTGTTTTTATTGCCTTTCTCTTTAAAGACTATTTGAGCGTTAAAACATTTTATGTTTCTCTGTTTCTTACTTCGCTCACGGTGGGGATTGGTCTCTATTGTTTCAATAAACCACTACAATGGTACGCTGGGTTATCGGGTTCTCTATACGGTTTATATATCGTTTCTGCCAGTTTTGCTTTAAGAAGCAAAGACTATATTTCCAGCCTGCCAATTATTATCGGTATTCCTGCGAAGTTATTATTTGACAGCATATACCCAAACCTGACTGAGCATAGCGCAGAATTAATTGGAGCTCCCATCGCCAATGTGGCTCACTTATATGGTGCTATAGCAGGCTTATGCATTAGCATTTTTATGGCTGGAACAGGGAAAAAGTAGCAAGTGTTCTTACTGTCTTTTTAGTTGTAGTTTTTCGTATGTGTGCATGCAGATATATTTTTCTTTATTAATCTGACAATCGGCATATACTCTTATACACATATAAATTTTACCAATGCAGAGAAAGCGGATTATAGCCCTGCTATTGATAATTCATTATATTCGGAATAACTAACTATTAAAAACAGGAAGGATTATTCCCATGCCAACAAAGCCAACAGCGGGTGAAACTGCACTCACACTAACAACCCCGCTTAAAGATGAGTTAGTTATTTCATCCTTTCATGGTAATGAATCGCTAGGACGACTTTTCCAGTTTGACCTGGAGCTTTCGAGTCTTAACGAAGCAATCGATATCGATAAGATCCTGGGCCAGGCAGTTACTGTGCATTTCAACACTGGCGATGGTGAAGTGCGGAATTTCAACGGCATTGTGAGTTCATTCTCACAAAGTGGTCAAATGCAGGATGGAGGAGCCAGCTACCAGGCAACACTGCGGCCCTGGTTATGGTTCCTAACACGCACAGCCGACTGCCGCCTTTTCCATAAACTGTCAGTGCCTGACATAATCAAACAAATATTCAGGGATCAGGGTTTTAGTAACATTCTCGATAAGTTGAATGAGGAACATAAGCCCTGGGACTATTGCGTACAGTACCGCGAAACAGATTTTAATTTTATCAGCCGCCTGATGGAAGAAGAGGGGATTTATTACTACTTCATTCACGAAGATGGTAAGCACAGCATTGTGCTTGCAGATTCTAGTGACGCACATCGGCCAATCCGTGATAATGCTGTCAAATACTACCCAATAGCTAGTACTAACTTGAAAAGTGAGGCTTGTATATCCTCCTGGTTTATTCGCCGCGAAGTGCAATCGGGTGCTTATGCTTTAAATGATTATGATTTTAGACGACCGAAGGCCTCTCTCAGAGTGCGAGAACAAATTCAGAAAAAAAATACGGGTTCAGAATATGAGATTTATGACTGCCCGGGTGAATATGCAGATCGTTTTGAGGAAAGTAAGGGTGAATATGCCGATTTACGTATTCAGGAATTGCATGTTCAGGAAGATCAAATTAACGCTGTAACGGACGTAAGATTAATGTCCAATGGTGGTTTATTCAAGCTAGAAAATCACCCCAGAAAAGATCAGAACAAAGAGTACCTGGTTATAGATGCCGCCTATGAAATCTCATTGTCTGGAGGATCAGGTGGGACAGATATGGTCTATCAATGCCAGTTCACGGCGATTGACGGCCAGATACCGTTTCGACCGGCTCGTGTGACGAGTAAACCGGTTGTGCAAGGTCCGCAAACTGCAGTCGTGGTTGACGATGTGGCTGATGAATATGGCCGTGTAAAAGTCCGTTTTTATTGGGACAGAGATGAGGAAGATTCCTGTTGGGTGCGGGTATCGCAAGATTCGGCTGGTAGTGGTTGGGGCAGTATGTTTGTTCCGCATATCGGGCACGAAGTCATTGTCAGTTTTCTGGAAGGCGATCCGGATCGTCCGATTATTACGGGGCGTGTTTATAATGCGGATAATATGCCGCCTGATCTTTGGTCGGGGGGTATCGATAACAGTGTTATAACGGATCATGTGGAAAACAAAATTAATCTGGATGGCGCTGGTACGCCAATTATTCATATTACTCAGCCATCGGGTAATGAAATATTAATGAATGATGAAGAGGGTATTCAGATACGGGATAGGTTTGGTAATGAAATAGTAACCGATGCGGTGGCAGGTACTATGAAAATCAGATCACCTAGCCACGAATCGGTGATTGAGCTTGGGAAGAGTATTTTCATAGGTTCGTCAAGTAATCTAAAAGAACAATTTAAAGGTGACCAATGGACTACCATTGAGGGTAAAGTTAATACAGTAGTGTTCGGCACTAAAGACGAATATATAGTAGGGCCTGTAAAGTTTAAGTATGATGGCATTAATAGTAAGTTCCATGGTGGACTTGTGCATGATCTTTTTCTTGGGGCTAAAAGGTCAGACTTTTATGGGTTGAAGTTTGGTATCAGTCGAGGCGTCAATTTCTCACAAAATAAAGATTATAGGAGAATGAAAGATAAGAAAGTTGAAAGAAATGCTGATATCAGCATAACAGAGAAAGCACCAAAAATTGAATATGCCGCTGAGAAATCCAAAATAATGCTAAATGCAAAACGTGCATTGTTTATGTCCGGTAAAAGTCAGGTGATGGTGAAAAAGAGTGGCAACATTTCTGCGAATGGGAATGCAGATATTGTGCTTTCTGCAAAAAATAATACGGAGCTGAAAGCGGGAACATCAGTTACGTTAGATGCACCAGTTTTGGTTTTAGCAGGCACTAAGATTGAGATTGGGTGATCTTGCGCCCTTGCATAGCTATAATATTTATTTTCGCTATTTCATTCAGGGGAGTGTGTTGTGGAAATCTATAACTGTACCGATTTTCAATTTGCTATCCTGAATGGTCGGTTGGATTATCCCGGTTATAGCGCCACGTTTATCATCAAAGGCTTGTTCCGATTAAATAATGGTGATGTTCTGAGAGCAGAAGAAGAACAGCCGTACGCAATGGGTGATCAATACTATGCGGATGATGACCATCAAGTGGGTGGTATAAGGTATGCGTCAGACTTCGTTTATTACAAACCACAAACGGATGTCAGTCTTGTTGGGCACTGTTATGCCCCACAGGGACAAAAAACTGCCTCGTGCCTAACTCAGTTCATGCTCGCTGAGAAAAGTATGAATCTTCATGTCTTTGGAGATCGTTTTTGGATACGAAATGCTAGCGGATATTTTTCTACTAAGCCGATACCTTTCGAAAAAATTGAGTTGCGTTATGAAAATAGTTTTGGTGGTGCGGTTATAGAGGGCAATCCCATCGGTAAGGGTTCTGCAAGAACCGTATTGGCAAATGGTTCGACCGTTTGGCCATTACCTAATATTGAAAGCCCACGGCAGCATATTACTTCTCCTAAGCAAGTCCCGGTGCCCGCTGGATTTGGACCATTGAATTCTGGTTGGAGTTTGCGAAAGAGCAAGTTGGGTACCTACGACAAACATTGGCTGGAGAAAAAATGGCCATGGTTTCCAGATGATTTTGACCCTGCCTACTTTAATTCTTCGCCGCAGGCAATGCAAATAAGCGGCTATCTTAGTGGTGACGAATCACTTCAATTTTCCAATCTGCATCCAGAAATATCTGACTATCACACGACACTGCCGAGGATAAAGATACGATGTTTTACTCGCACTCATTCAAAAGATCCGTCGATCGGTAAATCTTTCCAGGAAATTAATATGGAACTCGATACGCTGGCAATTGATATGGATGCTGAACAGGCAACGTTGGTCTGGCGTGGGTGGTCACGAACTGATTCTGAAGAAATGCAAGATATTCAAGATATTTTAGTTGTCGCTGAAAATATTGAAGGCGATCCCATGAGTGTAGACGAAGGATATGCTTTATTGCAAAAATGCAAATCTGAACTAGATGAGAGATATACTGCAGAAGAACCTGAAGACAATGTGACTGAGGCCGGGAGTGAAAATGAGGATTTTGATGTTGATGCCATTCTTGCTCAAGCTGAGGAGGATTCTAGAAAATTATTGATAGAGTCAGGTGTCGATCCTGACAACCTCCCTGAGCCTACAAAGGAGGATATAGCTCAACAAGCTGTACTGTTGGCGGAAATGGGACTAGATGATTCAGAGTTTCTGCCTTTGACCCGGGAACAGGTGGAAAGAAATATTATTGATGGAAAAAGTTTTTTTCAAAAGGATTTATCAGACCTTGATCTTAATGGAATAGATTTTCACGGAATCGATCTGCGAGAGGCTAATTTGTCGAATATGATATTGAACAACTCTAATTTTTCAACAGCAAATTTAAGTGGTGCCATACTCAATGGGTCTGATTTCCATAAAACCAGTTTCAAGAATGCATGTTTACAAGAGGCTGATATGACTGACGCAGATTTATCTGAGGTAAACTTTACAGGAGCTAACATGGAAGATGCAGTGCTTGAATCCTGTAAAGCGGATAGTGCGAATTTTAATAATGTACAGGCATCAGGGGCTGATTTTAGAAATGCAAAACTTAGGAGTGGATCGTTTATTAATGCAAATCTCCCCCGCGCATCATTTGAATCAGCAGATTTAAACCATGTAAATATGGAGAGTTCTCGATTACAAAACATCACACTTAACAAAGCAACAGCAATCTACGGAAACTTTACAAAAGCAGATATGACTGGTGTTCGCGCCTCGGACAATTGCGATTTTTCTGGCGCTATTTTTAAAGGCTGTCAAATGGAGGGTGCAAATTTTGAAAGTGCACGATGTATCCAGACGGATTTTTCTTATGCCGACATGCATGATGTTAATTTAATATCTGCAGATCTTACCGATGCAAATTTTAAATGTTCAGATTTACGGCAATCAAAACTTGCTAAGGCCCATTTTGATGGTACCTGTATGATGCAATGCAATCTTTACGAAGCAAGTCTCGAAAAGGCTATATTAAAGAATACCGATTTTAGGTTGGCAAATTTATACGGTGCGGAATTATTAGGCGCAGAGATAACACATACAAACTTTTCACAGGCAAATATTAAAATGACCAAGTTGAGCACTACAAAGTAGCAACATGGCAGTTATAACTAACATAGAAGAACTAAAAGTCTTGCTTGCTGCAGAAGCTGAAGCAGTGGGTACAGTAGTGTCTTCAGCGAATTTGAGTGAAGTGCTGTTAGAAGGAGAAACGTTAGAAGAAGTGCTATTCAATGAATGCGATTTACAGCGTTCAAATTTAACTTCGACAAACTTATCATCTGCTATTTTTGATTCTTGTAACTTGGCCAACGCAATATTTGTTAAAGCAAACCTGTCAGGTACGATACTCAATAATTGCAATAGTGCTAATGCGAATTATGATTATGGTGAATTAAATGACGTGATGATAATTCGTGGTCCTCAGGCTGTAACGGATAGCTCAGATGTCAAGTATTCGTTCGCAGAATTCAAGGTCGATGCCGAAACAGAAAAAACATTAATAGAAGCGGGTGTACGGGGGTTTAGCCTTGGAGTTTCTAACTTTAAAAATTCAATATTCAGGCATGCAAATATTAATGATTCAAGGTTTGATGGAGTTGATTTTAGTGATGCAGATTTCGAAAATACGATTTGTAGTACCACACAATTTAATAATTGTTTGGTTTCTCAGTCTAATTTTATAAATTCAGTTCTTAAGGGAACAATATTTCAATGCTGTGATTTACGTGATTCTCGTTTTGAAAACGCACAGTTACAAGGTACAGAATTCCGCAATGTGCAATTTGGCGATGTTGATTTTTCCAGAGCAATATTTGATGGTGTTATTTTTGACTCTATCGATGTTTCAATATTTAAAGAAATGCCAAAAAGTCTTATTCGATGTAAATTTATTAATTGTAATTTAGCGGGTATGGACTTTTCAGAATCTGACATGCGTGGTGTGTCTTTTATGGATTCAGATTTAAGACAGGTTTTGTTTCGAAAATCTAATCTTGAGGGAGCGAATTTCAGTAATTGTAACCTGACAGCTGTCGACTTTAGTGAAATGAAATTTACAGAATGTGATTTTTCAAGATCTAATATGTGTGGTGCAAAATTTATTCGATGCCACTTACTGGGTGTGGATTATTCAGAATCAAAGTTGGTAAATGCAAGTTTTTCTGGGGCGCAAATAACCCATGCGAGCTTTGTGCAGGCAGATTTAACTGACTCCTGTTTTAAAGATGCCACGATTGTATCATCGGAAATGGATGATGCCATTATTGAAGGGGTAAATTTAGTAGCCACTCGAATTGAAGCAACCCGATTCATTGGGGTCGATTTCACCAGAGTAATTATCGCTAAAACCGTATTCAAATTGTGCGATCTTAGTGAGAGCCTTTTTAAAGGCATGGCTCTTAATGGCTGTGATTTTACTGATTCAGATTTGAGTTCTGCAGACCTGAGTTTTGCGTACTTAGATGAAGCTAATCTAACCCAGACTCGATTTGAAAACTCAAATATGCTGGGATGTACTGCACGAAAATCTCAATGTTACACGTCTGATTTTACAGGAGCAAATATTGATCAGGCCAAGTTTGCGGGAAGCGATATGCATTGTGCTAGTTTCAGTGGTGCAAGCGCTAAACAAACTGATTTTTCTGGCGTAAGATTAGACAGGGCGGAATTTCGTGAAGCAAACTGCGAAGGTGCGATTTTTAGCAATGCAAGCCTGCTCTATGCTGATTTATCACATGGGAATTTTATTCGGGCTAATTTTTCAGAGGCTGATTTGACACAAGCTACATGCCATTTGATAGATACGACAGATGTTAACTGGCAGGGAGCTAAAACAGACTTAATTGAAAAAACGGACAATGATCTTGCATATGCAGAGAGTTGGGTGCCTCCAAGACCCATGCCTGCTGAATAGGAGAAACTTATGAAGAATGTTCAACCGATATTGCAAGGCGTTTTGCCCGCAAATTATGTTGGAGTTGGTGTTATTACTTCAAATAGGGAAGACACTCCCTATTGCCTTGTCCAGATCATGCTTGAGACGGGAAAGCTTGAGGTGTTAGCCTTCAGGGCAGCAGGGCTCAATGATGCTCCCAGGGTCGGGAACCGTGTGTTGTGTGTGAGTAGTTTCGATAGTGAGGTCTATATTACGATGATCCTGGATGCGGGTGAATTGCCTGCTCCTCCAGATAGGCTTAGATCGACAGGCAAGGTGGATGCCAGGATTGTTCCACAAGAAAAATCAGATATTCTTGCAGTGTATAATAAAAGAAATGAATTGATCTTTGAATATGACCCCGTAAAGGATAGATCGCGTGTGCTACTGGATTGCAGTAGTTTTGATCTCCAAGTTCCACGTGGAGATATCAAGCTAAGTGCTGGAGGAAAGATACAGCTTGATAGCGGTTCCATTACGATGACCGCAAGTGGTGAGTCGAGTGCGCAAAAATCTATTTTTAGCGTAGGGCAGTTTAGGGTGGACGTGCTAAGTTCGATATTGAATATCAAATCTTCCCATGCTAGGTTTAAACTTGATAGTATGGTTTATGAGGGTAAAAAATTATTGTCCAGAGTTCCTGAGGCTAAAATTATTTGGGGGAAGTTAGAAGTGTTGACGGACAGTTTGCATCAAAAATTTAAAACAATTTTTACTGAGGTTGAGGAACTCAGCCAAACCAAAGCTGGAAGAATGCGTCTACTGGTAAAAAGGGCATTCAGGCTGAAAGCTGATCGAGTGAATATGAAAGCAGATAAAACCGTCAATATTGATGGAGAACGCATTAATCTAGGTTGATCTAACAAAATAGAGGTGGCTTTATGACTGCAATATTTCCAGCCGCAACAACAGCAGGCGGTAACTGTTTAGCTGTTCCAGATGTTTGTTTAACACCAGCGCCTCCAGCGCCACCTGTTCCTGTTCCCTACCCCAACACAGGTATGCTTAATCAGGCAAAAAAAACGGCATACAATGTAAAATTTTCTGGAAAGCCAGTTATAACAAAAAAGTCTGAAATACCTAGAAGCATGGGAGATGAGGCGGGTGTTAACAAAGGTGTTATGTCTGGGATGAATATGGGTAAAGTGCTTTTTAAAATGGGTTCTTCAAAAATAAAAATTGAAGGTCAGGACTGTATTCGACAAACATCGATGACAGGTCATAATGGTGCGAACGCTAATATGCCAGGAGGTAATTTACTTGCTACCGGTGAAACAACGGTCTTTGTGTGCGCATGAATTTCAGTATCACAGCGATCATAATATCACTAGTAATAATATTCAGCTTAGTCGTAACTGTTAATGCATTTAAATATACAGATCCTTTTGGTGTAGGCAAGAAAAAAGCAAGAGAAATACTGCCTGAAGTCGCAAAGAAAATGGGATTAGAGTATTTGCAGCCAAATGATAGTGATGAGTTTGGTGGCTTAACGGGTAAATATAAAGGATTCCAGGTTGATGTTTCTCCCAATGACACCTCTGTTATTGATGTTGAGCTTAACAAGATCGTTAAGATTCATTTGAGTGATGATAAGCCTTCACGTTCCCATTTAAATGAAGGAATGGATACATTCGATTTTAATAATAAAAGTGCCAATGCATTTTTTACTACACGATTTTCCAATTCAGGTTCCATTGAGCGACTGAAGAATTCTCAGGAAATAGCCAGGTTTGTAGATGCTTTTAATGGCTCCTGGGGGAGTGAGATATCCAGATTTGATTATAGTAATGGCATTCTGCATGTGCGTTTTAAGTACGGCTCTGATAGCTATATACCGGCAAATGACATAGAGCCCATGATCAATAATCTAATTACTTTTGCCGAGATACTGGAGGCGTTTTAAATGGTAACGCGATTAAAACGAGAACGAAACGGCATCGTGATCAAGGCAACTTGACCACTACAAACACGGCTAAATAGGCGCATGGCGACTGAGTAAAAGCCCCTGCACTCTATAGGCGATGCCAAACCGTTACTGTAGAGACTTGGGCTGCCTACTTTGGTAGCTGTCTGACAACAGACAGAATAATGAACCGTCTTGGTGCGGACCCGTATGCCGGGTGGTGTGGGATGACTTACTATTATTTGAATAGGGAGAGTGTATAATGAGTACAATTCGTGTGCCTGCAAAAGCATATATTCTTAGCTTGCTTCCGCAATCTGCTGACGTAGGGCCGGGGCATTCGAGATTTCAACCTCGTGGGCGACGTCTGCAGGCACTGGCCAATGGCCTTGCGGTACCATCATTTTGGACTCCCAATGAGATAAATCGAGCGTTTTCAGATGCTAACGATATTTGGAAACGCGAAGCTGATATTGAGTTTACACCTATCCTTATTTCAATACGTTCAGAACAAGTACCTGCAGATGAAGGTCGAATGTGGCCTTATTTTTTAAATCATCTATCTCCGAGAACCCGAGGCGTCAGTGTTAGCTTTGTCTATGATCTTCCCTCTCATGAGGGCGGTTGGGGAGGGGGGCGCATTGCTGTAGTTTCGGGCCAAAGAATTGGTTCGGGACTGGCAGGATTTGCAGGAAGTCTCTTGGCCCACGAACTTGGTCATGTGATGCTAAATAGTCCAAACCATTCCAATGATGTTAGCAATTTGATGTATGGAAATCGGAATCCTCGTATGGCCAACGCAGGCCTTCTAAACTCAACCCAAGTCAGATCTGCACGAAGCCGTGCATTGAGTATCTAACTCTTGCTGTTAGTTACTCGTGAATAAACCGCAGGCAGTTGATAGCTATAACGATAATCAAAACATAATCTAACAAGCGACCGTGGTAGGCGTCCCTTTTTTCATACGCCAGCATCCGGGCCGGGCATACCACCAGGCAACATCGGTTCCCGCTGGCGTTGCTGTAGTGGTGCTGGCCGTGGCGCAGGGCGAACAGTGGTTACATTCCACTGCATGACACCAGTGGTATGCCCTATATGCATTTTGAGCCGTTTCTTCCAGGGAAAGGCATGCCATGACTCAAGCCTGACACCGGAACCCATAATGTCCCCACCCTGATAACCTTCGCCATACGCTGCGGATTCGTCGCCTTCTCCGGCAACATGATGCAGTCCCAGATAGTGCCCCATCTCATGCACGATGGGTATCTGCGTGCCACGCCCGTTTCGCTCAAGTACATCAAGGTCATCGAGATGCGAATCGATGGAGGAGAATATATCCTGGATGCGAGCCCTCCAGGTAGGCACCCTGCAGCGCGATCTGCGAAAGTCTTCTTCAGGATGAAGACGCACCACCTCAGCGTGTAAGTGCGCATTGCTCTGGAGGCCCACTGGATACTCAGGCGGCAGGAAATATTGGGTATAGTGCGCGATGGTGGAGGTGTTGATCCGCGACCCATGACAGCCCACTGATAGCTGGGGACTAGCCACAGATGGTTGCTCCAGAATGATTCAATTTCCTGCTTGAAGGTCTGTTTGTAATCTGTCCAGGATAGGCGGGGAGGCACCGGTGCAGGCTCGCTGTTCCATGCAATTACTCGAATGCCATCCAGAGTTTCTGTGCCGGAGTCGGGTTGATATGGCTCAAGATAGGTGCGAATTCGCAGTTCCAAAATCGCATTCCAATCCTGTCTATTCTGGTTGAGATGTAGCGACGAGTCTAACCACGAATCCGAGATATGTAAGCGCATAACAGTCTCCATTACGAACTAGATGTTTTTGGTCAGACTCGACAGGCAATCTCTGTGTCCATCATGCCTGTTGATGGTAACCAAGGCTCCACAGGCTGAGAGCACGGATCAGTAGAAATTTTCATAGTGTCCTACACCAGTGGTTTGAAGAATAAAGCGTTTCCCTGAAAATCAACTGTTGTAGTTTTGCCGAGATACTTAGGCGTTGTAATAAGAGTTGATTATTATCTTCGGTTGTTGGTCTTCCTGCTCCCTTTAAAAGCTCTCAATTTGTCGAGTCAAGATAAACACAGCATCACCTTGCACAATGGCGTTGGTGGCCCGCCGAGCTCTCTTAACATCACTTAAGGAAAAACCACTACCAAGACCTTCATTTAATATATCTTCTACTGCTTGTGGTAGTGCAAATTCGCCATCGTTTTCCATGCGGCAATATATTTCAACATACTTTCCAATAAGAGGGTCAGCAACAGTAGGTGCTGCGAAGCTAACAAAGTCCATGTAAATACTACCCGTATTTGTATCCAGTGGGTTCCAGGTAAATACGATTCCTGCTGTAATAGTCTGTGGCAGAAAGTTTTCTATTTCGGGTATAGCGGGAACGGTTACAGATGAAAAAGCGGGGAAAGTCCCTCCTGCTAAATCAAGTATCAGTTCATCAGGTAGAGGATAAGGTGCTATATTAAATTGAATACCACTACTACTATCCAACAGGACGTTAGCATATGTACCAGCTGGACTTGTTAGCGTCATACTTGCATTAACCAGAAGATTAAATGGAACTTCTGGGAAACCAATAGTGCCTGGATTTGTGGGGATAGTATCCCGGACGCGCGCACTGCAGCTATCCTCAATTATCGGAACAGCGCTAGCAAATGTCGAAGCGGCTTGCAAATCAATGAACCCAAAAAAATTTGAATCGATATTTACTCTATTCTCAACAGAATCATCTGTGAGATCAATGTAACCCAGATAGCTGAACGTACCTGATAGATCTGCAACAGGGAGTACCGTCAAATCTTCAGCGCCACCCGCACTAGAGGAGCTGCCACCAGAACCGCCACCACAGGCAGTAATAAGCATTGATAACAACAAGAGAAAGCTTGTTTGTGTTACATCTTGACGCTGCCGATCAATAAGTTTTCTAAGAATATGTTTGTCGCTCATTTTGTTTTGTGACATTTCTTATGCTCCTTATCGATTGTCTTCAACCAAGTAAAAGTATAGACGTTACTGTCAATAAGACAAGAGAGGTGTCTATTTAGCTTTCTGGCTATTTTTATTTTCTGCCAGTACTCATGGCTATATGAAATTTCGACCACTCGATATTCTTTCACCTCGCCGAAGTGATAACGTGGGTATATGATTCCTATCAACACGGCGAAGGTATAGATCCAAATAATCAATGACGACATGTGATCTCTGAAGGGTACTGACTTGCCAAACCACTTCACTACTGCCCACACCCGTCACCCAGACAGGCGTTGGCCCACGGTCACGCACCCAATATATGCTTGATGCCTGAGTACGAGATGGTTGGTTGCCCCCTAAATGTCTACGCAATCTCCTACACCATGGATAAGCATGCCAATTTGCGATATCAGATCCTCTGCCCATTAAATCTCTTGCCTGATCTCCTGAACCATAGGTTAAGTCATGATTTGTATCTATATCTGTATTTCGTGCCTCTCTTGCGTTTACATGAGAGAGTCCGATGAAATGCCCAAATTCATGGAGCGCTGTTATTTGCCCGCTTGCCTTTGGATAAATATCGTTTGTGTCCATGGTTCCAATGGTCTCACATCCATTTAAGGAACATTGACGGGCTGCTGGAGAAAAGGGACCTTGCATACCTGATCGAAAAAAACCATCACGATTTATACGATAGCTATTAATAATGACATGCGCATTTGAGCGAGAAACATAGTCGATATGAAGTTTGCAGGCAATACATGGAACTCTATAATTATGAGTAGGGTTTGCTGGCCTGTTGAATTGCCAATCAGTTCTCGGTATTAACCAGAGCTTATCGCTCCAGCCAGATTCGATGGTATTTTTAAGGTCTACAGCCCATCGATGTGCACTCGCACTATCCCAATCCAGAGTTTGTACTTCAACCTGTTGGTCATCAGCATCTTTATAAGATTGCCTGGTTGCAGGGTGGCGCGCAAGATAAACCTTGATTTTTAGTGTGAGTTCTGCCTGAGCAGCAGCCCCACCTGACATTAGGTATGAATCCATCCAGTCATCATTGATCAAGGAGGTAAATGCCAAATAAATTCTCCATATCGAAACTGATTTGAAAAATTGAAGCTTCGTACAGCTAAGGTATTGATACTAAAAAAGTATAGACTTTGTCGTCAACAAATCAAGTAATGAAACTTCTGAATCAATATATCTCAGTTATCATTCAGATGTTTCGGTCATTTATTGTCTGTAAGAATAAGGTGCCATCCGAAGTAGCTGAAAAAATATAAAGAGCTGGTGGCTAATGACCGATAAAGTCATCATCTGGGATAGAAAGCTGTTTAAGGGGCAATTGTAAGTTATCGAAAATTCTGTTAAAAGTATTTGCAATATATTTTTTGTAAATTTTGAGCAAAGAGCGGATTATATCAAGTATCACGCTTAAATGGGAAAGAGGGTAAATATGTCTTGTAATATCAATCTGTTATGTGGAGATAACAATGGGTCTTTCGCGATGGCCGTGTCCGGATCAGGAAAAACCTGATGGCACAAGCCAGCGTCGTTGAAGTCGATTATTATCAGCTTGTTGAGAAAATGAAACGAGCAGCGGATGCAAATTGCCTGATTGAAAGAAAAGACAAGGAAAAATGGAAGGCATATATCACTGAGCACAAGATTGGGGATACCTCGCTAGAGGCCTTTGGCAAGGTCAAGTTTATGAGCGGTAAACCACAACTGGTGGCAATCAATCAGGGCGACGAGGCCTGGGATGGTTGCTATGTCTTTTCAAAAGAAGATGAGGCTGCATTGAAATGGTTATCAGCTGACAGATCTGGCCAATAATCCTTTCCTGTTTTAGTCACAAAGGGCAGTATCGCTTCCGCAGGGTGCCCCATCTCGTATCCAGTTAAGAATTGCTAAATATTGATTGTTTTCCACTGGGTCTGTTCGATCAAGAACAATACTGCCGCCATGCTGCAAACTCGTTGGCTTACGCAGTAATAGGCTATTTTCAGGATCGGATAAATCCACGCGGTTTAATACATTTCGATACAGGTCTTTTTTCTCGGAGTAACTGTCTACGTTGTAGTAAACCGGAATACCTTCGATCGAACTTGAATTATTCGTTGAGTGACAAGATATGCAAGTTGCACTTTCTAATACATTCAGAATATCAGTGTCGAAGGTCGGGTTAGGTGATGGGAAGGTACTGTCCACGTTTATAGTTACCTGTACAGGTTCGCTGGCACCCATTGCATTGGATGTGGTCAGTTCGAGCATCACAATTGCAGTGTCTACAGCAGTTAACTCCGGCGATGAACTTGATTCATCATTCAATGCCGCACTAGAGTCAGTGGAGGACACTATTCGCCACGAATAGTCGACAGAAAAATTGCTGGCAGTAGCGTCTAAAATAGCTGGATTTGATACAGAGGCTTCAGCAACTGTTCTATCGGTACCAGGTCTAGCAACTGCTTTACCTGGCATGATGACATTGCCATTAATATCAAATATGTCAAATCCGCTCAGGTAGGTTGCAAGCAGAGTAGGGGCTGCATTTGAGTTGTCCCAAAACTGACTGAAGTTGATCAATGAGCGGGGCATAGAACCTCGCTGGTAGACATAATCGATGATCAGGTCGTTATAGCCGATGAATTCCTCATAGCTACTGAAGTTGACGGAATTCGGGAATTGACCGAAGTTAATTGCTTCATTATTGCTTAGAGCAACCTGGGTTCCACGCAAAGAATGGCAGCCGATGCAGTGTGGTTCGATGACATCTTTGTAGAGTGCCTCAACACCACCAGGACGATTAGCAGAAGGTTGCCAGCCACTGGGTACAAAATTTTCCTGATAGCTAGTGTTTTGTTCAAGTACACCATCGCCAGGGTTTAAGTCTCCATATACACCTTCTATTAGCGATTCACCAAAGCTACTGGACCAGTTGGCCTGATCATCGTCTCTATTATCAGCTACAGTTGGTATACCATTCTCAATTTTTCCAGTTGTTTCGTTATTGCTGTCAGTACGATTGCCTGCTTCGCGATAAGCTTTATAAACTAAGCGATTAAGCAT
Organism: Gammaproteobacteria bacterium; assembly: GCA_036480335.1. GTDB lineage: Bacteria > Pseudomonadota > Gammaproteobacteria > DSM-19610 > DSM-19610 > JAZGER01. The sequence goes on along the minus strand of JAZGGH010000005.1, from coordinate 67,289 downwards.
TGCGATTCTGTCACTCTGATCAGCCTCTGTAAAACCGGGCTTTGACGAGAACTGGAAAGTGTCTTGAGCAAACATGTTCAGTTTGGGTGATTTTAGCGCGATAGGGTCGAAGCTGCCGTCTTGCCGTAAAGGATAAAGTGTGCCTCCATGGCAGACAATACACATCATCGGCATATTTTTCATCCCGCGCCCATCAAGATTTGCTGCCGTTAAACGACGTTGTACACCATTGGGTTCTTTGGGAGTGAAGGTAAAAAATTTGAGAATTTTCTGACCGAGTGGATTATTTGGATCAGGGCTGAATTCAATCGCATTGGTACCGATATGAAAATCCCTGTCCTGCGCAATCGCTGCGTCCAGATTCAAGGGGCCATAAGTGGTCGCATCACCTGCTTCAAGTTGCACAACATAGTTATCGACGTAGAACGCAAGGCCCCCGTTTGAAAGGGACTTGGCGTACATATCTCGGCCGTAGCCAAGATCTTTGGTGTCGCGAAAAGTGACATGTACATCCTCTCCGGAGTCAAATTCATTGACCGTTTTCCATTCTGCCAATGTTGTGCGTTGGTTCAGAGGATCAACAGCAGCATAGTATGCATTTGCGTACACTTCAGAATTGATATCCAGGCTCTGGTTTACGAAAGTAAGAAAGCTGTTCGGCGTAACAGTCGAATCAACTGCTGTAACAGATGTTGTATCCGAGTCGTCACGTTCCAGGCAACCTGTGAGGCTTGTTGCAATCAGGAGTATTAAGGTGAGATAGCGCATTGGTCAAAACCTCTTCTGTAAGCTGGCACGGTATACCTGTGTATCGTAGTCGTTGTTTGCCTTAGCTTTGACCCAGACTGAGAATGCAGATATATCAAGGATGAAACCCTGTGCGAACTGTTTTTTTATGCCGAGCTTTACGGCGTTTGAAGTGGCTGGCAGACTGTACGCAGTCCACCGTCGGTCAGAGAAACGGTTATTAAAGGCATCGTCATTTTCGATGTCTTTGGCTGCTGCGATTAAGCCAAAAATATCTCCAGGTATACTGCCATCACTGAAGCGTGTTTGTGCCGTTGAGGCTACTTCACCATCGATATAACTGTAATTACCATAAATTGACCAGCCCTGCAGGAGCGAAACGTTGCCGTTTAAGAATCCGCGGTAATGCGCCAGGTCCCAGACAGAACCTTCCGAATCGCGATACGAGTATTCAGCACCAACAGAAAGATTCGCCCGGCCGAAGAGTGGCTTGCTGATCAATACTTGTGCGGAGGCAACAGTACTGTCTCTCTGGTTGACATCATAGTTATCAACCTGGGCATTTAGACTGGCCTCCAGAGAAGCGGATGTTGGCAAGGGATTCAATTGCCGACGGTAGATTAACCGACCCCCTCCGGTATATCGACTTAAATCACTGATTTCATCCAGCAATTCCGCTTCTGCAAATCCACGCGCGGTAACTGATTGTGGCCCGAAGGCCCAAACATAGTTTGCACCCGCAGTAACAACACCAAAGTTATCATCGATAATATCCCTGTGACGTTCCGCATTACCGATATTCGTATTTTTACCTCCACCGATCGTTACATCAATCGACCAGGGGCGTTCGGCAGCAACCAACCAACCGGGCATGAGCAGCGTAGCAAGCAGAGTCAGCTGGTATTGATTAGCCATTCTTTTCTCCTTGTTTGAAACGGCGGGGTAACCACAACAGTGCGCTGAGCATCAGTAACCACCCTACACCGAATGCACCTGCACCGCCTGGTGAAGAATTTGCATCGGAGCTGGTTGTTGTTGGTGTGCTTGCAGGGATAGTAACAGCACCAGGATCCTTTATAACACCATTGGCTTCACCATCTGCGTCATTGGGGCCGCCATCCGTCAGTGTAAGCTCCAGGCAGTCGTTGAAGGCAATCAGGCCAGCCTGGTACCTAGAATCACCCGGAGGGGGGCATTCGTTGCTATCTGTATCACTCTTGGCCGATCGGATACCATCGGTTGCCGTTTCAACGAAAGCAGTCCAGGCGCTTCTGGAAAACTTGAGGAATGTAGCTTGTGTGGGAATCGATTGCGATAACGGGATTACGACCCGGCCGATGCGCTGGGCATCTGATAGGCCACGAATTTCGAAATCATATACACCGCTGACGATAGTGAAGCCTGGTGCCGTGACTATATTGCCCGAAGCATCTTTCACATCTGATGCAAAGAGCTGGGCACCGACCTTCATCGGTTGAGCATCTGGTGCCTGAGTAGTGATAGCAGTATCGCCTAGGGCTAGGCTCAGGCCTGCATCAGTCATCATTGCACGGGAGGCATTGTTGTTTCCATCACCGAGTACTCGACTATTAAGTAACGTTGGATCATCAATAGGATCAATGTAATCAGGCAATCCGTCACCGTCGCTGTCTGTACGCCCCTCTGCAGCATCGTTTATGCCATCACCATCGCTGTCCTGGATTGGTCCATCAACATTGGGGATCCCATCGCCATCAGTATCCTGGGTTGCGCTTAATATTGGGGGGTCTATCGCCATGACCAGTTGTACGGTGTTAGTTATTTGGTTGATCCCGTCACTCACCAGGACTACGATCTGGTAGTTGCCAGGGATGAGGGTGGTGAGAGTTGCTGGCGCTATGGTGAAGGATGGACTGTTCGTGGCAGGTGCTCTCAGTGCTGCATCGGTAAAACTCCAATCAATGGTTAGACTGTCATCATTTGGGTCGATAGCATTCGCTGTAATGGTTACCTCGCCAAGACTCGTGTAGACGTAGGAACTACGAGAGCCACTTTGCTCGATTCTGATAGAGGCGCTGGGTTCGATATTGCGTTCGGTAATAACAACGGTATGGGTGAGGTCATTGCTGAGCATTGCGTTAGCGCTACTGCTAACGCCAGTTAGATTGATCAGAACGTCTTCATCAGGCTCAGGGGTAATATCGGAAAGGATATTAATGTCTATTACCCCGTTTGTGCCGGTAATAATATCCAGCGTTCCAGTTAAAGGATTGAAATCAGAGCTATCGGCAGTGCCTGTTACCGTATAATTGACTGAAACTGGGTAAGTCGGCGCATTTCCATTCAAGACAACAGGTACGCTGATGGTACGCCCTTCTCCAGTAACCTGTGAGCCGCCAAGTCGGACAAGAGGTAGCACATCTACTACCTGAGTTACCATGGATTCAAAGTTATCTTCGTCAGTTGCGGTCCATATGATCTGATGGTGGCCCGGACGGAAGGATCCGAGGGTGCTCGGATCAGATTTGAGGTTCACTGTACCAATACCCGACGTGGTAACGTCAAGATCAACTGCAGTTAAATAACCCGTTGCCGTTACAATGATGCTTTGTTGCAAGCTGATGACAGGTGGTATCAACCCGGAATTGATAGCATCACAAGGTGAGACACCGAGGTTCGTGCAGTTGTTAAACTCGTCGATATTGGTTTGACCGTCACCATCGAAGTCCAGAGTGGCCAGTCCAGCGTCATTTTCATCTCGTGGATCCATGGCAATGCTGCCATCAGCATTCTGGATCGCATTTTCTGCCGCATTGCTAACACCGTCACCATCTATATCGTCGTCGCATACATCTCCAAGAAGATCACCATCCAGGTTTTCCTGGGGATCCTCAGGATTCGCATCATTTGGACAATTATCGGCATCGTTAAGCCATCCATCACCGTCCGCATCCAGAGTTGTACATGCGCCAATAGGGACAGTCCGGGTACTTCCAAAGGGTGATGAACCAGTACTATTCGTTGCCTGGCTGCGGTATTGGTATGTGGTGTTACATTTTAGAACTGGAATATCGACCGAGACGGACTCAGCTGTGTTGCCACCACCTGTGCTGCTAGTAGATATTGAGGCGGTGTTTGTCGGCACCACAGCATTCCAGTCTAGGCTGCCGTCACCTTCTATCCATTGAAATAAGAAAGTAGTGGGAAGACCGTTAGCGAATACCGAGGCTTCCAGTGTTATAGAGCCATTTGTGGTATTGGTCGTGGCGGAACCAGTAGTTATCGTTGGTGCGGCATTTTTGAGTGTTCCATCAATTTTCCATTGTTCCACCAATTCGATTGGGGTGGTAGGATTTAATAATCCAACAGGCGGCATGGGGGCGCTGCTATTTCGCATTCTACCTTCTATTATGGGGTTGGTGCTATCGTCCCCTATTATAGAAATGATATTGTTTTTTGTAGTTGTGTAATCTTTCCAATTGAACTCATCGGGGGCATCAAACGCTGGGTCAGGAGGGGTGTCAACTATTTTCATTACCCCATCATGACACCTGGTACAATGTAATTCGAATACTTGCTTACTAACTCCAGTATCGCCGTCCCAAGTCACCGTTGCATGCAGTGCGCTACTGAAGATAGAAAACAATAATCCAAAAGCAAAGACAATGCTTTTGATAAAGAGTGGTACTTGAGAAAATGCGTTGTGCATACTCTGTCCTCTGTTCAGTACATTGCGTCTGTTGCTTCTGAAAACCTAATATTTCAATATAGAGTTACACCGCCTGAAAAATATCGACTTTTAAACCAGTAAAGATTGTTGCTGTAACTATAATTACGTGTGATTGTAACTAAACATAGTGATTACTTAATACTTGAAAGGTAGCAACAGATGGCCAAGCAGTCAAGGGAGTAACGCTACTTTGTTAGCCCAAAGTAGTTGTTGTTCCTAATTTGGGACTGGGAATGTTACAAATGAGTCATGCTGAAATTGACCGTTTTGAGGCCGTACTTTATGTAGAGGATTAAGTTGGCGAAATGACCGGATGAAATGCACTCTTGTGTATCTACTGCTGGTCTATTTTTATCTAATAATATTAGGTTATTCTAATCATTTTGATTCTATGTGCTCAGAAAGTAGCACCGTTCGAAAGAGGTGCATTACTGTATTGTTGTGGAGTTAACGGGTTGGGTTCAAGCTGTGAAGTCACTCCGGGATGCGTATTAGTGATATCTAATTCGTCTGGCACTACTTCAGCGATTGCTATCGAGTGAGTCTGTTTGGATTGTGGTGAGGGTTTTTGTTGTTTAGGTTTTGAAGATATAGTCACTGCTTTCTTCCTGGCAACGGGGATAGATTTTTTTCTGGATATTCTTGAATCGGCTTCCAATAGTTTGTTTTGCAATGATGGATTGTTTGGATTTATAGCAAGCGCCAATCGATAACTGGTTACGGCATCGCTGGCTTTATTTAGCGCCAACAGTTCGTCGCCTCGCCGGATGAGGGCGGTGACATTGCGTGGGTCTTCGCTGATGACTTTATTACAGGCATTGATAGCCCGCTGACCTTTCAATGTTTTGCATAAAATCTTGTTCAGACTACTGCTTGTGCCGGTGGCGGGTGCTTTAATTTTTTGGTTGCTGATTGACTTTTTTTCATCGGCAAGGCTGGAAGCGAGTCGGAGTTTTTGTTTAACTTCCCTGTTTCCAGGTTGCATTCTTAGAGCGGCACCAAGGATATCTGTTGCTTGCTGATATTTATTTTGGCGCATGAGTACATCGGCATAACGGAGTCTTACGTCAATGCTATTAGATGAGCGCGCCAGTTCATTTTTACAGGCCTGGATAGCTATGCTTCCAGATCCATCACCACAGTCTGCTGCCTGGCCAGCGTTTGAACCCAATAACAGGAGCAACAGAATCAACCATAAGCTGCTGGAAACAAGAGCTGTTTGTGCCAGTGCGGGTACTGAGGTTGCTTTAGTCAAATAATTAATAGCCACTGCCCTGTCCATTTGAGCCTGCACCGCCTAACTTTCTAAATATCCAGTCACCAGATGGAAGCTTGATAAGGTTAAACAGGTACCAGGAATCAACCGTTCTGTAGGGTGGATCTTCCTGGTCGATCATTGTCTGTAGCTCGGTACGCAGTTGTTTCAGGCCGTACTCTTCTGGTGACGATCCGGTTTTGCCATCGCCATTTGAGTCGTTACCTTTTAGATTGGCATGGACTAGCTTGAGAATTTCTTGCGATAGAATGGAGGCTTCTTCAACAGAGTTAGAGTTCACTATTTCATAACCAAGCGCTGTAATGAGATCGCAACGATCAAATACAAATCTGGCGTTGCCGCTGAACTGTGGTCCCAGGTTGCGGATGTTGTCGCTAGAATCGGGTGAATTAGCGGCAAACTCAATGTGGCGGGCTGTCTCTGTCAAGGCATCTTTGACGCCATATTGTCGTTTGCCTGTTACTTCTCCACTTGTAAGAAATGCACGGTTTGTGTCGTTGATAACGTTTGTAATGCTGGTTCTGATACTGGACAGGCCGGCTTGTGGAGCGGCTGCTGTTTCGGCCGCCTGTATTGCAGATTTCGCGGCCTTTTCAGCAACGATGAACAGGCCGTCCTGATTGGGTGTGTCTGCCCAGCCTGTCATGGCATGACCAATATGTGTGTGAGAAATTGTCGGTGCGTGTGTGGCGCAACCTGAGAGCAACAACAGGGCTGGGAATGCGATTCTATATAGGTTGGCGTATATTTGCATTGTCATAATCCTTAATTGCAGGTTTTTAATTCTGGCTATTGGATAGTTCGCGTGCAACCCGTATACCGAAAGTACTAGCACGGGTGTCAGGTTTAAAGGGGTTACGGTAGGCGGAGCGCACGTATTGTGGCTGGCTGAACCAGGAGCCCCCACGTAGCAAACGGTTGGTGCAGTCGCCTTCAAGCCAGGCTGAACCATCGTTTGGAGCATCCTGATAGTTGTTGTTCCAGCAGTCATCAACCCATTCGAAGACATTACCGAGTGTAGCATAGAGGCCAAATTTATTGGCTTTAAACCCTTCCACTGGCGCTGTATTAACGAAGCTGTCCATACAGTTATGGATCTTCCAGCCAGGGTAATCATCTTGCGTAGTTTGATCGGCAATATTGGTATATTGGCAAGCAGTATCAGGGTCATCACCCCAGTTTCGAGCGGTGTCAGCGCCCGCTCTGGCAGTGTATTCCCACTCCGAGGCACTTAACAGGCGATAATCTTTTCCCGTTTTTTTTGCCAGCCAACTGGCGTACTGGCTGGCATCTTTCCATGATACACAGGTGACCGGTTCAGATTCATCCTGGTAAAACCCGGGTGATTCCCAGTTTCGGTCATTGCGTAGCGTCCAGTTTCCGTCTTCGTAGGTCGTACAACCTGATTGCGTAAAACCGCTGTCAGCTACAAACTGTGCAAACTGATGGCGCGTCACTTCAAATTGTCCAATGGCTAACGGGTAACTGATATGAACCGTATGTTGAGGGCCTTCGTTTGTTTCTCGACCTGGCTCTGAAGCATGTGATCCTTGTGTAAACGACCCCTTTGGAACGACGATCATTTCAGGGCAGGTCACACAGTCCTTGAAGTGCTCTCCCGTTTTAAGGCGAGGCGCAATGGGCTTTGCTGCCACTTTGGGTGGTGTAACGGGTTGGCGTAGCTCGTCCGTTTCAGCGGGCTGTGGTAACTCTTCTACAGGGTTCAGCAAGCCAGGCAAAAATAGCAGTGCGGAGATACTTGCAGCAGCGAGTGCAAGCATGCTTGCGCCAATGATTAAATATCGGCGGTTACCCTGTTTTGGGAGTGAGGGTTTGGTTTGTTGTTTCCTTGCTTGTGGCGGAGTTGATTGATCTGTTGTTGTGGCTGTATCCACAGGTGTGGATAAAAGCGCTTCTAGCGGGTCAGTATTTACCGCTTCTTGTTGGTTTGTTGCAGTCGTGCCAGGCAACGAGGAGGGTGGGGTTAAATCAGGCGCTGTTCGCGGTTGGATAATCGTTTTGTCACTATTGGGTTCTGTTACGAATCCTGCGGGCATTAGTGTATCGTCAGCAGAAATAATCGCCTTTATCGCCTGAGCAAATGCTTCTGCGCTAGAAAACCGGTCTTGCGGGTTTTTTGCCATAGCTTTGGATAGAACAGCGTCATAGGATGCGGGTACTGTGGGGCATATTTTTGATGCAGGCGGCAATTCTGTATGAACGACTTTATACATTGTAGAAGTAATATTGGTTGCCGAAAAGGCCGTTTCGCCCGTCAATAATTCATAAAACAAGATGCCGCAGGAAAATATATCTGAGCGAAAATCAACCGGGTGACCTTGCAACTGTTCAGGTGACATGTAACCGGGTGTGCCGATCACTGTGCCAAACTGTGTGAGTTCGGATGAGTCAATGCGCGCAATACCAAAATCGGTAATTTTAACTTCACCGCTCTCTGTGCGCATTATATTAGACGGTTTAATGTCCCGATGTACTACGCCTTTGCTGTGCGCATAGTGGAGTGCATCGAGTACCTTGATCATCAGATTTGAGATTTCATTGATGGTGAAGTGAACTTTCTGTGTGCTCAGTTCGGTCAATGTATAGCCTTCGACCAGCTCCATCGCGATGTAGGTAAGATCGTCCTCCTCGCCGTATTCGTAAACACTGACAATGCCAGGGTGATTCAATCGGCCAGCGGCTTGCGCTTCTTGTTTGAAGCGCGCTGCGAGTTCATCAGCTTCGCTGTCTGAGCCTCGCCGGGTGAGGGTTTTGATGGCTACATATCGATTGATTATCGGATCGAGGCCTTTATAGACGACTCCCATTGCACCCCTGCCTACCTCGGACTCGATAGTATATTTGCCGATTATTTTTAAGCTGTCTGTCATATTTTTGAGGTGTGCCAGGATCTATCGAGATCTCATTAAGTTAAAATCAGCATTTATTTCTTGCCAGATGTCACTGTGAGTGTCAGCTTTTCCAGGGTGATGCTGATGTTTGTGGTTTTGTCAGCGGGTGTAGCGATAGTGCCGCGCCACACGGCGTTGTCCAGATCGCGGTATGCTGCCAGTACACCTATAAAATGGGGCCCCATCGGTAATTCACGTTTTTCTAATGTGCGGATCTCACCGGGAGAGATTTCCAGTTCTTCACGTGAAATCAGATCGCCACCCAAAATATTGGCATCCTGTTCATAGAGTGCAAAGAAACCAGCATTTTTAAAGATGTCATCAGATTTTAGCGTATAGATTCGCAGCACAATCGGGGATGGCCGTTCCTGTATATCCGGGTTTAGATCTGAAGAAGCTGTAACTTGTATTACTACGCTTGGAGGCTTGTCTTTGAAGATTTTTCCAGCGCATCCGTTGGTCATGCATGATAGAACGAGGATGCTGAATGGCACGATAAATACAGAGCGAGTTAAATTCATTATGGCTCTTCTCCCGGCTGTTATGAGTAATGTTTAAAGATATCAGTTACTCAGTTATAAGCTATTTAATTTAAGGCTTCAAAAACTTTATGAAGCGGATATAATGAGCTATAAGTATCACATATGCACATATTGAGCTTGAAAGGGCACCGAGTCAATGAAATCAAACAGAACACTCTGCAAGCCTTAGGTTGTGTATCAATTCAGAGCAGTACATTACGGTAGAATGCGATTCTAATATGCTAACTCTAAAAATTACAAGCTATCAAAGTCAGACTCTGGGTTCGAACTGCAGCAAGGGTTTCATGGAGTGTGACGGAAGCATTGGGCGAGAGCCTGATAACGCGTGGGTGCTTCCTGATCCGGAGCGCTATATTTCCGCACGGCATGCTCTTATTACGTATCAGGAAAATAGCTATTATCTAACAGATACTAGTACCAACGGTGTTTTTGTTAATGGTTCAACCACAGCCATTGGTAACGGTAATACTGCAATATTACACAACGGTGATAGCCTGACACTGGGAGACTATGAGATTGATGTATGTCTGGATGAGCATGCATCGATCGAGCCGACTTTACCCCCGGACACGTTTTTACCGCTCGCCGATGATCTTATTGACAAAAGTGCTACTAACCCTGGAAGCGATCCTGGTGTCTCGGAATCACTTGATCCATTGGCGATGACATTGCCACCTGCCGCGACGCCAGAAATGGGGGCAGAATCCGACCACGTCTCTTCACTCGCAGAGTCTTTCCAGGCGCCAGATGTTAGCCGCGAGGCGATTCCAGATGATTGGGATATGACAGACTATTCAACTTTGGAAGCTTTACAAAACCCTGAACCACTACAGGGTGAGGGGCCCGTTGTACCCAAACCACCATCGCCGCCAACTGCGCCCCAGGCACCAATCTCTACCAGTCAGAATAAAACTGAGCATGTGGCCTTGCCAGTGGCAGGGGGTAGTGAGTTGTCTGCCGCCTTTCTGCGTGGTCTCGGCATTGATGTGGCGGATCCAGGCTCACTTGAAAGCATAAAATCCATGGAAAACTATGGCATATTGCTCCGTGAAGTGGTGCAGGGAATCATGGAAGTTCTGAAATCACGCGCTGCTTTGAAGAGCGAATTCCGTATGTCATTGACCACCATACGTCCTGTTGAAAACAACCCGCTCAAGTTCTCACCCAGCGTGGATGAAGCACTAAAAATTCTGTTTTCCAGTCAGAGTGCGGGTTATCTTTCGCCAGTTGAATCAATTCATGAAGGTTTCGAGGATATTAAGTGCCATCAGATGGCGATGGTTGCCGGTATGCAAGCAGCGTACCGTTCTATGTTAGAGCAGTTTGATCCTGAGAAATTTCAGGAGCAAAGCAAAGGTGGAATGCGAGTCAGCTTGCCTATGAGTCGTAACGCCAGAAACTGGGATAAGTACTGCGAGTATTTTGAGAAAATTACTGGTGATACTGAACAAAGTTATCAAGCACTATTTGGCGAAGCATTCTCACGTGCATATGAGGATCAAATACAGCGATTAATAGCATTGCGCAACAAGTGAAATAAACTGGAGTAATAAAACGGTAGTTGACTTGACTAGCTAAACAGTCTAAAAACAATTAAGCCAATGGTTGTCAGCTGACAACGGAGGGTGCATGTCAAATAATAATAAGGTTATATGGTCAGAGGGTATGTTCCTCAGGCCACACCATTTTCAACAGCTTGCGCGCTATTCTGAAAACTATATGGATCAGCGTTGTGTGGTGCTGCGCCCATTTGCATGGGGTTTTAGTGATCTGCAGCTCGATCAACAGTTGCTGGGCCTGGGGAAAATTGCCATTACTCGAGCCAGTGGCATTTTTCCTGACGGGACACCATTTTGTATTCCTGATGATGACGAACCCCCATTGGCGCTTGATGTTCCAGACAATGTTCATGAGAGTGAAGTTTTTCTCAGTTTACCATTGCGGCGCTCCGGTGGCCTTGAAGTCGGTGGTAGTGATGACCCAGAAGCACTAGCGCGTTATTCTCCACTTGAATACGAAACTCAGGACAGCAGTACGATAGGGGGTGGGCAAGCCAGTGTGCAAATAGGTAAGTTGCGTGTGCGATTGTTGCTGGCCGATGATCATCGTGACGAGTATGCATGCCTGGGAATTGCGCGTATTGTCGAAATGCGTATTGATAAAAGTGTGTTGCTTGATGAATACTATATGCCATCAACAGTGGACTGTCAGGCGGTAACAGGACTGTCAGGTTTCATTAAAGAATTACATGGCTTGCTAAAACATCGTGCAGAAGCACTGGCAGGACGTGTTGCCGTATCTGGTCGAGGTGGTGCTGCAGATATTGCCGATTTTCTACTGCTACAGGTGGTTAATCGTTACCAGCCACTCATCGCTCATTTGTCTACATTAAGAACTTACCACCCTGAAGAATTTTATCGTCTGGCTATTGGCCTGTCTGGAGAGCTGGCTACCTTTACCAGTAATGATAAGCGTGCTCCCGAGTTTCCGCCGTATCGCCACGATGACCTGAAAAGCAGTTTTATGCCTGTATTTGATGTGCTGCGTCAGTCACTCAGCATGGTGCTTGAACAGTCTGCAGTGGAAATTCCACTGCAGGAGCGTAAGTACGGAATACGTGTGGCCACAGTCGCCGATCGTTCTTCGCTCGACCATGCCAGTTTCATCCTCGCGGTGTCTGCTGATATTCCCACCGAGGAACTCAGAAAACGCATACCCGCACAGATCAAAATCGGTCCTGTAGAACAGATACGTCAGTTGGTCAATGTTCAGTTACCGGGGATCCGTATCCGGCCAATTCCAGTAGCGCCGAGGCAGATTCCCTTCCATACTGGTTTTGTCTATTTTGAGTTGGATCGTTCCAATGAACTGTGGCAGCAACTTAAGACTTCAGGTGGTTTTGCCTTTCATCTGGGTGGTGAGTTCCCAGGTATTCAGATGGAATTCTGGTCCATCAAGGGGTAAATAATTATGAGTTCCGACGATCCGTTTTCCAAACCAGATGATAACGACAGAACCGTTATTCGCCGTCCTGCACCAGGCGGTCGGCCAGCGGGGATGAGCCAACCTGCTGCGCCTGGTATCCCGCAGCAGGAAACGTCACCATTACCCAATGCTGTAGTGGATACCCCTCCCTTACCAGGGAGGGTAGCCCTGCCAGATTCTAACCTTTCAACAGGATCCATCGAGGGGTCGGGGCTCAATCCTCTGGTAGATGCCGCTACCGCTTTGTTAGCGCTTTCCGGGCAGTTACGCAACACCGCCTCTCAAGCTGATGTGGCCGGTCTGCGCGAGCATGTTATTCAACAGATAAAGTTGTTTGAACAAAATGCGCGAGGTCGTGGTGTGACGCCCGAGACAGTACTGGCCGCGCGTTACATAATCTGTACCTTCCTTGATGAAACAGTGTTGCGTACACCCTGGGGTAGCGAAAGCGTCTGGAGTACTCAAAGCCTTTTGAGCACCTTCCATAATGAGACCTGGGGCGGAGAAAAATTTTATCTGATTTTAGATCGCATGTTACAGGAGCCAGTGAAAAATCTGGATATCCTGGAGCTCATGTATATATGCCTGTCATTGGGTTTTGAGGGGAAGTTTGGCGTATTGGAGAATGGCCGTAGCAAGTTACTTGAGGTGCAGGACAACCTGTTCAAAACTATTCGTATGCAGCGCGGTGACTTCGAGCGAGAGTTGTCACCACACTGGAAGGGTGTAGAGGATCGCCGCAATTTGCTGGTTCGTTATGTGCCGCTCTGGGTGGTTGGGGCGCTAGCCGGTGTATTGTTGCTGGCGACTTATGCAGGATTTCGTTTTATTTTGGAAAATTCAGCCGATTCAGTTTATGAATCTCTCGACTCAATAGGGCGTGTAGCGGGTACGGAAATACAGAAAGATTAACTGCAACTCCGGTCGCAGTGAGTTGTGACCGAAACTGGGATGGAGTCTTAATGAAGCGATTTTTCGGCTTTTTTAAAAACCGTTGGGTAGTATCCATCATTGGGCTGCTGGCGCTTTGTATCCTGATCTGGTTTGTCGGCCCACAGATTGCATTTGCTGGCCAGGTGCCACTGGCAGGTGAGGTTGCCCGCTTGATTGCCATTACTGCAGTTCTGCTCATCTGGGGCTTGAATAATTTGCGCATCCAGATGCAAATCAATAGCGCGAATGCTCAGATGATCAGTGGGTTCGCTGAACCTTCGATGGAAAACCATGAGACAAGCTCGGCTGCGTTCCAGTCAGATGAAGAGGTTCAGGCACTGCAGGAGCGTTTCGACGAAGCATTGCAAGTACTCAAAAAGACCGCTCGCAAGCGTGGCGGTGCTGGCATATATGACTTGCCCTGGTACATTATTATAGGCCCCCCGGGTAGTGGTAAGACGACTGCATTAGTTAATTCCGGTCTTAAGTTTCCTCTCTCAGAGCGTTTCGGAAAGGAAGCCCTGCGTGGTGTGGGGGGCACGCGCAACTGTGATTGGTGGTTTACGGAAGAAGCGGTATTGTTAGACACTGCAGGTCGATACACAACCCAGGATAGCCAGCTAGAAGTTGATAGTGCTGCATGGGAAGGGTTTCTAGGCCTGTTAAAAAAACATCGCCGGCGCAGACCTATCAATGGTGCGCTAATAGCCGTGAGCTTATCCGATTTGCTGCTACAAAGTGAAGCGGAACGCGCGCAACATGTGCGCGCCATCAAACAACGTCTGCAAGAACTCCACAAGGTGTTGGGGATTCGTTTTCCGGTCTATGTCCTGTTTACCAAGTGTGATCTGATAGCCGGCTTTATGGAGTTTTTTGAGGATCTGGGAGTAGAAGAACGTAGTCAGGTGTGGGGTATGACTTTCCCTGTAGATAAAAAGGACGATAGTACGGCTGCGATCCAGTCATTGGGTAGTGAGTTTGATGCACTGCTTGAGCGTATCAATCAGCGTGTACTTTGGCGCATGCAACAGGAAAGGGATCCAAAACGTCGTGCGAGTATTTTCGCATTCCCGCAGCAATTGGCTTCGCTGCGTGGCATCGGTATTGAGTTTCTCACTGAGGTGTTTAGACCAAGCCGATTCGAGGATCCGCCCATGTTGCGTGGTATGTATTTCAGCAGTGGCACCCAGGAAGGGACTCCCATAGATCGTGTCATGGGAGCCCTGGCCAGGACTTTCGGAGTTGGGCAGCAAGGGTTGCCGACACATGGCGGGCAAGGACGTAGCTATTTTCTAACTCGCCTGCTTCGGGATGTGGTGTTCCAGGAAGCAGACCTGGTCGGTGCAAACCGGCGGTTGGAGGTGCAGCGACGCTGGTTGCAGCGTGCGGCCTATGCGGGTGCAGTGGCAATCACAGTAGCTGCAGTGTTGGCCTGGACAACCAGTTTTACGCGTAACCAGGTCTATGTTAGTCGCGCTCAGGATCGGATAGAAGAATTTAAGCAGATGAGTGCAACACCACTTGAAGATCGCAATGATTTTGCAGCGCTGCTGCCACAGCTCAATGCGCTTGGCAAAGTGACTGAAGTCTACAAACCGTTCAGTGAGGGTGTGCCACTGCTGATGGGTATGGGGCTGTATCAGGGGCGCAGCTTGAGTGAGGATAGCCAACAGGCTTACCAGCGTAAAATGGGCAGTATGCTGTTACCTGCGATCAGCCATCGCCTCGAACAGCAGCTTGAATCCGGTGGAAGTGATCCTGATTTTCAGTACGAGGCTCTAAAAACCTACCTTATGCTAGGCCATGCAGAGCATCTCGATCCTGATCTTCTCAAACTCTGGATGGAACTTGACTGGGCAAATACATTTGCTGCGGAGCCAGACAAACAGGGACAACTGCAGAACCATTTGGCTGCACTCCTGCAACAAGGCATTGAGCCAGTCGAGTTAAACAAGGAAATAGTTAACAACACTCGGCGCAGCCTCAAGCAGGTGCCGCTTTCTCAATTGCTCTATGGGCGAATGAAACGTGATTATATTGCCTTTGACAAACAACCGTTTCGGTTGTCCGATGTGATGGGGCCAGCCGGTGCCAAGGTGTTTGAAAGGGCTAGTGGAGCCAGTTTGGAAGCCGCGCTGCCTGGGCTATTCACTTATGATGGCTACCATGGTTTTTTTAAAAAACAAGTCAAAAATATTGCTCAGCAAAGCAGTGAAGAAAGCTGGGTTCTAGACCCTCAACGCCTTGAGTTTACACAGCCAGAGATCGAAAAATTACAAGAAGATCTTCAAGCGCTTTACTTTAGTGACTATGTACGTGAATGGAAAAAACTGCTTGGTGATATCAATATCAAGCGTTTCAGGAGCGCACGTCAAGCCGTTGAAGTAACGGATTTGCTCTCTAGTCCGTTGTCACCGATGCGGGGCTTGCTGCAAGCTGTGGCACACCACACCACGCTTGGGAAACCGGCTGGCCTGCTGGCGGCGGCGGTAGATAAACTGGAGCAGGCAAACGCTAAGAAAAGTCGGTTGGCGCGCCTTTTGTCGTCAGCAACAGAAAACGAAATAGTACCTGTATTGCAGCAGCCCACTGAAGTAGTCGATAAGGCATTTAAGCGCCTGGATGCATTGGTACTTGCGCCATCTGGGGGCAACGCTCCTTTAGATCAGCTTTTAGATCTTCTCTCCCAGCTCTATGGGCAACTCGATTCTATGAGCTCTGGTCTGGGTAACGATGCGCTATCTGTAGCCATGGGCTCGTCAGCGGGCGATATATCACGGCGTCTACAGGTTGAGGGGGCAAGGCAACCTGAACCCGTGAAACGATGGCTGCAGCAAATTGCTTCCAACAGCCGAGCAGTCACTATGGGCGGCGCGCGTTCTGAACTCAACAAAGAATGGAAGGCCGCGGTACAGCCAATTTGTGGTCGGGCGCTCAATGGACGCTATCCTTTTTTCAGAAATGCGAGCAAGGAAATGACACTGGCTGATTTTGGCCGAATATTTGCGCCGGGTGGTCTGATAGACAATTTCTTCAATACCAATTTAAAGGCCTTTGTTAATCAATCTGGCAGCAGTTGGCGCTGGCAGGCAATTGGCAATACCACGCTTGGAATTTCCAATTCAGTACTCCGGCAATTCCAGCGTGCAGCCCAGATTCGTGATGCTTTTTTTCAGAGTGGAGGTGCTTCACCTTTAGTGAGCTTTGGTCTAAAGCCGGTTTATCTCGACGCCAATGTCCGTAGTTTCAGGCTGGACCTGGAAGGTCAGGAATTCCGTTATCGACACGGGCCTGCACGTGTGACGCGGGCTCAATGGCCGGGGCCAGATAGCACCGGTCAAGTACGTATTGATTTTGAAGACGATAGTGGTGCTCGGCTATCCAGGACTAAAGAAGGCCCCTGGGCCTGGTTCAGGTTACTGGATGAAGCAGACCTTCAGGCGCAATCATCTGATCGAATGATTGCTTCCTTTACATCTAAGAACCGCAAGTCAAGCTGGGAGATTCAGGCAGACAGTGTCATTAACCCTTTCATGATGCAGCAGCTGCAGCAGTTTCGTTGCCCTGGAAGACTCTAGATGTCAATCAACAGTACAGTGGGTTTTTACGGTAAATTCCCCGAGCTAGGTGATTTTGTCAATCGGCGCTTACCGCGCAGCTTTCTCGATCCCTGGGATGAATGGCTACAAAATGCCATTGCTACCAGCCGTCAGCAGCTCGGCGATGAGTGGCTGAATCTATATCTGACCAGCCCAATCTGGCATTTTGTGCTGGGTGGTGGGTTGTGTGGAGAAGCTCCCTGGTGTGGGCTTTTGATGCCAAGCGTTGATCGCGTAGGTCGCTATTATCCCTTGATAGTAGCAACCCCGCTGCCACTTGACGTTAACTTGTTTCATATAGCAGTGGAAGGTGAGAGCTGGTTTGCAGCAGCAGATGAAATAATACTGAGCGCGCTGGATGAACAAGATTTTAGTCTGGAGAGTTTTGATCGGAAAGTTTCGGAGCTGGGCGGTCTGAAGGAGTTAGCCGAGTACGGAGCAGAATCTACCCATATCGGTTACGGTAATGCCTGGCGTATAGGGTTGGGCGGTGATGGTAAAATAGATGGCGCCATGCCGCGCCTGATGCACCATCTGATGTTACAGCGATTCGGTTCTTATAGTCTCTGGTGGGGGGCTGGTTCGTCGCATGTGTCTCCAAGTTTGTTGATTGCTGAAGGGATGCCACCGGCATCTGATTTTGCTGCAATGTTAAATGGAGACTGGACAGCAAGTGCCTGGGAGAATTGGCCTTTAATCAGCGCCGATGAACTTGAGCAGGGCAATGAGCTGGTTGAGCCAGGCAGTGGTTTATGAATAACTGCACTGATATCTGCTGGGAGTCAGCGGCACTAACTCATGTGGGTAAGGTTAGAAGTATAAATGAAGACTCTCTGGCAGATTTTCCTGAAACAGGATTATGGGCTGTTGCTGATGGTATGGGTGGCCATGATGCAGGTGATTTTGCCAGTCAGGCAATCGTCAAGAGCCTCGGAAATGTGCGAAATCAGGAGCAGCTATCAGACTATGTTGAAGCGGTAGAGGAGCAGTTACTTACTGTCAATCATGCGCTCATTGAAGAAGCTGCAGGACGTAAAAATACCCAGATGATAGGCAGTACTGTGGTCGCATTGCTCGCATTAAAGCATCACTGTGCTTGTCTTTGGGTAGGCGATAGCCGTGCCTATCGATTGCGGGATGGCTCAATGCGATCAGTGACACGCGATCATAGCCAGGTCGAAGAAATGATTCAGGAAGGTGTGTTGCTGCGTGAAGATGCTGAATCTCACCCGGCAGCCAATGTCATTACTCGGGCAGTGGGTGCTGAAAAGGCACTATATATTGATGTCGAGCTGGAAGAAATATTTGATGGAGATCGTTACCTGCTCTGTAGCGATGGTTTATACAAAGAGATAAGTGAGCAGGAAATCGCGGAGCAACTTATGCAGGGCAATTGCCAGGAAGTTTGTGACCGACTATTGGATATTGCCCTGCAACGCGGAGTGAATGACAATGTAACAATCATTGTCATTGAGTTCAAAAAGGTCTAGCAGTGGCATTTGAACTGGAAGCCCCAGTATTTTAAATTTAGCTGCGCATAAATTGAGTCATTATAGTGTAACTATGGATTGGAGGTTTGATGGATTCACTGACTACATTCCAGGAGCTTGGGCGAAGTTATTACAAAGGCATACTGAGTTTTGATGAGTACCGTGATCAACGCCGCAGAATGATTAATCAATTGACTACGGATGCGTCCACTTTAACAGAGCCTGCCACGCTGGAACAAAAAAAGACAGAACGCGGTATCAATAAATGGTTTTTTGGCATCTTATTTCTGATGCTTCTCATAGGTTTGGTGTTTTTATTGCTGCTGAGGTTTAAGTATAACCAAACACTTATATTTTGAGCTTAAGTAAGCAGGGCGCAGACTTTAGTTGCAATTTAAATACTGCATTGTATGTGTGGGGTGGATGTAGGTGTGTGCAAGATTTTATTGAGTGGTTTTATCTATAAATGAAGGATAAAAAATAATATTAACCACCTTGCTAATAAGAATAAAGGGTGTACAGTTATTGTAAAGTAAGGTGTCTTATTTCTATTAGACAGACTAGCTTTCAGGTTGGTGATGTCAAGGATTGTGGTGATTGCGATCTTAACAATATTAAAAATCGAATGAGCGTAATTGACGTAAGAAATTTGTTAACCGAAATCTCGGCTGATGCACCGAGTGGGAATGATCTTGAGTACGATCCTGTATTCGGCGAAATGGAACGTGCTGCTCAAGGTAAGCCAGAACAAAGTCTAGGTGATGCGTTAACCCCATCAGAACCACCAGACTGGCGTGCAGTGCATAAACTTGCAGTTGAAATGCTAGCGCGTAGCAAGGATTTACGAATGGGTGTGTACCTGCTGCGGGCATTGATGCATAGCGATGGCTATTTGGGCTTCTGTGATGGATTATTATTGATACGAGGCCTGCTCGAACGTTATTGGGCTACGCTTCACCCGCAACTCGATGCGGAGGATAATAACGACCCAATATTTCGCATAAACACCTTGGTAACTCTGTGTGACAGGGGCGCTGTTTTAAATATATTGCGAGAGACGCCTCTGATTAACTCAAAAATACTCGGTCGTTTTGGACTGTCTGATATTGCTATAGCGCGCGGTGAGGTTCAACCGTCAGCAGGTAGTGAGGAGTCAGTTCCCGATATGCCTACAATTGATGCAGCCTTCATGGATGTCAAAGTGGAAGAGCTACAGGCGACTGTTGACGCAATTACAGACAGTATCGACAACCTTGCTGCTATAGACGCATTATTGATGGACAAAGTAGGGAGTGACCAGGCACCTGATCTTGGTGAGTTGGAAGGATTGCTAATGGATGCACAGTCTATTATGAACGAACAGCTGAGTAAGCGTGGAGTCAGTGATATTGAGCCACCTGTAGCAAAAGTCGATGCGGCTATCGTTCCATCCAATGTATCTAATGTATCCGCGGTGAGTGGTGAAATTCGTTCCCGGGAAGATGCGATACAGATGATGGAGAAGATAGGGGACTACTTTAAAAATCATGAACCATCAAGCCCGATTCCGCTATTTATGGAACGCGCTAAGCGACTAACCAACATGAATTTCCTGGATATCCTGAAAGATGTAGCTCCGGAAGGACTGAAGCAAGCAAAAAATGTCGGCGGTGTCAGTAATGATTAGGATTTGTCTCGTTAATAACAGAAAACAGATGCCCAGGCTAGCGCAGGTTTGTGCCCGTCAGGGTAATTTTTAGGAGGTAGTAGATCATGGCCAAAGCAAGTAGTCAGAAATTTATAGCTCGTAATCGGGCGCCGCGTGTTCAGATCGAGTACGACGTAGAAGTGTATGGAGCTGAAAAAAAGATTCAGCTGCCTTTTGTCATGGGCGTCATGGCAGATCTGTCGGGAAATCCATCAGAACCTCTGCCACCAGTGGCAGATCGTAAGGCACTCGAAATTGATGTTGATAATTTTGATGAGCGGCTAAAGGCAATTAAACCCAGGGCAGCCTTCCGAGTGCCAAATACCTTGACGGGTGAAGGCGAGTTGAGTGTCGATATTTCTTTCGACAGCATGGACGATTTTTCTCCGGCAGCTGTTGCCCGCAAGGTCGATGGTTTGAGCAAGCTTTTGGAGACACGCACTCAGCTGGCTAATTTAGTGACTTATATGGATGGTAAAGCAGGTGCTGAAGAGTTAATAAATAAAGTGCTAAATGACCCTGCTTTATTACAGTCGCTCGCGTCGGCACCCAAACCTGATGATGATAGTGGTGAAAAACCATCCGAAAGCAGCGAGGAGAGTTAACCATGGCTGATACGCAAAAAGAAGAAGGCGGGCAAGCTGAATCAGATGCCATTGAAGCCGGGGATTTCGCTTCATTACTGGATAAAGAATTTAAGCCCAAGTCGGATCGTTCCAGAGAAGCCGTTGAAAGTGCAGTGGCGACACTCGCTGAGCAAGCATTGAAGGATACAGCCATTCTCTCATCGGATGTTATTGGCACTATCGAGGCGATGATTGCAGAAATTGACCAGAAGCTTACTGATCAGGTTAATCTTATTTTACATCACGACGACTTCCAGCAAGTTGAAGGCGCATGGCGAGGTTTGCACAGTCTTGTTAATAATACTGAAACCGATGAGATGTTGAAAATACGAGTGATGAATATATCTAAAAAGGAACTCGGTAAGACCCTGAAGAAGTTCAAGGGAACAGCCTGGGATCAAAGCCCGATTTTCAAGAAGATGTATGAAGAAGAATATGGCCAGTTTGGTGGTGAACCTTATGGTTGCCTGATCGGCGATTATTATTTTGACCACAGTCCACAGGATGTTGAATTACTCGGCGAAATTGCTCAGGTAGCTGCTGCATCTCACGCGCCATTTATCACGGCAGCTAATCCATCCCTCATGCAAATGGAATCCTGGCAGGAATTGAGTAATCCGCGAGATTTGACGAAAATTTTCCAGACACCTGAGTATGCGGCCTGGCGCTCGCTGCGTGAGTCTGAGGATGCGCGTTATCTTGGACTGGCAATGCCCAGGACATTGGCTCGGTTACCGTATGGGGCCAAGACTGAACCCGTTGAAGAATTTGATTTTGAGGAAGATACAGAGGGTGCTGACCACAGTAAATACACCTGGGCAAACGCAGCTTATGCTATGGCGATCAACATTAATCGTGCATTTAAGGAATATGGCTGGTGTTCACGTATTCGGGGAATTGAATCCGGAGGTGCGGTAGAGGGCCTGCCGACACATACTTTTCCGACTGACGATGGTGGCGTTGATATGAAATGCCCAACAGAAATTGCTATTAGTGACCGGCGTGAAGCAGAGCTGGCTAACAATGGTTTCATGCCACTTATCCACAAAAAGAATTCTGACTTTGCAGCCTTTATTGGTGCGCAGTCGTTGCAGAAGCCGGCTGAATATGATGACCCCGATGCGACTGCAAACGCAAATCTTGCGGCGCGTTTGCCTTATCTGTTCGCGAGTTGTCGCTTTGCACATTATTTGAAATGCATTGTGCGAGATAAAGTGGGCTCCTTCAAGGAACGCGAAGATATGCAGAAGTGGCTACAGAAGTGGATTATGCAGTATGTTGATGGTGATCCGACTCACTCGAGTGAATCAGTTAAAGCACGTAAGCCATTAGCTGCTGCAGAAGTTGTTGTTGAAGAAGTAGAAGGCAATCCAGGCTATTACACTTCAAAATTCTTCCTCAGACCGCATTATCAGCTTGAGGGTTTGACTGTGTCGTTACGTTTGGTATCTAAACTACCCTCTGCAAAAGGGTAATTTGAATTAGTAGATTGGAACTGCTAATGGATTTTAATAACTGTAATTGGAGGTGAGCAATGGCAATGCAAATGTTTCTTACAGTAGATGGAATTGATGGTGAGTCAAAGAAAGAGGGTATGGAAGACACTATCGATATTTTATCCTGCAGCTTTGGCATACACAGACCGAGTACTAGCCATTCAGGTAGCGGAGGAAGCGGAGGTGATTTGTCTGCGGGTGATTTGATTGTAATGAAAAACCTTGATGCAGCTTCGAATGGTATCCGTGAGAGTATTGTCACAGGAACACAAGATATTCCTATGACGCTTACAGTAAGGAAACCAACTAAAGATAAAGTAGAGACATTGGTGTATGAAATGGAAGGCTGTATGTTTACTGGCGTTGAGGTTAATGTTGACGATTCATCGGATGTAGTACAAGAGATGGTTTCGCTAGCTTATAATAAAGTGACCTTTAAGCATACTCCGGAACAAAATGATGGTTCTGCGGGTGGTGAAATGTCCTGTGTTCTTAATATTGAAACAAGCGCGGTCGAGTAAGTTGTAAAGCTGTGGTTAAATTACCTGAGAAACTGAACCAGTCCCTGCGTGATGCTGATGTGCAGGGGTTGCTGGTTCAGTTACAGAATCTGGTAAGAGCAGATCCTGCTAAGGCGGAGTATCGGGTGTTTTTATTCCAGCTATTGTCTGTCAATGGCGAGTGGGGGCGCGCATTAACCCAGCTCGAAGTGGCGGGTGATCTGGATGATGGCACGCTGGCTATGGTACAAACCTATCGCGAAGCATTGCGTTGTGAAGTGCTAAGAGATGAAGTTTTTCAGGGCAAACGAACGCCGTTGGTTTTTGGCGATCCGGAAGAATGGATCGCATTAGCGCTACAGGCATTACAGGCTTCAGCTCAAGGTAACGCTGGACAGGCAAAGGCGTTGCGCGAACAGGCATTCGAGTCTGCACCGCTCAGCACTGGAACTATAGATGGAAAGGAATTTGCATGGATTGCCGATGCAGATTCGAGAGTTGGCCCGTTTCTGGAGCTTATCCTGAATGGGAATTACTACTGGGTTCCATTTAATCGCATGAAGCATATTCAACTTGATGCGCCAGAAGACTTGCGTGATATGGTGTGGACGCCTGCTACTATTACCTGGTCCAACGGTGGACAAGCAGTCGGTTTGATTCCTACCCGCTATCCAGGCTCTGAAAATAGTGAGGATGGGGCGATTCTTCTGTCTCGCAGAACAGATTGGCAACCGTTAGCTGAGAGTGAGTATTCAGGAATAGGTCAGCGCATGCTGGTAACCGATCAGGATGATTGCCCATTAATGGACGTGCGGGAAATTGTACTCAACAATCACAATGCTAGCCTGCTAGAAGAAGTGGATTGGGCTGATACAAAACAGGAGTAATCTCAATGGCAGAATTGGGGCAGCAAGAACGACTACAACCTTCCTTGCTTGATCGGTTAACTGATGATGATCCATCAAATCCAAAGGAATCACGTGACAAGCGTGTATTGTCAGTACGCAAGTTACGTGAATGCATAAAACGCGATCTTGCTGCATTGTTGAATACCGGTAACCTGAATGATGTTCTGGACTTGTCCGATTATCCCCTGGTGGCTGAGTCTGTTCTCAATTACGGTATGCCGGATATTACGGGAGTATCCATTACGAATGTTGATACAGGTTTGCTTGAACGCAAACTTCGGCAGGCGATAGTGTCATTTGAACCGCGAATTTTGGAAAATTCGCTGAGCTTGAATGTTGTAAGTAACGATGAAATGTCGGGTAATGCATTGCGTTTTGAGATTGAATTTGATATGTGGGCTGAGCCAGTGCCAGAACGAGTGTATCTTAAAACAGAAATGGATTTGGGTAGCGGGTTAGTGCGTTTGAGTGATTCTAGTGGTCAATGACACATAATGGATCCCTTACTCCTTAAATATTATAACCGTGAGCTGCAATACATCCGTGAAATGGGTGGTGAGTTTGCTCGAGAATTTCCCAAGATTGCCGGGCGTCTCGGTCTGGATGGTTTCGATTGTGCAGATCCCTACGTTGAGCGTTTACTAGAAGGTTTTGGATTTCTTACGGCTCGTGTGCAGCTTAAAATTGATGCGCGTTATCCTGACCTCACCCAACACCTTTTGGAAATTGTTTATCCGCATTATTTGATGCCTATACCCTCTATGACTGTGGTGCAATTTCATCCGGTACTCGCTGAAGCTTCGCTTGCTGAAGGCGCCGTTATTCCACGCCAAACTAGCTTACGCAGTATTCTGGGAAAGGGTGAACAGACACCCTGTGAATACCGTACTACGCAGAATGTTACGCTTTGGCCGTTGGAAATTACTGAGGCAGAGTACTTTACTAACATGGGTGTTGTGTCCGGTGCCAACTTACCTGGAGGAAGTAAACCTAAAGCGGGTATACGTTTACGCATTAAGCCAACTGCAGGATTGAGTTTGCAGGATATCAATCTGGATAATCTGACAATTTTTCTTCGCGGTCAGGATGACCAACCAATGCGGCTATACGAGCAATTGATCGGAAATTCTAACGCTGTTGTAGTACGACCAACCGAACGGCCAGCACCCTGGAATAAGACCCTTGATGCCTCATCCATCCGTCAGGTGGGTTTTGGTAATGATGAGGCTTTGATTGCACATGATTCACGATCTTTCAGTGGGTATCGCTTGCTACAGGAGTATTTTGCATTCCCGGAGCGCTATCAGTTCGTTGAGTTTACAGGGTTACAAGATGCTTTCACCCTGTGTAAAGATTCTGAAATAGAATTAATTGTGCTATTCGACCGGCTAGATTCAGAATTGGAGAATAAAATCAGCCCAGACAATTTCGTCCTGTTTTGTGCTCCAGCCATCAATTTATTTCCCAAACGGGCTGACCGTATTAATTTATCAGACAGAAGCAATGATAACCATGTTGTAGCAGACCGTACCCGGCCACTAGATTACGAGGTTTTTCAGGTTACCGATGTCACTGGGCATGGTAGCAGCTCGGAAGATCAACAGGAATTCTTGCCTTTCTATGCCTGTAATGATTTAAGCCACTACAGTGAACACATGGCATTCTTTGCATTGCGGCGTGAAAGGCGTGTGTTGTCATCGAGTCAGAAACGTCGTGGCCCACGATCAAGCTATATTGGCAGTGAGACCTACATTTCACTTGTCGACGCTAAGCAGGCACCCTACAGCGGTGAGCTTAAACAGTTATCAGTACAGACACTGTGCACCAATCGTGACTTGCCATTACAGATGTCATTGGGAGGAGGGAGAACCGATTTCTCTCTGGATATCAGTGCTCCAGTTGAAGCGGTACGTTGCGTGGCTGGCCCAACTCGGCCCCAACCTTCATTGGCGTATGCACAGGGTGAGGTGTCATGGCGGCTGATTAATCATCTATCCATGAATTATCTGTCTTTGATTGATAATGATGAACGCCAGGGAGCTGCGGCTTTACGCGAAATGTTGTCCTTGTACGGAAATCTTTCAGAGGCAGGTATTAAAAAACAGGTGGAAGGCCTGAAATCGGTGCATGCCGAGCAGGTAACACGACGCATGCCAGTACCAGGCCCAATCGCTTTTGGCAGGGGGCTTGAAATCACCTTAACACTGGACGAATCAGCTTTTGAGGGTACCGGTGTTTTTTTGCTAGGGGCAGTTATGGAGCAGTTTTTTGCCCGCTATGTATCGATTAATTCTTTTACAGAAACCCGTATCCGGACAGCAGATCGGGGGGAGATAATGCGATGGCCAGTGAGAACCGGGCAACGCCATCTCCTCTGATACTGCTGAGGCGGTTACAGCAGGCACCCTACAGTTTCGGGTTTTTCGAAGCGCTCAGACAAATTGAATGTGCCTATCCAGAAAAAGCACGCATAGGCACTTCAAACAGACCGGTGGAAGATCCAGTGCGCTTTGGTCAGGAGCCATCGCTAACATTTGCACCCTCAACACTGTCGTCGTTGGAATTGTCGGAACAAGGTTTTTCGCCCCGTCTAAATGTGCTTTTTTTAGGTTTATTTGGGCCTAACGGGCCATTACCACTACATCTTACTGAGTATGCCAGAGCCCGTATGCACAATGAGGGCGATGCTACTCTGTCGCGTTTTGCGGATATGTTTCATCATCGGCTGCTGTCTTTATTCTATCGGGTATGGGCAGATGCTGAACCTGTGGTTGGATTGGATCGGCTGGATGATGATCGTTTTTCAGGTATGGTGGCTACACAGCTTGGAATCGGGACGCCAATGCTCAGGAACCGGGACGCCATGCCGGACTTTGCCAAGCTGTATTTTGCAGGTCGGTTATCTTCCCAAACCAAGAACGCTGAGGGATTACTGGCTGTTCTACATTACTATTTTCACATTCCAGTAACACTGACTGAATTTGTTGGCGAGTGGCTGAATATACCTGCAGATTCGCAAATGCGATTGGGGATGTCACGTCAGACCTGTTCGTTAGGTGAGACAACCACATTGGGTGAACGAGTGTGGGAATGTCAGCATAAATTCCGGCTCACTCTTGGTCCCTTAAGTATGAGCGACTATCAGCGCATGTTGCCAGGTGGAACTAGCCTGACTAAGTTGATTGCTGTTGTACGCAACTATGTGGGGGATGAATATAACTGGGACTTATGTTTGATTTTAGAAAAATCCGAGGTTAAACCGACGTTACTCGGGGAATATGGACAACTTGGTTGGACAACCTGGCTATCTGGCAAAACCCCGGATCACGATCGAGAGGATTTATACTTGAATCCTATGCTGGGTCTCATATGAGATGAAATGCTTGCAACCCTATGCAGTACAAACAAAAACTGGAGTAGGATATGTCAGAAATCAGTCGTACAGCATTATTTGGAAAGTTAAATAAAGTTGGCTACAAGGCTATAGAGAGTGCAACTGTATTTTGTAAAATGCGTGGCAATCCTTATGTTGAATTGGTGCACTGGATTCAGCAGATTCTTCAGGTTCAGGATTCTGACTTGCACCATATTGTTAAGCAGTTTGATATAAACCCATCTACTTTAGTTAAGGATATGACAGAAGCGCTGGATAGTTTACCCAGGGGTTCAACTTCGATTTCTGACTTGTCAGCGCATGTTGAAGAAGCAGTGGAGCGTGGTTGGGTTTACGGTAGTCTACTGTTTGGCGAATCACAGATCCGTACGGGACATCTGATGGTTGGGGTTATCAGAACACGAGGCCTGCGCCATGAACTATTATCGATCTCAAAAGAGTTCGAAAAAATTAAATATGAAATATTGACGGATAAATTTGATGAAGTAGTCGCCGGTTCGCCTGAAGAAAACCTGGCTGCTACAGATGGTTTCCAGGCAGGTGCTGTGCCTGGGGAAGCTAGTGGCGCTATGCCACCAGCGCAAATGGGTAAACAGGAAGCACTTAAGCAATTTACAGTTGACCTGACTGAAGAAGCGCGTAACGGAAAAATGGATCCAATTGTAGGGCGTGATGAAGAGATACGTCAGATCATCGATATATTGATGCGCCGACGCCAGAACAATCCGATTTTGACGGGGGAGGCAGGTGTAGGAAAAACTGCGGTTGTCGAAGGTTTTGCGCAGCGTATTGTAGCTGGAGATGTACCACCCTCTCTGCGGGATGTCAGCCTGCGTTCACTTGATGTTGGCCTGCTACAGGCAGGTGCGAGTATGAAAGGCGAATTCGAGCAGCGGTTGAAGCAGGTGATTGAAGAAGTACAATCTTCAGAAAAGCCTATCATTATGTTCATCGATGAAGCGCACACCTTAATCGGTGCAGGTGGTGCAGCAGGTACGGGTGATGCCGCCAATCTACTCAAACCTGCATTAGCGCGCGGCACACTGAGAACAGTTGCGGCGACTACCTGGGCAGAGTATAAAAAACACATAGAAAAGGATCCTGCGCTAACCCGCCGCTTTCAGGTTGTTCAGATTAACGAGCCAGGTGAAGAGAAGGCTATCCTGATGATGCGAGGTATGGCGAGTACCATGGAAAACCACCATAAAGTTCAGGTGATGGATGAAGCTTTAGAATCAGCCGTGCGCCTGTCACATCGTTATATTCCTGCGCGGCAATTACCTGACAAAGCAGTCAGCCTACTGGATACAGCATGTGCGCGTGTTGCGATTAGTCAGTATGCTGTGCCAGCCGAAGTTGATGATTCCCGCCGACGTATTGAAGCACTGGAGACTGAACTGGAAATTATTGGTCGTGAGAAAATGATTGGCGTTGATACTGAAATGCGAAAATCTGAAGCAACAAAAAAGCTTGCTGCAGAAAAAGATCGCCTAACTGGACTTGAGCAACGCTGGGATACAGAAAAGGAACTGGTGAGTCAGATACTCGGCATCCGTGCAAAACTACGAGGCGAAAGTGGTACGGTAGAAGGTACAGGTAGTGAGCTCGAAAAAATAACCGATGAAGTGGTTACCGACAATACTACAGAAGAAGCCTTGTCCGACACAAATCGTGAAAATCTACTCAAAGAACTTTCCGGATTACAGGAAAAGCTAGATGAGCTTCAGGGAGAAGAACCATTAATTTTACCCTCAGTTGATGAAATCGCGGTAGGTTCAGTTGTACAGGATTGGACAGGAATACCCGTTGGGCGCATGGTCAAGGATGAGCTTGCGACGGTACTCAATCTCGCCGATGAAATGGAAAAACGTATCATAGGACAACGCCATGCGCTGGAAATGATTGCTAAGCGCATTCAGACCTCACGCGCTAACCTGGATAACCCAGGCAAACCGATTGGCGTTTTCATGCTGGCTGGTACCTCAGGTGTGGGTAAAACCGAAACTGCGCTTGCCCTGGCTGAGACCTTGTATGGTGGTGAACAAAACATCATTACGATAAACATGAGTGAATATCAGGAAGCGCATACAGTGTCGACTTTGAAAGGCGCTCCTCCGGGTTATGTGGGTTATGGTGAAGGTGGTGTATTGACTGAGGCTGTACGTCGTAGGCCTTATAGCGTGGTCTTACTCGATGAAGTCGAAAAGGCCCACCCAGATGTGCACGAAATATTTTTCCAGGTGTTCGATAAGGGCTGGATGGAAGATGGCGAAGGCAGGGTTATTGACTTTAAGAACACCTTGATTTTACTGACAACTAACGCAGGCACTGATCTTATCATGAACTTATGCAAGGATCCGCAGCTGATGCCGAGTCCTGAAGGTGTTGCTAAGGCGATTCGTGAACCCCTGTTAAAAATATTTCCACCTGCATTATTGGGGCGTCTGGTCACTATACCGTTCTACCCATTAAGTGATGAAATGATTACTGCTATCGCCAAACTTCAGCTTGGAAGAATTCAGCGACGTATACTGGAAAACCACAAGATTCCATTTACCTATGATGATGCAGTGATTTCATTGATTGCTGAACGATGTACTGACCTGGATAGTGGCGGTCGTATGATTGATACAATTTTGACCAATACCGTCTTGCCTGAAATTAGCCAGGAATTGTTAACCCGGATGATAGAAGGCATTACTGTTAAGAAAGTGCATATTGGTGTTGGAGAGGGTGAATTTGAATATGGGTATGATTAACTAAGATAGATGAAATATTCTTAATCTGTGACGTTTAGGTTTCTTCCAATAAGGCAAGAATATACTTAGAGTATTTAACTTAATATTAAAAGGAATATCTTATGTCATATACAATTGTTTTTAAAAGATATGCCCCATTTACTAGTTTTGGAGGAGGTTTTCACGGTGATGGGAGAGTTACTCCAAGTCTCACTGGGTCAGCCAGAACCTGGGGGTTTATTACATTTAGTTTATCTAGCGGTATAATTGGCTATTCGGCTATGAGTAGTCCAACCTTTCATACGGCTGCATCAAGTGTTAGGCGAACAGGTAGACCAACGATTTCTGTTAGTTCAATTAAGCGTACTCCCTCCAGTCTTCAGTTTTCTGCGCAAACGGCTGGCTCAAACCCAATGGCACCTGGTGCTCCAGATATTGATACATTTATAGATGTACTAATTACAAATACACAAGTTAATGGTTGTTTGAGAGGGGATGATTTCCCTAGTGCTGAAGTCTATCTCCAAGATGGAAGATCTGGAGCGACTAGTTTAATGTGTTCAAAACATCAACTTTTATGTCACTTTGGTACTCCCCATGGTGCTTTGCAGGGGCCTGGAACAAGACTTTTTGGTGCACATAGAGGGCAACTTATAGGGACGTTTAGTAGAGTTATAAATATTTAGTAGAACGCATTGCCAACTAAACTTCAAAACAGTAAGTAAAGTAAGTGGCTATAAATAATATCTATGCATAGTATTAGTCTTGCTGGTTCGTTGGGCATGATTATCAAAGGTCAAACGAGAATTAACAGTTGAAAAAAAGCTCATCCAGCACTGATGTTTGATGCGATCAGACAATCCGTGCTTCGGTCTTTCGCCCTGTTATCGCTGAGTATTTTTGCCAATGCCTGTTCTTCAGATACAGACATTATTTTCAGGGGGATCTGTGATGGGTCTGCTGCTGTTCAGTATGCTCGAGAAAGCCTGCTAATCGCTTATGATGAATCAAATAGTCTGTATGCTTTTTCAGTAGCGGGTGGAGAACCGCTGGCACGCATGGATCTTGAGTCTTTACTGGATCTGCCCGATTCAGGCGAAATGGATTTAGAAGCGGTGACACTCCTCGGGCAACAACTCTGGTGGATTGGTTCCCATTCTTTGAATAAAAAAGGCAGAATCGCAGAAAATCGTCGCCTGTTATTTGCCACGAATATTCCGTCAACAGATCTGCATGATCTTGAGATTACCCATCAACCGGTTGATCTGTTGGTCATTATAAAAAACTCGGCTCTGGTTTCCAGATATTTTTCTAAACGGGTACTTGATCGACTACCCAAAAAAGGCGGCGTGAATATTGAAGGGTTGGCTACAGATATAGATGGTAATCTGCTGTTAGGTTTCAGGTCACCATTAACTGGAAAAAAAGGACTTGCGGGTGATGCGATAATTATTCGTCTACGGCCTGTAGAGTATTCTTTTGAGGTGGTTGCAGTTGAGTTCCTTGATCTGGAAAATAGAGGTGTTCGTGATATTGCCAAACATGGAAGTCGTTACCGGATTATTGCGGGGCCGGTTTCTGGTGGCAAGGTAGGCTTCGCTCTGTATGACTGGGATGGAAAAAATCAGCTTGAACAGTTACGTCAGATCAACGGCCTTAATGCCGAAGCGATCGTGAATACAGGCAATGGCTGGCTGTTATTGAGCGATGATGGCAGTGAAAAACGCGAGGATACTGAAGCGAAAGACGGAGATAGAACGTGTAACCGGATTCGCCGTAAAAATAGTCAGGGAGAACAGCATCCCGGCGTGTATTTTCGCGCTGTGAAAATAAATGAGCTATGAGCGACTACAGCTAAGGAAGCTCTGATTAATTCTGAGTATCAAGATACACGATGAATTGATCAGAGCTTCCCTAACAGGCTGTTGAAAAACCCTCATGCGGCACAATCCCGCGTTAAAAATCGGCTCAAAATACTCATGTACTGCGTGTACACTGCGCTTTTTCGCCAATTTTTGCCTTGTCTTGCGCTCGCCTGAGACTTTTTCAACAACCTGCTAAGTGACATTACCTGCTAACTACCAAAAATACTTCATTTCAACATAAGCGGATCGACCCGCTGAAGGAATCGGATCTCCGACATCGACATCACCGGCATTTATCCGATTAATACCAGCAAGATGATCATGGTAGTTTTTATCAAGCAGGTTTTCGATGCCGCCACGAATTTTTAACGCACCGTTAGACCACTGTGTTCGTAGATTCAGAATCGCCCAGCTGTCGGATTCCTGTTCATCGTTAAAGGCTGCTACCTTGTTCTGTTTTGCTGCAGCGCGCAGTTCGGCACGATGTGTCCATTGACCCTTGCGCAGGCTGGCATATACCAGACCGTTTAATGGGGCAATGCGATACAGGTTATCATGCGTATCCAGATTTTTACCGCGGACATAACTGACTGTTCCGCCAATGCTTAGATCAGACATTGGGTTCCAGGCCCAGTTGCCATCAACACCGTATAATTTTGCATCGGTATTTTGGTATTGAAGAACAGCTTTACCGTTTTTGTCCAGTCGGTTAATCGCAGTTCCCTGAATGTAATCCTTTACCCGATTATAGAAAAGTGATGGCGA
The DNA here is from genome assembly GCA_036480335.1 of Gammaproteobacteria bacterium. Taxonomy (GTDB): domain Bacteria; phylum Pseudomonadota; class Gammaproteobacteria; order DSM-19610; family DSM-19610; genus JAZGER01. Next base: position 35,117 of record JAZGGH010000005.1, on the reverse strand, counting down.
GAATGTGAATTTATTCTGTTTCATTTCAGCACCCAGACTGATTTTCCAGGAGACTTCCGGATCAAGATTTTGATTGCCGAGATAGGTACGCCCATCAGCCTGTCCGGCACTGGATGACAGGGGCGTCCATAAAAAACGTTCCAGTAAGCCGGGCGAGCGGGTGCTTTTTGATACGCCAATATGGTAGTCGGTATTCGACTGTCCACTGTATCTCCAGATTGCCGTAGCATCAATATGCGTTTCCGAATTTTCATGCTTGCCGATATTGAATGCTGCCTGGTCTGCAGAAGATGGCGGAAAACTGTCCTGAATATCGTCGCTGTCACTCTTGATGTAATCCGTTCTCAGGCCATATTCACTTGCCCAGCCTTGTCGGCTGTTCTGTTTCCATTCAAGATACAGGCCGCTGCGGTTACGTGTCGCATTGCGCATAATATTTTGTCTGGCACCGGAAACGATGTTGCGCTGAAAAGCATCTAGTTCATTATTGTGAGCCTCCAGACCCATTGAAAGTTCACCTGTCTGAGTGGGTCTGCTTACGTTGACAGAAAACCCGCTGTCTATACTTTCAGATGGTGCTTCCATTTTCATGCCACTGTTCGGGCGAACCGAAAAGTTGTCCATAACATGATCGATAGCATGTCGATATACAGTCAGTTTTACCTTATGGGTTCGGTGTTTGCCGTTGTAACCGAGACGAATATGATCAGCATCATCCTTGATCATATCCATCGGCAAGGTCGGTGTTCCTGCATCCTTGCTTCGATGAATGCCGGCTTCAAGGCTGGCAATCCCGTTGCGGGTTTTAACATGCAGGCCAATGTTGCCACGTTTTGTGTCATATCCGGTATCGGCAATTTCGCCTCTGGCAAATTCTATATTGTTGGCGCTGGCCAGGTTGCCATCAACGCTTACTAGATACGTTTCGTTTCCGGTTTCTATTCTGGCCGAAGAAAACCGGCCTTCATTACTTGAATCAAGACCGACAGAAATTTCCCCTCGTGCATGTGTATCATCATCAAAAAATTCTGCAGGGATAGATTCTGCCTTGATAATGCCAGCTATGCTGTCACCTCCATCGCTGACAGATGTGATGCCGGGTAACACAAACAGGTTGTCCAGTTCTGAAGGGGACGTATAGTGCAAAGGTGGGTCCATATGATTTGGGCATGCCGGCGTAATCTGCATACCATCTATTTCGATGCGTACCCGGTCATTAAACAGGCCACGTAATTGAGCGATGCCGGTTAGCCCACCATTACGCACCACGTTTGCACCGGCTGCGTTCTCCAGGTGTGCACTGGTATCGGCTTCAGGTGTTTGTGGCGCTAAAGCTGGAGTCAGCCGGTTGTTATCATTAATACTGTTTGCCGTTGACTCAACCTGTTCAAGTTTCTGGATATCTTCAGCTTGTACAACTGCTGTTAGCAGATAGAAGGAAATAAGGGGCAATGTTGAAATCAGGCGCATGTTCTCTCCAGTTATTATTGTCTGAAAAACTGTTTACAGGGACAGATTATAATTGCTGGAGAAAGTTTTTAGGATGCGACACGTTGTCGCAGAAGCGGCTACGTAAATTGCATGTCAGGCATCAAGTTTAAAACGAATCGGAATATCGACCCAGGTACTGATTGACTGATTGTTTTTCTGTGCAGGGATGAAATGCCAGTTACGTACTGCTTTTAACGCAGCCTTATCCAGAATGGAAGATCCGCTGGATTCTTTAATGAATAACTCTTCAGCTATTCCTGTTTCAAGGACTCTGACGCGCAACAATAGATCACCTTCCAGGCCCATGCGACGAGCACGTTGTGGATATTTCGGTGGTGGGTTATGCAGGTAACTGACTTTGCGTACAACTACCGGGAGGGCAGGGGCCGCTTTCTTTTCGGCAATAGTACTTGTAACTACGGGGGGTACCGGTATTTTGATTCGAGGTATAACCGGTATCGTGGGAATGATCTTTTCAACAGGACGTTTTTGTTTCTTCTTTTTCGGCTGTTTGACTGGCTCCCTGACTGTCTTTTTAACAGGTATTGTTTTTTCAGGTGGCTCAGGTTTAACTGGCTGAACCGGTTTGACTATTTCTTCAATTATCAGCTCGGGTTTCAGATCGAGTGGCCTGATATTTGTGATGACAATATGTAAAGGCAGAGTAGCAGGTTTGCTCTGCGCCTTAATGTCCTTAAAGACTAAAAAACCACCATGCACGAATAGACTGATACTGACCGCAGCTACCAGCTTGTATGAAATGGGTTTCTCAATACCATCAAGGGGATTGAAGTTGCTTAAAGTATCCTGCATGCATTAATTATAATTCAGTTGTCTTGTTCATGGCTGCGGCATTTTGTCGCATTTCTATAATAACATGTTGAGAATACCTGGGAACCTCTGATCAATTCATGAACTCGCATCTTGCACCCAGAATAGCTAGCTTTTGCGTAGCGAATCTTCGCAATAGCCTGCTATTACGAAGATTCGCCAAAAGTAAGCACCTTGAATCTGACTATTCTGAGCACAATCTGCTTCGTCCAGAATTAATCAGAGGCTCCTTGCCATAATTACATTATCCAGTTCTGGTTTTTTTAATCCGGCCGGGTTCATCCTCTTCCAGATAGGCTTCTTCTGCTTCGCTCAGGTCAACTTCATCGTAGCCGGTAATCATGGGTTTGACGTGGGCAACAAAGGAATGGCCGGTGGTCAGCAGGTATATATGGATAATAATAAATACTGCTATGGCAAAGGCTGCAGCAGTATGTACGAAAGCGACCAGGGTCAGGCCGTCACTGGTGAATGGGCCATTCGACCAGAAACCGTAAAGCAGATAGAGCAGGCCTGATATCCAGATGGCCGGGAATAAAAATAGTTTCAGTGCCAGGTAAGACATCGCCTGCAGTGGGTTGTGTTTGTGCCAGAAACGTTTGCGAAAAGGGTGCTCTTTTCCCTTGAATATGTCCCAGCCATAGTAACGGAGAACCGGAAACAGTCCCTTTGTGGTAGGAATATAGTGACGCCAGGTGCCGGTGGTTAAATGCCAGAAAATAGCAAACACCCACAATACCATCAGGCTGACTGCCGAGAGGGTATGCACCACGACGGCATCGTTAAAGCTAAGCAATGAATGGAAGCCATGAATACCGAAACCGGTAAATAACAGTGTCATGATCAATACCATCTGGGTCCAGTGCCAGAAGCGTTCGAAGCCATTAAAGACTTTAACGTAGCGTGTTGTCATCAGCTTTTTCTCCTGCAGGATAAAAACACCCTGAGTATGCCATGCCCCATTACACCCAACAGGGTACCGAGTACGGCAAGTATACCCACGCGATCAAGCCACTTGCTGGAATCACGACCGGGCAGGTAAATGCCACGCAGGTTCTGCAAGCGCCCGTCTCTGGCATGGCATTCCTGGCAGGTCAGAGCCTCTTCTTTGGAGGCAACCATGTGATTGATCGGCCAGTAAGAGTAGGTATCAATAAAACCATGTTCACCACTGTAGGGTATGCCGTTTTTCTCCATGCCGGTTTTTATGGCGCGTTCAAAACTGTAATTACCCCAAAATGCATTCTCGTCATTACCCCACAGGTGCATATAGACCAGCGTATTGTTGCCCTTGTCGTAAGGTTGCACCGTGTGCATGCGTTTGAAAGGCCAGATACGCGAATCAGGGTCTTGTGCCGAACCGATGAGTTTGTTGATTTCCACCGGTTTGGAAGGATCAAATTGAGTGTCGATAGTGGTGTATTCCATCACACCATTGAACCAGCGGTAGATCGGTTGCATATTTTCGTCGTATTTAAAATCACCTTTGATTGATTTGTAGGTGTGACGATGTTCGCCGTTGCCCTGGGTGTAGCCTTCGAGCCTGAAACCTTCACCATCTTTCAACATGCCTGCTGTGCGCCAGTCCCAGTCTGTTTTGGTAGCAATACCACCTTTGGCAAAGGTGGGAATATGACAGGTTTCACAGGCAACTCTGCTGGTATGATCATTCATTTTGTTGCCGGTCAGTGTTAATGAATGCGGGCGAACACCATGGCAGCTTGCACAGCTGGCTGTATCACGCGGTGTACCCGGCTTACCGGTTCCCTTGTCGTCCTTTGCCTGCATGTTATAGCGGCTGCCTGACCACTCATGCGCCTGGCCAACATGGCAAATAACACAGGAGAAATTCTCTCCATCCTCGGCCATGTGTACATCCACATCTTTGCCGGGATGAATCAGGGCGGATGAGAGATCACCGTGCTTGACGTTGTCGCCACCGCCACCATAGAAGTGGCAGGAACCACAGTTACTCCGCGAGGAAAGCCCAACGCTTTGCGCGGCCTTTTTCCAGTCAATAGCCGGTTTTCCTTCAAACATAATGGCACAGGCCTTGTTGCCCGGAGAGGGTGGCAGTTTGTAATAATCTCCCGTAGATTCATGGCAGACCAGGCAGTCGATGTTTTCCTGGTTCTTGAAGTCGTAGGTGTCGATATCGGTCATACCGTAGCCCGCATGGCACTGGGCGCACATGCCTTCGTTACCTTTACTGTTGGTGCAGAAATTGTTGATCAGTACACTTTTACCGAGTTTCTGCCCGGTGACCGGGTGTGTGTAGCGCCAGGTCCAGTGTTTGTTTTTGATGAATTGTTCACCCGCCTTGTTGTGGCATTCCAGACAGGCTTTGGTGACTTCCGGACCGCTGAAAAAAGGTCCCTCCAGTTCCTTGAGTAAGGCATGATCAGTCGTGGATTTACTCGAGGTGTTTTCGCCCAGTGAGGTGATGGGTTTGTCTCTTGCCCCTTTAATACCGATATTCGAATATTCCGAGATACCCAGCTCAACGCCTTCGCTGGAAATAGGTGGTAATGAGTGGGTGGCTGTTTCATCGGCCTGGAGCGATCCAGAGTGCAATCCGGAAATAGCAAGCAGGAAAATTGCTATAAGCTGTTTCCAAAGGCTTGTTTTTGAGCCTCTGACAAAGTGGTTCATTGACATCCTCCAGTCAGAACTGTGTATAAATTATTTGATGTAATTCTTGCACATTCGTTTATCGTTCTGATTGATATAGATCAATGTGATTATCAGGGGGTAATGCTCGATTTTCAAAATTATGCAGATGCCAGATAATAGAGCATAATTGCTTATTATTGAGATCCTGCGTTGGGAAATTATGTTAAAAAATATGCGTATTATAATTATGTTTCTATTCGGCATGACGGCTACCGCAACCTATGCTTCAGGTGTTTACATTGTTGAATCCATAGAAGATGGTGATACCGTCGTTGTCAGGGCCGTAGGGAAAAAAGACAGTATCAGAATTCAGTTGACTGGCATTGATGCGCCTGAAGATAGCAACAATGCCAAACTGAAAGTTGATATAAAGAAAACTGGGCTGGATCCTGAAAAACTTCTCATCATCGGTCGTGCTGCGACAGATCATATTAAAGCGGTGATATCACCGGGTATGACAGTCAGGCTTGAAGCCGACTTCGATCAGCTTGATCGATACGGCCGTGTGCCTGCCATTATTTTTGGGCCTGGCAAATCTACAGTCTCAGTCAATGAGCAGATGATTATTGATGGTTATGCTCGATATCTTACATCAGATAACCTTGACGTTGCTTTCTCTAAACAACTTGAGCAGTTGCAGCAGAAGGCTATTGAGAAAAATCGAGGTCTATGGGGCCGGGATAGTCAGGTTACTCGTCTCTGGAGTGGTCTTCAGTGAAATATTTGATTTTTCTGCTGGCCCTGTTGCCTGTCTTACTGACAGCTGAAGAGGTGCTAAAAACTCTGGAAATAGATCTGCCACCGGATTCTCTTAAACAATGGTACAAGCCTGCCAGCAAACGCAATGTCTGGCAACATACGATGTTCAGTCTGCGCCGTGAGCTTCAGGCCATTGAAAGTTATGCCATGAAGGATGACTGGAGCCATGTGAAAAAGTGGGCTGACCGTTTTCGTGAGCACTACAGCAAGATTCCGGAAATGGTGCCTGAGTGGGAGTATGACATTGACCTGAAAGAATCAAAAAACTTGCAACAGGCTGTTTTTGATCAGGATCACAGGAAATTAAAAAAGGCGATAAAAAACCTCAGAAAGAGCTGTAAAACCTGCCATTGGGATTATCGGAGTACAGCAGCATTGCAAAATCGGGCGCCGGATTTTACATCACATGAAATAATCGATGAGCAGGGCAAGGTTTATAGTTATGCTGAGTATATGCGTGAATTGATGTTCTATCTCAATACGGTTGTTATTGCCAATGCAGATAAACGTTACGAAACTGCTCTACAGGGTCTGGAATCACTGCGTAGTGGCATTCATCAGCTGGGGGAAAGTTGTATTGACTGTCATGAAAAATCACCCGAAGCTCGTGAATATTATCTGGGAGAAAAAACATTAACCATGATTTCCACGTTACAAAGCAGTCTTGAAAAGCATGAGACTGAAACCATCGGACGCCAGATTGGCGGACTTGCAGTACACGCCTGTGCGAAGTGTCATGGTGTTCATCGAATTTCTGCGGATATGAGAACACTGCTGAATGAGTAAAATAATAAAATCGAGGCGGATATTCTATGCACTGCTGATTATTGTTTCTGTGCTTGTGACAAGTGAATCGGTTGCCGCTGAAACGACCACTGAATCTCTTTTTCAGAAACACTGTGCCAGTTGTCATGGCGTGCATCGTCTGGGCATAACTGGGCCGGCTCTATTACCGGAGAATTTGCGTAAACTTCGTAATAAACAGGCTATTGAGGTTATCAAGAATGGTAGGGTGGCTACCCAGATGCCGGCATTTCGGCAACAGTTATCCAGGAAACAGATCGAATCACTGGTTAGTTTTATTTATACGCCACTGGCTACGCCCGCGGTTTGGGGAGAGCGGGAAATCAGGGCAAGCCACATCGTTTATCCGAACTCAAAGCCGAATGCGAAACCGCAACTGAAACCTGTTTTCGATGCCGATCCAATGAACCTGTTTCTGGTTGTAGAATCAGGTGATCATCATGTGACTTTGCTGGATGGCGATACCTTCAATCCCATTCACCGCTTTGCTTCCCGGTTTGCGCTGCACGGTGGGCCAAAGTACAGCTCGGACGGACGTTATGTATATTTTACCTCTCGCGATGGCTGGATTAGCCGATTTGATATCTATACCCTGAAACTAACCGCCGAAATACGCGTAGGTATCAATGCACGCAATGCGGCTGTTTCCAGTGATGATAACAATCTTATTGTAGCCAATTATTATCCGCATACGCTGGTGGTTCTGAGCGCCGATGATTTAAGCCTGGTTAAAATCATACCGGTCAATACCGGCAAGGGGAAAAGTTCGCGTGTTTCAGCGGTCTACAATGCACCGCCCAGAAATACCTTTGTCGCTGCACTCAAGGATGTGCCTGAAGTTTGGGAAATTAGCTATGAAGATCCGCCACCTGCAGGTTTTGGTCAGCCATGGTCGCACGATTACCGTGAAGATTCCGGTGATGCGATCAGGGAATTATTTCCGGTGCGCCGAATCCGTCTGGCATCTGCGCTGGATGATTTTTTCTTCGATCAGGATTATGTGCACCTGGTAGGTGCTTCAAGACAGGGCGAAGGGCAGGTGATCGATCTGGATCTCGGCCGTGCTGTGGCAAAACTGGATTTACCCGGTATGCCACATCTCAGTTCCGGCATTACCTGGAAATATCAGGATACCACTGTGCTGGCGACACCCAATCTGAAAGAGAACAGTATCAGCATTATTGATATGCAGACCTGGAAGCTGATAAAGAAAATCAAAACACCAGGAACCGGTTTCTTTTTACGCAGCCATGAAAAAACACCCTATGCCTGGGCGGATGTTTTCTTTGGCGAGAATCGTGACCAGATGCTGGTTATCGATAAAAACAAGCTGGAAATTATCAAAACCCTACGGCCAGTGCCGGGAAAAACATCGGCGCATGTTGAGTTTACCCAGGATGGTAGTCATGCGCTGGTCAGTATCTGGGAAATGAATGGAGAACTGGTAGTTTACGATGCCAGTTCATTCAAGGTGGTCAAACGCATTCCGATGAAAAAGCCGGTTGGAAAATATAATGTCTATAATAAAATTACCCATTCATCGGGTACCAGCCATTAAGGAAAGCGTACCTATGAGAAAATTACTGTTTCTTATCGCGGCAATATTGCTACCACAGACGCTTGTAGCAAATAATGCTTTTGCTGGCTTCGATGTGGTTACCATGCGCAATGGGGATATACATCAGGGGACTGTCGCCGAGGAATACATTACGATAGAAACGTCCATTGGCGTGCAGAAAGTGCCCTATCATTTACTCCAGGATCTGGTTTCAGCTATACATCAGGAGCCGGATAAATTGACCACAAAACGTGGAGAAATGTTTGTTGGTCAGATCAGGAATGCTGATATTTCCGTATTGCGAGTACTCGATACCGCACTGCCTCTCGAATTGAAAGATATCGCTAATATCCATTTTTCTGATCGTGGCATACCCATACTTGCTATTACTGACCAGGCAGCTCTGGAAACAGTGGATGGTATGTACTTCCTGGCAAATCTTGCCACAGATGATTTTCTTTTCAGGAGTGAGACGTCTATGAAAGTACTTGATCGCTCCGATTTACAGAGTATTGACCTGATGAAAGATGAAGATAGCGGTTTGCAGGCACAGCTCAGATTAAAGAATGGTGAAGTATACACAGGCACATTGCTGACCGAGAAATTCGCTCTTACACTGCATTATAGTGAGAGTATTGATGTTCCTATCACTACAATCGCATCACTGGTTTTATCTCCGGCGATTTTGCATGGCAAGGCAGATTTTCTTCATCGTTGGCAACAAGCGCCAGCTAATTTAATTCAGGATACTATGGTCAATGGTGACCTGGCAACAGAATTAATTGCCATTGAAGCAGGTTCGTTTGTTCGAGGTGATGCAGAAGGCGATACTGATGAACAGCCGCCTGTAAATATCACACTGGCTGGTTTTGCGATTGGCGTGTTCGAGGTGACTTTTCAGGAATATGACCGGTTTTGCAAGGATACGCATAAGGAATGCCCTGATGATGCAGGCTGGGGCAGGGGTAATCGTCCTGTTTTTAACGTCTCATGGAATGATGCAATCGCGTATACAGACTGGCTGAGCCGGAAAACACGCAAGTCATACCGGTTACCAACTGATGCAGAATGGGAATATGCAGCCCGTGCTGGAAGCCAACAGACATTCTGGTGGGGTGACGAACCGGGTCTGGCAAATGCAAACTGTGAAGGTTGCGGCTCTGCATGGGATGGTGCCATGACGGCAGCTGCAGGCCGATTTCCGGCTAATCCGTTTGGGTTGTACGATACAGCAGGCAATGTTTTTGAATGGGTAGCGGATTGCTGGCACGATAGCTTTGCCGAAGCGCCAGCAAATGGTGCAGCACTGGAAAAACCGGGGTGTGGAAAACGCGTTATTCGTGGCGGTGCCTGGAGTTTTCCTCCCAAAGAGATCCGTTCGGCGAATCGTTGGCGAGATTTTCCATCAAGACGTAGCGATGATACTGGCTTCAGAGTGGCGAGGGATTTGTAGCCTGTGATAGAGTTAATAAAAATTTGCCCTTATATTCTGTGAGTATCCTGACCATGATGAATCTGAAAAAACTGTATCCGTTGGCCTCATTATTCCTGTTACTGGCAGTTGCTGTTGGGCCTGCCTCTGCTAATGGCGCTGGAAAATCGTTGGCAGAATTCGAACCTCAGTTAAGCCAGGAATTCATACTGCTTCTGAATGAAGCGGATGTGGAAAAAGGTGAAGTCATCTTCATGCGTAAATGTTCGTCTTGCCATGAGCATGAGCAGTCAGGTGGTCACTGGAAAGGGCCACATCTCTGGAATATTATTGGTCGCAAGGCAGGCAGTGTGCCCGGTTTTGAATTTTCTGATGCTATGCGTGGTTCTGGGCATCGCTGGAATCTCGCTGCATTAAATTATTACCTGACAAGAACCGATCAAGCTGTTCCTGGATTAGCAATGAATTTTCGCGGTATTAAAAGTGATAAATCACGCGCCAGTCTGATTGCTTTTTTGCGTACCCTTAGCGACAATCCTGTATCCCTGCCGAATTCCTCATCAAAATAGTTTTTCCTGTTTCATCCCTTCATTAATGACTGATGTTATTTGATATAGCTCAGATTCACACGATGTAATTCTCTGCAGCAGATAAAACGGTCTGCCTGCTTGATATAAATCAATGCCTGAAAACCACTTGAGAAGTACGGTCTCTTCTGATCCTCGCAAGAGGTGGTTTTTCATTCTCAATGATTGGAGATGGAACATGAAACACAAGCATTTCAGCGTTACTGCGTTGAGCCTTGCAATCGGTCTGGGTTTATCCACGGTTGCATTCGAAGTATTATCCGAGGCGAAAGCTGGTAAAGCTCCCGAAATATCTGAAGCCGAATTTGAGCAGGCAAAATCACTGTATTTCCAGCGTTGTGCTGGTTGTCATGGTGTTTTGCGTAAAGGTGCAACGGGTAAAAACCTGGAGCCTAAGAATACCCTCAAGGCCGGTACCAACAAACTGCAGAAAATCATTACTTACGGTACTGAAGGTGGCATGAACAATTTTGATGACATCTTTACCAAGGATGAGATCAATCTGTTGGCTCGTTACATCCAGCACGAACCGCCTATTCCACCTGAAATGTCGCTTGCTTTGATGAAAGAGCGCCATAAAGTATTTATTGAACCCAAAGATTATCCCAGCAAGCCCATGCATGACCGTAATTGGAAGAACTTCTTCCTGGTAATTGAGCGTGATGTGGGAAAAATTGCGATTATTGATGGCGACAAGAAAGAAGTAGTAGCACATATCTCTACCGGTTATGCGGTGCATGTACTCAAGGCCGTTGAACATCATGACACTCTCAAATCAAAAGATCCTGGACGTTTCTGGTACATCATGGGGCGTGACGGCATGATGACGAAGGTTGATCTCTGGCAAACACCGGAGAAAATGAAAGTCGCTCAGGTACAGGTTGCCTACGATGCCCGTGATGTGGCTGTTTCAGGTGACGGTAAGTACGTTATTGGAGGTGCTTACTGGCCACCGCATTTCGTCATACTGGAAGCTGAAACAATGCAGCCGTTGAAAGTCGTGTCTTCTCGTGGTGTCAATGTTGATGGTGAGTATGTCAACGAATCACGCGTGGCCGCTGTTTACGATACTCCCATGGCACCAAGCTGGCTGGTTTCAATGAAGGAACTGGGTCAGATGTGGCAGGTAGATTATTCTGATATAGAAAATCTGCAAATCACCAAGATTGATTCTGCCAAGTATTTGCATGATGGTTTTTATGACCCGACTGGTCGCTACTTCCAGATTGCAGCGAATGCATCCGACAAAATGGTGGTTATTGATACCAAGACCAGAAAACTGGAAGCTATGATTGATGTTGACAAGAAACCCCATCCTGGCCCTGGCGCAAACTGGAATGATCCAAAATGTGGTCCAGTTTCAGGCACCACTCATCTGGGTGTTGGCAAGATCACCGTCTGGGGTAATGACCCCAAGGGTCATCCGGATAATGCCTGGAAAATCTGTTATGAAGTTGAAACAGATGGTCCTGGAGTCTTCCTGCGTACCCATCCAAAGTCAGATTATGTGTGGGCTGATCAGACTAAGCATCCCGATCCTGAAGTACAGCAAAGCATGAAGGTGATTGATAAGAAGACAGGCAAGATTGTTAAGACCATTCAGCTGACAACCACAGAAGGCTATGCTGCTGTACATATCGAGTTTAACAGTGACGGTTCAGAAGTATGGACCTCGGTCTGGAATCGTAAGGACAGCAAGGAGCCAAATGGTGAAATCATTATCTATGATACCAAAACTCTGGAAGAGATTGGACGTATCAAAGGATTGTATGCACCAACCGGCAAGTTTAACGTCTATAACCGGGTTCATCACGTAACCTGATTCATTGTTCAGCAAACAGGTGGGCAGGCAACTGCCCACCATCTTTGAATCGCTGTTTTACTCACTAAATAACAACAGGTACCTATCATGGCAGACAGCTATAAAAAACCCGGTTTTTTCTCCCGCCGTGTATTGTTCGGCGCGACTATCGGTGGTGCTTTATTGTTGTTTCTAGCGGGTGTTATTTTTTGGGGTGGTTTTAATACCGCAATGGAAGCGACTAACACATTGAATTTCTGCATCAGTTGTCATGAAATGGAAGAAAATGTGTATCAGGAATATAAACCTACTATTCATTATTCAAACCGTACCGGTGTCAGGGCGGTTTGTTCGGATTGCCACGTACCGGACCCCTGGATTCATAAGGTAAAACGCAAGATCCAGGCCAGTAATGAGGTGTTCCACAAGATTCTGGGGACAGTCGGTACTCCGGAAAAATTTGATAAGCACCGTCTGGAGATGGCCAAACGTGTGTGGAAAACCATGAAAGAAACAGATTCACGTGAATGCCGTAACTGTCATAACTTTGAATCCATGAATCCCAGATTTCAGAAACCAAGAGCGCGCAAGCAGCACCTGAATGCTTTTGAAACGGGTCAGACCTGTATAGATTGCCACAAAGGGATAGCCCATAAAGGAGTGCGCGATCTGTTGACCGATGAGGAGCTTGAGGAGCTTGAAGCACCAAATCCAGAATTTATTAGAGAAGTACCACAGTTATTTCTTGATGGTATGAAGCAGGCAGAAGAGGAAGAGTCTGCTGCAAAAGATAAAGCAAAGAAGAAAAAGGCGAAAGAAAAAGAGAAGCAGAAAAAACGAATTGATAGAGCGGTAGAAAAGGCATTGAAACAGGCTGCTAGTGCAGCACCTGTTGTGGCAGCGACTACTGCAGCAGCAACAGCAGTAGCGAAGGATGATTCAGGTACAAAAGTGGCTACACAAAAGACGACGGCATCTACTGCAACGATCAACGTAGACTGGTCAGATGTTCCCTCTCGCGAGATTAGCCTGCTATATCCGGGGCAGTCTTCTATGGAGTGGGCGCTCAATGGCAGGGATCATGGTGGCGCTCGTCCTTTTACCAAGGCAGGTGACCGCTGCGTTGATTGCCATGATAACGAGATTGAAGACATGGGTAAAAAGATAGTCAGTGGTGAGAAGATAGAGCCGACGCCTATCCCTGGTAAACGCGGCCATATCCCGGTCAAGGTGCAGGCTGCTCATGATTCTGAGAATTTGTATATGCGTTTTGAATGGCCAGATTCTGCACATACCCCTGCACCCTTTGCTGAAGATGGAAAAATGGATCCGGATAACCAGATGAAACTGGCCATTATGTTTGCTACCGACGACATGCAATACGTATCCAAGGCTGGCTGTTGGGGAACATGCCATCATGATCTACGCACTATGCCGGATGCGCCGGATGATAAGGTAACAAAATACATTAGTGAGAGCCGAACTGATATTGAAATTAAAGGCAGGGGTGGAAAGAAACGTGGTGGTTGGGATAAGCGTAAACCAGATTCAGATCTAAAGTCTGAAATGGATCAACATCATTATATGGATCTATTACGTTACAGTTCAGACAGTGGCAAGACCGAAGATGGTCATGTGCTGGCAGATCGTGACATGCAGGGTGGTCAGGGTGTTGTGTTTAACGGATACAAGGAAGGTGATAACTGGATTGTAGAAATGAGCAGAAAGCTGACATCCACTAACGTTGGTGATATCAGTTTTGCGCAGGGCAAGGTTTACAATTTTGGTTTTGCCATCCATGACGATTACACCAATGCACGCTTCCATCATGTTTCACTGGGTTATCGTCTGGGCTTTGATAATCCGGAAGCTGAAGTCAATGCTGTCGGCAAATAATTTAAGAAAGGACAGGAGAATTAGTGATGAAAAATACAATATTGACGAATTCTATAATAGGGTGCGTTCTGGCTTTGGTATTACCCATATCGGTATCAGCTGAAGGTTTTGGGCTTGATTGGGACAAAGCACCAGAACGTGAAATTTACTTGCTTTATCCTGGGCAATCATCCATGGAATGGGCGCTTACAGGTAAAGATCACGGTGGTGCAAGGGCTTTCCATAAAGCAGGTGATCGTTGCTTCGACTGCCATGCTGAAGAAATTGAGAAAATGGGTGAACTCATTGTTAGTGGTGAAAAACTTGAACCCACGCCTATTCCAGATAAGCCGGGCAGTATTCCTGTAAGCGTCAAAGCACTGCATGATGCAGATTATTTATACCTGCGATTTGAATGGGAAGAGAGCGACCATGCGCCAGCTCCATTTGTAGATGGTGGGAAAATGGACCCGGATAACCAGGCAAAACTGGCGATTATGTTTGCCACTGATGATGTTGAATATGCCGCTCAGTCTGGTTGCTGGGGTACTTGCCATGATGATCTGAAAAGCATGCCTGGTGAAGCTGATTCGAAAGCCAGTAAATACCTGACAGAAAGCCGTACTGAGGTGGAAATAAAGGGTAAGGGTGGCAAGAAACGCGGTGGCTGGGATAAACGAAAAGCCGATGGTGATCTTACTACTGAAATGAAAAATGGCCATTTTATGGATTTGTTGCGCTATTTTCCGGCCAGTGGCAAGACAGAAGATGGACATATCCTCGCAGACCGTATGATGAGCGGTGGACAGGGTGTGGAATTCAAAGGTGGTCTTGATACTGGTATGTGGGTCATTGAAATGCGCCGTAAGCTGAAATCTGACAAACCGGGTGATATCAGTATGGCGCTGGATAAGATTTATAACATGGGGTTTGCGATTCATGACGATTACAGTGCAGCACGTTTTCATCATGTCTCGTTGGGTTACAAACTGGGCTTCGATAATGATGAAGCAGAAATCAATGCAGTTGCGAAGTAGTCACCATTATGCGTGAAACCATGAAGATGCTGATGGTGAGTTTTCTGGTGGGTATCCTGCTGGTTGCTGCTGTACTTGCTTTTTATGCATTAGGCGCAACCAATCTGGTGCCCTGGCTGCTGGTGCTCGCCTTGTTGATTATTCCGGTGTATTTCACCCTACAGGAAAAAAAGCAGTTTGTGGTCTGGAAAGATCAATACAGCGTGGGTGTGGATGTTCTTGATGACGATCATAAAAAACTATTGAATCTGATCAATAAAATGCAAACGAGTATTCAGTATCGGACTGACTCAAAATTTGAGAAAGAAGCATTGGATGAACTGGTTGCCTATACGAAATATCACTTCGACCGCGAAGAGAAAATGATGGAGGAGGCGAATTATCCGGATCTGAAAGCTCATCGCCAGCAACATCGAGATATGATTGCTAAGCTGGACCGGTTCCTGGTGGATTATGAAGCTCGAGGGTACAAAACCCTGGAAGATATTTCCCTGTTTCTGAGAGACTGGTTGATAGCACATATCAACGGCACAGATCAGAAGTACAGCGAGACCCTGCAGCGAAGGGAACAGCATTAATCATTTCAAGGGGATTCACATGCGTAGTTATCCATTACTGCTTGTTCTGGGCATGAACAGTCTCCTGGCTGAATCTGTTTCAACGCTGCGGCAGGCGGAATTACAGGAATTGATCCATCAGGACTGTGGATCCTGCCATGGTATGAAGCTGACGGGTGGTCTGGGGCCGGCGATTACACAACAGGCATTGGAGAATAAATCGCATACCTTTCTGAAAAATACGATTCGTGATGGGCGTCCCGGCACACCCATGCCTCCCTGGAAGAATCTCATCTCAGAAATGGATATTGACTGGATTGCAAATTATCTGAAACAGGGCGGGGTTAAGCCATGAAATTGTTAATTGTATTTTGCTTCATTCTGTTTTCTATAACAGCGAGTGCCACTGAATTGCGTGGTACCGGTGATATGGGTGTGATTGTTGAACGTGCCAGTGGTGGTCTGCTGGTGGTTGAGCATAGCAGCAACAGTCAGCTTGCTGCCATTGAGGGGCTTGGCGATCTGTCTCATGCATCTGTTGTGTATTCGCGTGACGAAAGATATGCCTATGTTTTTGGCCGCGATGGTGGGCTCACAAAAATCGATATCCTTGCAGGCCGTATCGACAAACGTATTATGCAGTCAGGTAACAGTATTGGCGGTGCAATCTCTCAGGATGGAAGCCTGGTGGCGGTTTCCAATTATGAGCCAGGTGGAGTACGTATTTTCGATGCGCAGACACTCAAGCTGGTAGCTGATATTCCTGCTGAATATGCACCGGGCAAGCTTTCAAAAACCGTAGGGCTTGTGGATGCGCCGGGAAATCGTTTTGTATTCAGTCTGTACGAAGGCAATCAAATCTGGATTGTAGATATGTCGAATCCAGGAAAACCGGATATTATCCGTATTAAAAAAATCGGCAAGGCACCCTATGATGCATTGATTACCCCGAATGGCCGTTATTATATTGCTGGGTTATTCGGCGAAGACAGTATGGCATTGGTGGATCTCTGGCACCCTGAGGAGGGTGCGCGAAAAATTCTGAAAGGCTATCTACGGCATGATGAAAAGTTGCCGGTGTATAAAATGCCACACCTTGAAGGCTGGGCATTAGCCGGAGATCAGGCGTTTGTTCCGGCTGTAGGTCAGCATAAAGTATTGGTCGTTAATACACGTGACTGGACACTGAATGATGAGATTGAAGTTAAGGGGCAACCGGTATTTGTTATGGCGCGTCCAGATGGACGCCAGGTCTGGGTAAATTTTGCTTTTCCTGATAACCAGTTTGTGCAGGTTATTGATGTTGAATCACACATGTTGATAAAAACACTTGAACCGGGAAAAGGTGTTTTGCACATGGAATTTACCCCTCGCGGTGAAGCAGTATGGATTTCAGTGCGAGATAAAAATCGTATTGATGTTTATGACACGGCAACGTTGAATAGAATCAAAACGTTGCCGGCTAAAAAACCCAGCGGTATATTCTTTACTGATCGTGCACACAAGATGGGCCTCTAATGGAACAACTGACACAACGATTATTGAATGATTTTCAGCATAACTTTCCGCTCAACTCATTGCCATTTGAGAAAATAGCACGTGATTTGAATACTACAACGGATACTGTCTTACGCGAATTGAAACAGTTACAGGAAAAAGGTGCCGTCAGCAGGGTGGGGCCAGTCTTTCGACCGAATACAGTGGGTGTTAGCACACTGGCTGCTAGCGCGGTTCCTGTGACTGAACTGGAGACGATTGCTGCAATCATCAATCAATTTCCGCAGGTTAATCATAATTACGAACGCGAACATCATTATAATCTCTGGTTTGTGGTGACAGCGACCGATCATCAGGATTTAGAGCAGACACTGAAAAGGATAGAAGCTAAAACCGGCTACCCAATTCTGGTATTACCGCTGTTGCGGGATTATCACATTGATCTGGGTTTCCGCATGCGCCTCGATGAACAATCATCGATAAAAGTAATGGCCGAACTGCCTACATGCCAGCATGAAGAAACTCTCCCTGACAGAACACAGGATGCCGAAGATCTGATCGAAGTGATACAGGGTGGTATTCCCCTCGTTGCCCGGCCATATCAGGCAATCGCACAAAGGCTTGGCTGCTCTGAGCGGTCGGTGATAGAGCAGCTGAATAGCATGATTAACAGCGGTGTAATCAAACGTCTGGGGGTTGTGGTTCGTCACCATGAACTGGGTTATCGTGCCAATGCGATGGTCGTATGGAATGTACCCGATGCCAGAGTAGATCAGCTGGGCGAACAACTCGGTCGGCAAGATTGCGTAACCCTTTGTTACCAGCGCCCGCGCCTTCTGCCGCAATGGCCATTCAATCTCTTTTGCATGGTGCATGGCTCTGACCGCAAAGATGTCATTGATTGCATCAATCGAATGATTGACGGACTTGGGCTTGAAACTATTGAGCATGATGTGCTTTTCAGTGGGCGACGTTTCAAACAGCGGGGCGCTCGCTACCGGGTGCGTAACTGATGGATAGTCTGGATCGTCGCATTATCAATACGATGCAAGGTGATTTTCCTCTTGTTGAACGACCTTTCAAAGAGGTGGCTACAGAACTTGAAACCTCGGAAAATGAACTGATCACAAGGTTGCGATGTATGCTTGACGATGGAGTGCTAACACGCTTTGGACCACTCTATAATGCAGAAAAAATGGGTGGTGCATTAAGTCTCTGTGCCATGTGTGTGCCTGCTGAGCGCTTTGATGAAGTGGTTGAGCAGGTCAATGCACTTCCGCAAGTGGCACACAATTACCAGCGTGATCATGCCATGAATATGTGGTTTGTACTGGCAACCGAGACAGACACTGAATTACAGGAAACCCTGACGACCATTCGTGAAAAGACCAGTCTGGATGTGTTTGATTTTCCGAAACTGGAAGAGTTTTATGTCGGCTTGAACCTGCAGGTATGAACGCATGATCGACAGAAGTCATAAAGATGAACTGGATCGGCGTATTGTTCTGGCAACTCAGAATGGTTTGCCACTGGATACCCAGCCGTATCACTGGATCGCAAAGGAACTGGATATAACATCAGAGATCGTGATGCAACGCATGCAGGTGATGCTGGATGATGGCCGGATTCGTCGTATCGGCGTAGTGCCGAACCATTATCGACTGGGTTATACCGCCAATGGCATGTCTGTCTGGGATATTGCTGATGATGAGATAAAGGCCATCGGGAAAAAAGTCGGGGAACTGGATATCGTCAGCCATTGTTACCAACGCCCACGCCATTTGCCAGACTGGCCGTACAATATGTTTGCCATGGTGCATGGCAGTAGTCGTCAGGAGGTTATTGACAAAGTGGCAGGTATTGCCAATATGTTGGAAGATAAGGTGCGCAGTTACGATATCCTCTTCAGTACACGTATTCTTAAAAAAACCGGGCTCCGGTTGTCAGGAGATTAATTTATGTTTCGTATATCTCAATACATGAAGGCTTTAACCACACCGGATGCAAAAATCCGCAGTGGTAAACCGGCTGGACCAGTCGTTATCTGGAATTTGGTACGCCGCTGTAACCTGACCTGTAAACACTGCTATTCGGTGTCAGCGGATATTGATTTTCCAGGTGAACTTGATACATCCCAGGTTTTTACAGTGATGGATGATCTTTCGACATTTCATGTGCCAGTGTTAATTCTATCTGGTGGCGAGCCGTTATTGCGACCCGATATATACGAAATTTCAAAGCGTGCCAAACAGATGGGGTTTTTTGTTGGTCTATCAACCAATGGCACCCTGATTGATGAAGAGAATATTGAAAAAATTGCTGCTGTTGGCTATGACTATGTGGGTATCAGTATTGATGGTATGCGTGAAACGCATGATAAGTTTCGCCAGAAACAGGGTGCTTTTGATGCATCCATGCGCGCAATCAGACTCTGCCATGATCGAGGTCTTAAAGTCGGCATGCGTTTTACTCCGACCCAGGATACAGCGGATGAATTGCCAAAAATTCTACAGTTGATGGATGAAGAAAATGTAGACAAACTGTATGTTTCACACCTGAATTATGGTGGTCGCGGCAACAGGAATCGTCGTACTGATGTCGTGCACAATACCACGCGTAAACTTATGACACTGCTATTTGATCAATGCTGGAAGGATCTGCAGGTAGGCAGGGAGCGAGAATATGTAACGGGCAATAATGATGCAGATGGTGTTTTCCTGTTGCACTGGGTGCGAAAACACATGCCCGAACAAGCCGATAAAATGCAGACAATGCTGGAAGCCTGGGGTGGCAATTCTTCCGGTGTCAATATCGCCAATATAGACAACCTGGGCAATGTTCACCCAGATACCTTCTGGTGGAATTACAACCTGGGGAATGTAAAAGAACGGCCTTTTTCGGATATATGGCAGGATACCAGCGATCCATTAATGGCCGGGCTGAAACAAAGTCCTCGTCCCTTAAAAGGTCGCTGTGGCGTCTGCCAATACCAGTCAATTTGTGGTGGCAACACAAGGGTACGCGCTTTTCAGATGACTGGTGATCCCTGGTGGGAAGATCCAGCCTGCTACCTGCATGATGAAGAGCTGGGGATAAGTAGGGAAGACTACGCCATGGATAAACCTGAAGCCACAGATCTGGAAGTTCGTGTCATCAAACGAGCAAGTTAGTCGACTAGTATTCCGAGCCTCGGCTCACCCAGTTGATAATGTCTAACTGATAACTGAATGCCCCGTCAGTTCGTGAGTCTCAGGTAAAGCAGAGGTAGTTTTTTAGGCAGCTCTTCTGCATGTCGAATGACTACAAATGATTTGCTGCCGAATAAGTAGGGCAGATAACTTTCTGCTTCTTCATCAATGGTGATACAAAAAGGCTTTAAACCTTGTTTTTCTGCTTCTAACACAGCCATTCGTGTATCTTCTATTCCATATCTCCCTTCGTACTTATCCAGATCATTGGGTTTGCCATCAGTAAGAATAAGCAAGAGTTTTTGTGCGCTGGCTTCTTTTTCTAACAGGCTTGTGGCATGTCGAATGGCTGTGCCCATGCGGGTGTAATATCCAGGTCTTATCGCTTTAATATATCCACGTACAGTATTATCGTAGTTTTCATCAAAGCTTTTAATGTTGTAAAAGCGAATATGATTACGGTTGCGGGATGAAAAACCATGTAAAGCAAAACGGTCTCCTGTAACAGTTAGTGCTTCTGAGAATAAAAAGAGAGAATCACGAATCACGTCAATGACTCGAGAGTTGTCATTGATATGTGCATCAGTTGACAGTGAAAGATCGGCTAGCAGCAGGCAGGATAAATCACGGCTTTTATTCCGCAGTTCTCGATACACCGGCATATCGCTATTTACATGACCGTATTTGCGATCAGCCAGGAAATTGATATAGTTTTCTAAATCAATCTCAGTGCCATCACTTTGACGATTAACCCAATGGCGTTGCGGTTGTAATATTTCAAATTGTCGGCGAATTTTACGTGCCTGGTTTTGTAGCATCAGTGGTAATTCAGTCGGAGTAGCATCGCGTGATGCCATGACTTGTAAACGGCAATAATGCTTTTGCAACTTTTGTTGTTTATAGTCCCACTCATCAACAGGGATACCTTCGCCAAGTACAATGCCATCATAATTACTTGAGGGAAGATCAAGGTCGAGTTTGATTTTACTAGAGGTAGTCTTGCTATCTTGAGCAACGCTGATGCTGTCCATGTCTTGCGCAGTTTGCATGGCATCATCGTCATCATCTTCAGTGCTAGTGCGGTCAACTTTGCTATATTCTGCCCAACTCCAAAGGCTTTCAAGGCGAAAACTCATTAGGCCATTATTTCCTTCAGGCATATCTTCGCGGTTACCTTTTTTTCGGGTTTGTTGTTTTTTCTGATTCGTTTTGTTTTGTGCGCCGTCTTCTATGTCTGGATCTTGTGGTGGCTTATTATTCTCAATCTCATGTTGAGGAGGGGCAGGGTGTAACCATAAGGGTACGGGCTTAGGTGGGCGCCGGGCATAACTGAGCGTTACTTGTGTTGTGGGGTTGTTTAATGCTATTTGAATTGCCTTTTCCTGCAAGGCTTCATCTTTAGCAAGATCGCTTATCTTAGGACGTTGCAGTAGGTGAGCTTCGAGGAGTTGTTGGTAACGATTTACCAAACCTGGCCATATTTCCAGTGTTCTTACGGTGCGCGCCTGGTTTCGGCTAATCCAGTTTGTACTTTCATCTTCTTCCAATTCAACCGCAGATAAGGCAATTAACCAAAGATACAAGTTACGATTAAGTTGCTGGCTAGAAAATAATGAAATACTTTCAGGTAGCTTTAAGGCTTCTTCATCTCGCCATGCATATTGTGTTTTCCCCCCAATACCTGCGATACGTTCAAGTAGAGAACGTCGTGCATAGTTGTTGGTTTCAGCGGAATTTTCAATGCGCAAACCACCTTCGCCCCCAAGTGCCCGGAAGAAAATCCCGGCAGTGTGTCGAATATCATCTAAATACACAATAGCGTCAGGATAGCTTTTGTCTGCTCGTCTGGTGATAAAACGATGCCATGTGGAGCCTACAAGTTCTTCTAACATTATTGTCGCCTTCTTGTATTAACCAAAACCAGGAAGCCAAAACATCATGGCGAAGCAAAAAACGACGACAATAATAAACCATATCAGAAATCGCGTACGGGGTGATTCAGCCGCTTTAGCCAGGTTATGTGGAAGTGGAATACCGCAATTGGGGCATTCCTTATCACCAACATTAACTATACCACTACAATGTTTACAGGTAAGTTCTCTCATCAATTCTGGGTGGCAATAAACATTAAACTACCCCTCCAGTTTATAGGTTTTTTTATCTATGATAATGTTGTCCATTTTGCAATGACCTCAGGAAATAAATAAACAATGATAATGAACATGGGAATGACGTAAAAATATAGCCGCATTAAGGTTCGCAACACAATATGAGCATGTTTCAGCTCCATAAAGTGATCTACAATAATTCGGCCTTTGATGGCGAGCACAGTCGCCATAATTGCGACAGTCATAAAGCTGGGGGTGGCACGTTCGGCCATAAAAGCACTGAATAGTGTGAGTGCAATGAGCACTAGCCAAAGCACATCAATGCGTTTAGTTTCTGTGTTATTAACGTATAACATAAAGTAATGGAAAAATAGTAATCCATGCCAAATCAATCATATGCCAGTACACCGCCATATTAATTAGACCTTCGTGGCTATTTTGGGTGTAAATATTTGTGTTAATGCGGTAAATAACCCAAACCAGCCCAGCACTGCCCCAACCGACATGCAAAAAATGATTAAAAGTAACATAGTAATACACGCCGTAAAAAATATTAGTCTCAGTTTCCAGCCCCTGTGCTGTATTCCAATGATATTCAAAATACTTGATTATTAAGTAACATACGCCACAAATAACAGCTCCCCAAAGCCAGCGAGTACTTTGTTTAAGTTGATTGTTGCGAATGGCAATGACAGATCGCACCACAAAGAAGCTACTGGTTAGCATAATCAATGTATTGGCTGTGCCTGCTAACGTATTAAGTCGGCCTGGACCTTGATCGAAAAGCTCGGGGTTGTGTACTTTTGCGATAAAGAAGACGACAAACATAATCGCAAACTCACTCATTTCCGCCAAAATAGCAAACCAGATTGCCAGACTTCCTGGGATGCTTTTGTTTTTACGAAAGCTTAGGTCTGAAGATGTGGTTTGAGTGATAATCATGATGATTATTTTTGAGTATCAATACCGAGAAATCTGCCTATAACAGGAAATCTAAAATCTTTTTCATTGATGGCTTTGGTGAATCCAAAAATACCTAACACCATAAAAAGCGGCACGACTAACATTAGATAAATCTCAGCAGTGATAAGTGCAGTGGCAGAGGCATAACCTGTTGTCATGAGTATAAAAAAATTCAGTGAAATGACGATCAATGTGGTAAAACTGCTGGCGATTAATGTTTGTTTTAAATGGTTTTTACTTACCTGAGTGGCATGCCTTTTTTTCATAAAATACAAGCCCCATAAGAGTAGATAAAAAACACCTACAAAGAGTAAGTTAGCAATAAAAAATGCTTCTGCAAAAGAACCGGTGTGGTCTTTTTTATACCTTTTATTAAACCCTTCTTCGTTCATATTTATTCCTGCTTATTCCTCTATTTTGGCACGAACCACTTCCATTAACGCTTCGACTGTCTCTTCATCATCGCTTAATGGCTCGATAATTGCGGCTCGGCAGGAATCAATTACAGGTAAGCCAGAGTTGATTAAAGTTGCGGCATAAACTAAAAGACGAGTTGAAGCAGATTCTTCTAAATCATGGTCTTTTAATGCACGCAATGCATGCGCAAGTTCAATCAATTGAGTTGCGGTTGCCTCATTAATATTCGTTTCCTTCTGGATGATGGTGGTTTCAGTAGCGATATCAGGATAGTTAAAGCGCATTGAAACGAAACGTTGGCGTGTAGAAGGTTTCATGCCTTTTAGCAGATTTTGGTAGCCAGGGTTGTAAGACACAACCAGCATAAATTCTGGCGGTGCTACAAGTAATTCATCTGTTCGCTCTATAGGGAGAATGCGGCGGTCATCCGAGAGAGGGTGAAGTACCACAGTGGTATCTTTGCGGGCTTCAACAATTTCATCAAGGTAACAAATGGCACCCTCACGTACAGCTTTGCTCAGTGGACCATCTTGCCAATAGGTCTCTCCATCGCCAATTAAGTGTCTGCCAACCAAATCAGCGGCTGTTAAGTCATCGTGACATGCGACCGTATACAGCGGTCTATCGAGTTTGGTTGCCATATGCTGAATAAAGCGTGTTTTACCACAGCCTGTAGGGCCTTTAATCAATAAAGGTAGCTGGTTGTTGTAAGCATGTTCAAATAAGTCGACTTCATTATTTTGAGGCTGGTAGTAGGGGGTATTGTTTTGAGTTTTGCTCATGAGTGTATTGCCTTAATTCTAGTTTTTTGTATATCCATTCATTACAGCAAACTTTGTTGCCATCATATCCATAGCATTAACGTTGATTTATTGTAGGGCACCTCTATTAATCGTCTTTTCGCCCGATTTCGGCGTTGGATGAATTTTTGCGATCCTCATGTATGCCTTATACACTGCGGTTCTCAAAATCATCCGCCTTGAACTCAGACGAAAATCCTGATTAATAGAGGCACTTTATGTTTCTACAGTATGCATTATTTCTACTCTAGAGACTGATCATAAAAGTGATGGCAAGTGCAAGGGCCACTGTCCATATCCAGCCAAACATTATGGCGCGCCAAAGAAATGAAACATCACGTAGTTCCATAAAATCACGAATTATTAGAGTCCCTTTAATAACGGCGGTTAATAATAATATGAGCGTAACAAATAAGCCGTTGTAGCCAAGTTTACCAAAGACATAGGTAAACAATGTTAAAGCTATCATGAGTAACCAGATGGTATGAATGTTGTTGATTTTGTTTAGTATGGGATTCATCGGATGATATACATCAGTGGAAATAAAATAATCCAGACTAAATCAACCATATGCCAGTAGGATGCGCCTGTTTCGACACCGATATGATTCTTCGCACTGTATTTTCCCTGTTTCGCCTTAATAACAACAGCACTGAGTATAATCATGCCCAGTATAACGTGAAAGAAATGAAACATCGTCAGTGATAAATAGAACATATAAAAAGTATTGGTACTGAGGGTTATACCTTCTGCAAATTTGTCATAAAACTCAAGCGATTTTAAGATCAGAAACCCTGTGCCCAAAGTGAGTGCGATATATAGCTCACGAATACAGAGCTTTACCTTATCGTTTCTTATTGCATGTACAGCTCGAATCACAAAATAACTCGATGTGATCAACAGGAGGGTATTGGCAGCACCAGATTCTTTATTTAAGGTGAGTTGATATTGATTAAATAGCTCAACATGCTGCCCGCGCATAATAGCGTAGGCTAAAAATGCGATGGCAAAAACTAATAGCTCCATGAAGATGAAAAACCAGATGGCCAGATCACCAGGAAGTAACTTTGGTTCTGTGTTGGATACATCTGCTGAAGTGGATAAGGTTGTCATATGTGCTACTTTATCTAACGCTGGCTTTAATTCCTTGATAAGTATCAAGGTTAAAATTAGCTGTCAGCTATTTTTTTAGTTTGTCCCCGGACCAGGATCGCACTAATGCCCATATGGCAACGATAATAAACATGGTGTGTACAATAGTGAAATATGTAATCACATAAACCCAGGTCCAGGGTGAGTCAAAGCCACCATAGAAGATCATTAAAGCGCTCACAAAAAAGAGTGCAGTTGCTGCAATCAGGTTAATCTTAATGCCTAGTTTTGCATGATAGTGATCTATATTATCAACTGTCGTCTTTTTATAGATCAGCAGTAGAGCAATAAAGCTGATAACAGGTAAAAGAGATAAGTTTAGCAATGAGGCCAGAGCGGCATTGGATGCATTCCTTAGTTGCTCTTCTGTTCCTTTAGATTGATTCATTAGGCGACCTTTTTTCTAATGGTACCAAATAAAATACCGCCTGGCAGGCGGTATTTTTAGTCTTCATGACAAACGCGCTAGCTTGTAATAGCGTCGGCCATAGCAACTTCTTCCACATCTTTACCTTTTGCAAAGAAACTATAGCAATAGAGAATAAGTCCGATTAAGAAGATAACGCCCGCTGCTTCTCGTAACCAGTAAAACATCTCGACCTTTTCCTGTACGGCCATGAACGGTTCCGGGTTCTCTGAGTAACGTTGTAAGTAAACCTGCAAGATACCAGCACCCGTTAAGAACAGGGTAATGAAAACCATTGAAACAGTCATTAGCCAGAATGACCACATTTCTAGTACCTGAGCAGTTTCATTGTTGGCTGTTCTACCCCGTATAATTGGCATTGCGTAAGAAATCATAGTCAGGTTAACCATTACATAAGCGCCGTAAAATGCCATGTGGCCATGTGCTGCAGTTATCTGCGTGCCGTGAGTGTAATAGTTGACTGGAGCTAAGGTGTGCAGGAAGCCCCAGACACCCGCACCTAAAAATGCCATTACAGCTGTACCCAATGCCCATAAAACAGCCGCTTTATTTGGGTGGTTACGCCGCCTTTTATTCACCACATTGAAAGCGAACAAAGTCATCATAAAGAATGGAATTGGCTCTAGTGCAGAGAAGATTGAACCTAACCACTGCCAGTAACCAGGAGTGCCTATCCAGAAGAAGTGATGCCCTGTTCCGAGTAAGCCTGAGATTAATGCCATTGCAATAATGATGTATAGCCATTTTTCAATAACTTCTCGGTCGACACCTGTAACCTTTATCAGTACATAAGCAAGCATCGAAGCCATAATTAATTCCCAAACACCTTCTACCCATAGGTGAACCACAAACCACCAGAAGTATTTGTCCAATACGAGGTTATCAGGGACATAGAAGGAGAACAGGAAGAATACGGCAAGACCGGCTAAACCCGTTAAGAGTACCAGCGAAATAACAGTTTTTCGTCCTGTAAGAACAGTCATTCCGACATTAAACAGGAAAGCAAGGGCAACAATAACAATTCCAATTTTGGTAATGGTTGGTTGCTCCAGAAACTCTCGCCCCATGGTGGGAAGGAGATCATTCATGGTGATTTCAGCCAGTGTTGCATATGGCACTAGCAGGTAACCAAGAATGGTTGCTGCGCCGGCAGCAAGGAATATCCAGAACATCAGCTTTGCAAGCCATGGAGCATATAGTTCACGTTCGGATTCTTCAGGTATCAGATAATAAGCAGATCCCATAAAGCCAAAAAGCAGCCATACGATCAGTAAATTGGTATGTACCATGCGTGCTACGTTAAAAGGGATTTCAGGAAAAAGGAAATCTCCCATCACATACTGCAAGCCTATAACTAGCCCAAAGAGAATTTGGCCAACAAATAGCCCAATGGCCGCAATGAAATACATCTGTGCGATTGATTGTGTTTGATATTTCATCTAATTCTCCTTAACCTTCTACATTTGGTGGCCAGTCTCTGGCGGTTTTAATGCCATCAACATATTTTAAGAATTGCGCTATTTCTTCAAGCTCTTCATCGTTGAAATTGAAATTAGGCATTTTACGACGACCGGGAATATTAAGAGGCTGGGCTTTTATCCAGCCTTTTATAAACTCTATGCCGCCTTGATCACCCCCGCGACGGGTATAAACATTGCCTAATTCAGGTGCATAATAAGCGCCTTCTCCCATTAATGAATGGCAACCAATGCAATCATTTATTTCCCACAATCGTTTGCCTGCGGCAACCTGTTCGGTAAGGTTTTCCCGATTATCTGTTTCTGGAAGACTGTGCACGGTATCCACGGTTAGACCAATAAGCACCAGGAAGAAGAAAACACTCCCTCCATAGTAAATATTCCGTGCCATGCCTTTTGTAAAGGTTTCTCTCATAGCGGACTCTCACTTCAGCTGAATAAAGTAAATCTATCTTTTACTTTAGTTTCTTGTGATGGTGCTCGTCCTTGATGTTAATCAAGTATGAGGGAAGAAGATGAATATTATTCTTTCAAATTGTGCCCGAAAACGCTTCAAACGTCCTTAGTATAAATATACGTTTTTATTTTTGTAATGTGTTGCGATGGCCCTGAGGTTTCCACGAAGGTGAAATCACATTCGGCATACTGGAGCGTTTTAACAGGGGTGCGTTGCAGACCGAAAATTCACCAAAACGCCTGTTAATGGTATCGAGCATACCGTTAATGGTATGGCGCTTTGGGTCGGCTGAGTTAAACAGGTCTTGCTGGCTTGAAGCAAGTACTGGTTTCAGTGCGCAGATATGGATTTGATAGATACCCTGATCTTGCCATTCGCATTCCAGAAAGTTGTACGCCAGAGCGTAGATTTGTTTGCCATCGCTGGTTGGTTGAAGAGATCTGTATTTTCTGGACAGCCATTCATATCTGGTTTTCAGGCCAATACTATAGTATTGGGATTCAAGCTGGTGACGGCGTAACCGTTGGCCAACCTTTTCGGCCATGTGCATCAGGAAAACCTGTAGCGTTGCGCGGTCCCTGGTATCGGGAGGAACAACCTTGCCATGGCCGATAGATTTTGGCTGTGGGATATTCTGTTGCAGTTCTGCAGGGTCCAGACCCTGAGCCATCAGCCAGATGCGTCGCCCAGGGTTGCCAAAGCGCTGAGCCAGTATACTGATGGGGAGGTTTTTCATATCACCACAATTGTGGATGCCAAAACCGGCGAGGAAGCCGCCGATGCCACGATTAATGCCACATAATTCTGTTACATGTACGTCATTCAGGATAGCTGCTGCATGGCGTGGTTCGACGATAGTCAGACCGTTGGGTTTTTGCTGTTTGGCGGCCCATTTTGCGGTTGTTTTATCTCCGCTGATGCCGACTGAACAGAGTAGCCCACCAGAAGCTTCAAAAATGGTGTGCTTGATCATGCGGCCAATTTTCTCAGGTTGATGGCCATAGAGCTTCAGGCATGGTGTTATATCCAGAAAAGCTTCGTCAACAGAGAATATTTCAATATCTGGTGTGATGGATTCAAGCGCCTCCATGATAGTGCTGGAAATTTCCGCATATCGGTAAGGACGTGCTGGTACCTGAATAAAATGTGGGCAATGTTGTTTTGCCTGTTTCACCTTCATGCCGGTTTTTATACCATGGGCGCGGGCTTCATAGGAACAGGTGATAATGGTTGATCCGAGTGTGCCATTGGTAATGCCAATGGCTCGCCCACGCCATGCAGGTTGATCCATTTGCTCAATCGAGGCAAAAAAGGCATTCATATCGGCGAGCGCAATCATTCTCGGCCAATGGTATAAAGGCATGAGGAGTCCTCCACTATAATACTGTAATTATTTACAGTATTATAGTGGAGGATGATGATATTTCAATATGTGTTTGGTGAATTAATTTACCAGTACTTCGTGTTCATCCTGTTCAGTTGTTGAATTTAGCTCAGCAAGCAGGAATTCTTCAATGCCATGAGGCGGTAACGGCATACTGATATAGTAGCCCTGTATTTGATCGCAATGCAGTTTACGTAACAGGTCGAGTTGTTCTTTCTGCTCAACACCCTCGGCGAGTACTGTCATACCCAGTTTGTGGGACATGGCAATAATGGCGGCTACAATTGACAGGTTGTCGTGATCTGTTGTCAGATCGGTAATGAAGGAGCGATCAATTTTAAGGGTATCAACAGGCAATAGCCTCAGGTAATTCAGTGATGAGAAGCCAGTGCCAAAATCGTCTAGTGAAATGTGAATGCCCAGTGACTGAAACTGTTTAGTTGTTGAAATGGCCGATTCGAGGCAGGACATAGCCGTACCTTCTGTGATTTCAAGTTCGATCAGGTTGGGGTCAACGCCGGTTTCGTTGAGAATATCCTTCACCTGTTTAAACAGCTCAGGTTGACGTAATTGTATTGGAGAAAGATTGACGGCCACTCGGTAGCCAGGCAGACCATGATCCATCCATTCCCTGATTTGCAGGCAAGCAGTACGCAGGACGAATATGCCAAGATCGAGAATCAGACCACTGCGTTCAGCGATCGGTATAAATTCCTGTGGTGGGATAAACCCACGTGTGGGATGTTTCCAGCGCACAAGTGCTTCAAGACCAATAGTTGAACCATCCGTAATATTGGTTTTTGGCTGATAATGCAGAAGCAGCTGGTTATTTTTGATGGCTGTATGCAGTTCGCTTTCCAGATTGATAAGTCGGATAGAACTCTCATTGAGATTATCTGAATAGAATTTATAATAATTACCGTCCGGTTGTTCGCTGGCATGGTGACGTGCAGTTGCAGATTTGTTCAGAATAATTTCGGCAACATCCCCATCTTCAGGGTGCAGGCTTGCACCTATATAGCTGGCAAGGCTGATTTCATTATCGTTAACATTAGCCGTTTGAGCGAGAGAATTAATGATACGTTTAATGATCCAGGTAACGGGTTCAACGCTGTCAATATCAGTAATTAAAATACCAAATTCATCCGGGCTAATGCGAGAAATAGTTGTGCGTTTATTGGTGCTGCGATTGAGAGCTGCGATGGTATCTGTACTGCGTAAGACCTGTGCAAGGCGGGTGCTGGCATGTACCATGAGCTCTTCTGCTGCAGCTGTGCCAAATGTATCTCGAACGCGTTTGAATGCATCGACAGCGATTGAGAGCACGACTATTTTACTCCCCTGGCGCATTGCCTGGGAGATTGCCTGATTAGTGCGATCTTCGAATAATAATCGGGTTGGCAACCCGGTTTGAGAATCATAGGCAGCCTGGTGAACCAGCTCCTGAGATTGCTGATCTATGATGCTTTGTAGTTCACTAATTCGTGAAATTAGCTTCTGATGATCAGATTTTTCGTTGTCGGAATCAACAGGTCGGGTCTTTTGATCAGTCGTTTCTTCTGTGTTATTAGCAATATTTTCTGACCACTGGCAGACACGGTTTCGGCCACTTTCCTTAGCTGCATACAGTGCCTGGTCAGCAAGATTGATCAATTCCAGAGGGTTTTCTGGAGACAGTTCTGTTGAGGAAACGCCAAAGCTTGAAGTGACCTTAACCTGATTAACAATGCGTTGTTTGGCAAAATTTTCGATAGAAAAACGCAGTTTTTCAGCAATTTTAGCGGCATCTTCCATACTGACTTCCGGCAGGAGAATACAGAATTCCTCACCCCCATAACGACAGACAATATCTTCTGACCTCGATTCGGTTTCCAGAATATCGGCAACAAATTTTATCACCTGGTCACCAACCTGGTGTCCATGATTGTCATTAACCAGTTTGAAATGATCAATATCCGTCATGATGCAGCTGATTATCGAATGATCCTTAGCTTCAACAAACATGGGTTCCAGGCATTCGAAGAAAGAGCGTCGATTCAGGCAGCCAGTCATTGGATCTCGGGAGGCAAGAACAAGTAATTCCTGATTTTGCTTTTCTATTTGTGCGCGGGTTGTTTCAAGTTCATCAAGTGTGAGTACTAGCTTGTCATTCGTTTTTTGTATGCTGGTTACATCTTCAAAACTGATAAGAGCACCACGTGATTTATTATCGGCGTCAAGAATTGGCGTACAGTTAACAACATAGGTTTGTAAGCCCTGGGAGCTGGTTTCAAGACGTAAATAACTGCCAGCGATTGCTGTTGAACTAGTGAGTGTTTCATCCCAGGGTGGTGTGGTTAATGCCCGGTTTGAGTTCATGCCTTTCCAGTTAAATGCATTAAGATTCTTGCCCAGGACGCTCTGGTTGTCGAATAAAGCGGAAAACGTGTTGTTAGCTACAATGATTCCACCGGTATCATCCAGTAAAACAACACCGGAACTGAGCGCATCAAGTGCGAACTGAACGCGACCAGGAACGACTGCCGATGGGTTCAGGTAGCGAAGAGTACGATGAATCAGAAATATAAAGCCAACAAAGCAGGCCATTGCCATGAATAAAAGCAACTGATTGAGTGGGGACAAGCCAACGCCAAAAATCTGTAGCGGTTGAATGGGTGTGAATTGAATTTCAACTGATGCCCAAAGATCATTACCTTTGTGAATAGGTACAATGACATGCGTGGGTGTGGAGCGTTTGTTGTCAGGTGCGAGCCAAGTTTCGGCATGACCGCCAGCCTGGGTTGCCAATGAGCCATCTGGCTGACGTAAACCGGCTGAAATAATATCATCATTTCTTTCTACGATGGCGCGAATGGTCTTTTTGATCAGATTGACATGACCCTCCTGAGCGGCAAGGGAAAACTCAATGGCAAGAGCTTCAGTGATGTGTTTACGTTCATCGAGGATAAATTTCGTATTATTCGGTGTTAGCCCTAGTAAATCTGCGGACAACAGTATACTCAAAGTGATCAGAACCAGGCCAAAACTGATGCGAAAAGAGGGAGAGACTTTCATGAAAACCAGCCTCTGATCTGTTTGTTCAGATGATTATCTTCTATAAAATAATGCTCTCCATTCAAGGTTTGCAGGTAATCACTTTCCCGCTTAAACATTATTATTCCCTTTATCATATATTGATATTCCTGCTTGTATCTAATCAGTTGTCTATAACTAACTGATTTTATATATAATTATGTATATTTGCATATTGCATAATACATGCATTAAATTAGTCGTTATCTCCAGTACTGTTTCGGCAGCTTCTCCTGATAGTTGAAAACTGTTATGTGTGTTGGCTGTCTTTGTCATTTTTCAGTTTTGCGCCATCAATCAGTTCACCAATCTCTTTCTGCAGGTCATCCTCTTCGCGTAACTCCTGCTGCTTGAGTTTTTCCTGTTTTTTGCGATCTTTGGCCGTCATTGCAAGAATGGGCAGCGGATCCAGCCCGCGCCAGATCGGAATGGACGACATAGCGGTTGCCAGTAAAGAGCCACCGCGCAGTGCCCAGGCGACAAAGCCGGCAGATAACGACCAGGTCGTGCCTTTCAGGCCATAGGCCAGAATGTTGTTGCGCTGTTCTTCTTCAGCAAATGCCTCATCCAGATCATCAAGCATGCTATCAATGGAACGCCACATAACGGTTTGATCCGTGAGGCCGAGAAAGGTATCGGGCACATCCACCGGGTTAAGCACAGAAGCCAGTACCTCATCAGTGATTTCTTCAACCTTTTCAAATATTTCAGTGACGACTTCCGGTATTAGTGGAGGCTGTTCCTGTACCGGCGGTGTTGGTTCTGGTTCGATCTCTGGCTCAGGTTCTTCAGGCTCACTCGGCGACAGGTCTCCATGACTGCTTGGCGTGTCAGTGCTGTCATCAATGATCAGCTCAACCCCCGGGCCAATATCATCGATCTCCCTGACAGGCGGTAATGGTTCATTAACCAGTGGTACTGAAGGTAATCCGACCGGCAGTTCGGGTTCAATGGGAGGGGCTGATACGTCAATATTGACGGTGTTAATGAACTCGGCAGGGGGGATGGCCGGATCATTCAGGTTGATCGTTGTCATGACCAGTGAGGTTTGTCCAAAGAAGCCACTGTTCGGTGTTAGCGCCAATCCATCTAGAGCTGCATTGATATCATAGATTTTACCGGAGAAAATGAGCGTGTTGTCTCCGTCACCATTACCTTCCATAAAGGTCAGTCCAGTTGTGCTGCCCAGTGTTAGGGTGCCGCCGCTGATGGTCAGGCTAATCTGGAAGTCTTCTCCAGGGCCATCAATATCACTGATGGTAATGGCATTGCCATTGGCAATGGAATAGACGATGAGCCCACCAGGCGTCGTTGCAGAGGCTGTTGGCAGTGTAATAATGGGGTCATCATTGGTCGGCACGACGATCAACGTCACCTGTGCGGTGGCAAAGGCGCCCTGACTATCAGTAATCTGGTAAATAAAACTGTCGGTCCCATTGAAGTCGGCATTGGGTGTATAGGTGAATGCGCCATCGGCATTCAATGTCAGTATGCCATTAGCCGGGCCACTGACCGGGGTAGTCAGGACCGTCAATGGATCAGGGTCAATATCACTATCGTTGGCAAGCAGACCGGTTGCTGCCGGGATACTGATCACACTGTCTTCATCCACAGAATAACTGTCGTTAGCGGCAATGGGGGCATCGTTGACTGGTGTAACATTGAAAGTCAGTGTGTTGGCGACTGGATCAAGATCGATACCGCCGGAAGAAACACCTCCGTCATCCTGTACCTGGAAAGTGAAGCTGGAATAGGGTGTTCCATTGGCATCCGCAACCGGCATAAAGAGCAGTTGCCCGGCATTAATGTCGGCCAGATTGATGAAATCACCTGCGCTAACAGGATTGCCATTGACTATCAGAGTACCATTGGTGGGCAAAGTAGTGATACGAACGGCTAGCAAGGAATGGCCTTCAATGGGGTCACTGAAACCGAAGTCACCTGCGGTGAATAGATGCAGCGTATCTTCATCGAGAGTGAAGGTGTTGTCTGTGCCGGCAGGGGCATCGTTCACCGGTGCAACATCGAGTGTGATGGTGCCGGTTAACGGCCCACTGGTATCTTCATCGCCGTCATCGATGGACACGGCAAT
The DNA here is from genome assembly GCA_036480335.1 of Gammaproteobacteria bacterium. Classification (GTDB taxonomy): domain Bacteria; phylum Pseudomonadota; class Gammaproteobacteria; order DSM-19610; family DSM-19610; genus JAZGER01. The sequence continues at coordinate 677 of JAZGGH010000005.1, read as the reverse complement.
GGTGGTATCCAGATCGTTGTCGGTCAGCGGCGTAAAGGTCAGGTTGGCCAGAGCCGTATTGACGGCGCTGACGGCACCGGTGATGGTCCACTCGCCGTTACCATTATTATAGGTTGCACCATCATTGGCACTCAAACTGCCGGTGGCGGTATTAGTCAACGTCAGTGTCGCAGTAATGGATTCCCCCGTATCGACATCGGAGACCACGATATCAGTAATGGCAACGGATGCTGCGCCTTCGGTGTAGCTGGAGGTCGTGGTCAGATTAGTCGCCAGCGGGGCATCGTTCACCGGTGCAACATCGAGGGTGATGGTGCCGGTTAACGGCCCACTGGTATCTTCATCGCCGTCATCGATGGACACGGCAATGGTGGTATCCAGATCGTTGTCGGTCAGCGGCGTAAAGGTTAAGTTGGCCAGGGCGGTATTCACATTGGCCACACTATCGGTGATGGTCCAGACACCAGCGGTATAGGTTGCGCCATCAGTGGCACTCAAGCTACCGGTGGCGGTATTGGCCAACGTCAGTGTCGCAGTGACTATTTCCCCAGTATCGACATCAGAGACCGCGATATCGGTAATGGCAATGGACGCTGCGCCTTCTGTGTAGCTGGACGTCGTTGTCAGATTAGTCGCCAGCGGGGCATCGTTTACCGGTGTGACATCAAGAGTGATGG
>JAZGGH010000004.1:0-90663 GCA_036480335.1 Gammaproteobacteria bacterium | reverse complement strand
TATGCCATGGCAGCCAAAGTGGTCAAAACAGGCAGACAGCTCTTCTTCAAGCTGCAGGAAAAACATCAGCAGCTGTTAGGACAGGTGCTGATTGCACTGAGGCGGTTCGATCCACCCCCCATCTGATTCGTTAAAAAGAGGCGTCACACAGGTATTGCAGGATAGATCCGTGCAAAAAACCGATTACCGGGTATTTAGCGTTAATTGAGCGATAATTTTTGAGTCAACTACTTTTTTGTGTCGTTGATTACCCTCTGTGATGAAGAAATTTGGCTTTAAGAGACGGATTCAGGGAGAATCGCATGTCTATGCATGGATTTGGGATTCCCTTAAAGAATGAGCATGTATAATTTTTCATTATATACTACCTTGTTGGAGTACGAGCCCACAGACATTTGAAAAAACTGATATTATCAGGCTGGGTTAGATTGAGGAGGTTGGAGAATGATTGGTCGAAAAGCAGATCTGAGGTACAAGATTGATGATGTCATTGTTCGATTGCAGCTCATTCAGCGAAAAATTGCCGGGTCTCGACAGCCTGTGTCAAAGTTTGAGTTGGATGAGTTGCAAGAGTTGGGAACAAGGTATTCAGTATTAAATGATGAGCTGACGTCTTTTATAAAAAGTGTAACGTTAAAGAAGAAACGTTAGCTGAATTATATGAGCTGTAAATGACTCAAGGTGTTTGTTAATTAGGTTAATAAAAAAGGGGAGCAATTTGCTCCCCTTTTGATTTAACGATATTAACGAAACAAAAAATTTAATGTGTCATAGCGTCTTTAGCTGCATCGGTCGCATCTGTTGCAGCATTGTCTACAGAATCCATTGCAGACGATCCAGCGCCCTGAACAGTATCCGCAGCATCACCAGCTGTACCCATAACGGAATTTCCAGCATCTTTTACAGCATCGGTAGCACTAGTAGCCATGTCGCCAGCTGTGTCCACAGCGGCTTGACCTGCATCTTTCACGGCATCTGCAGCACCACTTGCCATGTCACCGGCCTTATCCATTGCTGCATGACCCGCATCTTTAGCTGAATCAATGGTGTCGCTAGCCATGCCACTAGCGCTGTTTTTTACACTGTCAGCAGTAGATTTAGCCTTATCCAGTAATGATTCCCCAGTAGATGCTGTGTCATCATTTTTACTGCAACCAGTGAAGATAGCTAGACTGCCAATTAATAAACCTGTCAATAAACGCATGTGATTCTCCTGTGTATACGTTGAGTCGTCGTTGATCGTGGAACTCAAAAGAAGAGCATGCCACGTTTTTCTAAACCATGCGCATTATAGTATGCTTGCTATTTAAGGCAACACTTAAATAGCAAGCAATTGTGGCACAGCAGCCAAAATATTGACGATATGGCGAGCCTTAGATCTGTGATAACAGCTTTGAATCCCTGGCAGGACGTAGTTTAAGTAATAGGGCCATGTTACCCACACGCTGTATAAGGGTACTGTGAGTCTGCGCGCATATTTTTTCTATGATTTTGTCGCGTTCTTCGCGACTAGATGCATTGACTTTTACTTTCATAAGCTCATGGTGTTCAATAGACGTATTGAACTCAGTGATAAGTGCATCAGTAAGACCCGCGCTACCAATGGTAACAACGGGCTTTAATGCGTGGCCTAGCTTGCGACAAGCCTTTTTGTGGGCTTCGGTAATTTGCATGTTGTTGCTTTTCTCCTGGTTCGTACTGCTCCACAAGATTTATAGTAATGTCGAATTCATTAAGGATCGTGTTGGAGTAATGGGTTTCTGAAAGTATACAGACAGCTGGTTGACAGGACTATGGCTAGAAGTAAAAGTAGCAATAAATGGTTGCGTGAACATTTTAATGATGAATATGTAAAACGTTCCAGGCAAGAAGGATATCGTTCGCGTGCGGTTTACAAGTTGGCTGAAATTCAGGACAAAGACAGGATAATCAGGCCTGGAATGGTCATTGTTGATCTTGGGGCTGCACCTGGTAGCTGGAGTCAGTATGTCTCTCGTGTGGCAGGAAAATCTTGCCAGATTATTGCAATGGATCTGTTAGACATGGAGCCCTTGCCGGGAGTTGAATTTATACAGGGTGATTTTTGTGAAGAGTCTGTATTAAAGGATTTGTTGGCAGCGCTTGATGGGAAACGGGTTGACCTTGTAATGTCGGATATTGCCCCCAATATGAGTGGTGTAGACGCAGTTGATATCCCCAGATCTATGTATCTGGCTGAACTGGCTGTGGATTTTTCCAGGCAGGTGTTACAGCCTGGCGGTGGATTGCTCATGAAGGTTTTCCAGGGGGAGGGTTTCGATGAGCTTGTCAGAGATTTGAGAGATAAATTTCAAAGGGTGGTTATTCGAAAACCGAAAGCGTCACGACCTCGCAGTAGAGAGGTTTATGCACTGGCCACGAAATTTACGTATAATGAATAAAGTCTTTACAGGAACGTGCCTGGCTGCCGACTGTCTTAATGTCACAAGCCCAGAGCACTGTAAATATCTAATTTAATTGATGGAATTGAGGTGAATGAATTTTGAATGACATGGCAAAAAACATTATGCTTTGGGTGGTTATTGCGATCGTCCTTATGTCTGTATTTAACAATTTTGGCCCACCAGCACCCAGAGCTCAGAGCTTGCCCTATTCTGACTTTATCAATAGTGTCAAAAATAGCCGGGTCCAGAGTGTTGTCATCGATGGCAGGATTGTTCGAGGCCAGTATTCGACCGGGGAAACATTTTCCAGTTATACCCCTGATGATCCTAAAATGATTGATGATCTATTGGCTAATGGTGTAGAAGTACGCGCTAAAGCGCCTGAGCAGGAATCTTTGCTCATGCAGATCTTTATCTCCTGGTTCCCGATGTTATTACTGATTGGCGTCTGGATTTTTTTCATGCGACAAATGCAGGGTGGTGGCGGTGGCCGTGGTGCCATGTCTTTTGGAAAGAGCAAGGCACGCATGCTCGGTGAAGACCAGGTTAAAATCACCTTTAACGATGTGGCAGGTGTGGAAGAAGCTAAGGAAGAAGTGGGTGAGCTTGTTGAGTTTTTGCGCGACCCGGGAAAATTTCAGAAACTGGGTGGCAAGATACCAAGTGGTATTCTGATGGTAGGCGCTCCTGGTACAGGTAAGACATTACTTGCAAAAGCTATTGCCGGTGAAGCAAAAGTCCCGTTTTTTACCATTTCAGGGTCGGACTTTGTTGAAATGTTTGTGGGCGTTGGTGCTTCTCGAGTTCGAGATATGTTTGAGCAGGCTAAAAAACATGCACCCTGCATTATTTTTATCGATGAAATTGATGCGGTAGGACGTCATCGTGGCGCTGGTCTTGGAGGTGGTCATGATGAGCGCGAACAAACCCTGAACCAATTGTTAGTAGAAATGGATGGTTTTGAGGGAAATGAGGGTGTTATTGTGATTGCTGCAACAAACCGCCCTGATGTGCTTGATCCTGCCCTGTTGCGCCCCGGACGCTTTGATCGACAGGTTGTTGTGCCACTGCCTGATATTCGTGGAAGAGAACAAATACTGAAAGTGCACCTGCGAAAAATACCCATGGATGAAGATATTAATCCTGCCATTATTGCTCGTGGGACACCGGGTTTTTCAGGTGCGGATCTGGCCAATCTTGTCAACGAAGCGGCTTTGTTTGCTGCGCGTGCAGATAAACGTCTGGTCGCAATGTCTGATCTGGAAAAGGCTAAAGATAAGGTCATGATGGGCGCAGAACGTCGCTCTATGGTCATGAATGAAAAAGAAAAGAAATTGACCGCTTATCATGAAGCGGGTCACGCGATTGTCGGGCGTCTGGTTCCTTCACATGATCCAGTCTATAAGGTTTCGATTATTCCACGTGGCAGAGCACTGGGTGTGACAATGTTCTTGCCGAAAGAAGATCGTTACAGCATGAGTAAGCAGCACCTGAACAGTCAGGTTGCCAGTTTATACGGTGGTCGAATTGCTGAAGAACTGGTCTTTGGTGCCGAGATGGTCACTACGGGTGCTTCCAATGATATTCAAAGAGCAACCGAAATTGCGCGCAATATGGTGACTAAGTGGGGGCTTTCTGAGCGTCTTGGTCCGCAATCATATAGTGAAGAGGAAGGTGAAGTATTTCTGGGTCGATCTGTGACACAGCATAAGGGTGTTTCTGATGAGACGACGCATATAATTGATGCTGAAATTCATATGATTATCAATACAAACTATGAGCATGCGGAAACGATTCTTAAAGAAAATCTTGAGAAATTACATGCGATGGCCGATGCTTTGATGAAGTATGAAACTATCGACTCAGACCAAATTGATGATATTATGGCGGGTAAGGATCCTCGGCCACCACAAAGTTGGGATGATGACTCACGTAACACGCCTGGATCAGATGCACCATCTGGTGAGAGTAACAAGGATAAGGGTGCCGATCAGATTGGAGGCACTGCAGAACAACATTAGCAACATGAGCTTCCAGTTAGAGATTTGCTATTGATGCTGGACTGTGCTGGAAAGCTGCTTGATTTATCTGCTCCTGCAATCATGGGGGTATTAAACGTTACCCCGGACTCATTTTCTGATGGGGGGCTTTTTTTTTCGATCGATAATGCACTGGAACATGCCTCACTTATGGTTGAGCAGGGTGCAGCTATTATTGATGTAGGCGGGGAGTCTACCCGACCTGGTGCCGTTGAGGTTTCAGTTGCAGAAGAGATTGATCGTGTTATTCCCGTTATTGAAGCACTGGCCACCTCTCTTGCTGTTCCTGTTTCAATTGATACTCGTAAAGCTTTAGTTATGCAATCGGCCATTTCTGCAGGTGCAGGATTGGTAAACGATATCAGTGCATTGTCAGATTCTGGATCTATGGCTGTGGTTGCTGATGCGCAAGTACCCGTTATTTTAATGCACATGCAGGGAAACCCGGCAACCATGCAGCTTAAGCCTCAATACCATGATGTGGTAAAGGAGATTGTTGCTTATTTTTCTCAGCGCATATCCAGATGTGCAGAAGCAGGCATCAAACCACAAAATATAATAATTGACCCTGGTTTTGGTTTTGGGAAATCGGATCAACATAATCTGGAGTTATTAGCCAATTTACAGGCATTGAGTATTTTGCAGAAACCTGTGCTTGTCGGTCTTTCCAGGAAATCGATGATTGGACGTTTACTCAACCTGGAAACTTCCCAGCGAATGCTGCCCAGTGTGATTCTTGCATTGATGGCTGTAGAACGTGGAGCGCAGATTGTACGAGTCCACGATGTGCAAGAAACCCGAGATGCAATAGTGCTCTGGCAAAGGATTCATGATAATGAATACCAAAAGGAGATGTAAGTGAGTAGAAAATATTTTGGCACTGATGGGATTCGTGGAGAAGTTGGAGTACCTCCTATTACGCCAGAATTCATGCTTAAGCTTGGTTGGGCAACTGGGCAAGTGTTAGGAGAATCTACCGGTTCACGTGTTGTTATTGGCAAGGATACGCGTTTATCCGGGTATATGTTTGAATCTGCGCTTGAGGCGGGTTTGTCAGCGGCTGGTGTCGATGTCAGGTTATTAGGTCCGATGCCAACGCCAGCCATCGCCTATTTGACCAGAACTTTGCATGCTTGCGCAGGTATTGTGATCAGCGCATCGCACAATCCACATTATGATAACGGAATAAAGTTTTTCTCTGCCGAGGGTAAAAAACTGGCCGATGAGGTGGAGCTTGCGATTGAAGCTGCCATTGATATGGATATGAAAACAGTGGATTCATCGCAGCTCGGAAGGGCTCAGAGAATAGAGGATGCGCGTGGGCGATACATAGAATTTTGTAAAAGCACTATGCCAAACTTGACCAATCTGGCTCCCATGAAAATTGTCATCGATTGTGCAAACGGAGCCACCTATTATGTCGCGCCCAGAGTGTTTGATGAATTGGGTGCTGAGGTTGTTTCAGTGGGTATCTCACCGGATGGGCTGAATATTAACAAGGATTGTGGATCAACCAGCCCGGAGTTGTTAGCCAGGACGGTTCTGGAAAACCAGGCTGATATTGGAATAGCCTATGATGGTGATGGTGATCGGTTAATCATGGTTGACCACAAGGGTGAAATTGTCGACGGTGATGAACTTTTATATGTGATAGCGCTGAGTCGTAAAGCAGACAAACAGCTACAGGGGCCGGTCGTTGGCACTTTAATGACGAATCTTGGCCTTGAGCATGCATTTAGGGAAAATCAGATAGAGTTCCTACGAGCTGCCGTTGGTGATCGTTACGTTATGGAATTGCTGGCAGAAAAAAACGGCATATTGGGCGGGGAGTCGTCTGGGCATATTATTTGCCTGGACAGAACCACCACGGGTGATGGAATTGTTTCTTCATTACAGGTGTTAGCAGCGATGTTGCAGCAGGATAAATCTTTACATGACCTGAAACAGGGAATGAAAAAATATCCTCAACACATGATTAATGTGCCGGTTCAAAATAAAATTGACCTGGAAGCTTCTGCAGCGCTTAACAAGGCTGTTAAGCACTCTGAAACCATTTTAAATGGGCGAGGCAGGGTTTTGCTCAGGGCATCAGGGACTGAACCATTGATTAGGGTAATGGTAGAAGGCAGTGACAAGGCTGAGGTTGTAGAGCAGGCAACTTTCCTGGCTTCGGTAGTGACATCAGAATATAGCTGAGTGATACCCTATACATGGTTTCTGTTTTTATTATAGATAACATTGCGTTAGAATTATAAGTTGCAAGCCACTCAGAGTTTTTTGTAGTGGTTGTGAGAGTTTCAGCAACAATTATATTTTGATCATTGTTGTTTAACTCATGGCTGACATGAATCTGCCGATACTGGCCCAGAGACCAAACGCATAAACCAGGGTAACCCGGATAATTGAATAAAATAGCAATACAAACGAAATATCAGGAATTTTTCCTCTGGGGCCTCGCGGCGTTTGTTGCAGTGTGCGCGGGTGCTATATCCATTACTGGGAATCTCAAATTAATTGGCCTGTTTCTGGGGGGGTTTACAGGATTAATTATTGCGCTATACCCCGCCCTGCTTTTCTGGATTGCTATTCTAGTTAGTCTGATTGTTGCTGGGCTTGCACAACTCTATCTCCCCCAACTACAACTGATTCGCTGGGCAATTATACCGGTGACTTTTGCACTTTTACTGCATGCTTTCCTACAATTATTTCAACCTGTAACACAACAGGAAAACATCAGCAGAACAATGCCCGTGATTGTAGGCATTTCCATTGCCTTTATTCTGATCAATGTTTTTTCAGCGGTGCTTAATTTACAGACGTTGCCTTCTTTTATCACAGGTTTTAAGGGGTATTTTCAGGTCTGGGGTTTGCTGTTTGCTATGGCTTATATTGGTTGGGATAAACGATTGATGGAAATAACCTTACCCAGGGTGATTTTTATTATCGCATTAATTCAAATTCCTTTTGCACTGCATCAGTACCTGTTTGTTGTGCCTTCAAGGGTAGGCATTGTCAGAGGCCTTGTGCCGATAGATATCGTTTCGGGTACATTTGGTGGCTCTGTATTGGGCGGTGGTGCGAATGCAGTGCTGGCGGCTTATATGTTTGTAGTCTGGTCTTGCGTACTTGCGCTGTGGAAAAATAAAGTCATATCGTTAACCCGGATGTTAGTGATTTCTGCAATCCTGCTATCACCTGTATTGATCAATGAAGCTAAAGTATCAGTTGTATATGTTGTCGCTGTTTTTTTAACTGTGTTCAGACGAGGCAGTTTCAAGAATATGCTGCGTTTTATTGGTATTGGGTTCGTTAGCTTTGCTATTGTGGCAATTATGCTCGCAGCTTTTGTACGCCATGCGCCAGAAGGAAAAGTTGAAAGCTGGTCTGATCTTATCGCATATACCTATGAGTATAATGTCGAAAAAGATGATGCTTTTGGGGATAAATTGAGCCGAGGTGGTGCAATAAAACTTTGGATGCAGGAGCATGGGTCTTTAACGCATACGCTGTTTGGCTATGGAGTCGGCGCAACGCGTTCTGAAGAACGCAATCAGCTTGCACAACAATTAGGGATCAATAATCCTGCCAGTTATGGTGTTGGGGCCATTGCTATCGTTGCGGTGTTATGGGAATCAGGTATTACGGGGCTTTTGGTGATGATTATGTTGTTTTTTGTAGCCTTTCGTACTGCTGGCAAGCTTGAAAGTGAATATGAGATGAACCCATGGTTATCTGCGCTTTTTGTGGGTTTGCAAGGAGCCATTGTAGTCCTGTTTATTAGTCTTTGGCATAAAAACTTCTTTGTATTTCATATTGGTTTCCAGGCAATACCCATTCTGATTTTTGGGTATTTGGCCTACTGGTCAAGGCAGAAAAAGATAAATGGCAGACAATAATCTATATTGAGAACATTTAATATACTGATTAATAACAAAAAACAGGTAAAACCTCCTGTAAATTGCTACTTTTTGCCATTTCTTATAAACTTTCTTAGGATAATGGAGAATATGTAGTTTAATAATTTAAAGGTTCAATGCTGGTTAGTTTACTGTCAGTAAAACTAATTGTTTTAATACCCTTTAACTATAGTTTTAATGTCCTATACCGATAAACAGCACTGATCATTTATAGTTTGTAAATGATTTTGTGAATGGTTCTTTAAAACTAACGTAATATAAGGTTGTTTTAAACTGGATCTTTTTTAGCCGATATTTAATTTTGTATATTACGAAATGGCGTAGTCATGAATAAAAAAATCAAGATGCTTCTCAAAAATTTGGGGATGATTTTCCCGGTTTTTATTTTATTTTTCTCGAGTCCTGCAATTGTCTCAGCGATCAGTTTTTCTGATGTGACAAATCAGGCGGGTGGCTTTGGAGAAGGGGAGCGCTGGGGTGCGTCCTGGGGTGATGTTAATGCGGATGGTCGGCCGGATCTGTTCGTCAGTAATCACCGTGGCTACCCTGGTATTTATAGAAATAATGGTGATTCGACATTTACTGATATTGCGCTTGAGCTAGATACAGGGAAAATCTGGTCAGCAGATCCTTTTTCAGATATGCATGGTGCAACCTGGGTCGATTTTGATAATGATGGTGATGATGATCTTTACATCCTCTTGAGCAGTATCGAGGAGGCCCAGTTTATGGTCAATGAGAATGGGGCTCTTATAGATCGTGCGGTTCAGGCTGGCCTGAATGAAAAAGAGCATGGTCGTATGGCGGCCTGGTTTGATTATACGGGCGATGGCTTGCTGGATGTCGTTACAACAGCATATTCGAGTCGTTTGCTTTTCCAGAATGTGAATACGAAAGATTTTACACTGGAAACATCTGCAGGCTATTCCTGCGACAGGCGTGCGAATTATGCTCAATTATTTGATCTGAATAATAACGGGTCGCTGGATTTAATCTGTGCCAGTGAAGGTACATTTCCACAGGAGGTCTACGATACGGCTTCTTTGCCATTTCAGGACATCTCTGCCAACTTTCCAACAGCTTCACAGGTGAATGATACTGTCGTCGCTGATTTCAATGGGGATTTGCTTTCCGATATGTTTCTGGTGAGGGGCGGGTTACGGCCAAGCCATGCTGCTCAAACGGATGCTTCCAGAGTTGAGGCCTGGTTCTCAGGAAAAAATGGTGAAAAAGCTTTCAAATTTAATGCTAATGGTTCAATTACACTCACCTTGCATGCTCAAGATAAAGATATACCTACACATGTTTTTACCGGCAATGCAGGTGTAACTGCTACTGTAAGCAAACCAGGGAGTCGTATTACCCAAGTCACACTTGATCATCTGGATCCAGATAATCAGGGTATCAAAGTGGATCGTTCAGTATGGGGTATTTATGTCGGATATATCGCTGCCCAGCAACGTTGGGAGATTATTTTTTCTCCAGGCACGGTGAATCGTCCAGTCTATTTTGATGTTGCGTCTCAAGAGCCTGTTTCAAATCTGGTAACAACTGGGCTTGGTATTCCAGATAAACCAATCCACCCAAGACTTTTAATTAATAGTCCATCGGGCGCGGCATACAATTATAATAGTGGGCTTCATATGCTCATGTCCTGTGTTAGTGCCGTGGCAGGTGATTTTGATAATGATATGGATATAGATCTGTATCTAGTGTGCCGAAATGGCGTAGAAAATCTGCCAAATCGATATTATGAAAATCTGGGTAATGGTAAGTTTCAATCTGTTGTTATGCCATATGACGGAGAAGGGCGAGTCGGATCCGGTATTTATAGTGGTGCTGGCGTGGGTGAAACTGTAGTTACTGCTGATTATGATATGGATGGGTTTCTAGACCTTTTTATTACCAATGGTTTATTGCTGCAACCAGAATTTGTCGGTGGTCCTGATCAGTTGTTGAAGAATAATGGCAATAGCAATCACTGGATAGAGCTGGATCTGGTCGGTACAAGCTCAAACCGTGATGCTGTTGGTGCGAAGGTTTACGTAACCGCTGGCGGTAAAACCCAGTTAGTGGAGCAAAATGGGCAATACCATCGTTGGTCACAGAATATAAAACGCATACATTTTGGCCTGGCTGGCAATCAGATGGCAAATATCAGTGTGCACTGGCCCGGTGGAACTGTTGATGAATACACGAACATCGCAGCCGACAAGGTATATGTTGTTACTGAGGCGAGTGGGATTATTGCAAGGCAGTTTGTTAATCCTTACACGACAACTATTCAGCCGGGTGAAGAGTGCGGCAAGCCAAATTATAATGCATCTCTTAATAAAGGCCTATTTATCTGGAAGGATTGTAATACCTCAACCTGGTTGATGCGTGCAACCGGTGGTGGAAGAACAAGTAATATCGCATTTAACGGTGAAATATCATCGACAATTGCATTTTCCGACAGCAACGTGATTTCAATCGAAGCGAATGATAGTGCCGGGATTTCTGCTAATAAATTAACTTATCAGTTTCAGGTTAAAGGCTCAGATGCTGATGGCATTGATTTTGATTTCCCGGCAGGCTCAGATGTTTGCTTAAGTCAGGATGGACTAACGGGCAATACAATCTATATTGGCAATAAAACGAAGGCAGTGAAAACACCCTTCAGCTTGTCAGGGCTGGGTCCTTGTGGCACTGCGCCTCCACCTGTACCAGCAATTATGCTGAATACGTTTACCGTCGATGAGGCAATTGGCAGCGCGACTTTGACGCTGACGTTATCAGCTTCATCAATTCAACCCGTCAGTGTGAATTACACCACGGCAGATATTAGTGCAGTTTCTGGAGCCGATTATACAGCGAGTAGTGGCGTTATCACGTTTAATCCTGGAGAAACCACAAAGACTTTAGCCATCACTATTATTGATGATGCCCTCTCAGAAAGTACAGAGACATTCTCGGTGGGTTTGTCTAATCCGGTTGGAGCTGTGCTGGCAACCGCATCTACTACGATTTCTATTACGGATAATGAAGTATCAAGTTGCGATGCGCCTGTTTTTGATTCTAAGACAGAGAAGGGTGTCTTCCTGTGGAAAGACTGTACAACTGATGTGTGGTCTATGCGAGTGCTGGGTGGTGGCAGTAGTACCCAGGTGCTTTATGAAGGCAGTATCGATTCAGATCAGCCATTTTCTACTCTATCAGGCTATAGCCTGGAAGGTAGCGACTTGCTGGATAACACCACAGATTCAAAACGGATAGTTTATAGTCTCAAAATGTGGAATGCTGGACAGGATGGTGCGCAGTTCAGTTTCCCGACAAATGCAAGTGTTTGCTTTGATATTTCTACATCACCGACGGGTAACAGTGTTTATATAGGCTCTGATAGAGTGCCGGTATCCGCTCCATTTGAACTGGCGTCTCTTGGTGCCTGTAATCTACTGTCATCAATTAATGCATCTGATGTAGCAGTTTCAGAGTCGGATGGAAAAGCAGTTCTGACTGTTAATCTTTCGGCGCCATCCACCCAGCTGATTACTGTTGATTATGTGACTGTTAATGGAAGTGCATCTGCTGGTTCTGATTATACTGCAGTGAGTGGTACTCTAACATTCAATCCAGGCGAGACAACACAGACGGTTTCAGTTGCTATCATTGATGATGCATTGTCAGAAGATGCGGAAACATTCTCGATTCGACTAGAAAACCCACAAAATGTTGTGCTTGTAAGTAATTCGTCAATGATTACCATCACAGATAATGAGCTGTCGAGCTGTGGCGCTCCAGCTTATGATTCAAGTAGTGAGAAAGGGATATTTCTGTGGCAAGATTGCACAACGGGTGAATGGTACATGCGGGCTCTCGGTGGTGGTAGTACCAGCGGTGTAATCTATACAGGGAGTATTTCTGCGGATCAGGACTTTACAAGCCTTACCGAATATAGCCTGGAAAGCAGTGATGTGCTGGATAGTACCTCACCTGCAAAAATTCTTTACCAGTTGAAAATGTGGAACGCTGGACAGGATGGTATTCAATTTAGTTATCCAGCTGGTGCAAATGTTTGTTTCGAGGTAACTGGATCACCGACAGGTTCAACTGTATTTGTTGGCGTCAATCGATCTCAGATTGCAGCACCTTTTGATATGGAAACACTGGCTGCCTGTTTACAGAAAGTTTCAGTGGATATCAGTGATCTTACCATTGATGAAGCGGGTGGAAATGCGACTCTAACTGTTTCTTTGTCGGCACCCAGTAGTGAAGTGGTTAATGTCAATTATTCCACTCTCAATGGCAGTGCCATCGCAGGTACCGATTACACGGCTGCCAGTGGTGTGTTGAGCTTCGCTGCCGGTGAAACTTCGAAGACTATCAGTGTATCTATCACAGATGATGCCATTACAGAAACGGCAGAGAGCTTCACCGTTGCCCTGAGCAATGCTGTCAATGCCACGCTGTCTTCGGCTAGCGCGGCGGTGACAATCACAGATAATGAATCTGTGCCATCCGCCACCGTAACAGACATCACTGTTGGCGAAGCTGACGGTACAGCGACTCTGACGATTGCCCTGAGCCATGCGAGTGCACAGAGTATTACAATCGACTACGCCACTGCAGATAGTAGTGCCATCGCAGGTACCGATTACACGGCTGCCAGTGGTGTGTTGAGCTTCGCTGCCGGTGAAGCTTCGAAGACTATCAGCGTATCTATCACAGATGATGCCATTACAGAAACGGCAGAGAACTTCACCGTTGCCCTGAGCAATGCGGTCAATGCCACGCTGTCTTCGGCTAGCGCGGTGGTGACAATCGCAGATAATGAATCTGTGCCATCAGCGACCGTAACGGACATCACCGTTGGTGAGGCTGCAGGTACAGTCAGTCTGACAGTTGCCCTGAGCCATGTAAGTACGCAGAACATTACCATCGACTACGCCACTGCAGATAGCAGTGCCATCGCAGGTACCGATTACACGGCTGCCAGTGGTGTGTTGAGCTTCGCTGCCGGTGAAGCTTCGAAGACTATCAGCGTATCTATCACCGATGATGCCATTACAGAAACGGCAGAGAGCTTCACCGTTGCCTTGAGCAATGCGGTCAATGCCACGCTGTCATCGGCTAGCGTGGTGGTGACAATCACAGATAATGAATCAGCACCGTCAATTACTGTTTTGGGTATGACGGTGACAGAATCTGTCGGCACTGCCAATCTGGTTCTCTCTCTTTCAGGAGTCAGTGCATTACCAGTAACAGTCGACTACAATATGACTGATGGTGCTGCGGTTTCCGGGACTGATTATTTGCCGGGTACAGGCACGATTACCTTCAGTCCGGGTGCCACTCAACAAACTCTGTCTGTTTCAATCGTCGATGATGCTATCTCTGAAAATGCTGAAGACTTCCAGGTTAACCTGACTGCAGCTACTAATGCACTGATTGGAACCTCCACAGTTTCAATAACCATTACAGATAATGAACCGCTGCCTGGATTATCGATAAACGATGTAACGGTAACTGAAGGGCTGGATGCAAATGCAGTCTTTACCCTGAGTCTTGACAGAGCGAGCGATAATTCTGTAACCGTTGGTTACCGCACATCAAGCAATCCATCCTCTTCTATAATTTTTGAAGATAACTTTGAAACCAGCAATGGCTGGAATAGAAACCCATTTGGCTCTGATACCGCCTCAACGGGTAGATGGGAACGTGGAACTCCTGAAGGAACAGATTATAACGGTACTCGTCAACAACTGGGTCAGACAGTCAGTGGCAATTCTGATCTTGTGACCGGAAAAACAGCAGGCTCTTCTGTGGGATATGACGATATCGATAATGGTGTTACATCCATGCGATCACCGGCAATTACCTTGCCGGCAGGCCAGCAGATAATGATGGATTTCAGCTACTATTTTGCTTACCTGTTTAATTCTAATACAGATGACTTCTTCCGTGTTTCTATTACAGGAGCGGGTACGTCTGTTGTTCTTGAGGAATTTGGCAAGCAGGATCAAACGAAAGCAGCCGTCTGGAAAACGCATTCTGCAGATATCAGTAATTTTGCCGGACAAACCATTCGTATTCTGATTGAAGCTGCCGATAATGGTACTGGAAGTCTGGTTGAGGCTGCGATTGATGATCTCGCCATTACTGCCGTCAGTAATGATGCGGCTTCAGGTCTGGATTATACGGCTATTTCCGGTAGTCTTGAGTTTATGCCTGGAGAATTGACGAAACAGATTCTTGTGCCTATTATCAATGATGCTGTTATCGAACAGAATGAATTATTCGAGTTGTTGCTTGAGAATATTGCCAATGGCACAATCGTAGATAATCGTGGCCGTGCGACTATAATAAATAATTAAACAGGATGGCGTGAGCTTGGCTGCGGGCATTTTTGGTATGTTTCTTGAGTGTTGTTATGTTTTTAATAAATTATGGGTGGTTTAATGGAGAGTTTATATAAATTAGGCAAATGGAAGTATGTCGGGCAGTTGGTGCTGGCAGTAAGTTTGATGGCTGGTGTGAACACGATATCTGCCGATATCTCCTTCCAGGTAGTGCCAGGACCTTTTAGAGATTCTGAGGCCTATGGAGCATCATGGGGCGATTATAATAACGATCGCTGCCCTGACCTGTTTGTTAATCATCATCGACAACAAGCACGCCTGTATAAAAATTTATGCAATGGTACGTTTGCGGATAAGACGACTAAAGTTGATCCTGGGCAAGCCTGGTTGGGCGGCAATTGGTTAACTGATCATCATGGCGGGTTATGGGGTGATTTTGATAATGATGGCGATCAGGACCTGATGGTGACAACAGGCGCTCGTTTCGATGGCGAATTTATGGAAAATGAAGGAGGTATTTTCCGTGAAAGAGCCCAGCAGTATGGTGTATCAGAAGATCGAGAAGGCCGTTTACCTTTATGGGTCGATTATGACCTTGACGGTGATCTCGATATGTTTCTTCAAACCAGGACACAGAACTTTTCACTAAAAAATACTTTGCCAAATAAAGGCTTTATAAACTCTGGCAGAGAAACAGGAAATAGAATACATCTTGTTGATGCTGGCAGCTCAACAAACTTTGGATTATTAGTTGATTTAAATGATGACGGCAGTCTTGAGTATCTTGGTGGCCCTGAAGGGGCTTTTCCAACGTCAGCTTTTGATATGACTCAAATTCCGTTTATTGATATATCAAGTAAAATCCCAGCTGTCACGCTCGTTGCAGATGCTGCTATCGGCGATTTTAATAATGACCTTCATAATGACGTTGTCTTTCTGCGAGGACGGTTACGTCGTCTACAGGCTAAACAGTTTGGCAACAATCGCCTCGAAGCCTGGATGCCGTCAGGGGCCCAAAACCCGAATAGATCCTTTCATTTCAAATCAAACGGCAATCTTGATATAGGCTTACATACTTTTCTTGGTTTGTTCAAAATGTACATTGGTAGTAATGGTTACCACCCTGGCGAAGAAGCACGTGCTGGAAGCATGACAAAGTACCGGTTAAATTTGAATCCTAATGAAACGCGTAACCACGGTATCAAGCCACATACCACGACTCAGGCAGGTGACCGCGGATTGTATATTGGATATGACCCTGTTACTCAGGAATGGTTATTCGAAATTGTTGCTGGTGGCATCCATACCACAGCATATCTGATTATTACCAGTTCATCAGCCGTATCAAATGTAGTTGCGATAGGTATGACAGGCGCTGACAGGCCACAGGAACCGGTTATGTTGCTTAACACTGGAAATGGTTATGCAGGCTCCAATGTGCCACTAATTCGCGCATCAGATCTTGGTGCTTTAAATAACAAAATTAGTTGTGTTAGTGCTGCTGCCGCAGATTTTGATAATGACATGGATATTGATCTTTACACAATTTGTGGTACTGGTGTTGATAATTTACCCAATATTCTCTATAAAAACCGCGGTAATGGTAAGTTTGATATCGTTAATAATGCGGGTGGTGCCAAAGGGCCGGTTGGAGCCAATGTGCTGGATAAAAAAGGCATTGCAGAAAGTGTTGTAGTTTCTGATTATGACGGTGATGGCAAAGTGGATATGTATGTCACCAATGGTCTGCAATTATTCCCAGTGCGTTTCAGATCGGCAGATCAATTATATAGAAATACAACGGTAAACAATAACCGCTGGATCGAAATTGATCTTGAAGGAACATCCTCTAATCGTGACGGCATCGGCGCAAAGATTTACGCAACTGCGGGCGGTAAAACACAATTAAGAGAACAAAATGGTGGCACACATCGCTGGTCACAAAATGATAAACGCATTCATTTTGGTCTGGGCCCAAATAATTCTGTTGATTTAAGAATTGAATGGCCAGGTGGAATAGTAGATACCTTCAATAATGTCTCAGCTAATAAGTTATATGTGATACAGGAAGGTGGAATTATCCATGCTGAAACACTTGGACCCGTTGCACCGGATGCTTCTGGTAATAGTGTAAAACTTTCTATTCAGGGAGTGACTGTTAATGAAAGCGATGGCAATGCAAATTTGTCAGTTACTTTGTCGCAGGCTTCAACAGTTCCTGTATCAGTTTCGTATTCAACTGAGGATGCTCTTTCAGCGAGAGCGGGTTCTGATTTTGTCGCGAAAACGGGAATATTGACATTTGCAGTAGGTGAAACGGCTAAAACCCTGTCTATAGATATAGTGACTGATAATATTGACGAAGCATCGGAATTCTTTTTCGTTAATCTGTCGGATGCAGTGAATAGCGATATTCAGACAGGTAGAGGGCGCGTCAATATCAAGGAAGATGGTTCTGGCGGCGGCGGTGGTACTACAACAGGCCTGTCAGTTACAGACTTAACGGTTACAGAAGGTGTGGGCCAGGCTCAAGTGGCTATTGCATTGAATCCTGCCAGTACTACAACAGTAACTGTTCAATACGTTACCAAGCAACTGTCAGCGAAAGGTGGCGGAACAGACTATAAATGGCGAGGTGGTGTTTTGACATTCAATCCTGGTGAAACAGGAAAAATTGTTAGCATACCAATAACAGATGATCTACTCGTCGAAAGTGATGAAACATTCAAGCTGGTCCTCTCCAATGCCAGTAACGCTGCGATAAACGATGCAGAAGGTATTATCACCATTACTGATAATGATGGCACATCTGGTATTTCAGACTTGTCGGTGAGTGATGTTGCAGTCGATGAAAGTGTGGGATCTGCTCAAATAGACATCACTTTAAGTCCAGCGAGTACACAAACAGTTACGGTTAAATATGCGACTAAACGGGGTACAGCAACCGGTGGTGGGAGTGACTATCAATGGAGAGGCGGTACGTTGACCTTCAACCCTGGTGATGTCAGTAAAACCGTGAGTGTTCCAGTTATTGATGATAATAGAACAGAACCCGATGAAACGATCAGAGTTGTTTTGTCGAATGCGACAAATGCAACCATTGCAGATAATGAGGGCATTATCACCATCAATGACAATGATGGTTCATCAGGCAATAGCGATCAGCTCAATGTTTCCCGTGCAGTGTATTTCACTGCGGATAAACAGCTTTGGGTTCGGGTAACCTCTGATGCGCAGCCTGCAGGCTCTGCAAATATCACTGTTAAATCTGTGACTAATGGAGTAACTAAGACGCTTGGTACGCTCAATTGGAGAGCAGGTAAAGGTTTTTACCAGAAAACATTTAAAAATGTTAATGTTAAGCCTAATAAGATAAAACTATCCAGTAGCAAAGGAGGGTCAGCAACAGCGACAGTTAGTCAGCAGTAATCACTGTTTAGCTGCTCTTCCATACACAGGCATGTAAATGCCTGTGTATTTTTTTGTCTATATTTTACAAAATAGACATAACCCCCGTAAAAAACTGGATTTGAGTTATTGCGATTAGCAGCCGTTAACAGATAGTATTACACGTTGTACAGAGTTAGTTATTATTAATGGATAAAAAATGCCGGTAAAAACCTTATATATTATGTCATCGCCTCGCGGAGGTTCTACACTGCTCAGTCTGGTATTGGGCCAGCATCCACGCATAGCCAATCTTGGTGAGGTTTGTTATATCCCGAAGCTTTTGTCTCTGGGAGAACATTGTACTTGCGGCAGTGAGTTGCGTGAATGCAGTGAGTGGGGTCGGGTTTTTGCTGATCTGGCTTCCAGGACAGGCGTGGATATGCGCCTGACGCCATATGGCCTGCATCTTGATGATGCCATGAAATGGAAGGATGGAACTGGCAAGGTTGATCATAAGTATCAGAGTCGAAAACGTGTTGCTCTGGCCAGGTTTCGTGGGGCAATGGATACAATTGGCCTGGATATACCCAGGCCAATTGGAGGAGCATGGCTCACTTTACCCTCTTTAAAAGAGGGTGCACGCAATACTATGCGGTTGTTTTCTTCTGCTGCGAACGTATGGGATAAAGATGTCATTGTAGATGCGTCTAAGTTACCGCGCAAAGCTGTTCATTTATATCGGGAATTTCCTGATGATGTTCGTATTTTACATCTTACAAGAGATGGTAGAGGTGTGTCTGCATCAAGGATGACTCAGAATATGCCGTTCGAACGTGCTGTAAAACGTTGGAAGCATTACCATAGCCTGACAAAAAAATTACTCGATAAATGGGTTGATCCAGCGCATTACTATTCGATGAAATATGAAGAATTTACTACGGATCCTGAACTGCATATGCAGGAGCTATGTCAATGGCTTGGTGTGCCTTATGATAAACAGATGCTAGAATTTGGGCAAGATACCGTAATGCATTCTGCTGGCGGTAATCCTACAAGATTTAAACTGGCGGATGAAGGTATTCGTCCAATGGATGATCGTTGGCGGACGAAGTTGACGGAAGAAAATATTCGGCATTTTGAAGAAATTGCAGGCGGTCTTAATCGAGGTTTAGGCTATCCCGGTATCTGATGAGAGTTTGTTGATATTAATTCGCGGCGAGTTTCAACTGTTCTCCGGGACGAATTATCCCTCTGGGAGATAATTCATTCCAGCGGCGAAGCATTTTTACACTGACATTATGGCTGCGCGCTATATCCCATAAAGTATCGCCTTTCCTGACGAGGTAGCGTTTCACCCGAATGGTATCTTTGAAACGTTTGCTGGTGGTATTCGTGGGTATCCGCAAAATCTGTTTAATCTTGATAGTATTCCCTGAAAGGTTATTCGCATATCTAATAATTTTTATAGATGTACCATATTTTTTTGCAATTTCGCTGAGTGTGTCACCTGACCTGACATGATGTTTTTTCCAGCGAGACTTTTGAATATCTTTCGTGTTTTCCAGAGCAACTATCAATTCCGCGCTATTTTCTATGGGTACTAGCAAGCGCTTAGGTCCATCTGGAGGAATGAGTCCCATCAGGAAGCCAGGATTCAGGTTTTCCAGATCCTGAAGAGGCATTTTTGCCAAATCAGCGGCTGTTGCAAGGTCTATAGTGTCCTCAATATTTACAATTTCAAAGAAAGGCGCATCTTTGGTGGGCGGTAGCTGGATGTTATGCTTTTCAGGATCCTGTATCAGATTGCAAACAGCGAGTAGATTGGGCACATATTCGCGAGTTTCTCTTGGCAGCTTTAGATGCCAGAAATCTATCGGTTTATGTGCTTTCTTATTGCGGCGTATGGCTTTTGAGACAGTCCCTTCACCGGAATTATATGCTGCCAGGGCTAATAACCAGTCGTTATCAAAGCGTTTATAGAGGAGTTCGAGATAGTTAAGCGCGGCTTCCGTTGATTGAAGAATATCCCTGCGGCCATCATACCAGCCATTTTGAGAGAGTTTAAAGCGTTTCCCGGTAGTAGGAATGAATTGCCATAATCCAACGGCCTTCCAAGCAGATCGTGCGTAAGGACTGTAAGCACTTTCAACAAGGGGTAAAAACAGTATTTCGCCTGGCATACCACGACGTAATATTTCCAGCCGAATATGCCATAAATAGGGTTTTGCACGCGTTAGAACCCGTTCAAGGTAGTCTGGATTATTGAAATACCATTTACGATGTACCTGGATTCGAGCGTTATCCGGGATATCCAGCAAGAATTCATTTCGGACTGCAGCCCAGAAATCCTGGTCAGTGAGGTTTTGTGTGTTCGCGGATAGGTTGCTTTGTAGAAACAATAGCCCTAATAATGGGATTTTAATGCGAATAAATTGAAATAGCCCTGAAGTTTTTATCATAATGCCAGATTCTGCAAGAATGCCTGAATCGCCCCCTGGTTAGTTGTGTTAATGCTGACAGGGCAGGAAGATCAGGTCAAGTACGCTGGATACTAATTTTCAGTTATTATTGTCTTTATGAAGACTAACAAGCATGTGGGATCTATCCAGAATCAGCTTACAAGGAGGCAGGCACTGCGTGACTGGATGAACCAACCTCTCGGACAGAAGCTGAGAGAACAGGAAACAGCTATCCTGGAGTCTGTACTGGGGAATATGTTTGGTTACTTTCTGGTAATGATTGATCCAGTTTGGTTATCTGGAAAACTGTTTTCATCAAGTCGGGTGTTGAACAATTTTACTCAGTCATTGTTGCCTGCCGAAATTCTACCGGAGGTTAGCATACAGGCCAGTTGTGAGGCACTCCCCTGGCAGACTGACAGCGTTGATTCATTTGTGTTGCCACACACGCTGGAGCTCGCAAATGATCCTTACCAGTTGTTACGAGAAATTGATCGCTGTCTTATTCCTGAAGGTAATCTGGTTATTCTTGGTTTTAACCCAATCAGTCTCTGGGGTATCAGGCATCTGTTTCGCAGATTCTCAAACACGGTTCCATGGTCTTTGCCATTTATGCGATTATCTCGTGTGAAAGACTGGCTGTCTTTACTGGGTTACGATTTTATCCGGCAGGAATATTATTTTCCTGTATTGCCTGGTCCTTCGGCCACCAGTGTTGCTAGTATGCGAGTATTGAAAAAGCTCCATAGTTCACGCTGGCCATTAGTGTCAGGTTGTTATCTGTTAGTAGCAAGAAAAAGATTAACAACGATTACACCGATAAAACCACGCTGGCGACCGCAGCGTTCGCTGGTATCGGTAGGACTTGCTGAACGCTCCCATCGGGATAGAATCCATAGGGATCGGAATTAAGAGGAATAGTATTAATGAAAGCTGTAGAAATATTTACCGATGGTGCATGCCGTGGAAACCCTGGGCCAGGAGGCTGGGGGTTCATTCTGAGGTATGGTGATCATGAGAAAGAGATGTATGGTGGAGAGGCAAATACAACAAATAACCGTATGGAATTAATGGCAGCTATCAAGGCTCTGGAGACTCTGAGTCGGGGTTGTGAGGTTCGGGTTACAACGGATTCGTCTTATGTTCTGAAAGGTATTTCTGAATGGTTAGTTGGCTGGAAAAAACGTGGCTGGAAAACAGCAGCGCGAAAACCGGTCAAAAATGTTGATCTCTGGAAGCGTCTGGATGAAGCAGTGAAAGAACATGAGGTTGAATGGTGCTGGGTAAAAGGGCACAGTGGGCATACTGAGAACGAACGAGCTGACCAGTTAGCTAATCAGGGCGTAGATGAAATACAGGGAAAATAGATATGCGTCAAGTTGTTCTTGATACAGAAACAACGGGGCTCAGTCCCATGGACGGTCATAGAATTATTGAAATAGGTTGTGTAGAAGTAATTGATCGTAAGCTAACAAACAGCCATTTTCATCAATATATCTGCCCTCGGAGAGAGATTGATTCCGGTGCTGTTGAGGTACATGGCATTACGACAGAATTCCTGGCAGATAAGCCCTTTTTTGAGGATATAAGGGATGATTTCATCCGTTATATAGACGGGGCGGAATTGATTATTCATAACGCTCCGTTTGATGTAGGTTTTATCAATCACGAGCTTGGTCTGACTCAGGCTGGCTATTGTGTAGATGATAAGTGTTCGGTCATGGATACATTAATCATGGCCAGGAAAATGCATCCAGGACAAAAAAATTCACTTGATGCCTTATGTCGTCGTTATGAGGTCAATAACTCACACCGTGAATTGCATGGTGCTTTACTGGATGCAGAAATTCTCGCAGACGTTTATTTGCTGATGACTGGCGGTCAAGTGGCTCTTAGTCTCGATGATGCCTCTGCTGTTGAAGTGACGCAGATGTCAGACAAAGATATCGACAGGATTACGTATAAAGGCCCGCTTAATATCATTCGCGCCTCAGATATTGAATTGGCTGAACATGAAAAACGCCTGGTTGCTATTCGTAAAGCCTGTGGAAATAAGGTTGTCTGGGATTCGTTGAAGAAGGGTGCGTTATGACTGCAGTAGTCAGAGTGTATAGCACAGCAAAATGTCCAATGTGTCAGCGTGCAAAGCAGTTGCTGGAAAAATGGAATATTCCTTTCACCATTATTATGGTGGATACTGACCGCAAAGGGTTGATAGAGATGGCTCGCCTAACAAATGGGGCGAGGACAGTCCCACAAATTGTCATTGAGGGTCAGTGGATCGGCAGTCTATCTGAGCTCACCGAGTATCATATGGACGGTAAACTAGATGATTTTATCATCAAATAATCATCTGGCTGGTTTGGTTATTGACTCAGCAGGCGATCAAGAATAGCGTGATGTTCTGGAGAAATGTCTATTATATAGAAGCCTGTGAAATAAATACCATTCTGATTGCTGTTTTCTGTCCAGAGGCTTTCAGCGCCTAATGAAATCGTTATTTCGCTATCGCCTTCTACTGTGATTGGAATGGTCACCTGATAGGTTGTGCCTGAATCAATTGCGAAACGGGATGAAATCATTAAACCTTCTGAAGAAAGGTTGGCGAGCTGGCCAATTATTTCCCCGGTGTGCAGATTAGTAACAGGTATATTATCCTGTATTTCCAGGCGGGATTGTCTGCGATGATCTTCTGATGCTGTATCTGGGTTTGCCATAATATTGTCCTTAGTTTTGAGCGGTTTTGTTCATTTCTGATGAATGTTCGTTGAGTGATCGTTGAACAGATGAAAGTGCTCTGTCAACAAAGGGTTGATTGTTTTCATCCATTATTCGTGTGGTTCCAGTAGCGATTGCTTTTGCCAGGTCAGACATGGCGATAACTGCAGCTTTAAGACCCATCTGATCGACAAACATATATTTTTTGGTAACCATGCTGCGCCAGGAAAGTTTGGCTTTTTGCGTTTTTCCAGTAGCATCGTCACGAAACTCAAACCAGGTACCAAATGGAAGACTGTTAACCATCTCCAGTATTCTGGTTTCTTCTTCGTTCAGGTCTTTTTTGGCTGTAACTTTGGCTGGTCTGGCTGTTTGTGAGCTATTTGATATCTGGATTGGCGGTGGAGCCGGTCTGGCTGTTTTTTCAACAGAGTCTTTCAGAATGTCATACTGATGTTTAAAAAGTGCCTGTAATAAGGCTTCTTTCTCAGCATGATGGACATTTTGCAGGGAATCACGAATAGATTGCTGCATCGACTCCAGTTGTAAGGAGAGTGTCTCACGAGTATTTTCATCAACAGGAAATTGAGTGCTATTTACGATATCAACTGCCTGCAAAGTAGTTTGTTGCCACTCTCTTGATTTATCGATGTTACTATCACGTAATAACATGAAGGTAAGTTTGTCTGTCCATAGTTTCTGCAATAGGTCGCAGGCAGGTTTTGCAATTTCCTTACTCTGGATGATGTGATTGACTTCCTGTTGGGCTCTATTACGAGCTGCGAAAAGTCTATCTTGCCCTTTAGCCGCCTCATTGGTTCTTCTTTCAATGATGAGTGACTTTTCTTCCAGGCGGGCAACACATTGTGTAAAATCCTCATAGAGTTCTTCAAAGATAGTAACGTTCTTGTCAAATCCACTTAAAACATTTTCTACAGTGCGTACAATATCAGGGTAAATGCCTGTTTCGAGGTTGTTTGTGTCGGTCCAGTAAATGCCGGCATTGATCATGGTATCCAGGAGTCTTCGGGCTGGGTGTGAGTTTCTGGTAAAGAATTTACGATCAATGATTGCCACTTTCAGAAAAGGGGTATGTAATCGACTAAGAGGCGTTTTGATCTTGCTGGGAAGGTCTTTTTCAGTAACCATGTATTCAAAAATCATACCGACAAGATCAATTACGTCGGTGTCAGCCGAAGGAAGTTGGCGACGATCTATGCCATTAAAAATAGTTTCTTTTTCGGCTCGTATAGTTTCTTTGAGTGACTCAATAATGGTCTCATCTGATTGTTCTGATGAGTTAGTCTTTACCGATATCAGGGGTTGAGCATCAACCGACTGACTTTCAAGAGGCGAGTTCCTGAGAGAGATTTTCTGAACTTCTCCAATGGAATCGATCAGCACCGGTTTCATTTCAGTGTCTGTTATTTGTTGAGCCGCAGATCGTGGCTCATAAGGTTGTGATTCGGGCGTATTTCTATTAGCCAGCAACTGACAAATTGTCCCGAAGAGTTCTTCACCCAGGGCTTCCCTTGATTGCTTACTGTCAGAACCAGCAGCCAGATTGTCTGTGGCAGATGAAGGGAGTGGGGGTACCGGAATTGAGTAATTTCCACCGCTCTTTTTTATTTCATATTTAAGGTTTGGCAAAACATCAGCAGCAATAAAGCTCTTATTGACCTGTTGATAAACAGGTGAGATTTTTCTGAGTATGTATTTATCAAACAGAGCAATGAAGACAAGTTTGACTTTGCTGTCAATTTGTAGCCCTGATAATGCGATTTTAAATGCTCTGGAAAGGGAGTCAGGTCCAGCAGGTGCCTGTTTTTCGGAAACCGGCATACAATGTATGATGATCGAAAGACGTTGGCGCAATGCAAACATGTCTTCCTGAATAAAGCGATTAAGTTTTGACAGCGCATTTTTCAGTGCAACGTCTTCTTCATAATCTTCGGTTTCGATCAATGCTAACGCATTAAGATTTAATAAGTCTTCCTGTGTATCTTCTTCATTTTCAGAATTGTCCGGGAATACTTCAAAGCTCTTCCTGATCTCTGTTATGAACGCCTCTTCGATGGTTCGTCTATGATGACGAACTTCGTTCATTGCTTCAAAGAAATGTGACTGGGCCAGGTTGTTCTCCGCTTTTTCGGCAAAACTTAATAGTGCTGCGTCAGCATTATCGAAGACATTTTTAATGCCGGTTTCCAGAAAATTTAGGGCGGTTTTCTGGTAGTCAACCATCAATGGTTTGAATTTATCTAGAATTGGCATGTGATTCCCAGTTGAATAATCGAATAAATAGCTTATGAAACTATCGGCAGGTTTTGTGTGGCTCTTGAGGTTTTGGGAAGGTAATGGCGCAGAGTCAGTCGTTTAAGGTTACAATTTATCAGTATTGCCTTTATTAATTAACCAAAATACGGATTTTATGGATGATAGACACCTGAAAAGTATCTCTTACCGCGTACTGATCGGTTTTGCCGCATTCATTGTTGTCGTGGCTGGTATGCGATCTGCGCAGGCAATGATAGTGCCATTCCTGTTAGCTGTTTTTCTTTCCATTATCTGTGCACCGATGTTGATCTGGTTACAGAAAAAGCACTTGCCAGTCTGGTTAGCGTTGATTGTCGTCATATTATGTGTGCTTGGCGGTGGTTTAATTATGGCGGCACTTCTGGGCGGGGCGCTGGATGGCTTTTCCCAGGCGATGCCTGTTTACCAGGAAAAACTGAATCAGTTAACCTTGCGTTTTGTTGACTGGCTTGCAGGTATGGGAATATCTGTTTCCCGGCAGACTTTTCTGGAATTTTTGAATCCGGCTTCAGCCATGTCGCTGGCGTCGGGTGTGTTAAAAGGGCTGGGCGGGGTATTAACCAATGCTTTTCTGATTATTTTGACCGTCATCTTTATTTTGCTGGAATTTTCTACATTCTCCAGTAAGTTACGTAAGGCTAGTGGGGGTCGGGATCTATCCTTTAGTCAAATAAATACGGTGCTCGATAATGTAAAGCAGTATATGGGGATAAAGACGATGACCTCATTGTTGACCGGATTTATCGTCGCTATTGGCTTGTCGCTATTGGGCGTTGATTTTCCAGTGTTGTGGGGTTTTTTGGCCTTTCTTTTCAATTTCATACCCAATATCGGCTCTATTATAGCTGCTGTTCCTGCAGTTCTGATTGGTTTGCTGGAAATGGGGGTTGGAAGTGCAATAGCTGTCAGTATATTATTCCTCACTGTCAATATGGCTATAGGAAGTATGCTGGAACCCCGTTTAATGGGGAACAAGCTTGGTTTGTCGCCGCTTGTTGTCTTTGTTTCGCTGGTTTTCTGGGGATGGGTACTCGGACCTGTAGGTATGTTTCTGTCGGTTCCATTAACCATTGCAGTACAGATCGCACTTTCATCCAGTGAAGATAGTCGCTGGATGGCGGTTTTACTTGGGCCGGGAATCCAGGAAAATGAATAAAAACAATCTTTTAATACGTTATTTGAAAGCAGGTTATAGATCATAAGCTATGCGAATAGACTATTGTATAGGGTAAAATATAGCTAAACATATGTCTTAGTAGTAATGGTGACGTGATATATTGCGAAAATAAAGTATTTCAATCAAAATGGCATTGCAAATAACTAGATTAACTGACTGAGGAGAGTAGAAAATGGCAGATTTATTTACAGCTGACTGGATGGCTTCTTTCATGGAGAAATGGAATAGCCAACCCGGCCTGGCAGATGCATTAGAAAAAATAGATTTTAATTCTATTATAGCTTATGGGATAGATGGAGAAGACGAGCCGCGAGGAGTGCTGACGGTTGAGAATGGTAAAGCAGTTGCAGCCGAGGGTTTTAATGGTCAGGAGTTGAGCTGGGATATGCGCGCATCTGAGGATCACTGGAAAAAATGGATGAAAAAACCGCCGGGTATGATGGGTTTGGGCATTGCATACACATCCAGAAAATTGAAGTTCAAGGTAGGTGATTACACTGCCATGATCAAGGATCCAAGAATGGCAGGGCCATTTATTAAAAGCTTTACGGCAATGGGTTCGGTCTAGACATCTTCACTAAGATGCCACTGGGTTTCAGTGGCATCTTGATTAAAAGAAACCGGTTTTTGCGTTAATCATTTGATTGCAGTGTTTATGTCAAGGAACTGAGTCCATATGAAAAATATATATCACAAATTATTGATTTCCAGTGTGTTTGCATCTGGAGTGGCTTTGTCGGGTTTCGTCCAGTCAGTGTCAGCGCAAATGCCTGCTTCTGGTTATTCTTCCCCGGATATCATGATGGTTATGGAAAGCCCTTTGGGTGCGACGATAACTCTGGGTGGCACTGTGGTTCCCTTCAGAGAAGTTACTTTAACAGCTCAAATCCCCGGCCGGGTTGAATTTATTGCAGGTTCTGAGGGTGACAAGTTCGGCCAAAACCAGATCCTGGTTACTATTAATGATGATGATTTACTGGCGAAAAGGCGGGCGGCGTTAGCTGAATATAATAATGCTGCGTCAAGGATGCAAAATGCACGGGTCCAGTATTCCCGTGAATTGTATTCCCCACAGTCTAAACGTATTTCAGGCAGTTCGGGTATGGGTATGCCTTCCATGTTTGACCAGTTTGTAACCCAGCCAATGACTCAGGTTATGCCGGGTAGTGCAGGTGGTGATCCGTGGCTTGACAGACAGGCTGACTTATATTCTCAGGGTAGTCGTCTAAGCCAGGCACAGGGTCAGCAAATCAGTGCCAGGGCAAATATTGAAGAAATTGATGCAAAAATACGTAATGCCCGTTCTGTAGCGCCATTTAAAGGGGTGATTTTACATAAACTGATTGAAGTGGGTGATACTGTTCAGCCAGGGACGTCCTTGCTTGAATATGCAGATATCAGCTATCTTCAGGCTAAAGTTGATGTTCCGGCCAGGCATGTCCAAAGTATAACTGTAGGTATGATGATTCCTGCAAAGCTCGATGTTGGAAACACAAGGTTTGAAGCTCGGGTGGCAAAAATTTACCCTGTTGCAGATGCGCAACGACATACGGTCACTGTAAAGTTTGATCTGCCCAAAGACGTACCTGCTAGTCCTGGTATGTATGTTGAACTTATGGTGCCTGATAAAACCGCATCCGTCAGTTCTGTGCCTGTGATCCCTGTTTCTGCCGTGATGTGGCGAGGTAGTCTTCCTGCTGTTTTTGTCGTAACAGATACTGATGATACCCAGTTACGCATGATCCGTCTTGGTGATCAGCTGGGGAACGGCATGGTAAGTGTTCTGTCGGGTATAAAAGCAGGCGAGCGGATCAAGGTTCATCCTAGTAGCGGGCAAGCGTCAGGCTGGGCATCTGGTCGATCACGCTAGATTGTGCTTTCTTCAGGCATTGGTGCATGCTGCCTGCCATAAATTTGAATTGCGAGAGAGGTCTATCTGAATCATGTCGGATGAGATAAAGAGCAACGAAGAAAAAGAATCCAAATCTATCAGTCTTGATCGTGAGCATCTGGGTATTGCTGGTCGAATAGCCAATGTATTTATTGATTCTCCGATTACCCCCCTGCTGATGGCAGCAATGTTGTTTATGGGCTTGCTCGGTCTGGTGTTTACACCTCGACAGGAAGACCCGCAAATCTCTGTCCCGATGATCGATATTTTTGTTCAATATCCTGGTGCTTCTGCGGATCAGGTATCGAGTCTTGCGACAGAGCATCTTGAACGCATCTTGAGTGAGATTCCTGGGATAAAACACGTCTATTCGGCAACTAGCCGAGGCCAGGCGGTTGTGACTGTTCGTTTCAAGGTGGGTGAGGAACTTGGGCCTTCAATCGTAAAAGTACATGACAAGATTCAGTCCAATATGGATAAAATCCCACCGGGTGTTTCAATGCCGCTGGTTAAACCCAAGGGAATTGATGATGTTCCTGTTGTTACTGTGACTCTTTGGTCTGGTGGTGTTGATGATAGTGTATTGCGGTCACTGGGCCTTGATGTATTGCAGAGGTTACAGGAAGTTTCCGGTACCGGGCAGGGGTTTGTTGTGGGTGGGCGACCAGAGCAAATTCGAATTGAAGTATTGCCTGAGCGTTTGAATGGATACGGAATTTCGCTTGACCAGATTGCTAATACAGTCAAGTCTGCCAACTCTGAAAAATCTGCGGGTAGTGTTGAGTCAGGAGGTACGCAATTCAGCATCTATACTGGCGCTTTTCTTGAAAATGCCCAGCAATTGTCCAAACTTGTTATAGCAATTCGAGATGGTTCACCCGTTTATCTCAGTGATGTGGCAAAAGTATATCACGGGCCTGCTGAAACAAGTCAGATGGTCAATTATTATACGGGATCTGGTCTGGATGAAGGTTTGCCAACCAGTAATGGTGATGCAGCAGTTACGATAGCGCTTGCCAAAAAAGAAGGCACTAACGGTGTCACCATTGCAACCAGTATCCTTGATAAGCTGGATGAATTAAAGGGTAGTCTTATTCCTGATAATGTGAATATCAGCATTACCCGTGATTATGGTGAAACCGCAAACCATAAGGTCAATGAATTATTAAAAGCCATGTTCGAGGCGACTCTTGCTGTTGCTATTTTATGTTTGATTGGGCTTGGTTTTAGAGCTGCATTTGTGGTTATTACAGTCATCCCGATTGTTGTTCTGGTGACAATTTTTGCCGCCTGGATACTAGACTATACAATTGATCGTGTCAGTCTGTTTGCGCTTATTTTCTCCATTGGTATTCTCGTTGATGATGCAACTGTGGTTGTCGAAAATATATTCAGGCGATGGATGCAGGCGGGTAAAACCTCGATTGAAGTTGCAGTAGATGCAGTCCGCGAAGTCGGTAACCCAACTATTCTTGCCACCTTAACCATCATTTCTGCGCTCCTGCCTATGGGTGTTGTGCGAGGATTGATGGGGCCCTATATGCGCCCGATACCTGTCCTGGGTGCGTCTGCTATGTTCTTTTCCCTACTGGCTGCGTTTGTTTTTACGCCCTGGTTTGCCATGCGCGTGAGGCCTGCGAGTGTGGCTTCATTTAAGAAGGCAGAAGAACGTGAGAAGAAATCCCAGGCAGTCATCAGTAAAATATTCCGCCCTATCATCATGCCACTTGTCAGAAATCGTAAACTCGGTATTTTCTTTCTGGTGGGCATTATTGCGATGACGGCTGCCGTTTGTGTGATGTTTTATACCCAATCAGTCGCAGTTAAGATGCTACCGTTCGATAATAAGCCGGAATTTAATGTTGTAATTAATATGCCGGAAGGAACGGCGCTTCCTGTTACGGCTAATGTTGCAACGCAAATGGCCAGTCTCTTGAAGAATGAGATTCCTGAAGTAACTGAAATGCAAACCTATGTTGGAACCGCTTCTCCATTCAATTTCAATGGGCTGGTGAGGCATTACTATTTACGTCATGAGCCTCATCAGGCAGACATACAGGTGATGTTGCTGGATAAGGAAGACCGTGAAAAAAGCAGTCATGAGTTATCCGTTATTGCTCGAAAACTCCTGACACCTGTCGCCAGGTCAATGGGGGCCAGGATTCAAGTTGTCGAAATGCCGCCTGGCCCACCAGTCCTGCAAACAGTTGTTGCCGAAATTTATGGCCCAGACCCTGAAACAAGACGCCAGGTTGCCAGAGATATGACGGCTATCTTCGAGAAAGTTGAGAATGTTATTGATGTCGATAATTATATGGTAGATGAGTTTTACTTTTGGCGATTTGAGGTAAATACGGATAAGGCTTCAAGAAACGGGATTACGGTGGATACGATCAATCGCAATCTTGCTATGGCAATGGGGGGTTACCGGTTGGGCGATGTGAAACGTTCTTCTCCTCTTGAACCAACTTATATTGTTTTACAGGCGCCATTATCTATTCGCTCTCAACTCGGCAGGTTATCGAATTTACCTATTATGGGTGATCAGGGAAATTCAATTCCACTTGGAGAGCTGGGTACATTTGTTCAGGTGCCAGAAGAACCGGTTATTTACCATAAAGATCTGCGGGGCCTGGAGTATGTCACGGCCGAAATGGAAGGCCGTCTGGGCGCACCTATATATGGTATGTTTGGTGTTGAGGATGAACTGGATAATTATACAGCGCCAGATGGTGTGCAAATTACTGGCATGCCTATGGGGCTGATTGGATCGCCAAAAACAGACAGCATTTCCGGATTTGAATGGGGTGGCGAATGGACGGTTACCTATGAAACTTTCCGTGACATGGGCACCGCCTTTATGGCAGCAATGCTACTGATTTATGCGCTGATTGTGCTTGAGTTTAAGGATTATGCTATTGCCGGGTTGATTATGGCACCGATACCGCTGACGTTAATCGGTATTATTCCCGGCCACTGGATCATGGGTGCTGAATTTACGGCCACTTCTATGATTGGCATGATTGCTTTGGGCGGAATAATCGTTCGAATATCGATCCTGATTGTTGAATTTGTGAAAAATGAAGTTGAGAAAGGCAAAGATATTCGATCAGCGGCTATTGATGCCGCAGAAATGCGATTGCGGCCTATCTTTATTACTTCGCTAACCTTGATGGCAGGTGCAATGGCTATTATTACCGATCCGATATTTGAAGGGATGGCGGTATCACTTCTGTTTGGTGCTGGTGTGGCGACCTTATTTACCCTGATAGTCATTCCTTTAGGTTGTATCAGTGCTGAGAAACGTTTCTATACTAAAGAACGATATGCTCAGATGAGTGCTTCCGGATCGACTGTCGCAGCCGGTTCTGATTCTGGCGACGGAATGCCATTCTGGTTTTCTCTCTGGAGTAAGCTCTTTACAGTTGGAACAATGGTTTTTTATGCTGTGCGAGCCATCTTTATACTGTTAATGGCGGGTGTGAATAAATTACGGGGTTCCTCTGCTGATAGCGAAGAAACGGTCTCAAGTTCTTCTGTTTCGTCTACGTCAGCTGAAAAAACGATTAAATCAGTACCCGCCAGGAAATCTGTCGCACCATCTGCAGACAAGGATGCTGAAAAGAAAACAACATCCGAGAAAAACACAGTAGAAGTTGAGAAAAACACACAGCCGGTTAAGAAGAAAGTAACAAAGAAAAAAGTTGTTACTAAGCCGGAATCCAGAGATAAGGTCACAAAAAAGAAAGTGATTAAGAAAAAAGTAGCTGAGAAAAAAACCAGCAAACGAACCGCCACAAAAAGAAGAGGGATTCGTCTTATGAACGATGACGATAATCAGGATTCATAACACAATGAAGATTATTGTATTTGCCGGTTTGTTTGAATATAGGTCAGTCGATACTGGAGCTTATCCAGGATTCAGGCAATCGAGTGGGCAGGTTTCACAGCAAATAGAGGCGCCGACAGCTGCGGATGTATATGGGAGTGCGGGTGCTGTTCCTTCTGCCGACTATGCATCTGATTACTCTATGCCTGATTATGAAGGTGCATTTCCGAGGAATGATTTTCCTCAACCTAAAGATGGCTATTACGGTAATTTCAAGAGTAAACACTCAATAATCAGGAATAGATTGCTATAATACACATTGCAGATTATAAAATTGTCTTACATCAAAATACGCAACTTATATTAAAGGTAGAATTTATTAATGTTCAGGAAGGTAATCATCCCAATTATGTTGATAGTGCTGCTGTTTCTGCAGGCTTGTAGTGATGACAAAGAGGAAGAGTCAGAAGGGAAAGCAAACAGCTCCACCCACTCCGTTCCTGTTACGGGTAAAACCCAGTTTCAGAATCCAAATGTTCCTGGTAATGTGACTAACTATAGACCTATGCCAGCAAATGCTTATCCGGAGAGTGGTAATCCATGGTCTCAACAAATGCCTTCGACAAATAACCCAGGGCCTTTTTCTGCTGGACAGTATCCGAGTAGCGGTTATTCACAAAATCAGGGCTACGCAGCTAATCAATATCGCCCACTTGAATCTACGGCTTCTACTGCGGTACAGCCGACTCAAAATTCTGCTCGTGTTTACGCTCCGGTCGCTCAGCCATATTATGCGCCTGGACGTCAATCACCAGGTCATCAATACGGTGCACCAAACTATGTTCCGCCAGTGCCTGCCTATGGAACACCGTTACCTGGAGGCTATCCAGGCTATGCACCGCAAGGGGGTTATAGTTACCCCTACGCTGGTGCTCCTCCCGCAGGAGGATATGTAGCGCCAGGTGCCTGGTAACAGGGAGATATTGCTCCCATAAATATGATTGATTGTTTTTTTGCAATCAACATTGTGTGAAGGCATTCGCCTTATTTTTTAAATAAAATTCAACCTGGAGGTTGTTACGTATGATTAATTTGAAAAAAACACTACTTGTAACTGCAGTTGCTGGCGTTATGTCACTTTCTATGGCTTCAGCTAATGCATGGTGGGGCCCATGGAACAACAACGGCTGGGGTAACAGCAATAGCAATGGTTGGGGCAACGGCAATGGCAATGGCTGGGGTAACGGCATGGGTAACGGCATGGGTAACGGCATGGGTAACGGCATGGGTAACGGCATGGGCGACATGATGGGAGATGGTAACTTCGGCATGAACTTCAGTGGTAGCGGCAGCGGTCGTGGAAACGGTTATGGCTCCGGTAATGGGAGTGGTTATAACGGCTACAATGGTGGTGGTTATAACGGCTACAATGGTGGCGGTGGCGGTGGCGGTTATGGATATCCTGGTGGTGGCTATGGCGGCCCAGCTCCTTATGGTTATGGTGGTCCAGCTCCTTACGGTTATGGCGCACCCCCTCCAGCACCTGTTGCACCAGCACCACAGCAGGCTCCTGCAGCTAGTCAGTAAAACTGTGGAAATATAAACAGGGGCCAATTTCTGGCTCTTGTTTTTTCTGTTCTGAATGAAATATAGTTGTCTTTCCTGCTATCTGTACCATCTATACTTATCGTCAGTTTATTCTTGAATTTTATGAACAGGTGAAAATATGATTACTGTGCTTGCCAATCTTAAAGGTGGCTCTGGAAAAAGTACTGTCACATTTAATCTCGCGATCTGGTTATTGCATAAATCCGTACCCGTAAAAGTGATAGATCTGGATCCTCAACAGACTATCAGTGATGTTACTCGAATTCGTTCTGAAGACGGTCATGAGCCAACAATGGTTGTCGAAACAATAAATGATATTGAACCGTCTGAAATTCAGGCTTTTGAAGGTGAAGTCCTGGTCGATGTTGGTGCAGCGAACCTGGATGCAATGCGCAAAGTTATCAGTGTTGCTGACAGAGTAATTATTCCCGTCCCCCCTAGCCAGCCAGATGTGTGGGCGACCCAAAGATTTCTGAAATTATTAGGAGACAGTTTATTACAACCTGTTGCCTCAGAGGTGGTAACATTCATCAATCGGGCAGACACTCACACAGCTATTCGTGAGTCAGATGAGGCCGAAGAAGCACTGGAAAGTTTATCGACTTTAGCGGTGGTGAAAAATAGACTGTGTAACCGAACAATATACCGGCGCTCTATGAGTGAAGGGCTGGCAGTTTTTGAAATGAAGCCTTCGAGTAAGGCGGCAAAAGAGTTAAACAAATTGGCGTTGTCATTTTATCCTGACTTCAGGAGTAAGCGCGCAGTGAAATCAAAGCAAGCAATGAAGGAGTATAAACATGAGTTTGGCGAGACAGCTTCTTAGCCACGGGTTTTTAGTTGCAGCAGTATTGCTGGCAGTCATAGCCTATATATTCAGAGCAGACCTGTTTGATAATCAGGTGCAGCATCGCCAGAGTTTAACCAGCTCTGAACTTGCAGATACCGCTGTAGTGATGACTGCTGAAGAGGCTGCTCAGGATGAATTGCAAAAACAGGTGCAACCATCTACGCATTCCCAGTCTGACTATCGCCCGGAAACACAAGCTGAAATTAAACGGGTGGATATCGACGATGAAATTAAAGCTGTTGCCCCCCCGGTTACTACGCCCGTTATAGATATTAAAGAAGAACAGGCTTTATTAAAACGTGCTGAACAGTTGCTTGCTCAGGAGCCACCTGTTTCAAATCAGAGTTTGGCAGAAGTAGATGTACAACAGGCTACTGAAATTACCAAACAGCCAGAAGCCGCTCCTGTTACTGAACAGGCTAGAACGACTCAAGCTGAGTTACAACAAGCTGCAGAAATTATTGAGCATCCAGAAGTTGCTACCGATAATGCCGAACAGATTGCAGCCCAGGTTCCTCATGCGATACAGCCTGTGCCTGCTAAAAACCAGCCTGCTTTTAGTAACACAGGGCCAGCGACCTATAATAGGCCGGCTTATGGAACGAAGCCAGGCACGCCACCTGTTTCTTATCAACAAAAACAGAGGCTAGACAGTCAAATTCAGGAAGTGTTGTACTCTGCGCGAGAAGCTTTCTGGAATGGCTCAGTAGATAAGGCGGAAAGCCTCTATAAGTCTTTAATAGGTAAGGGAAATACAAGCCCTGATGTTTATGGCGAGTTAGGTAATGTTTATTATGCCAATGGAAAGCTAGAAGATGCCGCTACCATGTACTACGAAGCAGGGGTGCGCCTGTCTGAACAGCAACACTTTGGTCCTGCCATGCATATGGTATCTATCCTGAAAGGTTTGAAATCAGATAAGGCTGCACTGTTGGAAAAAACAGTAACCGGGGCTGTCTGGCCTGCTCAGTGACAATCATTAGCTGTTGTCTCTGACGCCAGCACTGGAAGGATGCTTTCCAAGTGCTGGAGGTTCTTAATGAGTGGGTAGTGATAAATGGAAGTAAATCAGAATCAAATAGGACAAGATGCTATTGAAGTTGTAGACAGGCTCGGTTCTTGCCTGGAACAGTTTGCGCGGACATTCGAAGCTAGCGCAAAGCGATGGGAACTTATAGTGTATCCCTCAATGGTCGCATTCATTATTCTGGCAGGCTATGGTTTTTACCTGATATACAAATTGACGAATGATGTTGATGCTATTACCCAGCGTGTCGAAACGATGGCGATTAATATGATAAATGTCGATGAATATATGTCGCAAATTGTTGTCAATATGGAGTCCATGACTGAAAGCATGAAAATGATGACAACCCATATCGGCAATCAGCGGGAAGAAATGGCCAATTTCACACACCATTTAAAAACCATGAACGGTTCAATTAGCACAATGAATGGTTCAGTCGGTAGTATGTCAAATACGATACATCAAATGCGCTACGATACATCTTCAATGGGGCGAAATTTACAAAACGTAACAGGGCCAATGAGATTTATGAACAGTTTTATGCCCTGGTAATTTAATCTACAATACTGTTTTTAAAAATTATTACGGGTGGAGAAATGAGAGCAGGAAGTAATATTCGTAAGCGGCTTAATCATCTGGAAAAACACCTTAAAGAAGAGAATCCGGTTCTTGTTTCAGTAGTAGACAGTTTTCGCCGTCTGGATAAAACAGGCTATGCTATGGGGCTTCTGGATAAGAATGAATCATTTGCTACCCAGATTTCATGGTGGCCTCTTATATCAGTTTTGGGAACTTTTTCTGCGGGAAAATCCACTTTTATCAATCACTATCTGGGTGGTAAGTTACAGGAAACAGGCAATCAGGCTGTGGATGATAAATTTACAGTGGTTTGCTATAGCCGTGAACAGGAATCTCGAGTCCTGCCAGGCATAGCGCTGGACGCTGATCCACGTTTCCCTTTTTATCAGATCAGTGAAGAGCTTGATAAGGTGGCGCCAGGAGAGGGTGGGCGTGTTGATGCTTATCTGCAACTTAAAACAATTCACAGCGAGCAGATGAGGGGACGTATTTTAATTGATTCTCCCGGATTTGATGCAGATGCTCAGCGGTCAGCCACATTACGCCTGACGCGTCATATTGTAGATCTCTCTGATCTTGTCCTCGTGTTTTTTGATGCGCGCCACCCTGAACCGGGCGCAATGGTAGATACTCTGACGCATCTGGTTAAGGAAACGATTAGCCGAGCAGACTCCAACAAGTTTCTCTATGTCCTGAATCAGATTGATACAACTGCACGAGAAGATAATCCTGAAGATGTTTATGGCGCCTGGCAACGAGCATTGGCGCAGGAAGGTCTGACTGCTGGCCGTTTCTACAGTATTTATAATCCAGATATTGCGTTACAGATCGACGATGAAGCGCTCAAACAACGTTTTGAGTCTAAGCGGGATGTTGATCTGGCTGAAATACATAAACGGATGGAGAATGTCAGTATTGACAGAGCTTATCGGATTATTGGTGCGCTTGAGAAAAATGCACTGGACATACAGGACAGCTATGCTCCTCAGCTTGTCGAACTGATTAAACGCTGGACAAAGGGTGTTTTACGACTGGATGTTATTGTTTACGGGACGATTCTTGCTGCTTTACTGGGCTACAGTATCTGGGCAGGCTATTGGCAGGGTATGAATTTTACCCCTTCATGGTTACAGGCCTTTATGGAAAATACCAGGCTTCAGGTGTTTACCCTGATTGGTGCTATTGCAGGATTCCTTCTCGTACATTTTATTAGTCGCAAGATTGTCAGAAAAAAAATACTGGCATCTATCAAAGAGGAATTTGAGCCAGGACTGGATCAAGATCGTTTAAGTCGGGCATTTTTTAAAAATACACGCTTCTGGCGCAGTATATTTAATACAAAACCTGTTGGTTGGGGCAGATTTAATAGAAGCCGTATCAGGAAAATTATGGAATCTGCTGATCAGTATGTTCAGAAACTCAATGATCGTTTTACAGACCCATCCGGTAGTAACAGTGTAAATGCAGCTTCAGATGAGAAAATATCTTAAATGTTAGCAGGAGGACACATGTTAAAAGGAATCACAGTTCTACCCATAATCTGTAATCTGATGCTGGTGGCTACTGGCGTCGAAGCAAAACTTGCAACTCCTGCTGGTATTCCTTCACAACAAGGAATTGGTGGTATTAATCAGCCTCAAATTGATTTTGATGAGCCTGGTAATATTGTTAAGGACGGTATGGAGTCAATCCGTTCTTTTATGCAACAGGGAAAAGATAAAGATTCGGCAACGATATTCAGGTTTTTACAGGATAAGGTTGTGCAGCAATTTGATCTTGATAAAATGGCTAACTGGATTGCTGGTCCTGCATACATGCAGTTAACGATTCAGCAACGTGTTGCTTTCCAGGGGCGTCTCAGAGAAAAAATGTTCACAGCCATAAGCCGTCAAATGGGGGTTTTTAGTAACCAAAAATTACGCCTGAATTATTTTCGTCCAAAACGGACAGGATCTTTTGATGTTATTAGCGCTGTCAGAATTATGCATCCGAACCAATCTCCGATACGAATGACTTTTAAGTTTCATCATACAGGTCAATTTGGCTGGCGTGTTTATGATATAGCGATCAATGGAATGAGTGCGCTGCTATATTACAGAAATTATTACCAACAAAGATACGCACAATATGGACCCAAAGCCTTTCTTTATTAATAACCTTGTAGCTTTATCCTCCCTCTCTTCAGGGAGGATCATTATAATAATAACAGTGGCTTATTAGATTAATCTAACTAATTTTGTAAGCATTTAGTTTGTAGTAATCCCCCATAAGAATCAAGATTCCCCTCCGGAAAGCCGTTATATCTTTACCAGATATTCTCGATTATCTTTTGATTGTAGTTAATATCTGTGATGGCCATCACAAAATAGTCCATATACTCAATAAATAGCTAAAAAACAGGTCTATTTTGTCGCTGATTAAGTGGCTGATAAAGCTAACAGCTAATTATATTTTGGAGATTAAGGTGGGTAAAAAATGAATACTTCTCAATTGAAGGTAAAAAAAGCCGTATTTCCGGTAGCAGGTCTGGGAACCCGATTTCTACCAGCAACCAAGGCAGTTGCTAAAGAAATGTTGCCAGTGGTGGATAAACCATTGATACAGTATGCCGTAGAAGAGGCAGTGGCTGCTGGAATCAATGAGCTGGTCTTTGTGACGAGCAGCAGTAAACGTGCTATTGAAGATCATTTTGACAAGAATTATGAGCTTGAATCCGAGCTTGAGAAAAAACAGAAAATTGAACTTCTGGAGATAACTAGAAATGTTGTTCCAAAAGGGGTTAGTTGTGTTTTTGTCAGGCAGCCGGAAGCACTAGGTTTAGGGCATGCAGTTTTATGCGCAAAACCCATTGTTGGAAACAATCCGTTTGCAGTTATTCTGGCAGATGACCTGATCTATGGTGGACGCGTTTCCTGTATGTCGCAAATGGTTAATCAGTTTGATTATAATCGCTGCAGTGTGCTGGGTGTAGAAGAAGTCCCCATGAGTGAGACTAGCAACTACGGTGTGATCAAGCCGGAAAAGATCAAAAAGCAGCTATTTACTGTGAATGGAATTATAGAAAAGCCCTCGCCAGAAGATGCACCTTCAAACCTTGCAGTTGTTGGTCGGTACATTCTCACTCCCAGAATTTTTGAATTACTGGAAAAAACGCCACGCGGTGCCGGTAATGAAATTCAGCTGACTGATGCTATTGCCGCATTGTTGAATGAAGAACAGGTGCTGGGGTATGAGTTTGATGGCATTCGCTACGATTGTGGCAGTAAACTCGGGTATCTTAAAGCCACTGTAGAGTATGCTTTACGGCATGAACAGTTGGGCAGTGATTTTGCTGATTATCTGGAAAATTATCTGGTTGATAAGCGTCGTGTTGTTGAGTCATTAACGGTTTAATAAAGCGTTTGCTCCTCTGCGGGTACTGAAGCACAAAGAACCGCAGAGTATATTATCAGGCCATTATCAATGGCCTGTTTTTATTTCAGCTCTTTTTTTCATTACCTGACCATGAGAACCAGCAGTACCACAAAGCCGATAACCATGAGCAGGGGTAGCAGTGCTGCCTGCCAGTCCTGAGAAGAACCCTTTGGGCCATGTTTCATCTGATGCATGGCAGCAGGCCAAAGTCTGAAAACCATAAAGCCCAGAACCAGGGCCATTGAGATTTTCATCCAGAGAGGTAGTTCCATAATTTAACTCAAGGAAGGTGTGTGAATAGCTGCCATTTTGGCAGCTATTCACAGGTATTAATCGTCGCCGCCAGCAAATGACATCAGAATATGCATCAGTGCAGAAAAAAGATTATAAATATTCAAATAGAGAGAAACAGTGGCATGGATATAATTTGTTTCACCACCGTTGATGATGCGGCTTGTATCAAACAAAATCATACCACTCATCACTAGTGCGATCATGCCTGAAATGGCCAGTGAAAATGCAGGTATATGGAAGAAAATACTGGCAATACTGCCAATCAGGGCAATAATCAAACCCGTGAACAACATACCCCCCATAAAACTGAAATCACGTTTTGAGGTAAGGGCATATCCGGACATGCCCAGGAATATCAGGCCAGTTCCACCTAGAGCAGTTCCTACAACACGCGGGCCGTCAGGGAAAGAAAGATAGGAACCTACCATTGGGCCTATGCTGAAGCCAAGCAAGCCAGCAATCCCAAAAACAACCAGAATGCCTGCAGAGGAATTTGCAGTACGGGGCAGGGCAAACCAGACCAGGCCGATAGCAGCAAAGGAGGCTATCATAGCGGTACCACGGGGAACATGGAACATCATCGCCAGGCCAGCCATAGCAGCGCTGAACAGCAATGTCATCGACAGCAGCATGTAGGTGTTACGCAGAACCTTATTGGTTGATAAAACAGAAGGTTGTCTGCGGGTTACGGTAGTATCTGTCATTCGATTCATATAAGCAGTAGCTCCATATCTATATTCAATTAAACAAGTCTAGCATGTATAGCACTATTGTTGACGAAAAGTTTGACAGGCCGGGTTTCTAAAAATTCCATGTAATACGCAATAAAAGGTTCATTTAAGTGATATTTTAGTATATTCTTACGCGCCTGTTACAGCTTACTGGAGAGGTGGCTGAGCGGTTGAAAGCACTGGTCTTGAAAACCAGCGAGGGTTAACGCCCTCCGTGGGTTCAAATCCCACCCTCTCCACCATTTCTTTTCTGGTTTCTGGTCGTCCCAGATAACCAATCATCAGTTACATTTCTCTATCAGGGTCACAATTTAGCCGTGAAATGGCTCACAATCTAGTGAGACAAACCGGTTATTAGCCTTAACTGATCGATACCTGTTACCAGTACGAACAAACCTGAGGATATAAAATGGCTGGTAC
This sequence comes from Gammaproteobacteria bacterium, assembly GCA_036480335.1. Lineage (GTDB taxonomy): Bacteria > Pseudomonadota > Gammaproteobacteria > DSM-19610 > DSM-19610 > JAZGER01. Next base: position 49,246 of record JAZGGH010000004.1, on the reverse strand, counting down.
GCCAGATTTGCGAGTGTCAGAATTTCCGACATCATTAACCTGGTTGAATACATCCAGGCCGATCACAATAGATGATCTGAAGGGCAACGTCAGTCTGCTGGTTTTCTGGCGTTACAGCAGTGTTAATTGCCTACATCTGATTGCCGAAATCAAGCAACTGCAGAAAATGTTTATGGGCCAGTTATCTATTATCTGGATTCATTCGCCTAAATTCAAAACCGAAGGCGAATTGTCTGAGCTGGAGTCCGCCATTGACTATCTGAAAATCACTGACCCTGTTGCGAATGACCCTGACTTTGCACTCTGGCGAGCCTGTTCTATCAGAGCCTGGCCCTCAATACTTGCGCTGGATCCACAAGGTAAGGTGATCGGTTTGCTGCGCGGCGAAGGTCGGCAGCAACAACTTGAAGAGATTATCCGCAACCATGTGGCTGTCACAGACATGGACAGAAATCGTTTGCCCGTTCTTGAGGCGAAAAACGAGACGGAGTTATTCGATGTGGCTTTGCGTTTCCCGGGTAAAGTTTATGTCACCAGGGAATATGTGTATATCGCAGATAGTGGTCATCATCGAATTATTGAGGCCTATCATTCGGGTGAAATCAAACGTATCTTTGGCAGTGGCGTCCCTGCTCTTGTCAACGGTAGAGAACAGCAAGCCTGCTTTCATTATCCGCAAGGTATGACGCAGCTAGGCGAATTCCTCTTTGTTTCAGATACCGGCAACCATGCGATACGTCGGATTCATCTGTCTACCGGAGAGGTATTGACTGTTGCGGGCAATGGTAAGCAGGGCAGGTATATTGCTGATCAATATACCCACTCGGATAAATCGTTGTTAAATTCGCCCTGGGATATATGCCACTATGAAAATACGCTTTATATTGCCATGGCAGGGCAACACCAGATCTGGTCAATGAATGTTAAAAGTGATGGAATCACTCGTATCGCAGGCACCGGACGTGAAGATATTTTTGACGGTGAAGCAAAGGAGGCGTGTTTTGCGAAACCCGTCGGGCTGGCTTTGATGTATAACAAGCTCTATGTTGCAGATGCTGACACCTCATCCATTCGGCTGCTGGATCCTGAAAGTATGTGTGTGAATACACTGGCCGGTGGTGGACTGTTTGTTTATGGTGATCGAGAGGGTATTGGTGGCAAGGTCAGGTTCCAGCACCCTATGGCAGTCGCAGCGGATCCGGGTCGCAATGCGATCTGGGTTGCAGACACCTACAATTCACGCATTAAGCGGCTGGATATCACCACCTTGCAGGTTAGTCGCTATCCAGTCGACTATGAACTGGATAATCCAGCTGGATTATCCCTGCATGATGATATTTTATACATTGCCAACACCAATGCGCATCAAATAGTATGCCTTGATCTGAAAACACGAGAGACCAGGGAGTTTGTATTGCATGAAGTCGAGGAAACTGTTTGACCAGAATTGTCGGGAATGCCCCCGTCTAAGCGATTTTCTCGATAAAGTCGGGGAAGAATATCCAGATTATCACGCCAGACCGGTGGCCCCCTTTGGTGACAGCTCGGCGCATTTTCTCATTGTCGGGCTGGCACCAGGCATACATGGCGCAAATGCCAGTGGACGCCCATTCACGGGCGATCATGCGGGCATACTCCTCTATCAAACTCTGTATCAGTATGGATTCAGTAACCAGGCGGAGGCGCTTTCTGCAGACGATGGACTGACTTTGACGAACTGCCGGATTACCAATGCCGTCAAATGTCTGCCGCCGCAGAACAAACCCACCACCGCAGAAATCAAAACCTGCAATACTTTCCTGCTGGCTGAGCTTAACAGTTTGCCGGATAATTCGATTGTACTGGCACTGGGAAAAATTGCACATGATGCCGTGTTAAGAGCAATGGACAAGCGCCTGTCAGCCTATACATTTGCGCATGCTGCTCGCCACCAACTGGGCAGGTTTGAGCTGTTTGATTCTTATCATTGCAGTCGTTATAACACCCAGACTCGTCGCCTGACCACAGACATGTTTGCACAGGTGTTTGAGGATATCCGGCAAGCGCTCTCTGAAATGCCAGCGTAATTTGAGGCAGAACGAATGACAGAGGAGCTGAATTCAAAGGCGGAAAAACAGACGGATTTTGATGTTGCATCCTTTCAGAAGACTTTACCGACACACCCAGGCGTCTATCGTATGCTGGACAGTGACGGCAAGATTCTTTATGTCGGCAAAGCGCGCAACCTCAAAAAGCGGGTACTGAGTTATTTTCGCAGCAGCGGCCTGCCACCCAAAACCGTGACCTTGATGAAACAGATGGTCAGTATGGAAGTGACGGTAACCAACACAGAAGCCGAAGCCCTGTTATTGGAAAGCAATCTAATCAAAGCGCATATGCCTCGCTACAATATTCTATTGCGTGATGATAAGAGTTATCCCTATATCTACCTGAGCGACAAGGACGAATATCCGCAACTGGCCGTGCATCGCGGCGCGCGTAAAAAGCCAGGGCGGTATTTCGGGCCTTATCCGAATGTGGGCGCTGTGCGCGAGAGCCTGAATCTGCTGCAGCAGATATTTCGTGTGCGCCAGTGTGAAGATAGCTATTTTCGCAATCGTAGTCGTCCCTGCCTGCAATACCAGATAGAGCGCTGTAGAGCGCCCTGTGTTGGCTTTATTTCGGCAAAAAAATACCAACAGGATGTGCAGGACACCGTGATGTTTCTGGAAGGGAAAAGTAATCACCTGGCAGAATCACTGGCAACGCGAATGGAGCAGGCGGCCGATAAACAGCATTACGAAGAAGCGACTGTCTATCGAGATCAGATTGCCAGTTTGCAGAAAATACAGCAGCGTCAGTACATCAGTGGTGAAAGTGGCGATGTCGATATTCTTGCCGCTGTGGTGAATGGCGGGGTAGCCTGTGTGCAGGTGTTTTTTATTCGCAATGGACACAATTTGGGCAATCGCGTGTATTTCCCCCGTCTACCAGCAGCGGCAGCGGCAGAAGAAGTCCTGTCGGCATTCATCGGCCAGTTTTACTTGAACAACAAGGTGCCTTCTGAGTTACTGGTAAACCTGGAACTGGCCGAGCGGACATTATTGATGGAAGTTTTGGCTCTCAGAGCTGAACGAGGTGTCACGATTAGTCACCGATTAAAAGGCACGCGGGCTCGTTGGTTGTCCATGTGTGTCAATAATGCCGAACAGGCCCTGGCGGCACGTTTAAACAGTCGCCTTGGTATGCAGCAACGGCTGGTTCTGTTGCAGGAGATATTGGGCCTTGAAGAAATACCCAAACGTCTGGAGGGTTTTGATATCAGTCATACCCAGGGTGAGAACACCGTTGCCTCCTGTGTCGTGTTTGACAATGAAGGCCCACGTAAACAGGACTACCGGAAGTTTTCTATCTCAGGGATTACACCCGGCGATGATTATGCGGCAATGGAGCAGGCATTGCGACGGCGTTATACTCGCTTACAGAAAGAAGCCGCGCCATTGCCAGAAATTCTGCTCATTGATGGTGGCAAAGGTCAGGTTTCCGTGGCAGTTAAGGTGCTGGAGTCACTGCAAATCAAGGGGGTGCTCATTGTCGGTGTCGCCAAAGGTCCGGAAAGGAGGCCCGGCCTTGAGCTACTGCATATCCCCTCACGTAATCAGGTGTTTGAACTGCCTGCGGATTCCCCAGCCTTACATCTGATTCAACAGGTGCGTGATGAATCGCATCGATTTGCGGTTGCCGGGCATCGTGCCAGGCGGGCTAAAGTACGCAACCATTCTCCGCTGGAACAGATTGCCGGGATAGGCCAGAAACGTCGCCAGCAACTGCTTAAATACTTCGGTGGTCTCAAGGAAATAACCAGCGCAGGGGTTGACGACCTGGCAAGAGTAAAGGGCATCAGCAAGCAGCTGGCACAGCAGATTTATGACGTATTTCATGAATAATGGTTCAGAATAGGCATGCTATGTGGCTGCACATGATTTAGGATATTATGCATAGACATACTCTGTAAGTAACAGATTGAGTTATTAGGACATTTAAATGCGATTAACCATACCCACAATTCTCACCTTGCTGAGAATTGCGCTGATTCCGATATTTATCCTGGTATTTTACCTGCCTTTTGAATGGCGAAATAGTGTTTGTGCGGCGATTTTCGGCCTGGCGGCGATCACTGACTGGCTGGATGGCTATCTCGCCAGACGCCTTAAACAGACATCAGCCTTTGGCGCGTTCCTTGATCCAGTTGCAGACAAGCTAATGGTCGCTGCGGCACTGGTGATGTTGGTGCAGACAAACCCATCCATCTGGTTTGTGGTGCCTGCCGTCATTATTATCAGTCGGGAAATAACCATCTCCGCATTGCGTGAATGGATGGCCGAAATCGGTGAACGGGCGCAAGTTGCAGTATCTGTGATTGGTAAAATTAAAACGACAGTGCAAATGATAGCCTTGCTGCTGCTGTTATACCGCGAAGACATTGGGCTATTCCCGACCCACCAGATAGGCATAGTGTTGCTGTACTTTGCTGCAGCTTTAACGCTCTGGTCAATGCTAATTTACCTCAAATCCGCCTGGCCAGTATTGAGCGAAAACTCATGACAAGCACAAATCATCAGAAAAATTCAGTTTTTATGCGAAACAAACTTGACACCTTGGCGCTGATCGCTAGAATAGCCGCTTTAGTTAATGCGGGAATAGCTCAGCTGGTAGAGCACAACCTTGCCAAGGTTGGGGTCGCGAGTTCGAATCTCGTTTCCCGCTCCAAATTTTTTAATTCTCCGGACTTTTTAAGAGGTTACGGATTTTTTGTTTAGGCTGGGTGGCAGAGTGGCTATGCAGCGGATTGCAAATCCGTGGACCTCGGTTCGACTCCGGGCCCAGCCTCCATTATTTGTCCAGACCCAATAAATACGCCCGGGTGGCGAAATTGGTAGACGCAAGGGACTTAAAATCCCTCGGTGGAAACACCGTGCCGGTTCGATTCCGGCCCCGGGCACCATGTTTCTGCTACCTGATAATATAGAACGCATCATGTCAAAATCTCCCGAAACAGATCAAAGTGGTATCAAAACGATTGATGCCAAAGACTCTATTGCCGAGATTCAGCTGGCATTAAAGACAGCCAGAGATACGCTCAACGGCATGTCTGCTGAAGCCAATCCGATTGAGCGCGCAAGAGCATTGCTGGATGTGGCTGAACCCATGCTGGGTCTGGAACAAAATGAGTCCTCCTGGCAACATGCCCGAGAGGCTTTTTCTGTGTTTGTCGACTATGAACATTGGCAGGATGCGGTAGAAGCGGTAGATTTACTCTACCAGTCTGATCAATCAGATTCTATTGTTGCTCTCGCTCATGGCATCTGGCTGGGTATTACTTATCCTGTGAAAGCGCAAACGACTGTGACATTGCTGAACTATGTCATCGATGAAACGCCAGACGATTCGGATGGTGCTGCAGTGGCTGCCATGATGGCGCATTACATTGCAGATATTCGTACCGAAGGCGAAGCACGAACTAGCCTAATGTTTCTGACAACACAATTGATCGCGCGTGTCGCCAAGCGGCATCGGAATATAGAAGATCAGGAAACCCTGAATGTCTGGATTGAAATGCTTGAATTAAATAATATCCCCGAACTACTGAAAAAAATGGGATTGATTGTCAATACCATGGTGGATAATCAATGGTGGTTTGACCGTGATGAAATGCGTGCCCGGCTGCCGGTGAACTGATTGTAATGTCAACAACCTTGCCCGAGTTTAACAAGCCACTTTATATTGATACCCCTGAAGCGCTGGCTGCTTTTTCAAAACAACTGATGCAGGCCCCCTGGATCGCGGTTGATACCGAGTTTCTGCGCGAAAAAACCTACTATCCAATACTTTGTCTGATCCAGGTTGCATCACCGCAGGGTGCACTAGCCTGTATTGATCCCATCGCCCTGAATGATCTGAATCCCTTGCTTGATGTCTTTAGCTGTAAAGATGTTCTCAAAGTTTTCCATGCCTGCAGTCAGGATCAGGAGATTCTGTATTATTTGAGTGGTGCCGTACCTGCGCCCATATTTGATACGCAGATTGCCGCACCTCTACTGGGTATGCGTGAACAGATGGGCTATGCTGCATTAGTGACCGAAATGACTGGCACATCGTTGGAGAAAGCTTATTCACGTACTGACTGGTCACTGCGGCCATTGAACCAGAAACAAATCGACTATGCACTGGATGATGTCAGGTACCTGTCAGCCGTTTATCTTGATATGCATCAGCAGCTTAGCTCACGTAATCGACTCGACTGGTTGAAAACGGAATTTGCAGAATACGAAGCAGAAACGCGATACAGTAATGATCCAGAAAAAGCCTGGATGAGAGTTCGCGCAGCTAACCGATTGAAAGGTGGCAAGCTGACAGTGTTGCAGCAACTGGCAAAATGGCGCGAACAAACTGCGCAGAAGAGTGACCGTCCGCGTAACTGGATCATGCGCGATGATGTCATGATGGATATAGCCAAACAGTTGCCAGACTCTATTAAAGCCCTGTCATCCATACGCCAGTTTCCCGATGCCACCGTAAAAAAACACGGCGAATATTTATTGGCGCTGGTAGCACAAGCCATTAATGACAAACCTGAATCGCTACCTGACGTAAAAAGACCTGTAAAGACATCTGCAAATCAGGAAGCACAGGCAGATATTCTGATGGCGCAATTAGGGCTACTGGCAGAACAACATCAGTTAAATCCCGTTTCAATCGCAACCAGAAAACATTTGCTGGGCCTGGTAGCGGGTAACCGCGATGTCCCGGTTATGCAGGGGTGGCGATACGAAGTTGCCGGAAAAGAACTGCTGGCTATGCTTGAAGGACAGCGTAGCCTTTCAATCCAGAAGCATCAATTGAAAATTGATGGAATTTAATGAAATAAATAAAGAGGTAAATTATGGCGTCTGACATTGAAGATCTGACAGTACAATACGAAGATGAAGGCCAGATAACGGTTAAGGAACTGGACAAAAAAGTCCTGACAAAAGGCGCCTGGTCAACAATCATCTACCGTTATCAGGATTACGACCGTAAAAAAGAAGACTATGGTCCGGATAAATACACCATTCGTCGCTACCAGAAACGCAATGGTGAATACATGCAAAAATCCAAGTTCAATATCTCCAGCGAAGCACAGGCAAGGGCAGTTATCGATGCACTTGAAGGCTGGATGAAGGGCTGATTTTTGCATAAATTTTTGGGTCAGACCGTACGCCGTCATCGGCGAATAATCTGGCGGTTAATTCCACCCGGGGGATGAGTTGCTCATTCACCCGGTAATACGGTATTAGCCTCGTTAACCAACATGAGAATGTTGACCTTCAGAGATACCTCTGCATCATACAAGTATAGACTTCTATACTTTCTGTTCAGTAATCCTTTCAAACTGCCGTCGAGATACTGAATATATAGTAGTGGTGGTACGATTGCCCTGCGGGTTTGGATCGCCACTGTACCGTTGTATTACATATTGAGGGAAATAAATTGCGTATTCTGATCGTGGAAGATGATGCGCCACTCGCTCATGCTGTGAAAAAACATTTACGAAGTGAGGGCTTTGCTGTGGACATCGCCAGGAACGGTATCGATGGCGAACACCTTGGAATGGAAGAGCCCTATGATGCGGTTATTCTTGACCTGGGGCTTCCAGAGCGCCCGGGGCTTGAGGTGTTGAAAAACTGGCGCAAAGCATCTATCCAGGCTCCTGTTATTATTCTTACGGCACGTGACACATGGCAGGAAAAAGTTGATGGCTTCAGGGCAGGGGCAGATGACTACATGGCTAAACCTTTTCATATAGAAGAGCTGATTGTGCGCCTGCATGCCGTGATCAGGAGGAGTACCAGGCAGGACATGGGGTTACTCACAGTATGTGGTCTGATTCTTGATGAAGAACGGCAACGTTGTTCCAGCCCCGATGGTTCGACTATTGAACTGACAGGTACCGAATTCAGGCTGTTACGCTATTTTATGCAACATCCCGGAAAAATACTTTCCAAATCACGTATAACCGAACATATTTATGAATATGATGATGATCGTGATAGCAATGTCATCGAAGTCTACGTGACGCATCTACGAAATAAACTGGGTAAAGATCTGATCAGGACAAAACGGGGACAAGGCTATATTTTCGGAGATCCCTGTCCATGACTTCTATTCAGACACGTCTGTCTCTGTGGTTGCTCGGAAGTGTTGTGTTATTAGTGAGTGCGCACTGGTTGGTAACCAGTCGCGCACCTGTGGTTTTTACCGAGGAATACATCGCTACGCGCCTTGAACATGATGCTGAAGCTTTGATTAGTGGTATTCACTTTGAGGATTCAGGATTAGTTGAACTGGAACCTGAGTATATAGCGCCGATATATTTACGGCTTAATTCCGGTCACTATTATTTAATCCAGACAGAAGACAGCACGTTTAAATCTCGCTCGCTGGGTGATGAAAGTCTTAACTTATCAGTCAAAGACCAGCCACATAAATCCCTGCTTTATCACTCAGGACCATTTGGCCAAAAATTACTCGCCTGGGTAGCGCATTATGAAAAAGATGGCCGACCGATCAGTGTTGTCATCGCCGAGGAGCTGACAACACTGGATCAACACATCAACCGTTTTCGGTTACGCTTTGGTTTACTCACTTTGGCATTATTCGCACTTCTGGTTATCACTCAGCGACAGATTATACGCTACAGCCTGAAACCACTTGAAAGAATGGAACAGGCCTGCCGGCAGCTTGAAAGGGGTGATATTGGACAACTGCCCGAGGACATTCCGATAGAAGTTAAACCGCTTTCAAACGAAATAAACCGTATGGCTAATGTGATGCAGCAACGCCTGGTGCGTTCCAGGAATGCACTGGGTAACCTTGCGCATGCATTGAAAACACCACTGGCATTGCTAACACAGCTCGTGGAAGATGAAAACAATGGGCTTGACTCTGAAAGCCAGCAACAGGCTTGTTCATCAGTCTCCATGATTCAATCCATTATTAATCGTGAATTAAAACGTGCGCGTTTGGCAGGCTCGATTTCTGCAGGTCAGGTATTTCATTTAAACAATGAAATACCTGACATGGTAGGGCTACTGAAAAAATTATATGCAGACAAGCACCTGCAGTACACCAGCATTCTCAAACAGGACAAGATACGTTTCGGTGATCGGGAAGACATGCTGGAATTACTCGGCAATCTTCTGGATAACGCCAGCAAATGGGCAAAACGACAGGTCCGCCTGACGGTAGCCCTGAATAGTGAATTGAATATAAGCATTGAAGATGATGGCCCTGGCATACCTGCTTCGGTTCAGGATAGTCTAACTATGCGTGGTAGTCGCTACGACGAATCGATACAGGGGCATGGACTCGGCCTCTCAATCGTTCAGGATATTATTAACCAATATGGCGGTGCCATTCGTTTTTCAACATCGGCAGACCTGGGTGGGTTGAAAATCGATATCTCACTGCCAACTGCGACATAATGTCGCGATAAACCGATTTGTCGTTCCTCCGTGAAAGAAATTATTTACCTACCCGTTTGATAGGCATAATTCACGGAACTTTATGGTAAATTGGACTCCCTGAGTAAGACTGAGGATTAGTGCTTCAATGGACTTTCAATGGGTCGCAATTGCGCTAGGTGATGTAACCTGGATAACGCTGGCTTTTATTCTGGGCTTTCTGGCAAGACTGATTAGCCTGCCTCCGTTGGTCGGCTTTCTTGCGACCGGCTTTGCTCTCAACTACCTGGGTTTTTCAAGTGGAGAAACGTTGCAAAAGCTTGCCGATCTGGGGATCACACTGCTGTTATTTACCGTTGGCCTGAAGTTAAATTTACAAGTATTAATCAGACCCCAGGTATGGTCGGTAACCGCACTGCATATCGCCACAATTATCGCATTCTTTGGGGCGGCTATATTTTGTTTAGCCTTATTGAATGCGCCACTCTTCTCTGGCCTCGACCTTAAACTTTCATTGATGCTGGCCTTTGCATTGAGCTTCTCCAGCACTGTTTTTGTCGTCAAGTCACTGGAGGACAAAGGAGAGATGAAATCCCTGCATGGACGGATCGCTATCGGCATCCTGATTATGCAGGATCTCGCAGCAGTTATCTTTCTTGCGGCATCAACAGGCAAGATTCCCTCGCCCTGGGCACTATTGTTATTCTTACTCATTCCGCTACGCCCCGTGTTTCACTATCTGTTACAAAAAACGGGGCATGGTGAACTGTTGATTCTTTATGGCCTGGTTCTGGCGCTAGGGGGTGCCGAACTCTTTGAAATGGGCGGTGTTAAGGATGATCTCGGCGCACTTATTATGGGTGTTTTGATATCAACTCACCCTAAAGCAAACGAAATGGCCAAATCCATGCTAGGCTTCAAAGACCTGTTCCTGGTAGGCTTTTTTCTCACCATCGGTATGTCAGGCCAACTCTCACTGGAAGCGTTGACTATCGGACTATTACTCGTCCCCTTTATCTTCATAAAATCTGCGCTCTTTTTTACGCTAATGACTCGCTTCAATCTACGTGCACGAACTTCACTGCTGGCAACATTGAACCTGACTAACTACAGTGAATTTGGCCTGATCGTAGCAGCAATTGGTGTCGCTAATGGCTGGTTAGATCCTGAATGGCTGGTGGTCATAGCCATTGCACTTTCCCTCTCCTTTATTATTGCCGCGCCACTAAACAGCTTTGATGACAGAATTTATGGCCAGTTCAGAGCATTCTGGATGTGGTTTCAACGCACACAAAGACTACCAGATGACAGGCTGTTAGATACCTTTGGGGCATCCATTGCCATCTTTGGTATGGGCAGAGTTGGAAGTGGGGCTTATGACAAAATGCGCGAATTCCATGGTGAAACAGTGGTTGGCATTGACTTTGATGCGGATTTGATCAAAAAGCATAAATCAATGGGGCGTAATGTTTTACACGGTGATCCAAGTGATGCGGATTTCTGGGATAAAATAGAACACAATCAAAGTATCAAACTCGTGATGCTCGCACTACCAAATCTTCAGGCTAATCTGGATGCGCTGGAACAACTGCGGGAAATACACTTTTCTGGCCGCATTGCAGCAACGGCAAGATTTCCAGATGAGGCAAAATCATTGCAAGAGTCAGGAGCGACTGCAGTGTTTAATGTGTACACAGAAGCTGGCGCCGGATTTGCTAATCACGTTGAAGTCCAAATCAGACCAGATGAATAAATACAATGATATAATTCGTGAAAAGACGGTGCTATAAATCCTCATGGACACACAAACACAAAATTTCCTATTGCACGCTACCGGTGCAAATTCAGCCTGTAAAACCGAAACCATTCAGAGTCTGTGGAGTGACTACGGCAGTATTGACCGCTATGAGCTGCGGGGTTCAGAGCATCAAAGTGCCATTATTAAACACGTTTGCCCACCTGAAAAAAAGCATCACCCGCGTGGTTGGAATACCGATCGATCTCACCAGCGTAAGCTGCGTTCTTATCGTGTCGAAAGCTACTGGTATCAACATTGGGCGAAACAGTGTGGAGATGACTGCCGGATTCCGGCGTGTTTTGCGCTCGAACAACAGGGTAATGAAGTATTAATAGCGCTCGAAGATCTGGACAGCAATGGTTTTGCCCTGCGTAAGTCACGTGCCTCGATGGCAGATATGCACAGTTGCCTGCATTGGCTGGCATATTTTCATGCAACTTTTATGGGACAAAAACCGGAAGGGCTGTGGAAAATTGGTAGTTACTGGCATTTACGTACCCGGCCCGATGAACTGAAAACGATGGCAGAAGGGGAGTTAAAACAGGCGGCAGGAACCCTTGATAAAATGCTGAATGAGGCGCGTTATCTCACCTTTGTTCATGGTGATGCCAAGTTGGCTAACTTTTGTTTTTCATACCAAGGGAAAAAAGTGGCAGCGGTGGATTTTCAATATGTAGGCGGGGGGTGCGGCATGAAAGATGTTGCCTATTTTATCAGCAGTTGTCTGAATGAAAATGAATGTGAACGCCTGGAAGACGAACTATTGAACCGCTATTTTAAATCACTGACGCAAGCATTAAAGCAATATCATCCTCAGATTGATAGTGCAGCGGTCGAGGCTGACTGGCGCGCGCTGTACCCCGTGGCATGGACGGATTTTTATCGATTTTTAAAAGGCTGGAGTCCTGGTCATTGGAAAATCCACGCCTACAGTGAACGTTTAGCCCGTGACGTCATTAGTCAGTTATCAGCGGGGTAGGCGTGTGACGTTTAATCACTCCGAGCTAAATCAATTATCCAAACTCGCAGTCAGTGCGGCGTTAGCTGCGGGTGAAGTTATCCAGAATTATCGTCTAAGTGATGTGGCCGTTCACTATAAAAATAAAAATACAAACACGAGCACAGCCGGTCAGGTCGTTACCGAAGTAGACCATAGAGCGCAAGCGGCCATTCTAGCGATATTGCAGCCCAGCTGTGCACAATACAACCTGGCTTTTCTCAGTGAAGAATTGCCCGACAATGGTGAACGGAAAAATACGCCTGCATTCTGGTCGATTGACCCCATGGATGGCACCTTATCTTTTACACAGAATATTCCTGGTTACTCTGTCTCCATCGCATTAGTGGCAAATGATGGCACACCGCTAATCGGTGTTGTTTATGATCCTGTAGAGCAAACGCTTTATCAAAGTATAGTTGGCCAGGGCGCGTTTAAAAATAATCAGCCACTGCGCATAGCCGAAGTTAATAAAAATAATCCATTGATATTACGCACCGACATTAGTTTTCAAGACCACCCCTGGTTTACAAAAACCAAAAGAGGATTAAATAAAATTGCCAGCTCATCAGGATTTAACGGCAGCGAAATTCACTATAGAAATGGTGCGGTGCTCAATGCCTGTACACTTCTGGAGTCACCGCATATTTGCTATTTTAAATACCCACGCCATAGCAACAATGGCGGCAGCCTCTGGGATTATGCCGCAAGTGCGTGTATCTACCGAGAAGCCGGTGCCGTAGCGACTGATATCCTGGGTGAGCCAATGGCGCTTAATCGTCTGGATTCCACCTTTATGAATCATCGGGGGATTATATTTGCGGCGGATAAAGGCCTGGCTGATTATATTATGGCGCTGTATCAGAATTTGATAATTGAATGAAAATTATAAGCCCCAAATCAATTATTTTCTGACGTCGGTCTTAAATATATCGCTATTAAAAAACAGTAGTTACTTGTCTTTTCCAGTGGAGGATATCAGGCTTTACCAAACAGTTTTGACGTGTTCATAGTTTCTAATTTTTTTATCAGCGGTGACTAGCGGAATGGCAAGCTTTCGAGCGGTTGCTACAATCATTCGATCAGCTGGGTCTTTATGGAATTCACCGGGTAATGTGGCGGATTTAATCCCTATTTCGTTATCGACTGATACAAAGCGAACGCCGTCTATCTGAGATACTTCATCTAGCCAGCTCTCAACGTCCATGCTAAGAATTAAGCGGCCTTTCTCTATTAACATGGATATTTCCCATGCCGATATTGAGGAAGCAATCACTTCGCTACCGCTGTCCAGAGTATCTTTGATTAGTTTGGCTGCGGTTGCCGATAAAGACTTATCACCACTTACCCACCATACCAATACATGCGTATCTATGACAATCACTAGGCGTTTTCCCAGTCATTATCAGCGACAGGTGCAGTTGCTGATTCATACTTAATAACAGTCCCTTTCAATAAGTCCAAAGGCTTTATCTTCTGTTGTCTTAGTTTCCTGATTTCCAGGGTTGGTCTGCCACGATCTGTTATAATTCTTGGGTGACCACTTTGTTCAATATCCCTCAGAACTTCCAAAGCGTGAGCTTTGAATTCAGTTTTTGAAATTTTTTCCATAATTAGCACCTTTACATATGACCACTGTATGTGGTCATCATAGCAAGGCTAATGACTATATACAATGGTCATTCACAATATGCGGTATGAAAGGCCGAAAACTTGGTGCTCTTAAATAAGGGACACGATGAAAGGTAAGGTCATGGCAAAAAATACCAGCATTTCTTTGGGCGATCATTTTGAGAGTTTTGTAGTTCAACGAGTAAAATCTGGGCGCTTGCATCAGCCAGTAATGCCATAAGGGCAGGTTTCGCGTTTGTTAGAACAGGAAGAAACAAAACTGGATTTATTGTGCAAGACATTGGCCAGGGGTGAAAGTCAGCTTGATCAGGGCAGGGAATTGATGGTGAAACCTTCATACATAAAATGATCGGCTAATGCCTCACTATTTTCTTTCACCACAGGCACAAGAAAGCCTGAGACAGATCAGCGTATACACCCGTAGAAAGCCAGTTCTGTTTTACGTGTTGTGATTAATGTCATAGAGCCGATTATTATCCAGATCAATAATGAACATGTCTATGTTTCCTGGAAAATCTTTATGTCCTTTAAAGAAGAATGCATAATAAGTGTTTTTTTGCTTAAGCGCACTCCGAATATCATGGAAATAACTCGATAACTCAGAGACATGTTTAGCATCATAGCTACTTAAAGAAAAATCTAAATGCTTGTTAAACTTTGGATCAAGGGGCGCTTCGCTCCATTGTTCAATACTCCATTTTGATCGATAATTAGGTCGTTTGGGGAATTGTTCTAATAGTCGAGTATCAGCAGATTCAAAACGTTGTCGAATCTCAATAGGTAATTCATAAACAGAGATAGAATATCCATCACCTTGAAATGATCTTGGAGAATCATAATTGTATATTGCACTTTTTAGATCAATTTCTACATCATAAATCTCGCGGAGATACTTAGAGTATGCTATTTTTTCTAGTGGTATAGAAATAGCATGGAAAATCATAAATAATAGAAGTGGTAAAGCAAATAACCATGCAGCTCGTTCCCATCGTTTTTTAATGAGCGAAATGAAAAACCAGATTCCATAAGGAATGAAACCTATCAATATCACTATAAAGGCAGCTGCCCAGATTACTGTTACTGTCTCATCCATTTTGTTTTAACTTCAATGGCGATGTCATTGTTATCACCTGGGTAGATATACGCAGTATGTATCCCATCAAAATAGAGTTAATGGGGAGCAGAGTGCAATAACTCCCTTAAACTATCAACAACCCCACAGCCCGAAGAATCTCTCTCTCACCCGTATAATAATGCGGCGAAAATCGAATCCCACCCCCGCGTAGTGCACAGAGCACATTGTTTTTCTGCAAACGTTCATAACATTTTTCCAGGTCAGCATCTATCGGTAACAGGGTCACAATACCAGATCGTCGCTGGCTTTCTATCGGTGATAGACATTGAACCCTGTCAGGCAGGTTATCCAGAATGACAGAGGTGTTTTCAAGAATCCGGGCTGCTATGGTGTCAATGCCGGTTTCGAGAATGAGTTCGAGGCTGGCATGCAGCGCATGTATACCGAGCGTGTTAGGACTGCCGCATTCAAAACGGCGGGCGTTGTCGGCCGCTTGCCATTCTATCTGGTCAAATTCTCCCACTGCCTGAATCATGTGCCAGCCGAACTGGTTGAGTTGCAGTTTGTCGATCAGTGCCTGGCGGCAGTAGAACACGGCGAGGCCTTCCGGGCCGAGCATCCATTTGTGGCCATCGGCCATGACAAAGTCGGCGTGGCAGGTTTGTACATCAAGCGGGAATGCACCGAGGCTTTGTATGGCATCGATGCAGAAGAGGATGTCTCTGTCTTTGCAGGCCAGGCCGAGTGATTCGAGGTGTATTTTCAGGCCGGTTGCGTATTGCACTGAGCTGACCGAGAGCAGTTTCGTTTTGTCGGTCATAGCGTTTATCAGGGCCTGTTCAGGACTGTCGGCAGACATCAAGTCGACCTGGATGATGTTAACACCGAATCTTTTCAGCGATTCCCAGACGATACGATTAGAGGGGAATTCCTGGTACGGGATGACGATTTCATCGCCGCTAGACCAGTCGAGTCCGTAGGCAACTACGGAGAGTGCTTCCGAGGTGCTTTTTAGCAGGGCGATTTCGTCAGTACTTTTGGCGTTGAGCATGCTGCGCAGTTGTTCGCGTAGACGGGTTTCTGTTTTTATCCAGGCGAGGTAGCGTTGTGAGCCTATGTGGGCATTTTCTTCGGCAAACTTTTTAACGGCTTCAACGGTGCGTTTTGGCCAGGGGGCGACGGCGGCGTGGTTTAGATGGATGATGTGGTCGTCGAGTATGAATTCCTGATTGGGCATGGGTTTGACTGAGGCTTGTGAGTGGTGAAGCTTAACAGCTCTCAGTTCTAAAAAACATCCAGGGTAAGTGTTTTTTGATGTAAATACGGTGTAATATTGAACCACTATATTGCAAGGAGAAAGCCGATGGCAAGACAAAGCATTACATTAACCATGCCAAATGATGATTGGCTAAAGGCTCAAGTTGAAAGCAAGGAATATACAAGTAAAAGTGAAGTAGTTAATGATCTTATTAGGAGAGCACGTGCAAAACAGGAAGAAATAGACTTTATATGTGCCAAACTTATCGAATCAGAAAAAAGTGGTTTTATTAACCAAACACGTGATGAGGTACTGACAGAATTCAAGGATGAATTACGCCATGATGGGAAGTTATAAATTAAGCCTGGAAGCTAAAGAAGATTTACGAAGAATATATCGCTATGGAATTGAAAGCTGGGATGTAGAACAAGCAGACAAATACTATAATACTTTGTTTGATAGATTTGAGAAGATAGCCAGGAATCCCCACTTGTATCAGTCTGTTGACAA
Source organism: Gammaproteobacteria bacterium (assembly GCA_036480335.1). Taxonomy (GTDB): domain Bacteria; phylum Pseudomonadota; class Gammaproteobacteria; order DSM-19610; family DSM-19610; genus JAZGER01. The sequence goes on along the minus strand of JAZGGH010000004.1, from coordinate 32,494 downwards.
TATACGAAAGGGGTACAGATATAGTGTATGTGGAGTTGATACAATATACTTTCGCATTGAAGATGGTGTAGTTCAAATTATGAATATAATTGGCTCACAAGACTTCTAAAATCTAAAGTTTTCTCTAAAGAAATATAAATACAAGCACAGAGGTAACGAATAAGGTTAGGAGTGGGTTATGTGTTTGATCCAGTTATTTGCCAGGATTAGTAATTCTATATTTGATGGATAGTCCTGACTGGCTGTTTGTTGCTGTGTTTGCCAGCTGGCGTATTCCGCAGCCAGGCTTGCATCGGTGCCGTGGCAGCCGAGGACAGTGACGATGGTATCACCGACTTTCCAGGGACCATCGCCTTTGATCGGGCCGGGCAGTGTATGGAAACGGTATTCGTCGGGCAGGGTTTGCCAGAAAGGGCGCAGATAGATGAGGCCATTGTTGTAACGAAAGCGTTCTATCATGATGTGTTTTTTCTGGTTGGGGAAACGTACCTTCAGCGGGGCGGTCACTGTGAACAGGTCAGCCATGATGCGTTATCTCCTTGTGCATTTCATAATGCTGGATGCTATCAAATAGCTTGTGTGATTCTCTGATAATGGCATAACCATGGCGACGGTAAAATTCAACACAGGAGTCACGTGCCTGTAGGGTGATTCGGTTTGCTGATTGATTGACTGCCATTGTTTCAAGTGCCTGCAGGAGCAGGGAGCCTAGCCCCTGTTGCTGGTGTTCTTCGGCGACTGCCATGTAGCGGATACAGGCGTTGTTTGCCGATTCAAAATGGCAGCGGCCAGTGGCAATGATGGTTTGATCCAATAAAATGGCACAATGCATGGCCGTGGTGTCGAAGGCATCCTGTTCACTGCCGATGGCTTGATTCCAGGGTTTTCTTAACAGTCGCCAGCGCAGCATAAAGCAGTCAGAGAGTTGCGCAGCTTTGGGGGTAATGATCTGCGCCTGGCTTAAACGATCAGGCAAAGACAATCCAGGTGGTGGCTATATATTTTACGCCAGCGTCAAGGGTGACGCCGCGGTGTTCGTGAGTCCAGAAAGGCGGGAACAGAATCAGTTTTCCCTGTTGCGGTGTGACTTTGAGATCCTGAAACAAAAATTCGGTTTCACCGCCAGGACCTGCAACATCATTCAAATACCAGACGGCGACTAATTGCCTTTGGCTAAATTCATGGCTGCCACCGTCGATGTGCCAGTGATAATGCTCGCCAGGTTCAGTGCGCTGTATGGCATAGCCCATATCTTTAAAAGGGCCTTTGAAATACGGGTAGGCTTCACGGAATTCCAGTACTGCTGAGCCGATAGAGCGGAATAATGCCTGATCAATTTCTTTCCATTGGGGTTTGCCGCTAACAATCAGGTCAGTCGATTTCTTGATACTCTGGTCTTCTTGTGCCTGTTGCCCAATGCGGCCCAGGTATTGTTCATCACTACTGTTTTCAAACTGTTCAATGGCACGCTCGCACAGACCAGCATCCAGGGCACCCGGTTTTTCAAAAATAAAAGTATTGGCTTTAACCTCGCGGATTGTTTTTAACGGTTTATTGAGCATGAATATTACAATTGGGCTTGTTTGATAATAGCCTCTATAGTAGCACCATCGTAAGGTTTTTGTGCGTCGTCCTGTGTAATCAATACACATAGATGGTTGGCAGTTTCCAGCCAGTGTTGCTGACCGCTTGTAATGCTGTTTGCCAGTTTGTCGATTTTGCCTGTTTCAAGCCAATGATTGTAGGCAGTCAGCAGGGCGGGATAAATGTGTTTGCGCATGCCCATCAGATTAGCAAAATAAACATGCAGGGAATGGGAGGGCTTTTCAAGCAGCGCCGGCAGGGTTGTCAGAGCATCGGCCAGGTGGTCACGGACGGAGCGAGCCAGTAATTCCAGATGCGGATGTGGACATTGGTTAAGCATGTCGTGCCAGCTTGCATCAATCATCTGTCCGGCGAGGACTTCGCCTTTTTCATGCAGAATCAGTGTGGCAACTTCATGTTCCGTCAGGGTGTCCAGTGACTGCTCGAAATGCTCCTCAAAGTCCAGATGGTTAATGGCGCGACCCATCGCATTGTCAGGTTTGCTCCAGCGCCATTCTTCGATTTTTTCCCAGAGCATGCGCTGCAGTGATTCCTTGCGGATGAAAATGGCGTTGCCCATAGACATGGCCGGTGGTGCCGCCAGATCACGCGCCAGTTCTTGTGCTGAGATGTAAATCTGTGTGCCATCTTCTTCAATATGGACATCCAGTTTGCCAAAAAAGAACAGGGGTTTTGCGCGCAAGCCGTAGCCTGCACTGTAAATATAGCCCTGTGGCAATAACTCGACATTGATCGCATTGGAATCGAAGGCATCAAATGAATGACCGTTCAGGTGCAGGCGAGTCAGGTTGTCTTCTTCGATTGATTCCCAGAATGATTCACGTTCACACATCCATTTGCCAACGGCTTGTTTGTCGAGTGCTTTGCCCAGCGGAATGCCTTTTTCCCAGCGATAGTATTCGCGCATTTTTAGCAGGTAGATGCACAGCGTGTAGTTGCCTGCAAACTGCGAATCGGAAATATGGCAATTGTGTTGTATTGCTGACTGTAGGTTATCTATTGTCATGGTGGCCCGGCAATACAGGTATAATACCTGAGTGAAATACTATGGTATTGCATCCTATCATGATGTATTCTCCCACGGCAAACAGTAACCGAACAAGACAGGAGCAGCCAGGTGCGGGTTAGAAGCAAGTGGAATAAATCCGGGAAAAAACGCAGCATTGAAGAAATTGCTGGTGCCCAGGCGTTCATCCAGTGGCGCATTGCCGGTAATACGGTGCTCAATCTGGAAAACGAAGGCTTTGAAACGGAAACCAATGCTCAGCGACTGGATATTTTCCAGGAAATATGTGCTTTTTTGATCCACGTCACTGATCGTCTGGTACACGAAGTACTCAGTGAAGAAGATCGACAAAAGTTCATTGTTGAACTGGCACTTAAAACGGCAGATGTGTATCACGATAATCGGGTTGATGCGCATGGTCGTGGTGAAGATTATAAAAAACCGTTCATTAAAATCCTTAACGAACGTTTGGCAGATTACTCTGAATTCACCTTTGAAGAGGGTGAACCTGGCTATGCGTTCAAGCGTTATCTTGGGGAAGCAGTAACCGGTGTTATGGGTGACCGTGACCGTAAATGGATTACTGATCAGGTGATGGAAATTGAAGTGCCTGAAATGCTGACGACTTTGAAAAAAAACATGAAGAGTTTATTTGATACGGGTGAAAATCCGTTGCCGGATGAATCAGCTAAGGATTGAAAGGGTTTTCACGGGCTGTCAAAAAAATACAGCCCCATTCGTCACCACCTAAAACAAGCAATCAAAAATGAATACATCTGATTCCGGTAAGCTCCCTCATATTCAAATGCTATCACTTGCGCTATTCCAGGGACTGGCATTGTTTGCGATATATAAAGCAATTGACCTGAAAGTCTGGCCATACAGCCAACCTGCCTGGATATTCGCACTCATTACTGCGGTTATCACGACACCTTTAATGGCGCAACTGACCATTTTCAAAGGTACCATTAAACAGACGTTGACATGGTTACTCCCTTTTAATGCACTAGCGATTGCTGTGGCAGCCTACACAGGATTCCAGGCTGAGCCTGTTGAGTTTATCCAGGCTGGAACGCTGGTTTTTCCCTTTATAATCACCTTAGGTATCGCCTGCTTTAAAGCCTTAATGTACATTCAGCAGTACAGTAGTAACGAACCTATAAGCTACGCCGCATTATTTAGATATTCATGGCGAAATTTCTTAGTCCTCTGTTTGAGCCTGCTATTTGTTTTGATTTTCTGGGGCGTACTCATGCTCTGGGCGGCTTTGTTCAAAACAATAAATGTTGAGTTTTTCAGTTTATTATTCGAAGAAAAGTGGTTCATGTTTCCCGCGCTAAGCCTGGCTTGTGGTTTCGCCATTATTACCTTCCGCAACCTGACAGATATTCTTGATGTTATTGCAAATGTTCTCCAGGCAATGATTAAATTTTTATTACCTCTGCTTGTTGCTATATCAGTGATGTTTATGATTGCCCTCCCCATTACGGGATTCAATTCATTCTGGGGTACGAACAATGACAGTGCATCCATATTTTCAGGTCTGAACAGCTTATGGAAAACGGGTCATGGCAGCGCACTGATACTGTGGTTGCAAACATTGATCCTCTTTTTTGTTAATGCCGTTTATCAAGACGAAAACCGCATCACCCCGTATACCGCCACATTGCACCGTTTTATATATTTTGGCGTGGCTTTATTACCAATATATAGCGCCATCGCATTTTATGGGCTTTATCTAAGAGTCGGGCAATATGGCTGGTCCGTCGATCGTTGTTGGGGTATGTTGATCTGGTTATTATTAGCACTTTTCTCGACAGGTTATTGCTGGGGTATCGTAAGACATCGGGATAACTGGATTAGAACGCTAAGCCGAGTCAATATCGTCATGGGACTCATCATTCTGGTAACAATGTTGCTAGTAAACTCACCTCTACTTGATTTCAGGAAAATCTCGACCAATAGTCAGTTAGCACAATTCAATAGCGGGAAAATCTCAATAGAGAATTTCGATATTCGATATATCGCAAGACATCTGGCTCGACCAGGCTATCTGGCACTGCAGAATTTCAAAGTAGAACATACAGATAAATATCCGGAGATTGTGGCAACAATTGACGAACTGTATCGTTCTCGTGGAATGGATAGCAGCACACCTGACTTACAAACTTTTTCAGACCAGTTAGTTATCTGGCCTTCAAATATAGAGGTTCCGGCATCGCTCATAGAAAAGATTTTTGACTGGCGACAAGAAAATAACCCTGTCTCCCGGTTCTCATCAAAGACTATTTTACTCGCCCTGGATTTGAACGATGATGGTGGGCATGAATTTATAATTCTCGATCAGATGAACTGGCCCCGTGCACAATTATGGCGCCGCATTGATGAAACATGGCAAAGTTCAGAAATGAACGTTTCAGGTGACTGGATGAACCTTGACCTTGTGGCTATCATAGAGTCTGGTGATATAACAGTTACAATGCCTGAGTGGAAGCAAATCCGGCTTGGAGATTTGTTGATCAGCGTTGACGGCAATATTACATTGAATCGCAAGAATGACTAAGCTACGTATACTGTCTACTTGTGATTAGCAATATTGAACAATGCCACTATGCAAATGGCGGTCTACTATCTGACATCAGCTTATCCAGCACTTTCTGTGCATATTTCGGCTTCACTAAATCATGCGCATCCAGCATTTCACATTCATCATTGACCATCTGTGCGATTGTGACAGGATAAAATTTGCAATCTTCGGGTCGGTCGAAATAGATTTCACAGATAGTTTTATTTTCAGCGGGTAGTTTCTTCAACCACGGACACCGAACTAACTGCTTGCCTGTCTCCGGATCCATCCAGATTTTTTCATCCCTTACATACCGATATATTTCAGGTCGGTAATTTTCCCAGAAGTCGATTTCTTCCGCTGATGCGGACAAACCCCCATCACTGTAGTTGATGCAGCACTTTCCACATTGATTACAGTCTTTCATAGTTAAAATTCTAGTATGCTTTTAGTACAACGAATTTTTTGTTCGAAGCAAGAGTCTGGCAATTTCCAAACAGACGTTTGAGTTTGCTGTGATAGGCCAGATGGCGATTGCCGATAATCCATAATTCTCCGCCTTTGTTTAGTTGATCTTTGCTTTGCCTGAACATTTTCCAGGCGATCTGATCACCGATGCTGTGTGCCTGGTGAAAAGGTGGGTTGCAAAGAATCAGGTCAGCTTTGTTATTCCATTTTTCCAGGCAGTCGTTAGTCAGGAAACTGGCATCTGATCTATTCTGGTCGGATTGAATATTCTGGTTGAAATTGGTTTTTGCCGAGTCAATCGCCATGTAGGATTCATCAATGAAGCTGATATGCGCCTGTGGTTGCAGACGTTTGGCAATGATTCCCAGCACGCCATTGCCGCAGCCAAGATCAATAATATGCTGGCAATTTCTCTGCTCTGGCAGGTATTGCTGCATTTGCTCTATCATGAAACGCGCGCCGATATCCAGACTGTCTTTACTGAAAACATTGGCATGATTACTGAGTTGTAAATCCAGAGCTTCGTCGATGATTGTTTTTGGATAGCCGATTTTTGCTGCTGCTTGCTGATTGTGCTGACTATAAATCAGGCGTGCTTTTTTTGTTGCCAGCGAGGTGGTTGTTGCGCCGATTATTTTTTCAAAATAGTTCAGGGTTGAAGTATGAATATGTTTGCTCATGCCGGCAGCGATGATTGTGGTGTTTACTGAAATGTGTGGTTTTAACTGGCTCAGCTGGTATTCAAGCAGGGCGAGCGTTTTGGGTATTTTGATGAGTACAAGATCATAGGTCGCAGGTAGTGGGTCTATGCTTTGAACGGGCTGATAATTCTCCGCCTGAATGTTGTTGCGCTGAAGGTTTTCTGTCGTTGCCTGGTGTGACAGAAGTGAGTCTGACCAGCTATGCCGTTCAATTTCATGCAGGGCGATGGCCAGTGCGCCAAAAGCATCATTGACGAGTAAGACAGGATTGATCAGATTGCTTAACAGTTTCTGTTCATGCAGATACGTCAGTATGAGTTCATCTGCAGCATCCCAGGCACGCAGCTTGTTTTTTTGTATTTTGGGGAGGCGCTCCAGGGAGAACTGTCCGGAAAAAATTGTGAGTTCTTCTGATTGCTTCATGGTTGTAGTTGGGCTTTAGCAGGCTGTTGAAAAGTTTCAGGCGAGCGCAAAACAAGGCAAAAATTGGCGAAAAAGCGCAGTGTACATGCAGTGCATGAGCATTTTGAGCTGATTTTTAACGCAGGATTGTGCCGCATGAGGGTTTTTCAACAGCCTGTTAAGATGTTAGCGCCAACCTACAATGGGTACGGACGTTTCATCAAGCAATCCCATTGTTTGCTTGGTCATCAGAATACGTTTTACGGCAGCCTTGACTCGGATTCTGACATTTTCATCGTCGCGCATCCATTTGACAATGTTACGTTTCATCAGGATGGCTTTTTCCGGGTAGGTAATCATGAGCACATCATTACCGGCTTCGATAGCCAGTTGTGTCAGAGAGACTACCTGGGCATTGTCTGATCGGGCGCCGTGTTTTTCCATCCATTTTCTGAGTGCTGTGCCCCAGAGATCGTCGGTCATGATGAGTCTGTCATGCATGGTTTCTCTGGCCCAGGCGACCATCTTAGGCGACAACACGGCCGGTTTGCCATTAATGGCGGAGAAGTGAATGCTGGACATCATGATGCCTTCAACCTGTGGCGCGATGGCTGAGAAGGTTTTTACCTGTTCATTCAGGGCTTTCATTGGTGCATTACTGATAGCAATTTCATGGTCAGAGTTTGATTGTACGTCATAGCCGGGAAAATGCTTGGCGATGCTAGCCATACCCAGCGGTTTGAAGCCATTGATGTAAGCGCTGGCTTTGGCAGTGATCTGTTTTTCATTGGCTCCGAAGGCGCGATTTTCCTGTCCCATAAATGTCGGCTGGCCGAGGAAATCATGGCTGGGATCAAGCACCGGGGCAAGGTTCATATTGATACCCAGATCGGTGAGTACGCTGGCCATTTTTTTAGCATGACGGGTAATTTTGTGGTTCGACCAATTGGCCATCTCGGCTGCGGAGGCGACCGATTGCCAACCGGGCAGGCGTTTCATGCGGTTTACCTTGCCACCTTCCTGATCAATACTCACCAGTACTTTATTGTGACTATGGGTTTGCAGTTTGTGTAGCTCATGTTTCAGTTTGTCTGGATCTTTGAGCATATTTTGCATAATGAGAATGCCGCCGAATTCGTGTTTCAGTACGAATTCCGGCGTGGTGTAGTAAACCAGAATCATCTGTGCAGCCAGTTGTTCATCGCTCATGGAAGCCAGGCGTTGTTGAATGCTGGTCGAGGCTTGCACGGTTAGCCCGATGCAAAGATTGAATACAATAAATAACAGCGATAACAGTAGGTTGCGGAAACTTCGTGCAAGGGGAGCTAGCATATTTCACATGATCCAGAGTATGGGAGTAACGGAGACTGTATTATGCTGATTATCTGGCAGATAACAATTCCGGCACAGGGGTCAACCTGTTATTATCAGCGTCAGTATCTGGAATTGATTGAGGTTCGACATGAAAAACATTTTAACAATATCCGCCGTGGTATTGCTGGTGGGAGTGATATCGACTTCCATTGTAGCTATGAATGCTGAGCAGCCCAAATCAGCAACGCTAGCAGAAAATGCCATCAAGCTAGATGACACGCCGCTGGCAGGATACAGGCCGACCCGAATATCCGACCACATGTGGGTAGTTCATGGGCCGCTTGAGCAACCAAACCCTGAAAACGCGGGATTTATGAATAATCCGGCTTTTATGATTACTGATAAAAGTGTGGTGGTGATCGATCCAGGTGGCAGTCGACAGGTTGGCGAAGGGCTACTTGCTTTGATCCGGATGCAAACTGATAAACCGGTGACACATATTTTCAATAGCCATGTGCATGGCGACCACTGGCTGGGAAATCACGCCTTCAAAAAGGCATTTCCGAGCGTGGCTATTTATGCGCATCCGGAAATGATCAATCAGGCTGAAAATGGTGAAGCTGAAAGCTGGCTGACGCTGATGGAAACCCTGACAGAAGGTAAAACAGCGGGTACTGAAGCCGTAATACCCGCAATAGAACTTGAAGATGGGCAAACAATCAAGATTGATGGCCTGAGCATAAAGATTCATCTCAACGACTGGGCGCATACTAAAACCGACGCCATGTTTGTGCTGGAAGAAGATCGGGTTTTACTGACTGGGGATAATGCTCTGTTTGGACGTATCGCACGTATGGATGACGGTTCGTTTCGAGGCAATATAGCCGTACTTGATGCGGCACTGGAATACCCGATTGATACCGTCGTACCTGGTCATGGAAAAACGGCAACAAAAGAAGAGCTGAAGCTGTTCCGCGATTATCTGGATATTCTTTACAGTGAGGCTGCGCGGTTAATGGAAGAAGGCCAGGAGGCCTTTGAAATGAAAGACACTATCGGCAAGAAGCTGGCTGTTTACAAAGACTGGTCCGGGTTTGACAAGGAGCTGGGTAAGCACATTAGCCTCGCAGTTCTTGAGGCCGAACAGGCAGATTTCGAATAATAATCAGGTAAGTTAGTACTATGTTCAAACGTTTTTTTAAACCGAAATGGCAAAGCGCCCGTTCACAGGATCGGCTTGCTGCAATTGATGGATTATCGCTCTCTTTTCCCGATCAGGCACAGATTCTATCTGATCTGGCGGCTAAAGATGAGGCCGCAGATGTACGCCAGGCAGCGGCGTTGAAATTAACCGATCTGTCATTGTTGTTTCAACGAGTGAGCAGTGAACGAGATGCTCAGGTCAGGCAGGTTGTAGAGTCCAGATTTCAGGAACTTCTGGCTGATGATCAGCACAGTGAGGCTCTCGGGCGGTTGCTTGCATCATCCAGCGATCCGCAATTGTGCGTTCAGGTTGCCAGTTTTGCGATCAATGACAAACACAGAAATCAGGCGATCAGCCAGATTCGGGAAGATACGCTACTGGTTTGTCTGATTGATAGCAGCCGTTATCACGATACCCGCATTGCTGCGGCTGAAAACCTGCAGTCTATAGATCACGTTGAACAGGCCTGGCAACAAATCAAGAACCGCGACAAGGTGGTAGCTCGTCACTTACATACACGCCTTGAAGAACACAAAGCAGCACAGCAACGGCAAATAGACTACCAGGAATTGATTACGCGCCTGGTCGCTGGCATGCAGACGCTGGCAAAGAGTGTCTGGTCGCATGAGTATCGGGGACGCTACATGGGTATCAGTCAGCAGTGGGATGCGCTGGAAAGCCCTCCTGAGCCTGATATTGTTACTCAATATCGGCAAGCAGAGAAACAGGTTCTTGAGGTTATCAATGCACAACTTCGCTATGCGGTTGAGGCAGAGAAACAACAACAGCTTGTTGCTGCTGTTAATCAACTGGTGTTGCAGGCTCAGCAAGCACCGCTTGAAAAACTGGCAGCAACTGTCGATAACATTCATACCCAGTTTGTTGCACAGCAGGATAGCTGGAATACCAGTCTCAAAATGATCCCTGCTGAGAAAAAACTTTCGCAGCAATACCAACAATCCTGTCACGCGATGGATGCGGCGTTAGCAACGGCCAAAACAGCTGCCGGGTTTGATTCTGACCAGCCATCTGAAACACCATCTGAACCCGTGAATGATGCTCAGTTGCAAACTCGCCTCAAGCAGATTGACGGTTTGCTTTCCGGTTTTGAGAAAACTCCTACTGATGAGCAACCTGTTTTTATTCAGTCATTGACAGAAACAGCTAAAACCCTGCGCAAAACCCTCAAGATCAGACAAAATGAAGTGGCGACAGCGATTACTGCGACAGAAAAACAGCTGCATTCCCTGAATGCCTCACTGAATACCGGCAAATGGGGGCCAGCAAGCACTATTTTTCAACGTCTCAGCAAAAAGATCAACGCTTTGCCACAAAAAGAGCAGGCACATTTTCAGGCTCGACTGAATAAAGCAGAAGAACGTATGCAGGAAATCGGTGACTGGAAAAGCTATGCTACGGCACCGAAGCTGGAAGAGCTTTGTGAACAGATGGAAGCTGTGCCCGGTAAGGAAGAGCTTTCGCCACGTGATCGTGCTGACTGGATAAAGAAATTACAGGGACAGTGGAAAGATCTGGGCAGCAGTCCGGAGTCACAGAAATTATGGCCGCGTTTTAAGGAAGCGGCCGACAAGGCTTATGCGCCCTGTGCCGAGTATTTTTCCGAACAGCGGGAAAAACGCGAGGCTAATCTGGCATTACGCAAGAAGACTTGCGAACAACTTGATAGTTATCTGCAAACACTTGACTGGTCAAATCCTGATTGGCGACTGGTAGAAAAAACCCAGCGTCTGGCAAAGAAAGAATGGAGCCAGACACGTCAGGTTGAACGCAAAGCAGCAAAACCGCTGGATGAAAAATTTACTGCCCTGATGAAGCAGTTTGATGAAAAACTGAATACGGAATATGCTGCCAATGTAGCACTCAAGACTGAATTAATTGAAAAGGCTGAAGCACTTGCCGAAGGCGAAATTAATGAACATGTGCTGAATCAGGCAAAACGTCTGCAACTGGCATGGAAACAGGTGGGTGTTACGCGCTACAGGGATGATCAGAAGTTATGGGAAGCGTTTAACGGCTATTGTCGCAAGATTTTTCAGGCGCACCGCGATGTAAAACAACAGCGTTATCAGGAAAGCATTGCGCATGTGAAGCAGGCAAAGGATCTACTCAATGAAATGCAGACCCTGGCGAAGAAAAATGAACTGGACGAGACCGGTTTTTCAGCTCTGCAGGATACTTATCAGGCATTACCCGAGTTTCCCGACAGGGATAAAAAATACTTGCAGCGTGACTATCAAAAAGCCAGTGATGCCTTTGATCGCCTGCGAACAAAGTTACAGAATGCATCTGCGAATGCTCGATTTGATGATTTGCGTAAACGTGCAGATATCTGCCGTCAGTTAAACCAGTTGTTGTACACAACACCAGCCGATCTGGATGAGCAGGTGAAAACTCTCACTGCCGCCTGGAATGACGACATTGCTGAGCAGAAAAAAGATTGGGTTAAACGGATTACTGCCAGGCGTGATGTGTTATTGAAACATCTGCACGAGCATAATAAACCTGATGCAGAGAAGGCCGAGAAGCAGCGTCGTATGCTTTGTATCGAGCTGGAAATTATTAAGGATATAGAGACGCCTGAGGAAGATAAATCCATTCGCATGGCCTACCAGCTAGAGCAATTGCAAAAGGGCTTGAAGCCTGATATTGCTAATCGCAAGGATGAATTGATCCATGACCTGGAAGTACAGTGGTTGTGTGCGGCTGATACTGAGCCTGAAATTCAGGCAGTACTGGAAGAACGCTTTTATCAGGTGTTAAAGCAAAAGTAGCTACAGACTCACGGTTACTAATATTTTGATTAATAGCAAATACAGGATAACGAATGTCGATCAAAGCCGATAACTGGATTCGTGAAATGGCGCGTGAGCATGGCATGATAGAGCCTTTTGAAGCTGGGCAGGTGCGTGAGCGTGAAAATTTTGGCCGTGTTATTTCTTATGGGACGTCCAGTTATGGCTACGATATAAGATGCTCTGACGAATTCAAGATTTTTACCAATATCAACTCGGCGATTGTCGATCCGAAAAATTTTGACAGCAGCAGCTTTGTTGATGTGAAATCGGATGTTTGTATTATCCCGCCCAATTCCTTTGCACTGGCAAGAACCGTTGAATACCTGCGTATTCCGCGCAATGTGCTGACTATCTGTTTGGGTAAGTCTACCTATGCGCGCTGCGGCATTATCGTCAATGTGACGCCTCTGGAGCCGGAATGGGAAGGGCATGTGACGCTGGAGTTTTCCAATACCACGCCCTTACCGGCGAAGATCTACGCAAATGAAGGGGTTGCTCAGGTGCTGTTTTTCGAATCTGATGAGGTGTGTGAAACCTCCTATCGTGACCGTGCAGGGAAATATCAGGGGCAGCGAGGTGTGACTTTACCCAAAGCCTGAGCAAGCGCCTATCTTGCTAAGTCTGATGACGCAGTGTCTGGCGTCTGGCATCCCAGCACCAGCTGTTCTCAGCTTGCAGGTGTACACCACCAATCCAGCGGCCGTTGTTATGTTGGCTCGCCAGCCAGTTCTTTTTCCCTGATAAAACATCTTTGCCAGTCTCTGTGATACGAATCCACTGATTGGAGTTTACCGGGAGTGACAGCGGTTTATTGTCATTCATTTCCAGCAGGGCTGGTTCCAGCTCCAGCAATGCCTGCAAGATATTCCAGAAACTGCTGTCACCCATAAAAATGCGCTCTTCCAGTTGTTGGCTTCTGCCAAACAGACGGCCTGGCTGGATTTCCTTTTCAGCGATGATTTCCAGCGCCTGTCGAGCGCTGCGTGACAGACCAGTGCTGCAATCCGGGTATTCTTCCAGCAGGCGCAACACGGCACCCTGCAGGAATGGTAATGCGGAGGTATCGATTGATCGTAGTGTATTCAAGGCGGTTGGATCAGGTGAGCAAAACGCTGCCCAGGCTTTGCGGGCGAGTGAAAACTGCTGATCAGTTACCGGGCTTTCATAGTGAAATAGTTGTTGCATTTCTTCGGCAGAGACTCTGCCCAGATATTGTTCTGTACAGATCAATGTCAGTTTTGTCGGGCTGTCACGGTGTTCAGAAAACCAGTCGAGAATCTGTAAAAGCTGCAGTTGGTCATAGAGATCATGCTCAAACCAGAGGATGACTTTTTTATAGCTTTGAAAGGACTCGATACATTCGTCTCGCTGAATAAAACTGTTGCGGATATCTTGCTCCTTACCCCAGCCCTGTTCGGTGATATATTGTATGCGCAGCTGTGACAGGGCCTGTATTGACTTTTCAGCAGTGACCGGACCTTCGTGCAGGACATCCCGCCAGGGAAGAAAATCACCAGTAATGCCCGCTTTTTTCATGATCTCAACAGCGCAGTCGCCATTGGTTATATTCAGGATATCCTGTTTGAGTACTGACATCAGGCTGGATTCTGCATCTGTATTTCCTTTAACCTGATTTCCAGTTTCAGGCCGCTTTTTTTGATTTTCAGAAAACGTACCGGCAGATATTTTAACGTCGGTGCAGTCCAGATGTAAGTAATATCGCGGTCGTCGTCCATACGTTGCAGTTTGGTTGTTTGAAACAGACCGCCAGGAACTTCAACAGGTTCTTCGCTAATACGGGCAAACTGGTAATGCTTGAGACGGCCGTTATCGGCAATGGGGTAATTGAAGACGGTTTTCCCTGCCTGGATGTCCAGCAGCATAGCAACCTGCACCAGCAATTTATCCAGAGTGCCTGTTTCAATATCAATTTTCCAGGGTTCGGTTTCGCCGGTATTTTCTGCGCGCAGGTTCTCCCAGTCAAAGACAATGTGTTTATGCTCGTCATCGCTGCCGCCTAGCTTGCGAAAATCATATTCAATCGGGCGGATGCCGGTCTCAGTTAAATCCCAGGTAGTTTGCTCAGTGACAGTTTCGCGACGGAAGAAAGAAACCAGGCCTTTGGCTTTTGTTTTTTGCACGTAATGGTAACGCCGCTCACCAATCTTTTTCTGGCTGAAGCTGGCCTTTGCAATCACCAGGCCATTCATTCGCACTTCATAGCGGGCTTCAAACAGCGGAATATTATCCACCTGAATCACCGCTTCAGAAAAACTATTGCTCGAAAACAGCAGCAGCAAGAGTGCCAGTAAATTACTCGGGGTTATCCAGTTGTATTGGTTCATCCAGTTTTTTTCCGTCAAGCATTGCGTTGTCGTTCTTCAGCACCAGTCTGCCTTCTGCATACCAGCGAATAGCGGTGATATACAGGCTATGTTCTTTTACCAGAACGCGTGCGGCAAGTGTTTCGGCAGTATCTATTTTTCTTACATCCACTCGGGTTTGTAAGACCACGGGACCACCATCCAGTTCCTCAGTGACAAAGTGAATGCTGGCGCCATGCGTGGTAACGCCGGCCTCTATTGCCCGCTGATGAGTATGCAGGCCAGGAAATTCCGGTAGCAGGGACGGGTGAATATTCATCAACCGACCCTGAAAATGATGCACAAATGCCACAGACAAAATGCGCATATAGCCTGCCAGGATAACCAGTTCAGGGGCATAGTGATCGATACCTTTCTGAATCGCCAGATCAAAGCTTTCTCTGTCTGAATAGTCGCCCTGATTGAAGCACCGGATATCAATGTTTGCCAGCCTGGCGTATTCCAGCCCAAGTGCTTTGGCGTTGTTGCTGATAACGGCAACGATACGAACCGCTAACAGTTTGTTATCAATGGCGTCAATGATAGCTCTGAGGTTGGAACCCCGGCCAGAGATCATGATCACGACCGGCATTGCAGCAGGCATTGCAACAGACATCAGGTCAACCTAACTGATGTCAACCACAGGCGCACCCGCACCCTCATCAATACGCCCAATAACCCAGGCGGTTTCGCCAGAGCTTTGTAATAGATCAAGGCAGGCCTGTTCCTGATTATGCGGCAGGCATATAATCATACCGACACCGCAGTTAAAGGTGCGGTACATTTCCAGTGTTTCGACATTGCCCTGCGTCTGCAACCATTGGAAAATCGACGGCCATTGCCAGGATTGTGTGTCGATCATGGCACGGGTGTTGTCAGGAAAGACGCGCGGCAGGTTTTCCTGTAGGCCACCCCCGGTAATGTGACACAGGCTATGAATATCCAGTTGTTCAAAGGCAGCTAGAAGGCTTTTGACATAGATGCGTGTTGGCGCGAGCAGATGATCAATCAGCGGTTTGTCGTCAAGCATATCGGTAAAAGTCGAATGGTTATGTTGCAGGATTTTTCGAACCAGGGAATAACCATTGGAATGTGGCCCGGATGAAGCCAGTGCGATCAGACTGTCACCTGGCTGCACCGACTGGCCATCAATTAACTGGTCTTTTTCTACAATACCGACACAAAAACCGGCCAGATCGTAATCATCGACCTGGTACATGCCCGGCATTTCAGCCGTTTCGCCCCCAATCAGGGCAGCACCGGCCAGTTCACAGCCTTTGGCGATGCCGTTGATGACATCGGTGGCCACATCCAGCTCAAGTTTGCCGGTGGCGTAGTAATCCAGAAAGAACAGCGGCTCAGCCCCCTGAACGATAATATCATTAGCGCACATTGCAACCAGATCGATGCCGATGGTGTCGTGTTTGTGGCTGTCGATAGCCAGTTTCAGCTTGGTGCCAACACCATCAGTGCCAGATACCAGCAGTGGCCGCTTAAAACGCTCAATCGGTAACTCAAACAACGCGCCAAATCCGCCCAGCCCGCTCATAACACCGGCACGATGTGTGGCAGCCACTGCGGGTTTGATGCGTTCTACCAGCGCGTTGCCGGCATCAATATCTACACCAGCATCCCGATAACTCAGGGATGAGGACTGATTGTTCTGACTGGAATCCTGATTTGACACACTATCTCCACTGGCAAGGTATTTGATCTGCTGCGTATTTGATCTGCTGCGTATGTTACCTGCTGTGCTTTTGCTATGCTATAGCCTGACATGTTGATGGACTGAGTCGATTGAAGCCACGAGATATCCCCAACCTGCTGACAATATTGCGGATTTTAATGGTGCCGCCGGTTGTCTGGCTGCTCCTGCAGGGGCGATATGAAATAGCATTATGGCTGTTTTTTATCGCCGGAGTGACAGACGCTGTGGATGGTTTTCTGGCAAAAACCTTCAACTGGGAGAGTCAGCTAGGCGGTATCCTCGATCCATTGGCAGACAAGCTGCTGCTGGTCTCCAGCATGGTATCTCTGGGGATGTTGGGATTATTGCCGGTCTGGCTGATTGTGCTTGTACTGTTGCGTGATGTGGTGATTGTTTCCGGTGCCGTGGCTTACCATTTTCGCGTTGCTAAATTTGAGGCAGAGCCAAGTCTGGTGAGTAAAACCAACACACTTGCGCAGATCCTGCTGGTTCTCAGTGCCATCGGCAGTCAGGTCATCGACTTTCAGTTTGATATGACCATCAAGATTCTTATTGCTGTGGTTGTCCTGACGATTGTAATCAGCGGTGTTGATTATGTCGTCACCTGGGGGCGGCGAGCAAAGCAGTCGCGTATCAACAGGTCATAGTCAATGGTTCAACAATTACTTCCAGGTGTACAACTCTCCGATACTGCCGATTTCCCCAGTTTTCTGGCAGCGGACAATATAGAGCTTGTACAACTGTTGCAGCAGATACCGACTGCAGCACGCAATGAACCCAATGTGTTTATTTCTGCTGCTGCCGGGTCAGGTAAAACACATTTGTTACAGGCCAGTTGCAGGCAGGCGCAGCAGGCAGGGTGGTCGGCGTTTTATCTGCCGCTGGAAATCATTGACACGATGGAGCCGGAAGTATTAAACGGCCTGGAAAATTTTCAGCTCGTCTGTCTGGATGATGTAGAAACCATTGCAGGCAGTCAAGACTGGGAAGAGGCGTTATTCCACTGTTTTAACCGCCTGCAATCCAGCGGCAGTATGCTTATTGTCAGTAGCCACGAAGCGCCTGCGCAACTACCCATACAACTTGCTGACCTGAAGTCCCGGCTTGAATGGGGCTTGCTATACCACATCAAAACACTCACTGACCAACAACGCATCCAGGCATTACAGCTCCGCGCCCACCTGCGTGGATTCAAACTGCCAGAGAAAACCGCAAATTTCCTGTTGACGAGAATGCCTAGAGATATGGCAACTTTGTTTGAAATGCTGGATACGCTGGATACAGCTTCGCTATCGGAACAGCGGAAATTATCTATACCTTTTGTGAGAGAAGTATTGGCCGGAGGGGTGGGGCCATAATGATGTGGAAATTTATTCATGCGGCAGATATTCATCTTGACAGTCCCTTGCGGGGGTTGGCGCGTTATGAAGGTGCGCCAGTGGATACTATCCGCAGTGCGCCCCGATGTGCTTTCGATAATCTGATCGAACTTGCAATAGAAGAGGCGGTGGCCTTTGTATTGTTGGTGGGTGATCTCTATGATGGTGACTGGAAAGATTACAACACCGGTCTGTATTTTGTCGAACGGATGCGCAGGCTGCGGGCTGAAAATATCCGTGTCTTCATTGTCGCTGGCAACCATGATGCAGCTAGCCAGATTACCCGGCATTTGCAATTACCCGATAACGTCACGTTGTTTTCTACGAAAAAACCCGAGCAGGTTGTACTGGATGATCTGAATGTGGTTGTTCACGGTCAGGGTTTTGCTACCCGAGCCGTAACGGATGATTTGTCAGCTAACTATCCTAAGGCTGATCCGAATTATTTTAATATTGGGTTACTGCATACCTGTCTGGATGGTAAGCCGGGCCATGAACACTATGCCCCCTGTACACTCGATGGACTGCGCTCCAAAGGCTATCAGTACTGGGCGCTTGGGCATGTGCATAAGCGCGAAGTGCTGAGCGAAGATCCGTGGATCGTGTTTCCGGGAAATACTCAGGGTCGGCATATTCGAGAAACCGGGCCAAAGGGTTGCACGCTGGTCAGTGTTGATGCAGATGAAGTACATACAGTAGCGCATCGGGATCTTGATGTGATGCGCTGGATGGTTTGTGAAGTGGATGTATCGGCCTGTCAGACAGTTGAAGACGTTTATGACAGGGTTCGTGAAGATTTACAAGCCAGTATAGATGCTGCAGCAGGGCGACTGCTTGCGGTGCGCCTGCTATTGCAGGGTAATTGTGCGGTGCATGCGCAGTTACATGCCAATGCCGAAAAGTTGATTCAGGAGTATCGGGCACTGGCCATTGAAATCGGGGATGTCTGGCTGGAAAAGATATTTTTCAAAACAACGGCCGCGATTAGCCGTACAGACAGTGCAAGTTGTGATGATGCGCTGGGCGGACTGTTGTGTACCATTCAGGGTATCAATCTGGATACAGCATCTCTTCAGGAGTTGAGCAGTGACCTGTCCGCATTGCGCAAGAAGTTACCTCCCGAATTACTGACTGATGATGGCAGTGATCCTGCAGATCCCGCATTCATCAAAAACAGCATGGAAGATATCAAGGCATTGCTGGTGAACCGTTTGTTATCCATGGATACCAGCAAATGAAAATCCGGCAATTAAAATTGCTGGCGTATGGTCCTTTTACCGACAGGGTGGTGGCTTTCGATCATGCGGGGCTGCAGATTGTGTATGGCCCCAATGAAGCGGGCAAGAGTTCTGCTCTGCGTGGTTTGAAAGCCCTGCTCTATGGTATTCCGGTGCGTACCGCTGACAACTTCATCCATAACAATGACAGGCTGCGCATTCAGGGGCATTTACAATCAGCCGACGGGCATGAGCAAGTGTTTGTGCGCCGCAAGGGTAATAAAAATACGCTGCTGACGGAGCAGGGTGAAGCACTTGAAGAGCAACTTTTGCAGCCTTATCTGCAGGGTATCAGCCAGGCATTTTTTGATACCCTTTTCGGCATTGATCACCAGGCATTGATACAGGGTGGGCAGGAAATTCTGGAGCAGAAAGGTGAAGTCGGGCAGCTGCTTTTTTCTGCCGCTCTGGGCAGTCAAAGCCTGCATCAGGTGCTTGCCGAGCTGGATCAGGATGCCAGTGAACTGTTCAAACCCCAGGGTTCTAAGCAACGTATTAATGCCGCGATCACCACATTTAACGCTCTGAAAACGGATATCAGAAGCCATTCGCTGTCATCCAGAGAGTGGCAGGAGCAACATCAGTCTTTGCAGCAGACAAAGCAGGAAGTAAAGCATATCCAGCAACAGCTGCTGGAAAAACGCAGTAGCCTGAATCATCTGCAGCGCATACAGCGCGTTTTGCCAAAACTGGCCAGACGCAATGAGTCTCTTAAAGATCTGAACGCACTCGGCAAGATTGTCATTCTTTCTGAGGATTTTGCCGCGCAGCGACAGGCAACGATGCATGCACTGGAGACTAACCAAGCCATCGTGCAGAAAGAGCAACCTCGCCTGGATTCCTGTAAACAGACACTGGCTGATTTATCCATCAACCTGCAATTGCTGGAGCAGGCTGAAGCCATTGAAAATCTGCATCAACGACTGGGCGAATACCAGAAAGCCGAGCAGGATCGTCCACGTCTTGAAACTGAGCATCAGCAACTGCGCGCTGATGCACGGGCCATTCTTCGGGAAATTCGTCCGGATCTTGAACCTGAACAGATTGAGAAACTACGACCATTGTTACAGCAACGCAAACAACTGTCTGAATCAGGGCAGCAACTGGCGGTGTTGAAGTCGAGGCTGAGCAAGCTGGATAGTGATCTTCAGGAAGACGAAACCCGCTTGCAAAGTCTTCGTCAGGAACGCCAGGAACTGCCACCGCTGGTCGCTAGCCAGGCCTTAAACAGCAGCATCAAAGTCGCCAGAAAACAGGGTGACCTGGATGGCCAGATCCAGAACGCCGAGGCAGAATATACCACTCTGCAGGCAGAATGCCAGACCGGTGTTGAGCGGCTGAATCTCTGGCAGGGCGATCTGGGTAGTCTGTATCGGTTGCACCTGCCGGAACGGGAAAGTCTGCGTCGATTCGATGATGAATACGCAGAATTACGCCAGCAGCGAAAAAGGCTCAACGATAACAGGCAGCAGACGGAAACAGCTGTCGAGATAGCCCGGCGCGGGCTGGATGAAATTCAGCGTGCCGTTTCTGTGCCCTCTGAACCTGAACTGCAACAGGCACGATCTCAGCGCGATCAACTGTGGCAGGTATTGCGGCAGCAGTGGGTCGATGGTGAGACCTCTTCACAGATTATCACAGGCAATAAAGCTGAGCAGGCTGATGCATTTGAACAGTACATCGCCAGTGCCGATGAGCTGTCAGATCGATTACGTCGGGAGGCTGATCGAGTGCAAAAACTCGCCAGTCTGCAGGCCGATGAAAAGACCGGATTGCAGCAGCTTGCAGGCATCAACAACGAGATGCAATCTGTCAGCGACAGACAGCAAAAACTGGAAGCTGACTGGCAGGCATTGTGGTCGGCATCCGCTATTGCTCCACACAGTCCGCGTGAGATGCTCGGATGGCTGGATCATGTTGAAAAATTGCGTGAGCAGATTGTTCGCCTGAACAGGCTGAGTCAATCGTTACAGAGCTGGAAGGAAAACCGGCAGAAATTGATTGAGCAACTGCAACAACAGTTACAGGATCTGCAACTGCCTGCAGCGACATCGGATCAGATCGAGAGAGTGTTGTCCGAATGTGAGGCGTATGCCAAACAACTGGATGAAAATCAGCGCAGATGTGAATCTCTCGACAGGCAGATAAAAGAAAAAAGCAATACAATTGACCTTCTCAATGGAAAACACCAGCAGGCTAAAAATAATCTGCATGTCTGGCAAACGCAATGGGCAGGCCTAATGCAGAAATTTGGATTGCCGGAAGAAACGCTACCCGCCAGTGCTGACGATTTTCTGAGCAAACTCAGGCTACTGTTTAATAAAATGGATGCCATTGACGAACGGACGCGGCGCATCGAAGCCATGCAACAGGATGCAGAGAATTTTCGCCAGCAGGTGAACAGCATGACGCAAGTACTGGCGCCGGAGTTTTCCGAGCTGGTGATAGAAGAATCCGTCGTGCGGCTGAATAGGCTGCTTGCAGATAATCGCACCGCCCGGTCAACACAACAGCAGATTCAGTCTCAGGCAGAGCAGGCAGAACAGGAAATACAGACTGCAACAACGCTGATACAGACCCTGACGGCCAGGATCGATGCGCTGTGTAAAGAAGCCAGTTGTGATCAACACCGGGATCTAGAAGCTGCTGAACAGGCATCTGCGCGCTATCTGGATATTCAACAGATCATTGAAACCATTGAACAGGATATTCTCGAACAGGGAGAGGGTGCCGATCTTGCGGCACTGGAAAGCCAGGCAGAAAACGAAGATGCGGATACTCTGTCGGCACGCATTGATCCACTGAACAATGACATTGACGCACTTGAGCAGGAGCTCAACCTATTGAACGAAACCCTGGGGCGCAAAAAGGAAGCCCTGGAACAGATGGACGGTAATGATGAAACTGCAGCTCTTGCCAACCAGGCTCAGTCCATACTGGCTACGATGCAGTCTGATGTTGAACGTTATGTCCAGGTCAAACTTGCCGCAAAAATATTGCGTGACCAGATTGAACGTTACCGTCAGGAAAACCAGGGTCCATTGGTGAAACGCGCCAGTGAGTTTTTTGCCCAGCTCACACGAGCATCATTCATTGGATTGAAAACCGATTTCAATGACAAAGATGAACCCATATTGGTGGGTATCCGGCCCGATGAAACCCAGGTCAAGGTGCAGGGCATGAGCTCAGGAACCCGTGATCAGCTGTATCTGGCGCTGCGACTGGCATCGCTGGAAAAATACATGGAAAGTCACGAACCGATGCCTTTTATTGTTGATGATATTCTGGTGGACTTTGACGATGCACGCTCCGAAGCAGCCCTGAAGGCGTTGGCAACACTGGCTGAAAAAACACAGGTTATCCTGTTTACGCATCATTCACAGGTGGTTGAACAGGCCAGACAACTGCAAGGGCAGGCGAATGTGTTGTATCTAGATAATGGCTAGCATGCATCAGTGACCGGCGAGGCGTTCTTTTCGCGGATGCCAGCCCGCACTTAGTCAGGTTTGCCGCTTTTCACCGCGCGCACATACAATGTCCCCGCCACCAGCCAGCAAAGACTTGCTGCTATTTCGATAAAGGCATAAAGACGCGCCTCTGGCGAGGTCCAGGCTTCTATCACGCCATGCGTGAAATACATCATGGACAGGAACAGGCTCCAGGTTATGGTATACATTTTGCCATTCAGCATGCCTCTGAGGGCAGCAAACAGGGGAAGGGCGAGCAGGGTGATAGCGGCTGCTGGTGATATTATGCGTGGTGGTGCGAGCCAGCCGTACCAGACCAGTATAATGATCATGGTGCTAAAATAGCCTGCCAGGGTTAACAGGTAATAGCGATGTGATGTGCTGTTCACGCTGTGCTCAGACGCCTCGCCGTTTCAGCCAGTCGTCGACCCAGTGCGCGACACAGGACTTTTTCTTCTTCACTCAATGGTTGGTCACTTTGGGTGCCGGCCAGGTGGCTGGCACCATAGGGTGTGCCGCCTGTCTGTGTATGTAATAACTCGGTTTCACTGTAGGGCAGGCCCATGATGATCATACCATGGTGTAACAGCGGCAGCATCATTGAGAGCAGAGTGGTTTCCTGCCCGCCGTGCATGCTGGATGTTGAGGTAAACAGGGCAGCCGGTTTGCCAATCAATGCACCGCTGAGCCACAGGCTGCTGGTGGTATCGAGGAAGTATTTGAGGGGTGCGGCCATGTTGCCAAATCGGGTTGGGCTACCCAGTGCCAGGCCTGCACATTCACTCAGGTCATCCAGAGAGGCGTAGGGATCACCGGATTCTGGAATGCCGTCTTCACTAGCTTCGCAGACTGCAGAAACGGCGGGGACTGTACGTAGCCGAGCCTGCATACCCTTGACTTCTTCAACGCCGCGCGCAATGTATTTCGCCATACTGGCGGTTGCGCCGTGGCTGCTGTAATAGAGAACCAGAATGTCAGCCATAATCAGAGAATATCCAGTACGGTTTCAGGTGGTCGGCCAATCGCTGCCTTGCCGTCTTTGATAACGATCGGGCGTTGAATGACTTTTGGATGATCCACCATACTCTGTATCAATTGATCATTTGTCAGATCGGGATTGTCGAGCCCAGCTTCCTTATATTCTGTTTCCCAGGTGCGCATCAACTCGCGTGGTTTTAGCCCCAGCATTTTTAGAATATGTTTTATCTCAGTCGTATCAGGCGGTGTTTTCAGATATTCAATAATTTCGGCATCGATCTGTTTCTCATTCAATAATTCCAGTGTTTGCCGTGATTTGCTGCAACGCGGGTTGTGGTAGATGACCGTTTTTTTCTCTGCTGACACAAACTTCTCCTCACTCTGTTTCAGCCGCTATCATATAGTTACTTGCCATGGTCGTCTATGCTGCCTTCAGGTGATTGGCTTTCTGTTATTATGCGCCTTCAGAAACGCACGTGAGACGGGATAGAATGACAATAAAAAAGCAGGATACAACAACGAAGCCAGAACCGGTTTCTTTCATGGAGGCGGTTATTTACTGGCTCAAGCTTGGCTTTATCAGCTTTGGCGGGCCTGCTGGTCAGATCAGTATGATGCATCAGGAGCTGGTGGAGAAACGCCGCTGGATTTCTGAACACCGCTTTTTACATGCCCTCAATTACACCATGGTATTGCCTGGGCCGGAAGCTCAACAGCTGGCGACTTATATTGGCTGGTTGATGCACGGTGTCTGGGGTGGCATTGCTGCTGGTGTGCTGTTTGTATTGCCTTCATTATTTATTCTCTGTGGCTTGACCTGGGTGTATTTATCCTGGGGTGATGTGGCGCTAGTACAGGGTATTTTATACGGTATTAAACCTGCGGTGACAGCAATTGTATTGTTTGCTGCCTATCGAATAGGCTCAAGAGCGTTGCCAAATAATGTTTTACGCGCCATGGCTGTTTTGGCATTCATTGCCATTTTTGTTTTTCACGTGCCGTTCCCCTATATCGTTTTGATGGCGGGCATTGTCGGTTATCTGGGGTCGCGTGTTGTGCCAGAATATTTCCAGGCAGGTGGGCATCATGGCAGTGCAAAAGACAGCTATGGTGTGGCGCTGATTGATGATGATACGCCGGTATTGGAACACATGCGTTTCAAATGGAGTCGCGTGATCAGCTATGTCCTGATTGGTTTGTTTATTGCTGTGTTAGTACTGGGCTTGTTAGCAAATAGTTACGGCTGGCAGGGCACGCTCACACAAATGGGCTGGTTCTTCACCAAAGCAGCATTAGTCACCTTTGGTGGTGCCTATGCAGTATTGCCCTATGTCTATCAGGGCGGTGTTGAACACTATGCCTGGCTGACTGCGCCACAGATGATGGATGGACTGGCATTGGGTGAAACCACTCCCGGCCCACTGATTATGATTGTTGCTTTTGTCGGTTTTGTGGGTGGCTGGACGAAAGAGATTTTCGGGCCGGAAGGGCAATTACTGGCAGGAGTGGTTGGTGCCAGTGTCGCGACCCTGTTTACTTTTTTGCCATCTTTTTTGTTCATACTCATTGGTGGGCCTGCTGTGGAAGCGACCAGGGGGGATGTTAAATTCACAGCGCCATTATCGGGTATCACCGCTGCTGTCGTTGGTGTAATCATCAACCTTGCGGTATTTTTTGCCTTTCATGTGCTGTGGCCTGAAGGTTTTAAAGGAACGTTTGAATGGTACGCGGCTTTAATCGGTATACTGGCCTTCATTGCCCTGTTCAGATTTAAGCTGGGAATTGTGACAGTGATTGCTGGTAGCGCCATTGCAGGGCTGGTTTACTCTTTGTTGCTGACATGAAAATCTGGGTCGATGCTGATGCCTGTCCAGTGGTGATCAAAGACATCCTGTTTCGGGCGGCGCAACGCAAGAGTATTCATACGACATTGGTTGCAAACCAGTCTTTGCAAATCCCGCAGTCGCAATACATTCGTTTCATGCAAGTGCCGGGTGGTTTTGATGTGGCGGATCATGCCATTGTCGAGCGTGTGGAGAAAGGTGATCTGGTAATCACCAGCGATATACCGCTGGCCGCTGACGCCATTGAAAAAGGTGCGTTGGCATTAAGCCCGAGGGGTGATTTGTATTCGGCGGATAATATTAAAGCACGTCTGAGTATGCGGAATTTTATGGATACCCTGCGCTCTAGCGGAGTGAACACCGGTGGGCCACCCGCCCTGAACCAGCGTGATCGGCAAGCGTTTGCCAATCAGCTGGATACATTGCTGGCGCGTTTGTGAATCGCTTCGAAAAAGCTTACGCGGTTAGATAAGGATAATCTGTATAACCCTGCTCATCACCCCCATAAAATGTATTCTGGTCCGCTGTATTGAGATCAGCCTTTTGTTGAAACCGCGCCACCAGATCCGGGTTGGCGATGAAAGGCACACCAAAAGCTATAAGGTCACAGTTATCAGACTGCAGCGCCTGTTCGGCTTTTTCCTGTGTATAACCGTTGTTTGCCATATAGGTGCCTGTGAACATTCTTCGCAGTGCCGGGTAATCCAGCGTGCTTTTCTGAGTTAGCATATCGCCTTCGAGCACGTGCAGATAAGCCAGACCGCGTTGATTCAGTTGCGAAACAATGTAGGAAAAATGCGTTGCCGGATTGGAATCGGAGATGGAGTTGAAACCATTTTCCGGTGACAGGCGAACACCGATTTGGTTGGCAGGCCAGATATCACTCACGCTATCCAGCACCTCGTTCAGAAAACGCATCCGGTTTTCAATGTTGCCCCCATACTGATCTGTGCGTTGATTGCTGCCGTCGCGTAAAAACTGGTCAATCAGATAACCATTGGCGGCATGGACTTCAATGCCATCGAAGCCCGCCGCTTTTGCCTGTTTTGCCGCATGGTGATATTGCGCAACGATGCCTGGGATTTCATCAGCGTCCAGAGCACGAGGCTCAACAAATGCCAGCATACCCTCAGCAGTCACCGCTTCACCATCCGGCCGTATGGCTGATGGAGCTACCGGTAGTTGACTATCCGGTAACATACTGGGGTGTGAAATGCGCCCGCAAAACCAGAGCTGGTTAAACATCAGGCCGCCTTGTTGATGCACAGCATCGGTGATTTTGCGCCAGCCTTGAACCTGTTCTTCGCTGTAGATGCCGGGTGTATCGGGATAGCCTACACCCTCTGCAGATATCTGTGAGGCTTCACTGATGATCAGCCCGGCACTGGCTCGTTGTCGGTAATATTCTACATTTAAATCTGTTGGTACACCGCCTGCATCTGAACGGTTACGCGTCAGTGGCGCCATGACCATCCGATTGGCCAGTTGTAGACCGCCTAACGGGTAACTGGAAAATAATTGATCGTTCATCTTTTACTCCTTCGTCTTGCTGTTAGTTCGCGAGAAATGCTAGCATGTGTAAATAAACAAGGTGAATGGCTATTTATGAAAACAGGCTTTGCATGAACGCACAACAACTTGAATGGGACGATATTCGTTATATCCTGGCTGTCTGTAAGGAAGGTTCATTATCGGCAGCCGCTCGGACATTGAGTGTCAATCATTCCACCGTCTTCCGACGTATTGGTGGTATCGAAGAAAAATTGGGTGTGCGTCTGTTTGATCGGCTGACCACCGGTTATGCAATGACCAACGCCGGTGAGATTGTGCTAAATTCTGCAACGCATATTGAAGAAGAAATCCACAAGCTGGCAAGACAGTTACACGGAGGAGATTACCGGCTTAGTGGCATGCTGAGAATAACTGTGCCAGAAGATCTGTCAACCGGATACCTGTTACCATTGCTGGCCAGTTTCCATCAACGCTATCCGGATATCCAGACGGAAATACTGGCATCGAACGAAGTTTACAACCTGTCACAACACGAAGCGGATATTGCTATACGCAGCACCTCATCGCCTCAGGAAACACTGGTTGGACAACGCCTCTGTACACTGAGGTATGCTCCTTATGCATCTATTGAATATCTGCAGAAAAATCCGGACAAAACGCTGGCCAACCACAAATGGCTCAGTTACAGCGAAACGTTCAACGCCTGTCCTGCCGTTAAATGGCTTGCCCGGAAATATCCGCAAGCACCTATCGTTTTTCGCAGTACCAGTGTGCTGAGTCTGTTTGAGGCTGCAAAAAATCATATGGGGGTAGCCATATTACCTGGTTTTCTTGCTGACCCTGAAGCGATTCTTCAGCCCGTCTGTGAGCCTCCAGATGAGTTGACTAAGGATATATGGGTTTTGACCCACCCGGATTTACGCCGCACAGCGAAAGTGCATGCTTTTATGAAGTTTATCCGGGAAATTTACTCTGCTGAATAGCTTTAGCTCGAAAATTGCACTTGAACCCAGACAAAAAATCGATAGTGCCTGTTATCTGCAGCTTCTATTTCCTAGATTCCTACTGTACGTCCACCGATCCGGTTATGGTGCCACCGAGGTTACTCTCCAGTTTTACCTTGTCAGGTATGGCTGAAATATTTTTGAAGGTTTGCTGATAGGCATTTTTTCCTGCATTCCACTGAACCTGGCCTAGTACCGTTTCGACGCCACCGTTTATGATTGTGGCAGTGATGGACGAGGAACCTGCCGGGCTTACATCAGAGTCGGCCTTGATCCAGATTCTGTTATCCGCGGAAAAATAAATGGCACGTACAACGGATAATGTGTCAGCACTGCCGGTTGATGATCCGCCACCACCACCTTCAACGGGGGCTGTTACTGATCCTCCTGTCGCACTGGTCAGAATGATCGAGTCGGGCACTGCACCGAGGTTTCTGAAGGTTTGCTGATAGGCATTTTTTCCTGCATTCCACTGAACTGGGCCAAGCACCGTTTCGATGCCACCGCTTACGATTGTGGCAGTGATAGCTGAGGAACCGGGCGGGCTTGCATCAGAGTCGGCCTTGATCCAGATTCTGTTATCCGCGGAAAAATAAATAGCACGTATGACGGTCAGAGTATCCGCCACTTGGCCTGTATCAATATACAATCCCGCATCAAGTCCATTGCTAATCTGGTTGTTTGCCAGAGGCTGGCAGGTATCCAGGCCCGTCAAAGGATTTGGGTTGCTGTCAATAATATTATTACCGGGAACATTTGCTGCGGGACTGAAGTTGTAGCCAACAGGTTTTATGAATTCTAACTGATAATTGCCTTCTGGCAGATTAGTGAAACTGAAAGCGCCGTCATTGTCAGTCAGGGTTGTTAGTTGAGTATTTGGGTCACAGTTTAACCACATATTTACAGCAACATTTGCAAGTCCTGGCTCTCCTGTGTCCTGCCGACCATTTGAGTTTAAATCCCGCCAGACAAAATCACCGAGACGACCGGCGGGGTAGCGCCCTGAAGCATTGATATCGAGTTGTAGCTGACCTGTATCTGGATCATTGCTATTGATTAAGAAGCATGCGCTATCTATCCCAGTGCCTATTGGCGTATACATCATTTCGAGCGTAGTTGTACTGCCGGGTTCAATGGAGCTAACAGTAAGAGGCGTAAAACTGAATTCATCGCTGCTACTACCACATAATGCAACTGAGTCAACTGTCAACGTCGTGTTACCTATGTTGCTGATCAATACTGACTGAGTTGCTATCTTTCCAATTTCGGTTTCTCCGAAATCTACAGAGACTTTGTTGAGGCTAATATCGGGTATCTGTAGATTTCCTGTGCCTGTCACTGACAGCTGTACTGCTGGATTTACTGGATCGTTGCTAAGAACATTAAAACAGTTGATATCCGTTTGTTCCAGAATGGGTGTATAGCGAATACTCAGCGTGATGTGAGTATTTGTTTCGACTTGAACGGGTGCAGCTAAAGTAGCAAAACTGAAAGCGCTACCTGGCGTACAGCTTTCAATTGCTGTTATTTCTATTGCAGTTGGGTTGCCATTAAAAATACGAAAATCATGGCTCGCCGTTTCACCAACCGCAACGGTCCCAAAATCCAGGGCGTTCGGTAATAAATTTATCGTTGCAGAACGTACGGCGACTTTAAAGCTAGCGGATGTTTGATTGTCACTGGTATCTGTTGCTGTACAGTTAACCGTTGTCTCAGCAATCGGGAATTCGTCCCCTGACGAGTGCGAGCAACTGATCTCTGGCAGTGGATCAGACTGATCCACTGAATTGACACTGAAGAAAATCTGTTTGCCAGTTGCCGTATCTGCGATTGTTTCTATATCATCAGGTAGCGTTAAGTCGGGCGGTATAGTGTCCTGTACAGTGATGGTTTGCAAGGCCGAGCCAATATTGCCCGTCAGGTCTGTAGCCGTCCAGGTAACAATTGTTGTGCCTGTCATAAATTCACCGCTGGCAGGTGCATCATTACTGACTAATCCATTGACCTGCACGTTATCCGTTGCCGTGGCCGTTCCAATATCAATAAGAGTTAACAGTCCTTGCGCTTCAACGGTAATGTCAGGTGGTGCTGTGATGACCGGAGATTCAAGATCGTCGGTGCCAACACCCGCGAGATCTACATACATTACAGGACTCGATGCATCGTTACTGATAATTTCTAAACAACCGATATCGCCGTTAATAGCGGAATCAGTTGGTGTATAGTGAACCGTTATGGAAATTGATGTTCTCGGAGTGATGGTTGTGGTCTGTAAAGCATTGATGAAAAATTCAGATGAGGTGCCAGTACACAAGTTGATATGATCAATTATCAGATCATCATTTCCATTGTTGATGATATCCAAAGTGTGAGTGTTGTTCAGTGGTTGTATCACCGAGCCAAAATCAATGGATGACGGCTCGACAGCAATGATGGGGATCGGCATTATTTCATTGACCATCAGGTAGGCATCCCAGGGGGCAATAACCACTGAACTGACCAGCATGCCATTGTTTATCTGGCTATCCTGTGTGCCGTTAATGTGCCGTTAATGTGCCGTTAATGTGCCGTTAATGTGCTGATAAGTGCCACCAAGGTCTATGGTTCTCGTTTCAGGTGTCGCATTCACAATAACCATGCCATTTTCGAAAGTCCGTCGAAATACATTGGCATTACCTTCAAATAGATATACAGAATCAACTGATACCGTAGAGATTTCACGACCTAATAAAATTGAGATTGCTTCGCTGGTATCTATCGCCTCAAAAGAGATAACAAATCGTCTCCAGCTTGTAGTGGTATAGAAAAATTCTTCATGACCACCTACATTAACTTTGACCGCTCTTTTTTTTGATGATTTGGCAGAAAATACAAGTGTGTACCAATTATTTTTAATCAGATTGGCCGAAGGTCCCTGGATTAGAGCAGACGCTATATTTTTACTGTAGCTAGTCGGGATGGAAGCGCGCAGTGCGCCCGTTCCATCTATTGCATCAGTCGTTTGTGAAACGGTGAGTTTTTGTCCTGACCACCCACTGATGCCATTTTCGAAAGTGCCAGGTGGAATCAAGGAGTCCTGAGGTGCGAATCCTTGTTGAGCGATCCGCTGTTTAGAGGATAATGGCATTCCAAGCCAGCCACGATGAGATCGAATAAGGTCTACATCAGCGTCTGCAGGGATAGCTTCACCGTAATTAATGGAACCTGGTTTCACATCAACGGCGTATTCATCGTACCAGGTATCAGGATGTGCAGGTGAGTTCTGTGCTCCATAATATCCATCCTCAAGTAAGCTGCTTCCTAAAGCAAATCGAATAGGTGCATTTGAATTCGCATTGGTATCTTTCGGATAAGTCATGCTTGGCGTTTTCGATAATGCGTGAGAAATTGCAGGCCCTTTACTGATGAAGTGGTTATAAAAGCTATGGGTGGAAAGACGGGAATTAATATATTGATAAGTCGGGTTTGCACTATGGAAATCACTATCAACTGGCCAACCTTCCAATTGAGCGCCATTCACAGCCTGGAATGCACGTGCCTTATGATGGCCGCCGCTCAAGTACATGTCCGGGAAAGTTGTTTTCAGCGACGAATAAAACGCATTCATGCCTGAGCCCCACCAGTTGGTACCATCATTACTGATCCCATTATCTTGAACAAGGTCATTGTTAGCATCAATTTTTTTATTAGTAGCCACAAAATGGAAATCAGAATCGAAAAGGAAACCACGGATATTAAGATTGTGGGCAATCCCTTTTCTATCGCGATTTTTATTGCTAACGATAAAATCAAGCATTACCTGATTATAGGTTTTAGCATTGCCGTCGGTAGGGCATTGAGTACTCATGTTATAGGCCCAGTTTTTTGGATCTCCGCCCTGACCTACTGCATGATGAGCAATAACACTACCAGAGTTATGGCTGCGTTTTCTGGATTTGTAACCGCGCTGTAATTGCAGTGTGTTGTTGGTTATATTAATGCTGGTAATTTTTGCATGTTCAGCATTCTTGAA
This sequence comes from Gammaproteobacteria bacterium, assembly GCA_036480335.1. Lineage (GTDB taxonomy): Bacteria > Pseudomonadota > Gammaproteobacteria > DSM-19610 > DSM-19610 > JAZGER01. The sequence continues at coordinate 868 of JAZGGH010000004.1, read as the reverse complement.
TGAGCCGGCAGGGGCATTATAAATAACGACATAATTATTTTTTTTGAAGCGTTTGGCATTCCCCACATAAACAGTTCTGGATGTCGTATTGAGTTTGCGAGTCAGTTTGCTGCCAGCCTGATACAACCAGTGTCCGGCATAAACCTTGCAATTTTGTGTTGCTGAAGCCGTGTTTTCAAACGGAATGCCATGTGACTGGGCGCATGTAATATTATCTTTTTCGTCTGTGTAGCCCAAATATTCTGCAGCCATTAATTGGCGAAAATAGATAACATCTGGATAGAGTGCTTGTAATCTGGAAACTTTTCTCAATAGCCCGCCGGTGGTGGCAATGATATGATATTTTGCATACCGCTCGACATCATTTGTCATAGCTTGTGTTTCAGACATAATGATGCGTGGATATCGGTTATCAGATAAATTAGGTAGCAATGGGTCGCTAACCGGAGCCTGTATATCATTATCATTAAGATAATCAGCAACAGCTGTGAGGCCAGTTAACGGGATCAATAAGAATATTATTAATAATGTATAGTGATAATTGAAAACCATGGAAGCCCCCTCTGGCCAAATATCAAGTTATTGATTGTAGAGTACACTAAGAGCTATCTGTTTTAATCAGATTTTAAAGTTGATGAGCGCTGATTATTCTTTAATCTATATAGGCTATCAGGAGGGTAGGTGAAATCAATAATTCCCCAAATAGCAACGAAGAGCCCGGCATCAGTGGTTTTCGCCTGGCCCCTATGTGTCAACCTGCTACCAGACACTACCGATCTGGGATAACATAGATTTAGGGTATAAAGCAGGATAACAGAAAATGCCAAAACCATTAACAAGTGATGTACCGCAAAGCAAGGTCACACCT
>JAZGGH010000003.1:0-2314 GCA_036480335.1 Gammaproteobacteria bacterium | reverse complement strand
GGGCGGCTAATCAGAAAACGCCAAAGGCCATTGGTATCGGCCTGGAATATGATGAAGGCCTGTCTCACCTGCTGGAAGCGGGTGCGGATATGTTTCTCATGCCGTCACGTTTCGAGCCTTGTGGGCTGAATCAGATGTATAGCCTACGCTATGGCACACCACCCATCGCCAGAAAGACAGGCGGGCTTGCCGATTCAATTGTGCACTCAAGTCCCGCAACTGTCGCAAATCATACGGCGAATGGCTTTCTGTTTAAGAGCGCAGATGCCACCTCTTTGCTCGCATCGATTGACGATGCACTCAGGCTCTACCGGGAAAGTGATATTTGGCAAAATATCATCAAAACCGGGATGGCAGTGGATAACTCCTGGTTGCATAGCGCCCGGCAATACGAAGATATTTACCGAAGGGTAGTAGAGACTTAGTCAACTCAAACCCCGGCATAGAATTTTTTTTACGGTAACTGCCCAGAACAATTTCCAGACTTATTGCCATACGTGATTAAGGCAAGGTTCGCTATTGAGCAATCGACTTCATCGTTTGCATTAATACCCAGATAATTTCCAGCAGTGACTGTTGTATGAAAACCAATACGCACTTTACCTCCACTACCCAGCACGATATCAGTTCCTGCTACAATATTGCTACGGTTTGATAACGACGTTTTGCTCGTGAGCCTATTGCCTGTAGTTATGCCGAGATTTCCTGTCGTAGACACATCTGCCTGATAGGCCAGTTCGGCCAGATTATCTGCTTTCATCACGAAAGTTCGAGAAGTGATTCGAGTCTTGTTGCCCACTTTAACCTGACTATTGAAACCCATACCTGTAGATACCAGTTCCATATCTCCATTAACATTTAGCTCAGATCTGAAGCCAATGATCGCTTTCTTAGCCGCGCGAATACTCAATGAATGGGCAGAAAATGAATGGCCACCATTCAGGAAGGTATTCTGCTTATCGGAAATCAGGCAAACTTCACCAGGACTCACAATGTCAGCGGACCAGTTGATACTCAAGCCCTGGCGGGCATGCAGACTGATCGAAGACCCGGTTAATGCGGCTCCGGCATTAACCTTGATGCTACAGGGCGATGAAACATTCAGCGGCTGCAGCTGGTCACCTATTGCACCGAGCAAACGCAGATTTTTGTATATAATTTTTCCGTCAACTCCGACCCTACGCCCAAAATTGCTGGTAATGTAAGCGTCAATATCTGCTGGTGAACGCGCCACTGCTTCATTCACGCATCGTCCGCCAGTTGTGATGGGGGGTAATTGGCAAATCGCTGCCACACTCCCATCGACATCACCAGAATGCACCGCCCAGGCGAACAAGGTCTCAGCGCGCGAATTATTGATTTGGCGTCCTTCAGCATTATCAAAGCTCCATGCTTCCAGTGAGCCTAACTCTGTACCAGCCCAATAAACATTGTTTTTCTGAATATTGACGAATGGATCAGTCCTGATAAAACCAAAACGAGGAGGTCTTTCACAACTGGTTGATGAGCCATTACCATTAGGTGTGCAACCGCCACGATTACCCAGGGTGACATAAAACAAATGTCCCAACTCTGAAACCGAATCAGCCTGAGGGTCTCGCCAACCACCATCGAGTCCATCTGTACTGGATATGGCTGTTGCATTATCCGTTGTGCCATTGTTACTGAAATTCAGATTAAAGCTGCTACCATTCACCGGACTCAACACAGGCAAACGCCAGCCTTTTACGCCGTTAACATCCAGCTCTTCTGCCCAAATATTTGCTGCTTCCCAGGTCATTTCACCTGCAACATTGGCATTTGCCAGCCAGGTGATATCCAGATCTTCATCATAGTAGGCCTGATAATCAGTGCCGCCAGGTGTAGCAGGTAAGCGGCCATGCAAGGTAGTCGGTATAAGTGGCGGCTCTACAGCAACAAGCGCTATGGCAGAGGCTGTTGCGCCAGCCGCATTACTGATTGAAACTTCAACTTCAAAAGTAATCGATGAACGAAGATCAGGCGCCTGGAATTGCAGCGTAGAACGACTGGGCGCATTCAGCACCAATGGCACGCCACTCGTGTCAACCTGGCGCCAGGAAAAGCTCAGCGTCCCACCTGCCGGATCAATACTTGTCGAGGCATCAAGAAAAATATTGTCGCCTGATGTAGCATTTATCAAGCTTTCTGCGAGCGTCGCTATCAAAGTATTCGCATTATCAACATTAATGATCGTGACCTGAGTTCTGGTATCTCCCAGTAAAACTGCGCCATCAACAGAGGTGATTTCTATGAAAAAATTCTCCTGGTTTTCAGAGGCAGTGTCTGCAAATAC
>JAZGGH010000002.1:0-9772 GCA_036480335.1 Gammaproteobacteria bacterium | reverse complement strand
ACCAACTACCGCTGCACCTACCTGATCTTTGATTAAATCAACAAGATTAAATGACATAGTTGTCTCCTCTTTATTTTAATTAATAGTTCCTAGAAAATATAAGACTAGCAGAAAACCAGTCTTGTAGCGTAACTTGTATCAAATAGACAACACAATACCGATTTATACTGATGTCTTGTATGTGACAATGGTTTACCGGAATGTATTCGCAATATTGGTGGGTTTCCGGCAAATGTTAGAATATTAGCTGCTAATGAAAGGAGTAAAAGGCGATGATGAGAATTGGACTTTTTCTGGTCACAAATCTCGCTGTTCTATTTGTACTCAACCTGATTTTTACTGCATTGGGTTTAAATCAACCGGGTATGAACTGGATGCCCTTGCTGATCATGGCGGGCGTCATGGGAATGGCGGGTTCTTTTATTTCTCTCATGATGTCGAAAAGTATGGCCAAACGTTCTACGGGTGCACGTGTCATTGAAACACCGGGTGATGACAACGAACGTTGGTTAATGACCACGGTCGCATCTCAAGCCGCTACAGTAGGCATTGCAATGCCAGAAGTCGCTATTTTTGATTCTTCAGCGCCGAATGCTTTCGCAACGGGCGCGAATAAAAACAAAGCGCTGGTAGCTGTCAGCACAGGTTTGTTGAATACGATGCAGAAAGATGAAGTTGAAGCAGTGCTTGGCCATGAAATGACGCATGTCTCAAACGGGGACATGGTTACGCTGTCGTTGATACAAGGGGTTGTGAATACCTTTGTAATTGTATTTTCACAAGTGATCTCAATGCTCGTGGACAAACGGCGGGGAAATCAGTACAACCGCACCGGTTACGGTTTTGGCCGTGGTATGGGCTATCGCGCGACCTATAGCATAGCGCAGTTGGTGCTGGGTTTTCTGGCAACCCTGGTGGTTCGCTGGTTCAGCCGTTGGCGGGAATTTCACGCTGATAAAGGCGGGGCGAAACTGGCAGGCCGTGACAAAATGATACAGGCGTTGGAGCGTCTTCATGAACTACAAACACCTGCTCAGTTACCTGCGCAAATGCAGGCATTAGGGATTAACGGTGGATTACTTGGCGCTTTTGGTTTGAAGAAACTGACTATGACACACCCACCGTTGGAGGAAAGAATTGCTGCATTGCGTGCGATGAAACAATTTTAAGAGGTTGTTTAGTAATCGGCATTTACTGATTTATCTAAATTCAGTATTTTTAGCTCAGTTGTTAGATCATCAAGCAGTGGCCGGATAGCATCACCAATAAAGGTTTGAGGATGAGAGGCTGTTAGATTCTCTTTTGATTCACGTTCGGTAATAGCAATAGTTGCCCTGGAAAATGCGGCTGGTATGGAAAACTCTTTTTGTAACTGATCCTTTAGAAGGGCTTCACCAAAATAGGTGAAATCATTTTCATTGCTGCAGCCAAAAGAGGTTCGATCAGGCGCGGCAGCGGTGGCAATCGCTACATGAGGTGTTTTCAGAGGTTCCACAAAGCCACCAGAATAGCAGGCTGAAATCATGACAACTTGCCATTTTATTCCAGATTTATCGAGGTAGTCGCGAAGCATAGCGGGGGTAATATCATTAAGCGGCAAAGGCCAGAAGCTGACCGATAACTCGTGATCAGAAGATCCATGGCTAGTCATATACAATACTAGTACGTCTTCGTCTTTGTTCATGAGTGTGCCGATGTAATGCAAGGCCTTTTCAAGGTTTGTGGATGTAGCAAGAGGCATATCTTCATGAGTCGATAAATGGTTAACCAGGGCCAATGAACGGCCTTGTGTATCAAAGCGCTGGTCGAACAGGTTTTTTGCATACAGTGTTTCTTTTAAAAATACGTCTTGAGTTGCATAGGCACCTACACCTATAAAATATAGATCAACAATACCAGGCCGCTGTGGTTGTAGTTTCTGTAAATCACGGTTCAAAAGAGATGATTGAGTAAACAGAATACGTTCAGCGTTTAGGTCACGATAGGCTGAATATGAATCATTGTTTTTAGTGCCTTCATCTGAATACCAATAGGAAATGTTTCCTGCAAAAATCCATACTGGAACTATCCAGGTAAAAATCACGACGAGAAAAGAAGCTGTAATTTTTGCAGGAGCAGTGCCCGCTAATATTCTTATACACCAAAGAATAGTGGAAATTAGCCACACAATGTAAATTCCATATACCAACCAATAGGACGATGAGCTATTAGAAGTCGTCATTACGGATTCTGCAATGTGCCAGATTATAAAAAAGTAGGGTGATGTGCTCAGAATTAAAACACTCAGGGCGGTGGCTACTTGACGATGCAGTATCAGGCGCGAAACTATATAAACAGAAAGTAATAATGTGGCTGCACTGAAGCCTTCATTTGTAATGGTATATTTATTAAATTGAGGATCAGGCAGGTTTTCGAGATAACCTATGAAAATACTAAGTGCGATGTTAAATAAATAGAGGATAACGAACTGATCTGCGGATATGCGGAAACTTTCCGGCCCCAGTTTTCTGAACAGACATAGTTTTACGCCACTGCTCAAATTTGTAATGAGATCCCCAAAAACGGTGTTCACCTGATAATCTCCGGTATAAGTTTTTCGTTTTCAAAAAAAGCGAATACACTTGTTACGACCGGTCTTGGACTAGATTTAATTTATATCGAGTGATTGCTGGATTAATCTGTAATCTATCAAAGGAAAATTATTATTTCTAAGATATATTGATGTATAACAGCCAGTTATTGATATTAGTTAATAACTGAATGTGATCGGATATATGTTGCGTGATATCAGGCCTGCCTGATTTGTGGCTAGAACATATTAATGACTATTAGTGAGAATCAGGAAACTAAATTTATTTGTGATACTGGAATTTTATGAATGATTAGTGTTCTGCTAATTTTTCCCTGAAAAATACTGAATACAACACCGGTACAACAAACAGCGTTAACACGGTTGCAAACAATAAACCAAAAATAATAGTCACCGACATTGTTTCAAACATCGGGTCGTGGCTAATCCATAGCGGCAGCATGCCACCTATCGTGGTTGCAGTGGTTAACAATATCGGACGTAAGCGTTGTTTGGTGGCGGTGAATATCGCATCGTTAGCGGTTCGTTTATTTTCGTTGATTTCAAGCGTTATGCGATCAATAAGTACGATAGCGTTATTAATAACAATTCCGGACAGGCTGATGATACCGAGGATGGTAAAGAAACCGAAGATGGATTGAGCAATAAGCAGTCCATAGATGACACCGATTAATCCTAAAGGAATAGTCATCAGGATAATAAGTGGTTTGCGTACGTTGTTAAATTGCGCGACCAATAACAACAGGATGATCATTCCGGCAATGGGGAGTTTATCCGCAATAGCTTTGTTGGCATCTCCTGAAGTTTCCGATTCACCGCCGATTTCGTATTTGTAACGGCGCGGCCAATTTTCAGATTGCTCTTCCAGCCAGGGTAAAAAACTCGAGTTAATATCAGTAGCGGTTACTCCGGGCAGTAATTGTGCCTGGATAGCGATGGTGCGGTCACGGCTGCGGCGTTTAATAATGCCCGGCTGCCAGGCGATGTTGATGTCGGCGACTTGTCGCAGTGGCACATTTTGGCCGGTGCTTTGTGAGAATACCGTGAGACCATCCAGTTTACTGATATCCTGACGGTCGCCCGCAATTGAGCGCATGGTGACAGGAATAAGATCATCACCCTCACGGAACTGTGTGAGTTCCATACCGGATAGACCAGCCTGCAGGGAGACAGCGACATCTTCGCTGGTGACACCAGCGCGGCGAGCACGTGCCTGGTTAATGTCGATGAGCAGTTTTTTACTGCGTGGCCCCCAGTCATCATTGACACTGAGTATGCCCGTGGTTGACCAGAGTTTATCCTTAACAGGTTGCATGATGTTATTTAATTCAGCGATGTCCGGGCCGGATACGCGCACAACAACGGGGTAGGGGATGGGTGTGCCATTTTCCAATTTACGCAGTTGCACTTCCAGATCCGGGTATTTGTCAAACGCATAGTCCTGCACGCTTTTTATCGTCTCAGGAATCACTAAATGCGATGTAGTATTGATGACCATATTGAATGCACTCGGATCACTGGAACCCGGATTCAGACTGAGGATGTACCGCGGTGCACTTTCGCCCAGCCAAGTAGCCCAGCGAACGACATTCCCACTGGTATTTTTCGGATCTGCCGAATGTAGATAATGGTATTCGGAGATAAAATTCTCCAGGTCGTCGGCGATTGCTTTAGTCGTTTCAATTGCAGTTCCGCGCGGCATGGAAAAATTACCAGTGATTACCGGGTCGGTACGCGGTGGTATAAACACTTTCGGAACAAAACGCAGGGAGAAAATTGCACTGTAAAAAATGGCCACAATGAGCAGTAAAAATAGCAGCCGGTGGTGCAGTGCGGTGTTTAGCAAATTGTCATAGCTACGATAGAAACGGCTATCAAAATGATCAGTATCGCTAGATTTTTTAACGCGCATGAAACTGATTGTCAGTATTGGAATCAGGGTCATGGCCAATAACCAGGACGCTAGCAGAGCGATAGTAACCACTTTGAAAATGTCAGCAGTGTATTCACCGACGGCCGATTCAGCCAGGAAAATGGGTAGAAAAGCGGCGGTGGTGGTGAGTGAGGAAGTGAGCAGTGGAATGGCCATTTCCCTGCCTGCCGCGATCGCGGCTGGAATGGCTTCTTCACCCTGTTCGCGGCGTACTAGAATGGTTTCTGCCATCACGATGGCATTATCGATCAGCAGACCCAGCGCAATAATGAGTGCAGCAAGTGAGATCTGGTTAATGGTGATGCCAAAGGTTTTCATTAACATGAAAGCGACAAAAATGGTGACCGGTAACAGGGTGGCGACAATTAAACCGGTACGCATGCCGAGAAACAGCAGCATAATGATGATTACAATGGCAACGGCCTGTAGCAGATTATTGGCAAATTTATCAATGGCATTGTTGACGAACCAGGCTTGCTGAAACACGGGAGTGAGTGTGATGCCCAATGGATAGCCAGCTTCAATATCCGGAATTTCCAGGTCAAGAAGGCCACCAAGTTCCAGAATGTTGCCGCCTTCGCGTAGTGATAGTGCGAGGATAATGGCACGTTGTCCGTTGAAGCTCGCGTAGCTTTTTGGTGGATCCTCATAGTCACGGTAGATGTTAGCGATATCTTCAAGATGAACAATATTGCTGCTGCCCGGCAACTGGATGATAGTTTTTCGTAAATCATCAAGGGTTTCGTAATTTCCGGTAGGTTCAAGCGTAATGCGTTCGCGGCCGGTGCGGATATTTCCGCCCCCTTGTATGATGTTGACACCGCCTAATATTTGCGAGAGTTGTTGTGGTGCCAGACCGAGTTCTTTCAAACGCGCATTGTTGTATTCGACGTAGATTTCTTCGTCCTGCACGCCTTGAATTTCAACTTTGGCGATTTGATCGATTTTCAACAGACGATCCTTGATTTCATCAGCAATATCTTTCAGCTCGGCGTAGCTGAACCCATCACCCGTCAGTGCATATACGCTGCCGAACACGTCACCGTATTCATCATTGACGATTGGACTGGGAATGCCATCCGGCAAGTCATCAATGTCGCCAATTTTACGCCGCAGTTTGTCGAAGATTGGCCGCATATCGGTATAGCGTTCTTTGAAGTTGGCAGTGACAAAAGAAAAGCCGGGTTGTGATTCACTCGTGACATTATCCAGCTCGGGCATTTCCTGGATGGCTTTTTCAATTTTATCGGTGACCAGTTGTTCTACACGTTGGGGGCTGGCGCCGGGAAAACGTGTGGTGACCACGGCTGCGCGAATAGTAAAGCCGGGATCTTGTTGTTTTGGCAAATTGAAGTAGGCGCTGACACCATACAGTGTCATCAGTGTAATCAGAGTGTAAACGGTGGTTTTGTTATGGGTTGCAAAAGCAGTAAGGTTGAGCATTAGTCAGCCTTTATGCGCATACCATCACGGATGACAGATACCCCGGCTGTGACGATTTTATCGCCCTTGTTTAAACCTGAAGTGATTTCAAGTCCACCTGTAGTCAACTCTCCAACCGTCACTGCCTGACGGTTGACGATGGTTGTTGTGTCTTGTTGTCCAGTTTTGACAAGAAATACAAAACGTCCAGATTGGTCTTCTCCTACGGAGGCAGCCGGTACCGTGTAGTTACCCGTCTTATGAGTCGGCAGTTCAAATCGCACCTGCGCAGCCATACCAGAGCGCAGCCCGTTTTGTTTCTCGTTGACAGCAATAGTCACCGGGAAGGTAGAACCGCCAATTGATGCGATGCCGACTTCCTTTACGAAACTGTCAAAGGTTTTATCAGGAATAGTGTCAAATTTTACACTGGCGGACTGTCCCGTTGTTAATAAACCAATGATACTTTCTGGGACAGACAGCTCGACTTCAATGCTATCACCACAAGTGACCATCGCTATTTCTTGCCCAGGGCTGACATTTTCACTGATCTCAACACTGATTGAAGCGACTGAACAGGCTTCTGTTGCTTTTAAACGCGTATAGGAAATATTAAGGCGTGAAAGCTGTAAAGCGCGTTGGCTGGCATTGACCTGTGCCTTGCTGGATTCAAAAGCAGCGCGTGAGGCGTCAAGATCGTTCTTTGATGCGTTATTGTTTTCATACAAGCCGCGTACACGTTGATAGTTTGATGATGCATTGCGTTCTTCGGCTTTGGCGCGTGCCAGGTCAGCCTGGGTTTGTTGAGCCTGTAATTGATAGATTGAAGCATCGAGTTGTGCGATGAGTTCACCAGATTTCAGGCTGTCACCGACCGATATAGGCAGTTTTTCAATACTGCCGGTCACTTTGAAACTCATGCGAGTTTCCTGACTGGATTTGGAAACACCAGAAAAGGTGCGTGAGCGATCAGTTTCCAGGCTGCCAACGGTTATCGTTTTTACACTACGCAGGCGAACCTCTGAGGTAACGGGTTCTTTATCACAGGCGGTTAGCGGGATCATCATGCAGGCGGTGAACACATTGATAATCAAAAAACGCTTCATCGGGGGATACCTCGGCGATTAATGTAGGCTTTGATATCAGCCACGGCGGCATTGCGTCCGGTTTCGTCCAGGAAGAAATCAAATCCGGCCACACTGCGTTGCAGGTTCATCAGGTCAATCAGAAAATTGTAAACGGCGTCTGCGGCGTTTTGTTCGGCCTGCAGGGTTGAGTCCTGTGCATCCAGCAGGTCAATAATGGATACGCTGCCCTGAGAATAATTGTCACGCACCAGTTCGAGGTTTTTCCGCGCGGCAACGGACGCCTGATTTGATAAGCGGATTGACGGGTAGGAGGCTCGGACAGCGTGAGTGTTCTGACGGACGTTTTGTTCAATACGTTCCCGTGTAGCGGTGTGCTGAATCTTAAATTGCTTCAGTTCATAGCGGGCACGGCTTTTGCGCGCGTGACGGCCGCCACCTTCGAAAAGAGGTAGAGAAAAATTTAATCCGAACTGGTGGTCATTTTCACCTTGCTGGGAGATACCGGCTCTGCGTTTTTCCTCAAACACGCGTGACGCCTGTGCCGTCAGGTTGATATCAGGCAGGTAATAGGCTCGGCGTGTAGCTGTCAGATTGCGTTCAGCTGATGCAATTTGAGCATTCAGCTGTATGAGTTCAGGCGCATTGGTGACGCCGGATTCAACAAAGTAGTCACTCATCAGATTGAAGGCATACTGGTTATCGATCAGATCGAGCAAGTCCTGGCGGCTAATTAACAGGCTAGGATCCTGTAGCGTGGCTGGTTCTGTTTCAAAACGTTGTTTAATAGGCCGGTGCAGGACACGATTCAAATTATCAATCGTAGTTTCATGTTGCGCGCGTGCACTGAGTACGCTCTGGTGTGCAGTCGCTAACTGACTTTCCCAGCGAAAAACATCTGATGCATTTGCTGACCCTAGCTGTACACGGTCTCTTGCCAGATTCAGGTTAGTACGGGTTAGATTCAAGTTGCTCTGCTGAATATTCACGGCCGTTTGCGCTTTGAGTACATTCAGAAAGGCAACGGTGGCTTCCTGGATGATATCGAGCTTAACCGCATTGTGAGCCGCAATTCGTGCATTTTGCTGGGCATTTTGTACATCCAGATTAGATCGGGCTGATTCGGAATAAAGTATCTGGCTTGCGCTGAGCGTGCCGCTGGTCGATCTTTCTGCGGCGAACCCGTTTTGTACATTTTGGCTGTCATCATCCAGTTGTACGGTATTTATGGCAGCATTTAGTTGTGGCAACAGTGTGGAGCGCGCTTCTCTAACCTGTTCGTTACCTGCATCGACGCCTAGCTGGTCAGCCTGGATATCAAGATTTTGCTGCAGCGCTTCGGCGGCCACAGTGGACAAGGACCAACGGGTATCACTGGTGATCTGGTATTGATTGAGCAAGGCAGCCTGATTGAGTATTTCAAAAGGTGGATATATTTCCAGCATGCGAGCTGTTGCCATATTAATAGTGAGTTGCCGTTTAGAAGTGAACGAAACCGACTGATTACGTGCCTTTTCTCCGAGCATGACAGCCTGCATGTTGAGTGCGTTGCGCCGCGCCAGGCGCTGCCAGTCTGAATCCGGTGCTTCTGCAGCGAGCATGCCTTGCTCGACGGCAGTCGTGCCAATCAGGCTATAACTGGGAATATTTTTAATAATTAACTGCTGGATAAAACGTTGTCGGCCTGCTGGCGATAAACGTGGCAGTGCAGCGACCATGACGGCTTCGGTTGTTTCCGGTATTTTTGCGGCAAGATCTTCGTCTTTTGCCGTGTTAAGAATAAAGCTTAACGATAGTCCATTCTCTTTTGCCCATTGGATAGAGCGTTTCGCTAAATCAGGGACGGACTGAAAAATTGTCTCGTCGACGACCAGACCCAGGTGTTTGAATTTTACGATATTGGAAAAGGTGTGCAGGTCATCAGTAAATTTTACTTCTTCGGTGAGATAGCTTAAATAGCGTTTACCACTGGTATCACCTTTGCGCGGCAGGCCAAACAGGTTGGCGTCAATAACCAGTGGTGCAAAGGTCGGTTTTTTTAAATTGATCCCGGTTGCGGCTATATGGCTACTGACAAAACCCAGCGCCAGCACCATGTCGACGGAAGGGTCATTTTGCAGCTGGTTAAGCGCGGTTTTGATGCTCTCGATGGACCAGTTACCCTGGAGTTGCTTGCTGTCTGGTAAACGGACATCGAATTCACCAGTTGTCAGGGTTTCGAGTTCACCAATAAAAAGTTGCCGAGCCTGTGCAAGCTTTGCTATTTCACCATCGGTGACGACACCAATGGTGATGTGCTTGGCACAGTGTCCAATCAGTGGTGTACATAAAATACAGAGTAAGAGGAATATGCGTTGCAGCATAGCGTTTATATTAACAGGTTTGAATGGTAGTAGTTAAGCTGTGCTATAAGAGCAATGCTAGGTCGGAATGCGATAGCGCAACACGGAAAGTGTCGAAGCCGTTGGGTTACGCTAGCGCTAACCCAACCTACACGAATATTGCAGTCATGCTTTTAACTATCTAACCCTTATAGCGTTGGAGAATCAACGTGGCATTTGTGCCGCCAAAGCCAAAACTGTTGGACATAATAGTCTTCAGTCCGACGTTATCTCTGTGTTCGCGAACTATTGGAAAGCCTTCAGCGGCGGGATCCAGTTCCTCGATATTGACCGATGCGCAGAGAAAATCATTTTCCATCATGAGTAATGAATAAACAGCTTCGTGTACGCCAGCTGCACC
>JAZGGH010000001.1:0-5063 GCA_036480335.1 Gammaproteobacteria bacterium | reverse complement strand
GCGGGTCTGCTGAAGTCACCTGCTTTGATGTTAGTAACGAACAACAATGCCAGGAAAAAGTCAGTCAATTGCTGGAATCTGGCCCCATCCAGATACTCATTAACAATGCCGGTATTTACAAGGATGCACCCATGGCAGGTATGAGCAGCAACGTCTGGAAAGAAGTTGTTGATGTTTCGCTAAACGGTTTTTACTACGTAACAAAACCTTTGTTAATGCCTATGATATCAACCCGCTGGGGGCGGATTATTAACATTACTTCAGTTAGCGCGGTCAAGGGTAACCGTGGTCAGGCCAATTATTCTGGTGCAAAAGCCGGTGTATTCGGTGCGAGTAAATCACTTGCTCTCGAGCTGGCATCGCGGAATATATCTGTCAATTGCGTAGCCCCAGGCATTATTGAGGGCAGGATTCATGACCTTGAATTTGCCAAGAATGATATTAAGCGAATCGTGCCGATGCAACGAGCAGGTACAGTTGATGAAGTTGCCGCGCTGGTTGATTTTCTAGCCTCCGATGCAGCGGGTTATATTTCCGGGCAGTCAATATCAATTGATGGTGCTATGACATAAGGTTGCGCTATTCAGCGCTGAAAAAATAAAAGCTAATGTTTGATACCTGGTATTTCAATAAGATTGTATTATTTTTTCTACTTTCTATCCCACTGATTCTGGTCTCGTGGCGTTCACTAAAAAATCTCAGGCATCATGGTTTTTACCGGTTTTTCGCTTTTGAGGGGATGCTAATTGTTATCCTGATTAGCGCACCCTACTGGGTGGACAGCTTATCTAACCCCTTGCGGGCTATATCAGATATTTTACTGATGATATCGATCCTGTTTGTACTGACTGGATATCGACAATTAAAAACAATGGGTGGAATAAGAAAAAAAAATAAAAGCCCAGAAAATTATAATTTTGAGAATACAGAAAATTTAGTCAGTGACGGTGTTTATAAATACATCCGACACCCTATGTACAGTTCATTGATTTTCCTCACCTGGGGTGCATTCCTTAAACATATTACCTCCTATGGTTTGGCGGCAGCGGTGGCTACAACTCTTTTAATTTACATGGCTGTAAAAACTGAAGAAAAGGAGAATGCATTATTTTTTGGTGAGGCCTATAAAAGCTATATTAAAAAGACAAAAATGTTTATTCCATTTATTTATTAAGATAGCCTCCCTGGCCTTGATTATTTTTCCGTAAAACTAGCGGGCAAAGTAAAAAACCAGCCAGTACACCGGGCGCCACTGTCCATGCCAAAGCGTGTAGCGCAGGATTTTCTGCCGCTCCGAGGCAGGCGAAGGCTACCGAGGTTGTCAGTGCAGAAACGGTGATCGCTTGAAACGTTAGCGTGGTGTTATCGCTTTTATTCTCTATAAAAAATATCCCGTAATCTACGCACACTGCAGCAGTAAGTAATAATCCGATTAAATGCAGCATTCCCATCGGCGAGCCTGACAGGCCCCAGATACCGAGCAGTATCAGGAGTGCAAATGCAGCAGGTAGCAGGGCACGTAACGCTGATGTGAATGATCGATAACGTATAAGTAGAATTACAAAAATTGCGAGAATTCCCAGGATTAGCATAAATTGGGCTTTGTTGCGATAAGCCATGGTGAGTTGTTCGATGCTTTCTTTCTGACTGTAATATCGGCTGTTTGGGATATTTGCCAGGGCAGACCTGATCGATTCGGGATCGTGTTTGCCGAGCCAGATAGCAATGGTAGTTTTATCGGGTAACAACATAAACTGACGTGAAATCAACAGCCAGGCGGGTGAGTCTCGTACTCGATCAAGATCAAGAATGGGTGCTGAATTATTTTTAATAGGGGGGAGGGCGGCAGTATTGAGTCCGGTATTGGTCAGTTCAGCCTCCCAGCTTTGTAGGATATCTGGTGTGAGTCCGGCGTCCCACGCCTGTTGATTTCTTGACTGGAGCTGTTGGGAGGCAAGCCACGGATAAGGTGGGTAAAAGGTTTGTAGATTTCCCTGTGCCTGTAATTTGTTAAGTACTGGCAGTAGTGATTCACTGGTTTTTAGTGCCTGTTCAGTTGTACTGCCTTCAATCAAAATAAACCGGCCCGGCTGCAGGCTGGTCATACGGGAACGAATCGCGATGTCTTTTGCTTTTAATTTTTCTATTTCGGGGGTCATCAAATTAAGGTCATTGCCCCAGTTGATTTTGGGGATGCCAATGATTGCAGTAACGACAATCATTACTAATACGCCATAGCGTAGTCCACAATTTGTAGCTATTTTGAGGAAACTTTTCAGGTTAATGGCAGGCATGATAGCAACGTTGAGCAGCTCCATAAGACCGGGTAACACAAACCTTGAAAGTATCAGTGCAGTAATGATGCCGCTACCAGTGAACACAGCAACTTGTTGCAGGCCAGGAAATCCGCTAATGCTCAGGGCGATGTAACCGATTACAGTGGTGACGCCGCCTGTTATCAAGGTTGGCCAAATTTTACGAATCGCCTGTTTCCTCTGTTTGCCTGTTTTGTTGCCCGCATGCACCATGCTGTGAATAAAATAATCGATGCATACGCCGACTAGGGTTGTACCCAGCGCCATCGTGAGTCCATGGATGTGATCAAAAATCAGTTGTGTAATGAGGACGGCGACTGCAACGGTTGCGGCCAACATCAGCGCCGTACAGAGTAGCGCGCGCCAGGAACGGAAGACTAAAAGCGAAAGCACTACTACGGCTGCCATTGATAGTGTGCTGATACGGCTAACGTCTTTTATAGATTGATTGCGTATTTTAACAGCGAACGCGGGTACCCCGGTATAGTCGATCGAGAAAGCTTGATTAAAGTCGGCATTGACTTGCGTAAAGATTTTTTGCAGGTTTTTCTGGATAGCTGACTGTGCATTTGTATTTAACCCGGAGCTTTCCGTTTCAAGAAAAAAGGACGTGTAACCGGCCGTGATGTTTGGATGGTTGAATTGCCTGTCAATTTTCTTGAACCAATTGAGTGTTAGTAACATTGGGTCGTGTTCAAGAATGGATTTAGTGCGCATTGGATCGGGGCCAAGCAAAGCTTTTTTTACAGTGCGTGCCTGGGTTGCTAGACCTTCAGGTCTGAAAAGCGCCGAGAAATCCTTTTCGGGTGTGAGTGAAAACAGGTGGATTTGCTGTCCCTGGTAACTATCCAGTAAACGTCCCATGTCATCATCATCGAATTGTGCGCGCCAGACTCGTTTAACACCATTCACTTTTCCTAGTTGCAAAATCAGCTTACCGGTAAATTTAGTGGCAGTTGTGTCTGCTATGCCGGTGTGATTAATGCTGATCAGGTAGCGCCGGGAAAATTCTTCAGACTGAATCTGGCCAGCGAGAAATCCGCTATCAGTGTTGTCCCCAGGGAAAAAGAAATCCCCGATATTAGTACGAAGTTCAGTTGTCCAGATCGCCAACACGACGAGACAGGCTGTAACAAAAATAAACCAGACTGCTTCGGGAGATTTTTGTTTGCCATCCGGGTGGCTTCTATTCCCGGACAGCCTCCTAATCCTCAAAATCGTCTTCCTCGTTTATTTTATCGAGCGCCTTTTGCAGAATATTGGCGACATCGTGACCGTGGGTAAGCAGTGAAAGTTTCCATTCTGTCTGGTCACCATCTGTATATTCCAGGTTGAGAAAATCCGGCCCTTTGCCTTGTGAACCTGATAACGTCATTGCTTTGATTTTATTTCTATCTGCCAGTCTGGGACTCAGTACAAGTAACCAGCGTTCCTGTTCCAGGCTAAAAGAGATGTTGTAATGTTCTTCAGGACTGCTCTGTTGCTTATCGCGAAAGAGCATCTGTAAAAAAGGCGCCATACCTGGCACATCGAAGGGTCGTTTTAAATGAATGGAACGTCTGACATCACGTTCGTCATCGAAGTATTTCAGCTTGTTCTCAGTGATTTTTGTCAGTATCGAGGTAGGTGATTGCTGAGCGATAATCATACCTTCAGGTGTAATAAACAGTTCACCGGTAGCAACCCAGGGCTGGGTGAGTAAAGCCAGGTGCCGGGTTTCCTGGTAGTGGAAATGCTGGCTTTCTTTGAACTGTAAACGCTCAAGTACAATATCGAACGTATCTTCGGCGCTCGCCAGGACGGGTGTGAGTACTACCATCCAAACCGAAAAAAGAATGTTAAGTCTG
Source organism: Gammaproteobacteria bacterium (assembly GCA_036480335.1). Classification (GTDB taxonomy): domain Bacteria; phylum Pseudomonadota; class Gammaproteobacteria; order DSM-19610; family DSM-19610; genus JAZGER01. Next base: position 901 of record JAZGGH010000001.1, on the reverse strand, counting down.
AATGACATGTTTAATCGACTGTGGAACTTGTTTGAGTAAATTGCCAGTCAGGTTACAGACCGCTTGCTTGGTGTGACCGTAGGCCAGACGTTGATCCTTTTCCTGACAACTTATTTTATAGTGGATCAGCAGGTAGTATTCCCATTCACTGAAGCAGGCTGAAATATTTATTTTCTGCCCATATTTGAGCGATGCCGTATAACGGCAATGCGACTCGATAACTGGAAAGGTATGCCCCAGTTTTTCCATGTCATCAATATCAAAATTGACTGAGCGATAAAGCGCAGTACGAGCGAGTTCAAAATACTTGTAATAGTGCCCGTGCCAGACAATATTCAGACTATCTACATCATGGAAAGGAATTTCGTGAGTAATAATGACACTCATGATCTTGTATCAGTTGGAGGGTTCCAGAATTCGTAAAAATTAAACCAGTTGTATGGATATTGTCGGGCTTTTTCAGCGAGCAGGTCAGCATATTTTTGGGCATAAACTTGAGCCATTTCCTCGCGGCGCCCGCGCGTCAATTCAATCCGGTCTGCCAGTTTTATCGCATAGGTATCGTACTGAAAATGATTGACCCGCAAACCAAAAAAACATAATACCGGGCAGTGCAGGATCGAGGCCAATAAATAAGGACCTGCTGGCAGCATGGCTGGTTTGTTCAGGAAATTCACTGGCAGTTGTTTATCACCAATACCAGTGCGGTCACCGAGTATGGCCAGTACTCCGCCTTTATCTATCACGTCGCGCATTTTGAAAATGGCGTTTGGGTGCATCGGGTCAATAAATTTTGGTGCCATCGCCGGGTTGATGGCATCCAGTGCCCGGCGGAATTTTATCGACACGGCAAAATGGGCGACAATATGCACATCCAGACCTATTCGATCACTGGCGAGCA